>NZ_CAJJZH010000009.1:0-221431 GCF_905197545.1 Faecalicatena orotica
CCCCCCCCCCCCCCCCCCCCCCCCCCCCCCCCCCCCCCCCCCCACCCCCCCCCCGCCCCCCCCCCCCCCCCCCCCCCCCCCCCCCCCCAAATGCGGGCCGTTTGCTTACGGATTCTAAGAACAGGAAGGCGGAAACGCACTTTCAGCACTTGCCCCCCGCATAAGGAACCCCCGCATCCCCGCGGCCGGTTTCAATTGACGCTGGGTGCATCCGCCGGAGGATATATGCCATACTTTTTAGGTGTACATAGTAATCAGTAATTAAAAAATATTTCTCTGGAAAATAGCGTGCTTATATGTTATACTACCTTCATCAACAAAGCAATTCAAAGAAATTCTGGTTTTCTGATGGTTCAGGCGTATCGCCGAGGGAATTCAAGTTGATTAATATGGATATGGAATGGATGTGATGCCTATGGGTGGAGTGTCTTTATAAGTTTGATTTTTGTGTTTGGCCGATGGCCGGGGATGAATGATTTGTTTTAAAATTATTTCTGGAAATAACTAAAAATAGAGATGAGTCCTGATTATTGGACATGTAATGTTGTATAATAAATTTATAAAATTGTTGTTGACAATTGACAACAAGTATAATAGTATATTAATAGAAAAGCGAACAATTGTTCGAGAGACGAGAAGGAGAAGTTTAAGACTATGGCGAATAATGGTAATGAAGATAAGAAGAAAGCGTTGGAAGCGGCGATTGCAAAGTTAGAGAAGGATTTTGGAAAAGGAACGGTTATGAAGCTCGGGGAACCGGGAGCGCATGTGGCTGTGGAGACTGTACCGACCGGCTGTCTGAGCCTGGATCTGGCGCTGGGACTTGGCGGTGTCCCGAAGGGACGTGTAATTGAGGTTTACGGGCCTGAGTCCAGTGGTAAGACGACGGTTGCCTTACATATGATCGCAGAGGTCCAGAAGAGGGGCGGGATTGCAGGGTTTGTCGATGCCGAGCATGCTCTGGACCCTGTATATGCGAAGAGCATCGGGGTTGATATTGATGAATTGTATATCTCACAGCCGGACAGTGGTGACCAGGCACTTGAGATTACAGAGACGATGGTGCGTTCGGGTGCGATCGATATTATTGTTATCGACTCTGTAGCAGCCCTGGTTCCGAGACAGGAGATTGAAGGGGATATGGGAGACAGCCATGTGGGCCTTCAGGCAAGGCTGATGTCCCAGGCATTGAGGAAGCTGACACCGGTTATCAGCAAGTCTAACTGTGTCGTTATCTTTATCAACCAGCTGCGTGAGAAGGTTGGTGTTATGTTCGGTAATCCGGAGACCACGACAGGAGGGCGTGCGCTGAAGTTCTATGCATCTGTCAGAATGGACGTCAGAAGAATTGAGACTCTCAAGCAGAGCGGGGAAATGGTCGGTAACCGGACACGTATTAAGATTGTAAAGAACAAGATTGCGCCTCCGTTCAAGGAAGCTGAATTCGATATCATGTTCGGGAAAGGTATTTCCAGAGAAGGGGATTTGCTAGATCTGGCGGCCGGTATAGACGTGATCAATAAGAGTGGTGCATGGTATGCATACAAAGGAGAAAAGATCGGACAGGGACGCGAGAATGCCAAAGCATATCTTTCGGAGCATCCAGAGCTGATGGAAGAACTGGACCATCAGGTGCGTTCTTATTATAAGCTCAACGGAGAAGACAGCGAAGCGGATGAAACAGACGAACTTAAGCTGACAAAGAAAGTAAAAGAGCCGGCAAAAGCAGAGGCTGCGGGGAAGGCAAAGGCGGCAGATAAGACTGCTCCTGCTGCTGAAGCGGCTAAGACAGAGTAGAAGAAGTCTTCGAGATAAAAGATAAGAATAGAGGAACAGGAGTGTGCACTTACTATGACAGTTACAAAGCTGGAACCTGTAACGAAGACAAAGTATAAAGTATTCCTGGATGAGGAGTTCGCCTTTGTATTATACAAAGGCGAACTCTCACGTTACGGCATCCGGGAAGGGGAACAAATTGACGATGAAGTGCGTCGGCGGGTGATGGACGAGGTGGTACTGAAGCGTGCGAAGCTCAGGGCCATGCACCTTCTGGAAGACATGGACAGGACCGAGGCGGGACTTTTAGAAAAACTGAGGCAGGGGCTGTATCCCGAAGAGGCGATAGAGGCAGCACTCAAATATGTGAAGACTTTTGGTTACATAGATGATTATCGATATGCAAAGCGGTTCATTGAAAGCAGGCAGCAGACAAAGAGCAGAAGGGAGATTTACGCCCAGCTGTTAAGCAAAGGAGTATCGTCCGGTCAGATTGACCTTGCCTTCGAAGAGTGCTCCGGCCCAGACTCTGAGCGGGATGCAATCCTCCAGATATTCCGTAAAAAAAGGGTCGATCCGGCTCATGCCACGGAGGAAGAATTACATAAAATTTATGGATATTTATCGCGAAAAGGCTTCCGTTATGACGACATCCGTCAAGTGATACAAAATTATAATGAGAATGCTTGACATAGTTGTGAAAACAGTATAAAATTTAACTGTTGTATTTAGAGCAATATGTACAATGAAAATTAAATAAGGAGGTGCTCCTGTGCCAACAATGATTAGTATTGTTATTGCCGTAGCCCTCGCGTTGATAGTTGGTATTATTACTCACTTTGTGACGGTTTCCAATCTGAAGAACAATGCAGCGTCCAAGATCGGGAATGCAGAAGCAAAGGCAAGAGAGATAATTGATGATGCCGTAAAGACTGCTGAGACAACGAAAAAAGAAGCTCTCTTAGAGGTGAAGGAAGAGTCTATCAAGACTAAGAATGAACTGGAAAAAGAGACAAAGGAAAGAAGAGCCGAGTTACAGCGCTATGAGAAAAGGGTGCTAAGTAAGGAAGAGGCCGTGGACAAACGGTCAGAGGCGATTGAACAGCGGGAAGTTAAATTTACAGCAAAAGAAGAACAACTAAAGCAGCGTGAAGCGAAAGTAGAAGATCTCAGTCAGAAGAGAGTACAGGAACTAGAAAGAATCTCAGGACTTACCTCCGAACAAGCAAAAGAATATCTGTTGAAAACTGTTGAAGAAGATGTGAAACATGACACAGCCAAGATGGTCAGAGAGCTGGAAGCACAGGCGAAAGGAGATGCGGATAAGAAGGCGAAGGAATATGTCGTCAACGCAATCCAGAGATGTGCGGCAGATCATGTGGCTGAAACTACGATTTCTGTAGTGCAGCTTCCAAGTGATGAAATGAAAGGAAGAATTATCGGACGAGAGGGACGTAATATCAGAACTCTTGAGACTTTGACCGGCGTCGAACTGATTATCGACGATACACCGGAAGCAGTCGTATTATCCGGGTTTGACCCGATCCGAAGAGAAGTTGCCAGAATTGCACTTGAAAGATTGATTGTGGATGGTCGTATCCATCCGGCGAGAATCGAGGAGATGGTAGAGAAGGCACAAAAAGAAGTGGACACAATGATCAGGGAAGAAGGAGAGGCAGCCGCGTTAGAAGTTGGCGTGCCGGGAATTCATCCGGAACTGATTCGTCTGTTGGGACGTATGAAGTTCAGAACAAGTTATGGTCAGAATGCATTAAAGCACTCTATTGAAGTTGCCCAGTTATCCGGGCTCCTTGCCGGCGAGATCGATCTGGACGTCAGGATGGCAAAGCGTGCAGGGCTGCTGCATGATATCGGCAAGTCGATTGACCACGACGTGGAAGGTTCACATATTCAGATTGGTTCTGACCTTTGCAGAAAGTATAAAGAGTCTGCGACAGTAATCAATGCAGTGGAATCTCATCATGGTGATGTAGAGCCCCAGACATTGATTGCATGTGTAGTACAGGCTGCCGATACGATTTCTGCGGCAAGACCAGGTGCAAGAAGAGAAACAATAGAAACATACACAAACAGATTGAAACAATTAGAAGAAATATCAAACCAGTTTAAAGGTGTTGAGAAGTCTTTTGCTATTCAGGCAGGTAGAGAGATTCGAGTTATGGTAGTTCCGGAACAAGTATCTGATGATGACATGGTACTTATGGCCAGAGAGATTGCAAAGCAGATTGAATTTGAATTGGAATATCCAGGCCAGATTAAAGTAAATGTAATCCGTGAATCACGAGTTACAGATTATGCGAAATAATCCATATCAGATAGGAATTGAAATTACAGCCCTTGTCATATGACGGGGGCTTTTTCTTTTGTCCTTAAATATGCATAGGCAATTATTAAACATGCTCCAGAGAGGTTCGTTCAGTTATCCTCAATAGAAAATTTCGAATGGAAAAAGGCATAGTTTTTAAGTGTGGGAATACAAATGCAGGAAATGACAATGTAAATTGCAGAAAAACATATAATACTGCTTAAAAAGTGTGATTATCCAGTAAATAAGAATAAAACAAAAATAGAACTTGCAATATATGGAAACGTATACTATAATATTAAATCAGAACGCATACTATATAATGAAACGAATACTGGTATGAAGTGGAGGATGGAAAAATGGGATTAACATTATCACGAAAAGCGGCGGGGGTAAAACCGTCATCAACGCTGGCAATTACAGCGAAGGCAAAGGCAATGAAGGCAGAAGGAATCGACGTTGTAGGGTTCGGCGCCGGGGAACCGGATTTTAATACACCGGATAATATCAATGAAGCGGCAATCAAAGCGATTAAAGAAGGATTTACAAAATATACGCCAGCCTCAGGAACGGCAGAATTGAAGAAAGCAGTCTGTGAAAAGTTTGAGAGCTTTAACGGCCTGCATTACGAGCCAAACCAGATTGTAATCAGTAACGGCGGAAAACATTCTCTCACAAATATTTTCGAGGCAATCTTAAATCCGGGAGACGAAGTCATCATACCTGCACCATACTGGCTGACCTATCCTGAGATTGTAAAACTCAGCGACGGAATACCGGTGTATGTCTACGGATCAAAGGAAAACGGCTATAAAGTAACGGCACAGCAGATCCGCAATGCGGTGTCAGAGAATACAAAGGCGCTGATTCTGAATACACCGTCTAATCCGACGGGAATGGTTTATTCCGAGGAAGAGCTTCGTGCAATTGCTGAAGTTGCAGTGGAAAAGGATTTCTACGTTGTAGCTGATGAGATGTATGAATATCTGATCTACGGAGAGAAGAAGCATGTGAGTATCGCCTCACTTGGGGATGAGATTTATAAAAGAACAATCACCTGCAGCGGTGTTTCAAAAAGCTATGCAATGACAGGATGGAGAATCGGTTATACCGGTTCCAGCGTGGAGATCGCTAAACTGATGGGAAGTGTACAGAGCCACCAGACATCCAATCCGAACTCGATTGCACAGAAGGCTGCTTTCGAGGCACTCTCAGGAGACCAGTCAGCGTTAGAGTCTATGAAGGTGGAATTCGATAAAAGAAGAAAGCACATGTATGAAAGGATTTCCAGGATGCCGCTTCTTAATCTGCTGGAGCCGGAAGGAGCTTTCTATGTGTTTATTGATTTCACGGATGTACTGGAAAAGTCCTATAAAGGGCAGAAGATCGGGACAACGGCAAGAGTGGCAGAGATCCTGCTTGAAGATTACAAGGTAGCCGTCGTGCCATGTGCAGATTTCGGATTTGACAATTTTATCCGTTTGTCATATGCTATTTCTTTAGAGGCGATTGATAAAGGTCTCGACAGAATAGAAAAATTTGTTTCCTCTCTGTAGGGAAACGAAAAGGAGCAGATATGAGCGGACAGATTAAAAGAATTAACCGGGAACTGAAGTTTAAAGGGAAGATTATCGATTTTTACCAGGATACGATGGAGATTGACGGTGACCATACCGTAGTGTGGGATTTCATCAGGCACAAAGGTGCTGCCGCGGTAGTGCCGGTTACGGACGATGGAAAGATATTGATGGTGAGACAGTACAGGAATGCACTGGACCGCTATACACTGGAGATTCCGGCAGGCGCCCTCGATGCGGAGGACGAACCCGGCATCTTATGTGCAGGCCGTGAACTGGAAGAAGAGACTGGCTACCGGAGTGAGGATCTGGAATGGCTGATAACCCTTCGCACAACAGTCGCATTCTGTAATGAAAGGATTGAAGTTTATGTTGCCCGGAACCTGATTCCGTCAAAGCAGCATCTGGATGAAGACGAATTCATCGATCTGAAGGCTTATACGATAGAAGAATTAAAGGAGAAGATTTTCTCCGGTGAAATAGAGGATGGAAAAACAATCTCCTCGCTTCTGGCATACGATGCAAAGTACGTCAGGAAATAAGTAAGAAACCCTTTCATATGCTCTGGCGGTGAAACGAACAGGCATAAATCATAAACCCCGGCATATAATGAAATATCTGAACAATAGGAGGAGAGCCTGTGAAGATACTTCATACGAGGAAGCAGCTGTTTGCTTTCTTTATGCCGGGATTTTTATTTGGAATTTTATATGTAAACTTAATCATGAAGAAATATACCGCCGAACCCGGAATCTTCAGTGATTACTTTCTGAACCAGTACCAGACCGCAGAAATTGCGGCACAGGAATACATCTGGTATCTGGTCCGGGTCCGTGCAGTCCCCTTTTTCGTATTACTGGGCCTGGCGTTCACGAAAATAAGAAAACCGGCTTCCATAGCATTTATTGTATGGACGGGCTTTTCAAGCGGGATGCTGTTATCTATGGGGGTCCTCGGGATGGGGATAAAGGGCAGCATCCTTTGTATTGTTGGTATCCTGCCCCAGTTTCTTCTGTATATACCTGCGTATATGGTAGTTATCTGGTACAGCTATACATACCCGCAGAATAAGTGGAATGCACAAAAGAGCATCTTTATCGGGCTGGCAATGGTTATGGGCATCATCCTTGAGGCCTATGTAAACCCGATCCTGATGCAGGCATTCCTGAAAACCCTGTAAAGAGAGCCGGGTGGAATAAAACAGAGCCGGATTTTACGGAACATTCGTAAAATCCGGCTCCTCTTTTTGGAACTTATCTTCCTGTTTTCAGACTCGGATAGAGAACGGCTGCCGCGCAAAGCGTTACAATGAGCTGGCTTAGCAGCATTCCCCAGAGGTACCCCTGAATTCCAAACAACGGGATTGCAATGAATACGCTGGCAATCCGGATCACGAGGCCGAAGGAATTTATGAGGAATGTACTTGTTGTCTTTCCAAGGCCGTTTATCACACTCAGCAGGGCAGAGTTGGTGTATAGGAAGGGGCAGATCCATGCCAGGGTTATGATGAACTTACCGGCGGAGGCGCTGCCGAACAGTACGTTTCCCATCCAGGAACCGAGGATGAGAAAGATGAAACAACAGCCGAGACCGAGTATGAAACAGGAGCCGGCAACTTTTTTTATAATATCCAGCATTTCATGACGGTTGTCTGTCGTTTGTATTTCTGCAACGGTGGGCATAAGCATGATGGAGATGGAACTGGTGATGGCGGACGGAAACAGGATGCAGGGAAGTGCCATCCCGGTCAGGACCCCATAAATACTGAGCGCCTCGGAGGTGCTGTGGTTGTGCATCTGCAGTCGGGCGGGAATGGAGATGGCTTCTATGCTCTGCAGCAGGTTGATTAGCATGCGGTTGGCGGTCAGGGGCAGGGAGAGCGGGACCAGTTCCTTGAAACGAGAACAGAATTCTTTATATGTAACATTCAGTCCGGATATAGTATGAGTGCTCCGTGTCAGTGATTTGGCGGCATAAAGTGCGGAAGTCACTTCTCCGACGACCAGCCCGAGTACTGCAATGGTGATCGGTGCATCGTCCCCCTTTTTTATTAAAATCATATAAAACACATAGACAGCAAGAATCCTTGTTACCTGTTCGACCAGCTGGGATACGGCCGGAATCTTCGTTTCCTTCATTCCGTAACAGTAGCCGCATATGCAGCTGTGGATCGCGGCAAACGGCAGTGCATAGGACAAAGGAATCAGCAGTGGTTCGCAGCGGGTGTCCCCCAGAAATTTTTCGGAAATGTATGCCGCATTTCCCTGAAGGACAAAAAGGCAGATTAAAGATAGCAGTATGGAAATAAAAAGCCCCAGCAGAAGGATTTCGCGGGCTTCTTTTTTTCTCCCGAGGGAGATTTTCTGGGCAACGGTTCTGGATATGGCGGTTTCGAGTCCTGCCGCGGTCAGCGCAAAGCAGAGTGAGTATACGGGGAAGATCAGCTGATACAGGCCGACACCTTCCTCCCCGAAAGTATGGCTTAAAAACATCCGGTAGAAAAAGCCCATGAACCTGCATAAAAAGCCGGTAGCTGTTAAGATAAAGGTCCCCCGTATGATGGTTTGTTTTCTGGACACTTGTTATGTATCTCCTAAAAAACATATTTTTACAACATATTCCTGCTTACGGCTTGACAGAACCAGAACCGAGTGGTATTCTACAAAAGAAAAGAAATCCTAGCAAATTGCTAGGGATTAAAACACTAGGATATGGAATACTAGGAATTGTTATACTAGGGATTAAGAAGGTGATAGATTGAAATTATCGACAAAAGGAAGATATGGCTTAAGGGCCCTGATTGATCTTGCGAAGTACAGTGGGCAGGAGCCGGTTTCAATTACAAGCATCTCTGACAGACAGGGAATTTCAGAACGGTATCTGGAGCAGCTGATGGCAATGCTGAAGAAGGCCGGGCTTGTGAAGAGCATCCGGGGTGCCGGCGGCGGTTATGTGCTGGCGAAGGAACTGGAGGAAATTTCCGTTGGCGATGTCCTGCGTGCCCTGGAAGGCAGTCTGGAGCCGGTAGAATGTTCGGGACTGAATCCGGAAGAAGGATGTAAGGCGGCGGACAGCTGTGTGACCAAGTATGTGTGGCAGCGGATTAATGAAAGCATCAACCATACGGTGGATGAGATGAAGCTGGACCAGCTGGTGGAAGAAAGCCGGAAGATGGGATGTCAGGATTTTCCCGGACAGACAGGCTGTAAGAATTAGAGAAACAATACAGGAGGAAATATAGATGAATAAACTAATTTATTTAGACAATGCGGCTACAACAAAAACAGCGCCGGAGGTTGTGGAGGCGATGCTTCCTTATTTTACAGAGAATTACGGGAATCCTTCCAGCGTATACTCATTTGCATCGGGCAACAAAGATGTGATTACCCGCCAGAGAGAGATTATCGCAGATACGCTGGGGGCGAATGGAAATGAGATTTATTTCACGGCAGGCGGCTCCGAATCGGATAACTGGGCCCTGAAAGCGACGGCCGAGGCTTATGGAAATAAAGGAAAACATATCATTACGACGAAGATTGAGCACCACGCAGTCCTGCATACATGCGAGTATCTGGAAAAGCAGGGATACGAGGTGACTTATCTGGACGTAGATGAGAATGGGATCGTGAAGCTCGATGATTTAAAGGCGGCCATCAGGCCGGATACGATTCTGATCTCGGTCATGTATGCGAATAATGAGATCGGTACGATACAGCCGATTCAGGAGATCGGAGAGATTGCCCATGAGAAGGGGATTCTTTTCCACACAGATGCGGTACAGGCTTTCTGCCAGGTGCCGATCGATGTAGATGCCTGTCATATCGATATGCTCAGCGCAAGCGCTCACAAGCTGAACGGGCCGAAAGGCATTGGTTTTCTGTATATCAGGAAGGGCGTGAAGATCCGTTCTTTCGTACATGGAGGTGCGCAGGAGAGGAAACGCCGCGCAGGGACTGAGAATGTTCCCGGTATCGTTGGTTTCGGAAAGGCTGTTGAGCGTGCGGCAGCGTCCCTGAAGGAGAGAACAGAGAAGGAAATCGAACTGCGGGATTATCTGATCGGGAGGATCGGGGCTGAGATTCCTTACAGCAGGCTGAACGGCGACCGGGTAAAGCGTCTTCCGAATAATGTGAACTTCAGTTTCCGGTTTATTGAAGGGGAATCTCTTCTGATTAAGCTGGACATGAAAGGAATCTGTGCATCCAGCGGTTCTGCCTGTACTTCAGGTTCCTTAGACCCGTCACATGTACTGCTTGCAATCGGCCTGCCCCATGAGATCGCCCACGGTTCACTGCGTATGACCCTGAGCGAGGAGACGACGAAGGAAGACCTTGATTTTGTTGTTGATTCCTTAAAAGAAATCGTGCAGCATTTGAGAAATATGTCACCTTTATACGAGGATTTTATAAAAAAACAAAGCAAACGACAGGAGGAAAAATAAATGTATACAGAAAAGGTAATGGATCACTTCGAACACCCTAGAAATGTAGGGGAAATAGAAAACGCCAGCGGCGTTGGAACGGTAGGAAATGCAAAGTGCGGAGATATCATGCGGATTTATCTGGATATTGATGAAAACCAGATTATCCGTGATGTGAAATTCAAGACATTTGGCTGCGGGGCTGCCGTGGCTACAAGCAGTATGGCAACAGAGCTGGTAAAGGGAAAGAATATCAATGAAGCGATGCAGATAACGAACAAGGCGGTAATGGAGGCTTTGGACGGACTTCCACCAGTCAAGGTGCACTGTTCCCTGTTAGCGGAGGAGGCCATTCATGCCGCGCTCTGGGATTATGCCGAAAAACATGACATTAAGATCGAAGGGCTCACGAAGCCAAAGTCAGATATCCATGAGGGCGAGGAAGAAGAGGAAGAGGAATATTAATGAGCAAAGTAGTAGTCGGAATGTCCGGGGGTGTAGATTCTTCCGTGGCGGCATATCTTTTGAAGGAGCAGGGATATGAGGTCATCGGGGTGACGATGCAGATCTGGCAGGATGAAGATCTGGCCGTACAGCAGGAAAACGGAGGCTGCTGCGGACTGAGCGCCGTAGATGACGCCAGAAGGGTCGCGGCAGACCTCGGGATTCCATATTATGTGATGAACTTTAAACAGGAATTTAAAGAACATGTCATCGACTATTTTATAGACGAGTATCTGCATGGGAGAACACCGAACCCATGCATTGCCTGCAACAGATATGTAAAATGGGAGTCTTTGCTTACAAGGAGCATGGCGATCGGTGCGGATTATATCGCGACCGGCCACTATGCGAGAGTCGTGGAACTTCCCAATGGGCGCCGCACGCTGCGCTGTTCTGCAACGATTGAGAAGGACCAGACCTATGCACTTTATAATCTGACACAGGAACAGCTGAAGCGGACGCTGATGCCGGTCGGGGAGTATTCGAAAGACGAGGTGCGCCGCATTGCGGAGAAGATCCATCTTCAGGTTGCGAATAAGCCGGACAGCCAGGACATCTGTTTTGTCCCGGACAAAGACTATGCTTCTTATATAGAAGAGAATACAGAAGTCAGGATCCCTGAGGGGAATTTCGTGACCAGTGACGGCACTGTTCTGGGAACTCATAAGGGAATTACACATTATACAGTCGGCCAGCGTAAAGGACTTGGACTTGCACTGGGATATCCGGCCTTTGTGCTGGAAATCCGTCCGGAGACGAACGAGGTGGTGATCGGGACCAAGGAAGAATCCATGACACATGTGCTGCGTGCAGACCGCCTGAATTTTATGTCCGTTGAAGATTTGACAGAACCTTTACGTGTTTTTACAAAGATACGCTATAACCATAAAGGTGCATGGTGTACAATAGAAAAAACGGGCACGGACGAAGTTACCTGTACATTTGAAGAACCTCAGAGGGCAGTCACTCCGGGACAGGCAGTGGTATTTTACGATGGGGAATATGTGCTCGGCGGAGGAACAATATTATGATAACAAGCGATTTTCACATGCACACAGATTTCTCATCGGACTGTGAGGCACCGGCGAGAGACATGATAGAGGGTGCGGTATCAAAAGGACTGAAGACAATCTGTATCACCGACCACAATGATAAAGATTATCCCTTTCACGAAGATATCGGACCCAAAGCGTTTGTTTTTGACATAGACCACTACTTTGAAGTGCTCAGAGGGCTGAAAGAAGAGTATGCGGATAAAATAGATGTCCGCATCGGTATAGAGATTGGGCTCCAGCCACATCTTGGTGCATATTATAAAGAATTGGTGAATAAATATCCATTCGATTTTGTCATAGGGTCGGTTCATGTCGTACATGGCAGCGATCCTTACTATCGGGAAATGTTTCAGGGCAGAAGCGATGAGGAGGCGTACAGGGAGACCTTTCAGGCGACACTGGAAGACCTCGATGCCGTGGATGATTTTGACGTTCTGGGGCATATTGATTATGTGGTCCGTTACGGGAACAATCAGGCGCAGGAGTATTCCTACCGGAAGTATGCGGACCAGCTTGATGAAATCCTGAAAAAGGTGATTGCCAAAGGCAAAGGGATCGAGATGAATATGGCCGGATTCAAATACGGGCTCGGTTTCTGCCATCCGCATCCGGACATCATCAGGCGTTACCGGGAGCTTGGCGGCGAGATTATTACGATCGGTGCCGACGGGCACAGACCCGAACACATCGCCTACGATTTTGAGAAGACAGCAGGCATTCTGAAAGACTGTGGATTTAAATACTACACAGAATTTTCAGGGAGAAAGCCGAAATTTGAACAACTTCCATAAAAATGCATTTTGCACTTGAATTTTTGTTCTTGATTTAGTACAATAAACCATAGTTGATGAATCTTTAACAAACAGGCTGTTTGGCTGGAGATTCCACAATATAGCGACTGTGTAACAGTTGACACTTTTTAAAACTTTAGGAGGAATTAATCATGGCAGTAAAAGTAGCGATTAATGGATTTGGACGTATTGGACGTCTTGCATTCAGACAGATGTTCGGAGCAGAGGGATATGAAGTAGTTGCAATTAACGACTTAACATCACCGACAATGCTGGCTCACTTATTAAAATATGACTCAACACAGGGAAGATATGCATTATGCGACAAAGTAGTAGCAGGTGAAGATTCCATCACAGTTGACGGAAAAGAAATTAAAATCTACGCAAAAGCTAACGCTGAAGAACTTCCTTGGGGAGAGATCGGTGTAGATGTTGTTCTGGAGTGTACAGGCTTCTATACATCCAAAGCAAAAGCAGAAGCTCATATCAAAGCAGGCGCTAAGAAAGTCGTTATTTCTGCACCGGCAGGAAATGACCTTCCTACAATCGTTTACAATGTAAACCACGAAGAGCTTACAAAAGAGGACAACATCATCTCAGCTGCTTCCTGTACAACTAACTGCTTAGCTCCAATGGCAAAAGCACTGAACGATTTAGCACCGATCAAATCAGGTATCATGTGCACAATCCACGCTTACACAGGCGATCAGATGACACTTGACGGACCACAGAGAAAAGGTGATTTAAGAAGATCACGTGCAGCTGCTGTAAATATCGTTCCTAACAGCACAGGTGCAGCGAAAGCAATCGGTCTTGTTATCCCGGAACTGAACGGAAAATTAATCGGATCTGCACAGAGAGTTCCAACCCCGACAGGTTCTACAACTATCTTAACAGCAGTTGTTGAAGGAACAGTAACAGTTGACCAGATCAACGAAGCAATGAAAGCAGCTTCCAACGAATCTTTCGGATACAACACAGATGAGATCGTATCCAGCGATATCGTAGGAATGAAATACGGTTCATTATTCGATGCTACACAGACAATGGTACTTCCACTTGACAACGGAACAACAGAAGTACAGGTAATTTCATGGTATGATAATGAGAATTCTTACACAAGCCAGATGGTAAGAACAATCAAATACTTCGGAACATTACTGTAAGATTTGGTAACTGTTCATGGTCCTGAACAGTTACAAGATTTGAATAAATAAATAGAATAGACTCAAAAAAGGGTCCGGTCTTTGTATAGGACCGGATTCTTTTTATGTAAAAATCAAGTATCTGCTCATGGTTTTGCGCAGGTAAAAATAAAAAACAGGAGGCAATACTATGCTCAACAAAAAGTCAGTAGATGATATTAATGTAAAGGGTAAAAAGGTCCTTGTAAGATGCGACTTCAATGTACCGCTGATCGATGGAAAGATTACAGATGAGAACCGCCTTGTGGCTGCCCTGCCTACTATTAAGAAGCTGGTTGCAGACGGAGGAAAGATCATCCTCTGCTCACATCTCGGAAAGCCGAAGGGACAGCCTGTTCCTGAGTTATCACTCGCACCTGTCGCTGTAAGATTATCTGAACTGCTTGGACAGGAAGTAAAATTTGCGGCTGATCCTGAAGTGGTAGGACCTAACGCAAAGGCAGCAGTAGAAGCAATGAATGATGGAGATATCATCCTTCTTGAGAATACCCGTTACAGGGCAGAAGAGACAAAGAACGGGGAAGCGTTCAGCAAAGACCTTGCATCCCTCTGCGATGTTTTCGTAAATGATGCGTTCGGGACAGCACATAGAGCGCACTGCTCCAATGTTGGTGTGACACAGTTTGTGGACACGGCAGTTGTAGGATACTTAATGCAGAAAGAAATCGACTTCCTTGGCAATGCAGTAGAAAATCCTGAGAGACCATTCGTAGCAATCCTTGGCGGAGCAAAAGTATCCAGCAAGATTTCCGTAATAGAGAACCTGCTGGACAAGGTTGACACCCTGATTATCGGAGGCGGAATGTCTTACACATTCAGCAAGGCCCAGGGCGGAAGCGTTGGTAATTCCCTTCTTGAAGAAGATTACTGCCAGTATGCCCTTGATATGATCAAAAAAGCAGAAGACAAGGGCGTAAAGCTGCTTCTTCCTGTAGACAACGTAATTGCAGATGACTTCTCCAACGATGCACACACAAAAGTTGTAGGACGCGGAGAAATCCCGGACGGCTGGGAAGGCCTGGATATCGGACCTGAGACAGCTAAGATATTCTCAGACGCAGTAAGATCAGCTAAGACAGTAGTATGGAACGGACCAATGGGATGCTTCGAGATGCCAAACTTTGCAGCAGGAACAGAAGCAGTCGCAAAAGCACTGTCCGAGACAGAAGCAGTAACAATCATCGGCGGTGGAGATTCAGCAGCAGCCGTTAACCAGTTAGGATACGGCGACAAAATGACCCACATCTCAACAGGCGGCGGAGCCTCCCTCGAATTCCTCGAAGGAAAAGAATTACCAGGCGTAGCAGCAGCAAACAATAAGTAAAAAAAGGAGACCATATCATGGCAAGAAGAAAAATTATCGCAGGAAACTGGAAGATGAATAAAACTCCAAGTGAGGCAGTAGCATTAGTAGAAGAGTTAAAACCATTAGTAGCGAACGAAGAAGTTGACGTTGTATTCTGTGTTCCGGCAATCGATATCGTACCTGTAGTGGAAGCTGCAAAGGGTTCAAACATCCAGGTTGGCGCTGAGAATATGTATTTTGAAGAGAGCGGAGCATACACAGGAGAGATTTCTCCGGCTATGCTTGTAGATGCAGGTGTAAAATATGTAGTTTTAGGGCACTCTGAGAGAAGAGAATACTTCGGAGAGACAAACGAAGATGTCAACAAAAAAGTCCTGAAAGCATTTGAACATAACATTACACCGATCATGTGCTGTGGAGAGACTTTGGAGCAGAGAGAGCAGGGAGTTACGATGGACTTCATCCGCCAGCAGGTGAAAGTTGGATTCCAGAACGTGACAGCAGACCAGGCTAAGACAGCTGTTATTGCTTACGAGCCTATCTGGGCTATCGGAACAGGAAAGACAGCTACAACAGAGCAGGCTCAGGAAGTTTGTGCAGGAATCCGTGCATGCATCGCTGAAGTTTATGATGAAGCAACAGCAGAAGCAATCCGTATCCAGTACGGCGGATCTGTAAATGCTGCAACAGCACCTGAATTATTTGCACAGGCAGACATTGACGGAGGACTTGTAGGCGGGGCTTCCCTGAAAGCTGATTTTGGAAAGATTGTAAATTACAAATAAGAATCACAGGAATACCGGTCCGGCGGGATATATCCCGCCGGAGTCTGTAAGGAAGGGAATCGTGGGGAGTAAGCGAAACAGCATATGCTCACTGCGATTTTTTCTTGTTATACGAGAAATCCGTAGGCATCAGGGGTAAAAATGCTTTTTGCCCCCAACATCATATGATATCAGAGAAGGAGAAAAATATGCAGTACGAGGTGATCTCTATCCATACAGAGCAGTCCGCACCGAATACGAAGTTTTATGCGTATATACTGGACAGCTCCAAAGAATTCCAGCCGGACCTGATACGCCCGATGATTATTCTCTGTCCGGGCGGCGGCTACGAAAAGACAAGTGACAGAGAGGCGGAACCGGTTGCAATGCGTCTGCTGGCAATGGGTTACCATGTAGGGATTTTAAGGTATTCCGTTGCACCGGCCAGATTCCCGACGGCACTCTTAGAACTGGCGGAGGTTATGAAGCTGGTGCATGAGAATCATGAAAAATGGCATGTGGACTGGAACCAGATTTATGTGCAGGGATCTTCTGCGGGCGGCCATCTGGCAGCAAGTCTGGGAGTTTTCTGGAATAAGCCGTTTCTGTATAAAGCAGCGGGAACGACGCCTGATATCTTAAAACCGGCAGGCCTGATCCTGAATTACCCGGTCATAACATCCAAGAAGAAGTATTCTCATGAGGGCAGCTTCAGAAATCTGCTGGGCAGCGAATATAAGGAAAAGAAAAAGGAAGTTTCACTGGAGAAGCTGGTCACTTCAGATATGCCTCCCTGTTTCATCTGGCATACCTTTACCGATACAACCGTTCCTGTGGAAAATTCACTGCTGCTTGCGGCGGCTTTAAGAGGGGCCGGGGTTTCTACAGAACTCCATGTCTATCCTACAGGGGAACACGGCCTTTCACTCGCTGATGAGTCTACATCGAGGGCGGACGGAAGTTCAGTCTGCCCGCCTGTCCAGTCATGGATTGACCTGCTGGAGGTGTGGCTTGCCACAAGGACTGAAAAAGATATTTGCAAAAAGCGGGAAAAACATGTACAATAAGTACCGGATGAGTAACTGTCCGAGTGTTCTGGACAGTTACCCGGATGAAATAAAAGGAGTAAAGGAGAATAGATATGAGTAAAAAACCAACCGTATTGATGATCTTAGATGGTTATGGATTAAATGACAGTACCACCGGGAATGCCGTTTATGAAGGCAGGACCCCGGTTATGGATAAATTGATGGCAGAATGCCCGTTCGTGAAGGGGAATGCCAGTGGAATGGCAGTAGGACTTCCTGACGGACAGATGGGGAACTCAGAGGTAGGGCACCTGAACATGGGCGCGGGCCGCATTGTTTATCAGGACCTTACAAAGATTACAAAAGCAATCAAAGACGGGGATTTCTTTGAAAACAAGGCACTTCTTGCGGCTTGTGAAAATGTAAAGAAAAATGATTCTGCACTGCATATGTTCGGACTCGTGTCTGATGGTGGTGTACACAGCCACATTGAACACATTTTCGGACTCCTTGAGCTGGCTAAGAGACAGGGGATTGAAAAAGTGTATATCCACTGTTTCCTTGACGGACGTGATACCCCTCCGGCATCAGGAAAAGAATATGTAGAGCAGCTGGAAGCTAAAATGAAAGAACTCGGCGTAGGACAGGTTGCAAGCGTAATGGGACGTTATTATGCAATGGACAGGGATAACCGCTGGGACCGCGTGGAAAAGGCTTACAATGCCCTTGTTAAGGGGATTGGAGAGACTGCAGAGTCAGGCCCGGCAGGGATTCAGGCATCTTATGATGCGGATGCAACAGATGAATTTGTTCTTCCGACCGTAGTTGTAAAGGATGGGGCACCGGTTGCCACGATCAAAGACAATGATTCCGTCATCTTCTTTAATTTCCGTCCTGACAGGGCAAGAGAAATCAGCAGGACATTCTGTGATGAACAATTTGAAGGCTTTGACAGGGGAGCACGTATTCAGACAACGTTTGTGTGCTTTACAGACTATGATGTGACAATCCCGAATAAGCTTGTTGCATTTACAAAGGATGAGATTACAAATACATTCGGAGAATTTCTGGCAGCTCATAATATGACGCAGGCACGTATCGCCGAGACAGAGAAGTATGCCCATGTAACATTCTTCTTCAACGGCGGTGTAGAAGAACCGAACAAGGGAGAGGACAGAATCCTCGTGAAGTCCCCGAAGGTGGCTACCTATGATCTGAAACCGGAGATGAGTGCATTTGAAGTATGTGATAAACTGGTAGATGCAATCAAATCTGATAAGTATGACGTCATCATCATTAATTTTGCAAATCCGGATATGGTAGGCCATACCGGGGTTGAAGAGGCTGCGGTCAAGGCGATCGAGGCAGTTGACGAGTGTGTCGGAAGAGCCGTAGATGCAGTGAAAGAAGTGAACGGACAGATGTTTATCTGTGCAGACCACGGAAATGCAGAACAGCTGATTGACCCGGAATCCGGGGAACCATTCACGGCCCATACAACGAATCCGGTACCATTTGTGCTTGTTAATGCAGACCCGGCGTATAAGCTGAGAGAAGGCGGATGCCTGGCAGATATTGCCCCGACCCTGATCGAGCTCATGGGAATGGAGCAGCCCAAAGAAATGACAGGAAAATCCCTGCTTGTAAAATAAAGCAGAGAATGCCCTGTGATGAGTTGAACGGCCTCACCCTGATGCGGGACCGCGCGGACGGCAGGATTATGCCCTGCAGACGGCACGGCCCGGTGAAGGGTGTTTTTTGGCATATGAAAGTTATGGCAGATCCGGCGCATAATACGAGATAAGGAATTGGTATATTTATGTATGATAAATTAACTAAAAGCGATGTGGAAAAGATACAGGAAGAGATTGAACACCGGAAAATCGTGGTTCGCAGGGAATTGATCGAGTCCGTAAAAGAGGCGCGTGCGCATGGGGACCTGAGTGAAAACTTTGAATACCATGCCGCAAAGAAAGAAAAAAACCGGAATGAGAGCCGGATACGCTATCTGGAGAGGATGCTGAAAACCGCAGTCATTGTGGATGATTCTTCTAAGGATGACGAAGTTGGGATCAATAATACGGTAGAGCTCTATTTTGAAGAGGATGCCGAGGTTGAGACCTACCGTCTTGTTACATCGGTAAGGGGCAGTTCAATTAATGGCCTGATCAGTATAGAATCTCCGATCGGAAAGGCTATTTTAGGGCACAAGGTGAATGACAGGGTATTTGTGAAGGTAAATGAGAACGTAGGATATTTTGTTGTTATCCGTAAAATTGTGAATACACACAATGATGAAGATGACAAGATCAGGAGTTTTTAAGATGAAGATAAAAACAGTTTTATTTGATTTGGACGGGACACTGACGGATTCAGGTCCGGGAATTATAAACGGGGTACAGTATGCACTGAAGAAGTACGGGATGGAGGTCGATGACCTTTCCAGGCTCAGATGCTTTATCGGGCCCCCTCTGCATAAGCAGTTTGAAGAATTCTGCGGTTTTTCAGAGGAAGAGGGGAAGCGTGCCGTTGCGTATTACCGTGAATATTATAGTGTAACAGGTCTTTTTGAAAATGAAGTGTATGAAGGGATCCCTGAACTTCTGCAGACATTGAGGGAGGCAGGGATTCAGACTGCTATGGCGACCTCAAAGCCGGAGAAGTATGCATTGATGATTGCCGATCATTTTAACCTTACAAAGTATTTTGATTTTATCGGCGGAAGCATGATGGACGGGAACCGGACCAAAAAGGCCGAAGTAATCGAATATGTTCTTGAGGCGTGTGGAGTGGAAGACAGAGATACCGTTCTGATGGTCGGGGACAGAGAACATGATATCATAGGTGCGAAAGAAGCAGGCGTGCATTCGGCAGGTGTGCTTTATGGCTATGGTACACTGGAAGAACTAGAGAAGGCAGATGCCGGATGTATCATAAAGACACCGGCTGAATTGCTGGATGTAATCGGGTAAATGGTAAAACGGGAGAAATTTAACAAAGCTTTATCTCAACCTTCCGTATAAAGTTTACACAGATTCCTTACAATAAATACAATAAAAATTGTATTTCAGATTGTGAGGGATGTTTATGTATCATACATTATGGAACTTGATAAATAAAATATCAGATAAGGAATCTGCAGCAGGCATCTATCTGGCGGTTAATATCGTATGCTGGACGGCACTGACAGTTCTGCTTGGAATAGCGGGCGCGGTACTGATACGCATCGATCTTGCAAAAGCGGTGTCAAATATCCTGTGTGCAGGAACCTATGCAGGAATCATTTTCGGGCTGGTCGGGGGAATACTCTACCTTCAGAGAAGGACCGGGGAGGATGACCTGTAATTAAAGGTGAACAAATATGAAATTGAAACTCATCGATAAAACTACGGTGAAGTTTATCATCGTAGGGATAATCAATACGATTGTAGGGACAGGCGTTATGTTCATTCTCTACAATGTATTTCGGGCAAGTTACTGGTTCTCGTCGGCAATGAATTATATTGTGGGCAGTATCGTCAGCTATTTTTTGAACAAGTATTATACATTCCAGTATAAAGAAAGTTCTTTTAAGCAGATATTGAAATTTATCCTCAATATCAGTATTTGTTACTTCATCGCTTATGGTACGGCGAAACCGCTTGTTTATAAGGTTTTGCAGGGCTTTGATGCAGTCATAAGAGATAATGTGGCTATGCTGGTGGGAATGGGGATTTTTGTTGTATTAAACTATATAGGGCAGAGATTTTTTGTCTTTAAGAAAAAAGAAGAAAAGGTATAGACAGCCGGATGAGAATAAAATCAGATGGCAGTCTGTACCTTTTCTCTATATGGTTTACTAAATGCTGCTTACAGCAGCTTCTGTGCGCTTTGCCGTGCTCTTTTCCTGTGTCGGATTTATGTGTCTGTCCTGCATCTCTGCTTCCAGATTTTTATTCGCGGTTGAAAGCATCAGTTTGATGCGGTTCAGCTGGTTTACCTCGCTTGCACCGGGGTCGAAATCGATTGCAACTACATTGGACTGCGGGTATCTGCGGCGGAGTTCTTTGATGACCCCTTTTCCGACAACATGGTTCGGCAGACATGCGAATGGCTGTGTGCAGACGATATTGCCGGCACCGCTGTGGATTAATTCCAGCATTTCCCCGGTTAGGAACCAGCCTTCCCCAGTCTGGTTGCCGATGGAAACGATCTCGGATGCCATTTTAGCAAGATCCTCGATGTGTGCCGGAGGATCAAAATGTTCACTTCTCTTAAACTCGTTGGTTGCCGGTGAACGGAACCATTCCAGTGCCTTGATTCCGAGGTTGCCCATCGTGGCCTTGGATTTCTTAAACCCTAAGTGTGATACTTTGAAGTTCTGGTTATAGAAGCAGTAGAGCAGGAAGTCCAGCAGGTCGGGTACAACTGCCTCGGCTCCTTCGCTCTCCAGGAGTTCCACCAGATGGTTGTTGGCTGCCGGGAGGAATTTTACAAGGATCTCCCCGACAACGCCGACACGCGGTTTTCTGACGTTCAATGTTTCTATTGTATCAAAATCGTGTATGATATCCCGGCACAGTTTTTTGAACCTCCGTCTGGACGGATATCCGCTGGAAACGAATTCCTTGCAGACTTCCACCCATTTCCTGTGGATGGCATCCGTCGTGCCCGGTACTTTTTCATATGGGCGCATCCGGTAGACACACTTCATGAAAATATCACCGATCGCTGCCGCATAGACCCCACGCAGTGCCAGTGCAGGTGTAATCTTGAATCCCGGGTTGCCCTCCAGACCGCTTAAGTTGATGGAGATAACCGGGATATGGGAGTATCCGGCCTTTTTCAGCGCACGGCGGATGAATCCGATATAATTGGAAGCACGGCAACCGCCCCCGGTCTGGCTGATGATCACGGCCAGTTTATCGGTATCATATTTCCCGGATAAGATAGCCTCCATGATCTGCCCGACCACCATCAGGGACGGATAGCAGGCATCGTTGTTGACATACTTCAGACCAACATCTACGGCCTGCTTGTTGTCATTCGGAAGCACCTCCACTTTGTAGCCGGACGCCTGGAATGCGGGTTCCAGAAGTTCGAAATGCATCGGGGACATCTGCGGGCAGAGGATCGTATAAGTACTGCGCATCTCTTTTGTAAACGGCACTTTTTCGATAGAAGACGGATGGATTTCCCTCTTTGTCTGCCGCTGCTCCCTGACACGGATTGCTGCAAGCAGGGAACGGACACGGATACGGGCTGCCCCTAAATTGTTTACTTCGTCTATTTTCAGGGAAGTATATATTTTATCTGAGCGGGTCAGTATTTCTGCAACCTGGTCGGTGGTTACGGCATCCAGGCCGCAGCCGAAGGAGTTGAGCTGGATCAGGTCCAGATTCTCCTTTGTTTTCACATAATTAGCCGCTGCATAGAGTCTGGAATGGTACATCCACTGGTCCATGACATTCAGCGGGCGTTCTACTTCGTGCAGATGGGACACAGAGTCCTCTGTCAGCACGGCAATGTTATAAGAATTAATCAGCTCCGGCAGTCCATGATTGACTTCCGGGTCGATATGGTACGGGCGTCCTGCCAGTACGATACCGCGGTTTCCTGTTTCATCCAGAAACTTGATGGTTTCCTCACCCTTGCGGCGCATATCCTCACGGCAGGCGATAAGCTCGGTCCACGCCTCATGGACGGCGGCACTGATGTCACCGGCAGGGATAGAGAACTTTGCGGAAAGCTCTTCTGTCAGCCTGCTGGAAAGTGTTTCCTCGTTTTTGAAGGAAAGGAACGGGTGGATAAAATCTACATCCCCGTTTACGATCGGGTCCATATTATTCTTTATGTTTTCAGGATAAGACGTTACGATCGGGCAGTTGTAGTGGTTGTTGGCATCCTCAAATTCATTCCGCTCATAAGGGACGGACGGATAGAAGATATGCCCGACACCCTGGTTAATCAGCCACTGTACGTGTCCGTGGGCAAGTTTTGCCGGATAACACTCGGACTCACTCGGGATGGATTCGATGCCCAGCTCATAAATCTTCCTTGTTGAAGCCGGTGACAGTACGACGCGGAATCCTAATTTGTTGAAAAATGTGAACCAGAACGGATAATTCTCGTACATGTTCAGTACACGCGGGATTCCGATTGTGCCACGGGCAGCCTCGGCTTCCTCAAGAGGCTTATAACCGAAGTAACGTTCTTCCTTATACTCGAACAGGTTCGGCAGCTTGTTGAGTGATTTTTCCTTGCCAAGTCCGCGTTCGCATCGGTTTCCGGTAATGAATCTGCGGCCTCCGCTGAAATGGTTAATCGTCAGTCGGCAGTTGTTTGTACAGCCTTTACATTTTGTCATGGTCGTGCTGTATTCCAGAGCTTCGATTTCGTCTATCGGAAGCATCGTAGTTCCTTCACACTCCACATAACGTTCCCTGGCGATCAGGGCTGCGCCAAAGGCACCCATGATCCCGGCAATATCCGGGCGGATGGCCTCGCAGTCTGCGATTTTCTCGAAACTGCGCAGAACGGCATTGTTGTAGAAGGTTCCTCCCTGTACAACAATATGGTTTCCAAGTTCAGATGCATCGGATACTTTGATTACCTTAAACAATGCGTTTTTAATGACAGAATAAGCAAGGCCGGCAGAGATGTCGGCAACTTCAGCGCCTTCTTTCTGTGCCTGCTTTACTTTTGAATTCATAAATACGGTACAGCGGGTGCCCAGATCGATCGGGTTCTTTGCATACAGGGCCTCCTGCGCAAAGTCTTCCACAGAATAGTTCAGCGACTTGGCAAAGGTCTCGATGAAGGAACCACAGCCTGAGGAGCAGGCCTCATTGAGCTGTACACTGTCTACGGTGTGATTTTTAATCTTGATACACTTCATGTCCTGTCCGCCGATATCCAGAATGCAGTCTACATCCGGTTCGAAGAAGGATGCCGCGTAGTAGTGGGAGACGGTCTCAACCTCGCCTTCGTCGAGAAGGAGGGCGGACTTGATCAGTGCCTCACCGTAACCGGTTGAGCAGGAATGGACGATATCCACCTCTTCGGGAAGCTGGCTGTAGATGTCTTTGATTGCACGGATCGTCGTGCCGAGAGGGTCCCCCTCATTGTTATTGTAAAAGGAGTATAGAAGGGTTCCGTCCTCACCGACCAGTGCTGCTTTTGTCGTAGTGGAACCGGCGTCGATCCCGAGGAATGCTTTCCCGCGGTAAGTAGCCAGATCCTTGACCGGCACCTGGTGCTTTGCATGGCGGCTGATAAAGGACTCGTATTCCGCAGTAGTCGCAAACAGCGGATCCATACGGTCTACTTCGAATTCCATCTTAATCTTGCCGGCCAGACGCTCCTGAATCTCCTGCAGTGCGACATTTACGTCTTTTTTTGAATTCAGTGCGGAACCGATTGCTGCAAACAGGTGGGAATGGTGCGGGGCGATGATATGCTCATCGTCCAGGTTTAAAGTACGGATAAATGCTGTGCGCAGTTCAGAGAGGAAATGGAGCGGCCCTCCTAAAAACGCTACATGCCCGCGGATTGGTTTCCCGCATGCCAGACCACTGATGGTCTGATTGACAACCGCCTGAAAAATAGAGGCAGCCAGGTCTTCTTTAGCAGCACCCTCGTTGATCAGGGGCTGGATGTCAGATTTCGCAAATACACCACATCGTGCGGCGATTGAATAGAGTGCTTTATAATTTTTTGCATAATCATTCAGACCGGCTGCATCTGTCTGTAAAAGAGATGCCATCTGGTCAATAAAGGAACCGGTGCCTCCGGCACAAACGCCGTTCATACGCTGTTCGACACTGCCTCCTTCAAAGTAAATGATCTTGGCATCTTCTCCGCCAAGCTCGATGGCAACGTCTGTCTGCGGTGCATAGTCCTGCAGCGCGGTTGATACGGCGATTACTTCCTGTACAAACGGCACTCCTAAATGTTTTGCCAGAGTCAGCCCGCCGGACCCTGTGATAACCGGTGAGACACGGATCGGTCCCAGTTTGTAGATCGCTCTTCCAAGCAGGTCGGACAATGTTTCCTGTATATTGGCAAAATGCCGTTCATAGTCGGAAAAAAGTACTTCGTTATCACCGTTGAGAATTGCAATTTTGACAGTGGTAGAGCCAATGTCAATTCCTAAGGTATGTAATTCATGTAAGCTCATAATATTTTCCTCATCCTCCAGAGCATGCGTGATGCAGGCTCTTTACTAGTATATGTCTGTTACTTCTTATTAAATGTAGTTCATGTTTTTACAACAATTTACATTATACGACATGAAAGGGAAAAACACAATTGGCATTATTATGCAGGATGGCAGTTTATTTCGACAAAGTTTATAAAATTTAACAAAATGATAACAGAAAAAAGCCAACATATATTTGACAAACAAAGAGGCGGACTGTACAATTACTTCATGAATGAGAAAATAAATTATAAGGAGAACGATGTCATTGAACTGGTTGAATAAGTTAGAAAAAAAATTCGGACGCCATGCGATTCATAATCTGACGATGTACCTGATTGGCGGCTATGTGATCGGGTATGGAATCTATTTAATGATGCCAAGTCTATTGAACTGGCTCACACTGGAACCGGCTTTTATTTTACGGGGACAGGTATGGCGGATTGTGTCATGGGTGCTGATGCCGCCAAGCGGCAACCTTTTTACGATCATAATTATGATGATGCTTTATTACTCATTAGGGAATGCCCTGGAACGTACATGGGGGGCGTTCAGGTATAATGTATATATTTTTTCAGGCATTTTGTTTACGGTCATCGGTGCATTCATTCTGTATTTTGTGTCAGGAGGCGGCATAGGTGTGGGAGGGTTTTTCAGCACATATTATATCAATATGTCTATTTTCCTTGCATTCGCGGCCAGCTATCCGGATATGGAACTTATGCTGTATTTTATACTGCCGATCAAGATCAAATGGATGGCGCTTGTCTATGCAGTCATGATCCTGTATTCGATGGTGAGGGGAAATGCAGCCGTCCGGGTTGCGATACTGGCATCTCTGCTGAACTTTGTAATTTTCTTTTTCTCAAGCAGGAATATGAAGCCGTATTCTCCAAAGGAACAGGCTAGGAAGAAGCAGTTTAAGCAGCAGTCAAGGCCCCACATGACCTATCCGGGAGGAGCACGACACAGGTGTGCGGTATGCGGGCGTACGGAACTGGATGACCCGACTCTGGAATTCCGATTCTGTTCCAAATGTAAAGGAAACTATGAGTACTGTCAGGACCATCTGTTTACGCATCAGCATGTGAAGTAGTCCGGGCAGATATTATGATACGCCGCGGCGTATTAGAAAGTCAAAGACCTCGCAGCAGTCTGCGGGGAATTTGATCTTCGTGGCAGCCAGGCAAGGCTAACTTGGCTTTGGTTCGCTGTTCGCGGTAATTAAGAAAAAAGCAGCAGGGTAAGAAGGAGACATGAAAGAATGAAGAAAACAAAAGTAGTTTGTACAATGGGACCGAATACAAATGACAGGGAACTGATGAGAAAACTGATTCAGAACGGCATGGATGTGGCCCGTTTTAATTTTTCACATGGTGACCACGAGGAGCATAAAGGCAGAATGGATATGCTGAAGCAGTTGAGGGAGGAGGAACATGCCAACACTGCAATACTTCTGGATACAAAGGGACCGGAGATTCGTACAGGACTCCTGAAAGAGGGGAAAAAGGTGACACTTAACACAGGTGCTGCTTTTACACTGACGATCGATGAGATAGACGGAGACGATAAGAAGGTTTCCATCACATATGACGGACTGGTGGACGATGTTGATAAAGGCAAGACAATCCTGATTGATGACGGGCTGATCGGGCTGGAAGTGGTGAGCAAGACAGACAGAGAGATCAACTGTATCGTAGTCAACGGCGGTGAGTTAGGTGAGCGCAAGGGCGTCAATGTACCGAACGTACCGGTCAGGCTTCCGGCGATCACAGATAAAGACAAGGAAGATATCAAGTTTGGCGTAGAGCAGGATGTGGACTTTATTGCGGCCTCCTTTGTAAGAAATGCAGAGTGTGTACTGGAGATTAAAGCTTATTTAAAGGAACTGAAGGCACCTTATATCCCGATTATCGCAAAGATCGAGAATGCAGAGGGAATCCAGAATATTGATGAGATCATCCGTGCAGCGGACGGTATCATGGTAGCCCGTGGAGACCTGGGCGTAGAGATACCGGCCGAGGAGGTTCCGTATCTGCAGAAAATGATGATCCAGAAGGCAAACAATAACTTTAAGACCGTAATCACGGCAACCCAGATGCTGGATTCCATGATCCGCAACCCGCGCCCGACAAGGGCCGAGGTGACGGATGTTGCCAATGCGGTTTATGACGGGACAGACGCAGTAATGCTTTCCGGTGAGACTGCACAGGGAAAATATCCGGTTGAGGCACTCCAGATGATGGTTCATATTATCGAGAACACAGAGCAGCATCTTGACTATGATATTATCCTCGAAAAGGCAGGGGCACATTTAAAAACTGGCGTATCCAGCGCAATCGGATATTCCTCCGTCCTCGCGGCAGCTAATCTGAACGCGAAGTGTATTATCACTCCATCCGTGTCAGGTGCCACTGCAAGAGTTGTTTCCAATCTGAAGCCGAAACAGGAAGTGCTTGGAGTGACCCCGAATGAGAGGACACTGCGCAGGATGTCCATTTACTGGGGAGTCAGACCGCTGAAGTCATTGGAATTTAATACGACTGAAGACATCTGCAGCGGTGCGATTGAACTTGCACTTGTGAAGCAGTATATCGAGGTTGGCGATGTTGTAGTACTGACTGCGGGAATTCCTTCACCGAGCGTCAGAAAGGAAAAAAGCGGGGTCAGCAATATGATGAGAATTGCAACAATCGAGTAAGAACTCGTGATAATCAAGGACAGCCACAGGGTTGTCCTTTTTCATTCCATCGGGGGACGTCCCATGAAATAAAAAAGGCCTCCCGGCGGGATGCGCACTACGGCGTATACGGCAGATGTCGCGATGTGGCCGTCGAAGGCGCTAGTTACGCAAGCGAGACTCTTTTCTTGTATTGACATCACAGACACAATCGTGTATAGTGTTCCTATACAGTACTACTAGAAAATGCAAAGATAAGTGTTGACTGGAGGGGATGAAATGGATGAGCAGTTGTTTGCCGGGTATTTGCTTCATTTCGGACTGACCAGACAGGAGGCACTGGTTTACCAGAAGCTTTTGCTTAAGGGAAAGCAGACGGGATATGAGGTGGCTAAGGAGGCCGGAATCTCCCGGTCTAATGCTTACAGTTCTCTGGCCGGGCTCGTGGAAAAGGGTGCGGCGTATCTGGTGGAGGAATCCGCGAAGAGATACATACCTGTCAGGCTGGAGGAGTTTTGTGAGAACTGCATCAGACGGATGAAGGCTGAGGAAGAATGGATGGTCCGCAATCTTCCAGAAGGTCAGGTAGATGAGGAAGGGTATATTACGATTGAGGGAGAGGCAAATATCAGGGATAAGGTTAAGAATCTGATCGTCTCCGCGAAGGAACGGGTGTATCTGTCCTGTGCCGTGCAGGTTCTGGGAGAGTTTCAGAACGAATTAAAGCAGCTGGCCAGTGAGGAAAAGAAGGTCGTAATCATTACAGACGGCCCCTTTGGGATGGATGGTGCAAGGGTCTACCTGACAGAGGATAAGGGAAAGCAGATCGGACTGATTACGGATTCGAAGTATGTGCTGTCGGGAGAATACGGAAAGGGAAGTATGAACACATGCCTGTATTCGGGACAGAATAATTTTGTGCTGGTATTCAAAACGGCTTTGGCCAATGAGATTAAATTAATAGAAATATGCAGAGGAGAAGAAGGAAGATGAAAAAAGAGCCATTTGTAACAAAAGAGCAGCTTGAAGAGATTGTGAAAGAGTTTCCGACGCCTTTTCATCTCTATGATGAGAAAGGAATCCGGGAAAATGTAAAAGCTTTGAAGGAAGCGTTCTCCTGGAACCCGGGATATAAAGAGTATTTTGCGGTAAAAGCGACGCCCAACCCGTTTTTGATTGACATTTTAAAGGAATATGGCTGCGGCTGTGACTGTTCTTCTTATACGGAACTGATGCTTTCCGATGCCATAGGGGTGCGCGGGGAGGATATCATGTTTTCATCTAATGATACGCCTGCGGAGGAATTCGCTATGGCTGACAGGCTTGGAGCAATCATTAATCTGGATGATATCACGCATATTGATTTTCTTGAGGAGACGATCGGGCATATTCCTGAGACGATCAGCTGCCGTTACAATCCGGGCGGATTGTTTAAGATCAGCAATGATATCATGGATAATCCGGGGGATTCCAAGTATGGTATGACGACAGAGCAGATTGTAGAGGCATTTAAGATTCTGAAGAGTAAAGGTGCGAAGGAATTTGGGATTCATGCTTTCCTGGCAAGCAATACTGTAACGAATGATTATTACCCGATGCTTGCAAAGGTGTTGTTTGAACAGGCGGTGCGCCTCCAGAAAGAGACAGGGGTGCATATTAAGTTTATCAATCTCTCTGGCGGAATTGGTATTCCGTACACACCGGATCAGGAACCGAACGATATCCGTATCATCGGAGACGGTGTGCGCAGAGTCTATGAGGAAGTCCTCGTGCCGGCAGGAATGGGGGATGTGGCGATATATACTGAACTTGGACGCTATATGATGGGACCGTACGGGTGCCTTGTAACAAAAGCGATCCATGAAAAGCATACACATAAGGATTATATTGGTGTTGACGCCTGCGCTGTGAACCTGATGCGCCCTGCAATGTATGGTGCCTATCACCACATTACGGTGATGGGGAAGGAAGAATGCCCGTATGACCACAAGTATGATGTGACCGGATCACTGTGTGAGAATAACGATAAGTTTGCAATAGACAGGATGCTTCCGGAGATCGAGATGGGAGACTATCTGGTGATTCATGACACGGGGGCCCACGGATTTTCTATGGGATATAATTATAATGGCAAGTTAAGGTCGGCAGAGGTGCTGTTAAAGGAAGACGGGACAGCAGAGCTGATCCGCCGTGCGGAGACGCCGGCTGATTATTTTGCTACTTTTGACTGTTTTAAAATCGGGGAAAAACTAATTGAGAAATAGGAAAGAGTAATAAAAAAGGTATTGCAAAAAATTGTCGGATATGATAAGATAAAATTCGGTTTGAAGAGCAGAAGGATTTCTGCTTCTTACAGACCGGGTAAGCGGCTGTGGCGGAATGGCAGACGCACAAGACTCAAAATCTTGCGGGGGTGACTTCGTGTGGGTTCAAGTCCCACCAGCCGCATAAGAGCGTGAAACTGAGTGAATCAGGTTTCACGCTTTTTGTGATTTTATACAGTTTATATTTTGAAGCGGATGGGGAAGATAAGATATCATGGCAGCAGAATAGGAGAGACGGATGATGAATGAAAAAGTATATGAATTCGATGCAATATTAAAGAAAGTGCCTGATATCGACGGCGCATATATTGATTTTCCTTATGATGTCAAAGAAGAATTCGGCAGGGGCAGGGTTAAGGTCCGGGCTACTTTTGACGGAGTGCCATATGATGGAAGTTTAGTCAGAATGAAGACGCCGAACCACATCATAGGTGTAAGGAAAGATATTAGACAAAAAATAGGGAAACAGCCGGGAGATATGGTACATGTAACGATATGTGAACGGATAACAAGTATTTAGAAAAACATCTAAATACTTGTTGATTTTTTGTGCCTGTTATGATATAAAGTAATTAGAAAGATTTCTAAATAGATTTTCTGAGAAAAAGGAGGGATGCAGATGAGCTTTGCGGAAACATTTAAGGCACTCTCTGATCCTGTCCGGCGGGAGATTCTGGTACTGCTTAAGGACGGAACCATGCCGGCAGGAGAGATCGCAAGTCATTTTGAGATGACGGGAGCAACAATTTCTTACCACCTCAGTGTGCTGAAAAAGGCGGATCTTGTAAGTGAGACAAAGATAAAGAACTATATTTATTATGAATTAAATACGTCTGTTGTGGAGGAAATTATGCTTTGGCTGTCGGAACTGAAAGGAGAGAATTGACATGAAGGAATACAAAAAACAAATCATAATAACAAGCGTGATTACGATTCTCCCGATGCTGGCCGGGATACTGCTCTGGGGCAGGATGCCTGATAAGGTTGCTGTCCACTGGGGGATGGATAATGTGGCGAATGGATGGGCAGGCAAGGCAACGGCGGTATTTGGAATGCCGGTGTTCCTGCTGGCTGTACAGCTGATCTGCGTTTTTGTGACATTAAACGATCCAAAGAAACAGAATGTCGGCCCTAAATTACTGAAATTGATCTTTTGGTTTATACCGATTATATCCTGGGTATGCTGCGGAACAATTTACATGACCGCTGTCGGTATAAAAGTGAATGTAGGATTGTGGGCGAATCTGCTCATCGGAATCTTTTTTGCTGCACTCGGAAATTATATGCCAAAAGGAAAACAGAGCTACACGGTGGGGATGAAACTTCCCTGGACACTTAACAGTGCTGAAAACTGGAACCGTACATCCAGATTCACTGGTAAGCTCTGGATAGCAGGTGGCATCTGTTTCCTGCTGAATGCCTTCTTACAGATAGGAAAACTAATTTTCCCCCTGCTTATACTTCTGGTGCTGATTCCTGCCATTTATTCCTATACACTTTATAAAAAAGGAATATAGAAAAAATTAAAAAATTTGGTTGACATTTTCAAATAACCTGTATATAATAAAGCATAATTTAATAAGCTAAACCGTTGAAGCGGAGATAAAAACATATCGTGCATTCACAGAGAGCCTGAGGTGGTGGGATTCAGGTAAACGCAGTTTGTTAAATGGACCGCTGAGGGCATGGGGGAAAGGCATAACTGCCGAGTATAGCATGACGTATGGGCGTACGTAAGTCGCCGGAGATATGATAGTATCTTGCTAAGTGCACAGAATTAGTCTGTGAATCAAGGTGGCACCGCGAATTGATGATTCAATCCGTCCTTGACATTACACGAATTGCGTAATGTCATGGGCGGATTTTTTGTTATTAAAAAAATACTCTTAAAATTCTACTATGTTCAAAAAACAGAGGGCCTTAAACACTGAATGACGATACGATAAGATTGCTTATTAAATAAAAAGGAATCTCTGACAAGTGTAAGATACGTTTAGGTACAGGGCAATCTTCACTTAGGTACAGGGCAAAACTTAATTAGGGACGTAGTAAACCTAAGAAATATTACGTCCCCAGAAAGGAGAACTATATGACTTATCCAGATTTGAAACAGGCAATTGAGTTAGCGGCAGCAGGGGATTTTCGCACGATGCCGGTCAGTATGGAGATGTTTTCTGATATGTATACTCCCATCAGTGTTTTGAGGAAGTTGAAGAATGTCAGTGAACACTGTTATATGCTGGAGAGCGCGGAGGATGCGAAGCGATGGGGGCGTTATAGTTTTCTGGGCTTTGAACCAAGGCTGGAAATCAGCTGCCGGAACGGGAGGCTCTGTATTAAGAATGGCGATGTTACAGAGGTTGAGACCGCCAGGCCGGGAGAATATATCCGAAAGGTGATCCGGGACCACAGGGCGCCGAAGGTGGAAGGGCTTCCTTCTTTTACAGGAGGTCTTGTAGGATATTTTTCTTATGATTATATCAAGTATGTGGAACCAACACTGAAGCTGGATGCGAAGGATGAGGCGCATTTCAGGGATGTGGATCTGATGCTGTTTGATCAGGTAATTGCGTTTGACCACCTTAGGCAGAAAATTGTTTTTGTTGTGAATATGCCTTTGAATGGAAATCTTGAAAACGAGTATGAGAAAGCATGCGAAAGACTGGAGAGACTGAAAGAAATCGTGCAGGCTGGGGAAATGAAAGAGCATGTTCCGCTGCATCTGAAAAGTGGTTTTCAGCCGCATTTTACGAAAGAAAAATACTGCGGTATGGTTGAAACTGCGAAGCAGTATATCTATGAGGGGGATATTTTTCAGGTTGTTCTGTCGAACCGGCTGGAGGCGGAGATGGAAGGCAGTATTCTGGATGTCTACAGAGTGTTAAGAAGCACGAATCCGTCCCCGTATATGTTCTATTTTTCCAGTAATGATATTGAAATTGCAGGTGCATCGCCGGAGACGCTTGTGAAATTGGAGGATAAAACGCTCCATACGTTTCCTCTGGCTGGGACACGAAAGAGAGGAGAGACGATTTTGGAGGACATCAGGCTGGAAAAAGAACTGCTGGCGGATGAAAAGGAACTGGCGGAGCACAATATGCTGGTGGATTTAGGGAGAAACGACATCGGGAAGATCAGCAGGATTGGCACGGTGCAGCTTGAAAAATACCAGAGCATTGAACGCTTTTCCCATGTGATGCACATCGGCTCTACGGTCAGCGGAGAAATCAGGGATGATAAAGATTTCATGGATACGGTCGATGCAATTCTCCCGGCCGGGACTTTGTCGGGCGCTCCAAAAATCAGGGCATGTGAGATTATTAATGAGTTGGAGGATCTGAAACGTGGAATTTACGGAGGTGCAGTCGGGTACATTGACTTCACCGGAAATCTGGATACCTGTATAGCGATCCGCATGGCCTATGCAAAGGGCAGCAAGGTATATGTGTGTTCCGGCGCCGGAATCGTGGCAGACAGTGAGCCGGAGATGGAATATCAGGAGTGCATCAATAAGGCAAAAGCGGTGACAAACGCGATCGAAAGAGCGGGAGAGGGGATGGAAGAATGATATTACTGATAGATAACTATGACAGTTTTTCTTTTAACCTGTACCAGCTTCTTGGGGCGGAATGCAAAGATATACAGGTGATCCGTAACGATGAAAAGACGGTAGGGGAAATACGGGAGATGAACCCGGATTATATCGTGCTTTCCCCGGGGCCGGGAAGACCGGAAGACGCAGGAGTCTGTGTGGAAGTGGTGAAGCAGTTATACAGGGAAATCCCTGTTTTGGGTGTATGTCTTGGACACCAGTCCATCTGCCAGGCATTCGGGGCAGAAGTGACATACGCGAAGGAACTGATGCACGGAAAGACATCAAAGGTATGTTTAAACAGAGAGAGCAGATTGTTCAGAGGAATGAAGGAGCAGATTCCTGTTGCCAGATACCATTCCCTTGCAGTCAGTGAAGAAGGGTTTCCATGCATGCTGAAAGTGACTGCAAGGACAACGGACGGGGAAATTATGGCAGTTGAACATAAAGAATATCCGGTATACGGACTCCAGTTCCACCCAGAGTCCATTCTGACGCCGGACGGTTCTGAAATCATACACAACTTTTTAAATATAGAAAAGAAAAGCGGAAAGGAAGTAAGACATGATGATTAAAGAGGCAATTTTAAAGCTGGCAAAAAGAGAAAACCTGACCTATGGGGAGGCATATCAGGTGATGGATGAGATCATGAGCGGGGAGGCGAGCGATGTACAGATGAGTTCCTACCTGACAGCCATGAGCTTAAAGGGGGAGACAATTGATGAAATCACAGCATCCGCCGCTGATATGCGTGAACACTGTGTGAAACTGCTCCATAACGTGGATGCACTGGAAATCGTCGGCACCGGGGGAGACGGAGCCAATTCCTTTAACATTTCCACGACATCCGCACTTGTCATTGCAGCGGCAGGTGTGCCTGTAGCAAAACACGGAAACAGGGCGGCATCCAGTAAATGTGGTGCGGCAGATGTTCTGGAAGAGTTAGGGGTAAAGATCAACATTCCACCGGAAAAGAGTGCGAAGCTTCTGGAAAAAATCGGAATTTGCTTCTTGTTTGCCCAGAATTATCATATAGCAATGAAATATGTGGCCCCTGTCAGAAAGGAACTGGGAATCAGAACCATTTTTAATATCCTCGGACCACTTGCCAATCCGGCAGGCGCTAATATGGAAGTCATGGGTGTATATGAAGAGGCACTTGTAGAGCCGCTGGCAAGGGTATTATCCAAACTGGGGGTAAAAAATGCGATGGTTGTATACGGTCAGGACCAGCTGGATGAAATCTCCATGAGTGCCCCCACAACCGTTTGCGAGATCAAGGACGGGGAGTTCCATTCATACACCATCACCCCGGAAGAGTTTGGCTTCCGTCGCAGTGATAAAAACGAACTGTTGGGTGGAACACCAAAGATGAATGCAGAAATCACAAGGGCGATTCTGAATGGAAAAGAAACCGGTGCAAAACGAAGCGCCGTGTTGCTGAATGCCGGAGCGGCCCTGTATGTGGCCGGAAAGGCAGATACGCTCAAAGATGGCGTCAGACTTGCCGGAGAAACTATCGACAGCGGGAAGGCACTTCAGAAACTGGAAGAGTTCATTCGCTGTTCCAATGAAGAAGACTAGAGGTGGCTGATATGATACTGGACGAAATAGCAGAAAAAACGAGGGAAAGAATCCAAAAAAAGAGGCAGCAGGTTTCCGAAGAAGAATTGAAGGAAAAGGCATACCTGCTGGCCGGGACAGAGAAGGAAAGAAACGGGGGGATATTTCCCTTCCCGTTCGAGAAGGCACTGGCCCGGGAAGGTATCTCTTTTATATGCGAAGTAAAAAAGGCGTCACCCTCCAAAGGTGTAATTGCAGAAGAATTTCCTTACAGGGAGATAGCGAGAGAATACGAGCAGGCAGGCGCATCTGCACTCTCCGTGCTGACAGAACCGTTTTATTTCCAGGGAAGCGACGATTATCTGAAAGAGATAGAGCGTGTGGTTAATATTCCAATCCTGAGAAAAGATTTTACAGTAGATGCGTATATGCTGTATGAGGCAAAGTGTATCGGGGCATCCGCAGTCCTGCTGATCTGCGCCATATTAGATGACAGGCAGCTTATGACATATATGGAAATAGCACAGGAACTGGGACTGTCCGCTCTGGTAGAGGCGCATACAGAGGAAGAAGTAAGAAGGGCACTGGCATGCGGGGCCAGAATTATCGGTGTCAACAACCGGGACCTGAAGACATTCCAGGTTGATATCCATACGAGTGAGCGTCTCAGAAGACTGGTGCCCAAAGACGTACTGTATGTATCCGAAAGCGGAATCAAATCGCCGGAAGATGTCAGACGCCTGAAGGAAAACGGAACAGATGCCGTGCTGATCGGAGAAACACTGATGCGGTCAGACAATAAGAAAAAAATGCTGGGTGAATTTCGTGGATAATGGAAGAACCGCAAAGGGGTCAGACCCCTTTGCGGTCCATATTCAGAATATTCTGATTTTAGTAGTCAGGGAGGCTTTATGAAGATTAAGATTTGCGGCTTGAGCCGCCCGGAAGATATTGATGCGGTGAATGGAAACCGCCCGGATATGATTGGATTTGTTTTTGCCCCGAAAAGCCGGAGGTATGTCTCTCCCCAGACGGCCCTTGAGTTAAAAAATCGGCTGGATCAGGGTATTCGCGCGGCGGGCGTGTTTGTGGATGAGACACTGGAGAATATTGTGGATCTGGTGCAGAAGCAGGTGATCGATCTTGTACAGCTCCACGGCTCAGAGAGTGTGGCGTTCATGGAGAAGTTAAAGTACCGCTGTGATGTCCCTGTGGTGAAGGCAGTTTCTATGACAGGGGACCGCTTTTCGCAGGAACTCCGTATGTGGGATGCAAGCCGGGTTGATTTTCTGCTATTGGACAGCGGGGCAGGAGGGACTGGGCAGCAGTTTGATTACGGCAGGATTACACGGGTTGAAAAGCCTTTCTTCCTTGCAGGAGGGCTGACCCCGGAAAACGTGGCCGAAGCGGCTCTCAAGGTGCATCCTTATGGTGTGGATATGAGCAGCGGGGTAGAGACAGATGGGAAAAAGGATAGGAAAAAAATAGAAGAAGCAGTCAGGAGGATTCGAAATGTCGAAAGGAAGATACGGTGAATTCGGAGGGCAGTACATCTCCGAAACATTAATGAATGAATTGATTCATCTGGAGGAACAGTACGAGTATTACAAAAAGGACCCACAGTTCAAACAAGAACTGAAAAAATTACTGAATGAGTATGCAGGACGCCCGTCTCTCTTGTATTATGCGGAGAAGATGACGAAGGATCTGGGCGGGGCGAAAATCTACCTGAAACGGGAGGATTTAAACCACACTGGCTCCCATAAAATCAATAATGTGCTCGGTCAGGTGCTTCTCGCGAAAAAGATGGGTAAGACCCGCGTGATTGCTGAGACCGGTGCAGGACAGCACGGGGTAGCCACGGCGACGGCTGCAGCGCTTCTTGGGATGGAATGTGAAGTGTTCATGGGAAAAGAGGATACAGACCGTCAGGCGCTGAATGTATACAGGATGGAACTCTTAGGGGCAAAAGTCCATGCAGTGACCAGCGGCACCCAGACACTGAAAGATGCAGTCAATGAGACGATGCGTGAGTGGACGAACCGGGTATCCGATACACATTATGTGTTAGGTTCCGTTATGGGGCCGCACCCTTTCCCAATGATCGTCAGAGACTTACAGAGCGTCATCAGTCAGGAGGCAAGGGCCCAGATTTTATCTGCGGAAGGAAAACTCCCGGCGGCAGTGCTTGCCTGTGTTGGAGGCGGCAGTAATGCGATGGGAATGTTCTATAACTTTATCAGGGATGAGAGTGTGAGGCTGATCGGCTGTGAGGCGGCCGGAAAGGGAATCGACACAGACCAGCATGCGGCTACGATGGCAAAAGGAACACTGGGTGTATTCCACGGGATGAAATCTTATTTCTGTCAGGATGAGTACGGGCAGATTGCCCCGGTATACTCCATTTCCGCTGGTCTGGACTATCCGGGGATCGGACCGGAACATGCCTACTTAAGAGATTCCGGCCGTGCCGAGTATGTGCCGGTGACGGATGACGAGGCAGTCGAATCATTCGAGTATCTGGCAAGAACAGAGGGCATCATCTGTGCGATTGAGAGTGCACATGCAATCGCACATGCAAGAAAAATCGCACCGCTGATGGGGAAAGATGAGTCTATGATCATCTGTCTGTCAGGACGCGGAGACAAAGATGTTGCGGCAATCGCAAGATATAAGGGGGTAGATATTCATGAGTAAGATAAAAAATGCATTTGCCGGCGGAAAAGCATTCATAGCATTCCTGACAGCGGGCGACCCATCAGCCGAAAAAACAGCAGACTACATTCTGGCAATGGAAGAAGCCGGTGCAGATCTGATTGAAATCGGAATCCCGTTTTCCGATCCTACGGCAGAGGGGCCAGTCATACAGGAAGCGAACATCCGCGCATTAAGCAAGGGAATGACAACGGACGGCGTCTTCGGTATTGTGGAGGAAGTGCGCAGGAAAAGCCAGATCCCGCTTGTCTTTTTGACCTACTTAAACCCGGTTTTCCATTACGGGTACGAGGCGTTTTTCGAAAAATGTGAGGAACTGGGAGTGGACGGCATCATCATCCCGGACCTCCCCTACGAGGAAAAGGGAGATCTTGCTGAAATCGCTAAAACCCACGGGGTAGATGTGATTTCCATGATTGCACCGACATCCAGACAGCGGATACAGATGATTGCAAAAGAAGCAAAGGGCTTTCTGTATATCGTATCATCGATGGGCGTGACCGGCGTGAGAAACAATATCGAGACCGATATCCCGGCCATCGTTTCTTCTATTAGAGAAGTGACCGATATTCCGGCAGCAGTCGGGTTCGGCATCAGCACGCCCGATCAGGCAGAAACAATGGCTGCTGCCTCCGACGGGGCAATCGTCGGCAGCGCGATCGTGAAATTAATAGAGAAACATAAAGACCATGCCGAAGAAGCACTGCGGGAATATGTAAAAACAATGAAAGCGGCCGTAAAAAGCGCAGAGTAATGAAATGCGGAATCCATTCCCGGCAGATTAGGATGAAACAAAAAGGGATTGCCTGAAAGTCATGACAAACATTTCAGCAATCCCTGACTGCTCTATAAGAGAGAGAATAAAAAGGTTTTAAAAACGTGACAGCAGTTCCGCAATCCTGCTTATTCTGTCAGCTGCCTGAGGAACCTCACCGAAGCCATATTCCGCGAAGATAAAAGGAATCCCGGCCTCCTGGCATGCCTGGTAATCCCCCAGGGTATCCCCCACATAAACAACATCCTTCAGCCCGTGGCGGCCCATCAGTGTCAGGATTGTCTGGCCTTTGGAAGTAAGTGTGTCACCGAAACAGAGATGGTCCTTAATTACATCCTCAAGGCCGGAAGTCTTCATAAACACTTCAATATAACCGCACTGACAGTTGCTGACGATATAAAGATCCGTTTTTTCAGAAAGAGCCCGCAGCGTTTCAGCAACGCCTTCGTACAGAATCCCGGGCTTTGTCTCCAGAAGCTTATTTTCATACTCAAAACAGAGATCTCCGAGTTTCTGCTGCTCTTCTTCGGAGAGCTCGGGGAAAACGGCATCGTATATTTCATCCATTGGTTTTCCAAACAAATTTTTCAGCATATCACCGTCAATCCTGACATCCAGATTGGAGTGCGCGGCAATAGCCTGATTCCATGATTCGGCCACAGTATCCGTGGAATTCCACAGTGTGCCGTCTACATCAAAAATAATTCCGTCCATATAGATTCGATTCCTTTCTGTCATTAAAAAATCTACTTTTCATCATAACATAAAAATGGCCTTTTAAAAAGAAAGATTTTAGTGTATACTCTAATATGATAATGTCAGGGTCAAAAGGTCATACAATGCATGCTCGCATGCAATTGGATGATTTTGGGACCCGTAAAACATGAGAAAGTAGCCCGATTAGGGCGGATTTCGAATGTTTTTAGGATTTTGGGAGCACGAAGTGCGGAGAAATCCGTAGACATCAGGGGTCAAAAGGATTTTGCCCCAACATCATATGATTAATGAAGATTTCCGGTAAAGCACAGGTACCGGATAATGGAGAATAAAGAAGATGAGAGAAAAGATAGTATTGATAGATGGCCACAGTATTTTAAACAGAGCGTTCTATGGGGTACCGGACCTGACGAATTCGGAAGGACTCCATACGAACGCTATTTATGGTTTTTTAAATATCCTGTTCAAGATTCTGGACGAGGAGAAACCGGAGTATCTCACGGTGACATTTGACGTACATGCCCCCACATTCCGCCATGAGATGTATGCGGAATATAAGGGGACGAGGAAGCCGATGGCGGAGGAACTCAGACAGCAGGTTCCCGTGATTAAGGAAGTGCTCAGGGCAATGGATGTCGAGATCATCGAGAAAGCAGGTCTGGAGGCAGACGACCTTCTCGGAACGATCTCCAGAATCTGCGAGGAAAAAGGGATGGACGTTGCGATTATATCAGGTGACAGGGATACCCTGCAGCTGGCAACAGAGCATGTCAAGATCCGCATTCCGAGGACAAAGCAGGGCAGGACAGAGGTTGAAGATTACTATGCTTCGGATGTAAAAGAAAAATACGGGGTGACCCCGGTTGAGTTTATTGATGTTAAAGCACTGATGGGAGATGCATCCGACAATATCCCGGGTGTTCCGGGAGTCGGGGAAAAGACGGCGACAAAGATCATCATGGAGTACGGGAACATCGAGAATGCATATGCCCACGCCTCGGAGTTAAAACCGCCCAGAGCCAGCAAGAACCTGCAGGAATACTGGGACCAGGCGTGCATGAGCAAGACACTGGCTACGATCAATACCCATGCGGACATCGAGTTCCATCTGGAAGCCGCAAAACACGGCGACCCGTATACAAAAGAGGCGCACGATTATTTTCAGAAATTACAGTTTAAAAATCTCCTGAGCCGTTTTGATGTCGAGGCATCCTCCAATAAAATCGAGTCCCATTTTAAAGAGATTACCGAAAAAGACAGGGCAGAGAAAGTCTTTAAGGAGGCAGAAAAGGCCAGTACAGTGGGAGCGGCACTGACAGAAGATAACGGGAATGTACTTCCGCTGTTTGCGCACGCATCCGGCTATGGGAGGCTGACTATTGCATATGGAAAGGACAAGATCTATTCCATCGTCTGCGGCCCTGATATGGAGATGGATTATCTCTTTGAAAGGCTGGTGCATATTGCAGAAAACGTACAGACATTTTCTATGTTTGATTTGAAAAAATATCTTCCGGTTGTTAAAATAACAAAGCAGGAGAACTGTTTTGATGCGACTGTGGCCGCCTATCTTTTAAATCCTCTGAAGAACGATTACACATATGAGGATGTGGCCAGAGAACAGTTAAACCTGATGATAGATGAGAAGGCTGACCCGATGACAAAAGCCTGCTACGAGGCTTATACGGCATATGCCGCTGCAGGCTCCCTGACGGAGAAAATGCAGGCAGAGGGGATGTACCATCTCTTTACAGATATTGAAATGCCGCTTGTATTTACCTTATTCGATATGGAACAGGCGGGAATACAGGTTGAGGCAGAGGCGCTGAAGTTCTACGGGGAACAGCTTGGCGCACGCATTGTAGAACTGGAAAAAGAGATTTATGAAATGGCGGGGGAAACATTTAACATTAACTCGCCAAAGCAGCTTGGTGTCGTTTTGTTTGACCATATGCAGCTTCCGAACGGGAAGAAGACAAAGACCGGATACTCCACGGCCGCTGATGTGCTTGACAAACTGGCACCGGATTATCCTGTTGTGGAAAAGGTGCTGGAGTACCGGCAGCTATCCAAACTGAAGTCAACCTATGCGGACGGACTGGCGGTATATATATCCTCCGATGGCAGAATCCACGGAAAATTCAACCAGACAATCACGGCTACGGGACGGATCAGCAGCACGGAACCCAATCTGCAGAACATTCCGGTGAGAATGGAACTGGGGCGCCTGATCAGAAAGGTATTCGTACCGAAGGAGGGCTGTGTCTTTATTGATGCCGATTATTCCCAGATCGAACTGCGTATACTGGCCCACTGTTCCGGGGACGAGCAGTTGATCCAGGCATACAAAGAGGCAAGGGATATTCACCGGATGACGGCATCACAGGTATTCCACACACCATTTGATGAGGTGACCGACCTGCAGCGCAGGAATGCGAAGGCAGTAAATTTTGGGATCGTATATGGGATCAGCTCCTTCGGACTGAGCCAGGATTTGAGTATCACGAGGAAAGAGGCTGCCCAGTATATCGAGAATTACTTTGAAACCTATCCGGGCATCAAACGTTTTCTGGATGATACCGTGGCCCACGCCAAAGAAGAGGGCTATGTAGTAACGCTTTTCGGCAGGAGAAGACCCGTGCCGGAGCTGAAATCAAGTAATTTTATGCAGCGCAACTTTGGAGAGCGTGTTGCCATGAACGCCCCGATTCAGGGATCTGCGGCGGATATCATGAAAATTGCCATGATCGGGGTAAACAAGGAGCTGAAAGAAAAGGGCCTGAAGTCAAAACTGATCCTGCAGGTACACGATGAGCTTTTAATCGAGGCTGACAAGGAAGAGCTTGAGACTGTACAGGAGATTCTGAAACGGCAGATGGAACAGGCCGCAGATCTGGATGTGCCCCTGATCGTGGACATGCACACAGGTGAGAACTGGTATGAAGCAAAATAAACATCATTTTGCGGCCGCAGGCAGTGCAGGAGAACGCATATGAAAGTCTTAGGAATCACAGGAGGTGTAGGCTCGGGAAAGAGTGAGGTCCTGCACTATTTAGAGAAAGAATACAAGGCGGTTGTCTGCCAGCTGGACGAGGTAGCCAAAGAACTCCAGAAGCAGGGCGGCATATGTTATCAAAAGATTATAGAAGCGTTTGGAACCGGAATTCTGGGTGAGGACCGGGAACTGGACAGGCAGAAGCTGGCCTCCATTATTTTCCGGGATGAGGAAAAACGGAAGATTTTAAACGAGATCGTCCATCCTGAGGTAAAACGCTGGGTGGAACGGGATATGATAGAAAAAGAAGAGAGGAAGGTGCCGCTTTACGTGATTGAGGCGGCCCTTCTGCCGGAAGCAGGTTATGAAGACATCTGTCCGGAGTTATGGTATATTTATGCACGGGAAGACGTCAGGAGGAAAAGATTAAAAGATTCCAGGGGGTATTCCGATGAAAAAATCAGCCGTATGATGGCGGCCCAGTCCAGTGAGGATGTGTTCCGCCAAGCCTGCAGGACGGTGATTGACAACAGCGGGACATTTGAAGATACAAAGAAACAAATAGGAGAAAGAATATGAGATTATGCAGCATTGCGAGCGGCAGCAGCGGGAACTGTATTTACGTGGGAAGTGACCAGACACACCTGCTCGTAGATACGGGGATCAGTAAAAAAAAGATTGATGCAGGCCTGAAAGAACTGGATATTAAAGGAGATGAACTGAAAGGGATTCTCATTACCCATGAGCATTCGGACCATATACAGGGACTGGGCGTTTTCAGCCGGAAATATGAGATTCCGATCTATGCAACACCGGGAACAATCGCGGGAATCCGGTCCTACGGCCCGCTGGGGAAGATGCCGGAAGGACTTCTCAACCCGATCCATACGGATGAAAGTTTCACACTGGGGGATATTACCATAGATCCGTTCCGCATTTCGCATGATGCAAACGAGCCGTCCGGCTACAGGATGAACTGTGGGGGCAAATCGGTTGCAGTGGCGACGGACCTGGGAATTTATGATGAATACACGGTAGAAAAGCTCCAGAATCTGGATGCAGTGCTTCTGGAGGCAAACCATGACATACATATGCTGGAAGTCGGTTCCTACCCATATTACCTGAAACGGAGGGTAATGGGAGATAAAGGACATTTATCGAATGAATTGTCAGGACGGCTTCTTTGTGATATACTACATGATAATTTGAAGCACATCGTGCTTGGACATCTCAGCAAGGAGAACAATTATGCGAAGCTTGCCTATGAGACAGTGAAACTGGAAGTAACTCTCGGCGACAATGATTACCGTGGTGAAGACCTCGATATGGCGGTTGCCAACAGAGATATGATTTCGGAGATTATTACCGTTTAAATGCTTAGGAGGAAGAGAAAATGAAGAAGTGTATTGTAACAGTTTTAGGAAAAGATACGGTGGGAATTACTGCAAAGGTATGCACATATCTGGCAGAACATAAGATCAACATTCTGGATATCTCCCAGACGATCATCCAGGGATATTTTAATATGATGATGATCGTGGACGTGACCAGCCTCGAGAAAGATTTCAAACTGGTCTGCGATGAGATGGAAGCACTCGGTGAGGAGATCGGTGTAAATATCCGCTGTCAGAGAGAAGAGATATTTGAGAAGATGCACAGACTGTAAGAGGAAACTGATAAGAAGTGTAGAATGCGAGGATAAAGTACTATGATTAACATGTATGAAGTGTCAGAAACCAATAAAATGATTGAGCAGGAGAATCTGGATGTCCGTACCATCACTCTGGGGATCAGCCTGCTTGACTGTATCGACTCTGATCTTAACGAACTGAACCGTAAGATATATGAAAAGGTTACCGGGCTGGCGAAGAACCTGGTATCTACAGGAAATGACATTGAAAGGGAGTTTGGCATCCCGATTGTAAATAAAAGAATCTCCATCACCCCGATCTCGCTGATAGGTGCCGCGGCATGCAAGAGCCCGGAAGACTTTGTGACGATTGCAAAGACACTGGACCGCGCGGCAAAAGAGGTTGATGTCAATTTTATCGGCGGATATTCCGCACTTGTTTCCAAAGGAATGACAAAAAGTGATGAGAACCTGATCCGTTCAATCCCTCAGGCACTGGCAGTGACAGAGAGAATCTGCAGTTCTGTCAATGTAGGCTCCACAAAAACAGGAATCAACATGGATGCAGTGCGCCTGTGCGGGCAGATTGTGAAGGATACGGCCGAGGCAACGAAAGAAAATGATTCTTTAGGCTGCGCAAAGCTCGTGATTTTCTGTAATGCACCGGATGATAACCCGTTCATGGCTGGTGCGTTCTTAGGTGTTACAGAGGCGGATGCGGTTATTAATGTTGGTGTCAGCGGTCCCGGAGTTGTCAAAAAGGCTCTGGAAAAAGTACGTGGAAAGGGGTTCAAAGAACTCTGTGAGACGATCAAAAAGACTGCCTTCAAGGTAACCCGCGTCGGCCAGCTTGTTGCAGGGGAAGCGTCCAAGAGACTGGGTGTCCCATTCGGAATCGTAGACTTGTCCCTGGCCCCGACTCCGTCAGTGGGAGACAGTGTGGCAGAGATTCTTGAGGAGATCGGTCTGGAGAGAGTTGGTGCACCCGGAACAACAGCGGCGCTGGCCATGCTCAATGACCAGGTGAAAAAGGGCGGCGTTATGGCGTCTTCCTACGTGGGCGGCTTAAGCGGTGCATTTATCCCGGTCAGTGAAGACCAGGGCATGATTGACGCGGTTAATGTAGGCGCCCTGACGCTTGAAAAGCTGGAGGCCATGACATGCGTATGCTCTGTCGGATTAGATATGATAGCAATTCCGGGGAAAACAACAGCAGGTACCATTTCCGGCATCATTGCGGATGAGATGGCGATCGGTATGGTGAACCAGAAGACGACGGCAGTACGCCTGATCCCGGTAATCGGAAAAGATGTGGGAGAGACAGCAGAGTTCGGCGGCCTCCTCGGTTATGCTCCGATCATGCCGGTAAACGAATTCAGTTGTGAGGAGTTTATAGGCAGGGCAGGCAGAATCCCTGCACCAATACACAGTTTCAAAAACTAAAACAGGGGAAATAATTATTTATGAAGAAAATTGCCATTGTAACAGACAGTAATAGTGGAATTACACAAAAACAGGGAAAAGAGATGGGAATCTATGTCCTGCCGATGCCATTTTTCATTGACGGCGAACTGTTTTTAGAAGATATCACTCTTTCTCAGGAAGAGTTTTATCAAAAGCTTGGCGACGATTCCGATATCTCCACATCGCAGCCGGCTCCGGGGGACCTTCTGGATCTTTGGGATAAACTGCTCAAGGAACATGATGAGGTGGTGCATATCCCGATGTCCAGCGGTTTAAGCGGAAGCTGTGAAAACGCAGTTATACTTTCAGCAGATTATGAAGGCCGGGTACAGGTCGTTGACAACCAGAGGATTTCTGTCACACAGGTACAGTCGGTTCTTGACGCACTCAAACTGAGGGAGGAAGGAAAATCTGCCCTTGAGATCAAACAGATTTTGGAAAAGGAAAAACTGGAAGCCAGCATCTATATTACAGTGGATACTTTGAAATATCTGAAGAAGGGCGGAAGGATCACACCTGCCGCTGCGGCACTCGGTACAGTGCTGAACCTGAAGCCGGTCCTGCAGATCCAGGGAGAAAAACTGGACGCCTTCGCGAAGGTGAGAGGATGGAAGGCGGCAAAGCGCACCATGCTCAAAGCGATCGAAACAGATTTGAAGGAACGTTTTGCAGGAAAGGAAGACCAGATGGTTCTGGGAATGGCTTATACCTGTGGCAAAGAAGAGGCACAGGCATGGAAGCAGGAAATCCATGAGAGGTTTCCACAGTATGAGATTATTGAGGGACCGCTATCCTTAAGCGTAGCCTGCCATATCGGGGCAGGGGCAATGGCGGTGACCTGTATGAAGCGGTTATAAAGACAGTACTGATTCAAAAAGAAAAAGGTGCCGGGGCCTGGATCATTCTTGCCCCGGCACCTTTTTTGCACGGCCGGACTGCCAGATGTAAAACAGGAGCCGGATGCAGGAACAGGCAGACCCACGTCTGTTCCCGGGTCAAACTTTCAGGATCGGCTGACTGTATTCGTTCTGGAAGGCAGTCTTATATTTATCGGTTATGACGGATTTATACAAGTTTGAAGCAAGAATGTCGTGATGAAGCATTTTCCTGCCGGCTTCCGGAAGCTCCTCCGTATCATAGAGATTGGTGAGAAGGGGCAGGGTCCCATTCTTAACGACGCTGCCCAGAACCCTTTCCCGGTCTTTCCGTACGCCCAAAAGCCGGGCATAATAGTGGTAACCGCCGTCTATATATTCCTCCACGTTACTTTTCTTGAGCCCGAGCATAATGTGCAGCAGTGCGCGGTTGATGCGTGTCTGTGTAACCTCTTTCGTCTTAAGCAGCTCGCAGAACTGTTTGTAATTGAAGAAGTTGTTCAGCTGGTTGCTGATCCGGTTTGCCAGTTCTTCGGATACATCCATATAACGGTCCAGGTCCCGGGCAGTTTTATTTAAAAGTTTATACTTCATGATCAGGGAAAAATCGTTCTGATACACGGGATACATAACATGGTGGTAATCCTTCAGGATTTCCAGACAGCAGGCCGGCACCTGATCCTCCAGTTCGTTCAGGATATTTGAAAAGTGTGTGTTCTCAAACGTGCCCCCGCCCGAACGCGTGCTCAGCGCGGAACCGGAATAGGCGAGCAGGGAACGGATTGCGGACGCAGAACTGTAATTGGACTGGAGCTGCGTATCATGGTAACCGGACTCCTGACGTCTGATAGTGTAAGGCTTTATAGAACTGCCCAGCTTTTTCAACGCCTTTAAATATTCGATGCCGAGAATGTTGTTCGGATCGTCCAGCAGGTGCGAATATGCGGTGTTTCTCATATAGGCGGAAAATGCCTCCTGTCTTGCGGCGGGAAAGGAAAGGCCGGCTTTCAGATTTGTCTGTAGAAAATTTTTGTATTCGGCCGGTTCCTCGCAGAGCACACCGGCGACGGTCTGTAATCCTTCCAGGTCGTTGCATTCACTGCCGAAGCAGATGGAATCTACAATTCCGAGGCTGTCTAAGAAGGATACGGCGCCCATCGCGAAAAGTTCGGCGCTCCCGGTAGCATAGCAGACCGGGAGTTCGAACACCGCGCCTGCACCACACTCCAGCGCCATTTCCGCCCGGATATATTTAGGCATGATGGCCGGAGTCCCCCGCTGCACATAATCTCCGCTCATAATCACGAGTACCGTGTCGGCGCCTGTGACCTCTTTTGACTTCTCGATATGATATTGATGACCATTGTGAAATGGATTATATTCAGTAATTAAGCCGACAATTTTCATAAGAATCTCCTTGTATATCAATTTATTAACCATTATACTATAAAAAGACGGGATGTTATAGAGTGAGTTTTTTGTTTATAAAAGACGGTTTATGTGAAAGATAAAGAAGAGCAGAGAAAAACAAAAGAGGGTGTATGGCATGGAAAAAGAAATGATACTTGAACTGCTGGAACAGCGGAAATTTAAAGAACTAAAAGAAGAATTGGAATCCATGCATCCGGTCGATATCGTGGAGATGCTGGAGGACTTTGACCAGAAGCAGCAGATGCTGGTATTCCGTCTGCTTGCCAAGGAAGAGGCGGCAGAAGTATTCACGGATATGAACAGTGATATGCGTGAGGACCTGATCAATGCCCTGACTGATTCCGAGTTGGAAGAGGTCATGGATGAGATGTATGTCGATGATACCGTTGACGTGCTCGAGGAAATGCCGGCGAACGTTGTCGATCGTCTGCTGATGGTGACGGACGAGGAGACGCGGCAGAAGATCAATATACTTCTGCAGTATCCGGATGACAGCGCCGGAAGTATTATGAATGTGGATTACATCAGCCTTAGGAAAGAAATGACGGTTGCCGATGCAATCCTTAAGATCAGGCAGGTCGGGATCAACAAAGAGACTATCTACACCTGTTATGTCACGGAAAAGAAAAAACTCATCGGTGCCGTCGATGTCAAAGATCTTCTGACAGCAGGTGAATCCAGACTGATAGAAGAGATCATGGATGAAAATGTGCTTTGTGCAAAGACGCTGGATGATAAGGAAGATGTCGCGATTACGATTAAAAAGTACGGCCTTGTTGCGATTCCGATCATCGATCATGAGAACTGCCTTGTCGGTCTGGTAACGGTTGATGACGCGATGTTTGTCCTGCAGGATGAGACCACGGAAGATATCAGTATCATGGCCGGTGTCAGCCCGAATGAAGACTCCTATTTCGGGACTTCCGTATTCAAACATGCAAAGAACAGGACTCTCTGGCTGATGCTGCTGATGCTTTCCGCGACGGTAACCGGGGAGATTCTCGGACATTATGAGGCCGCGATGGCGGTCATGCCCGTGCTGATCACATTTATCCCCATGCTCATGGGAACCGGCGGTAACTGTGGGTCACAGAGCTCGACGCTGATCATACGCGGGCTTGCGGTCGGCGAGATTCAATTCAAAGATATATTCAGGGTCATTTTTAAAGAGATACGTGTGGCCTTTGTTGTAAGCTGCCTTCTGGCTGTTGTAAACGGAATCCGTATCTATATTATGTATGATCAGAACCTGACGCTTGCGTTTGCGCTGGGACTGACGATGATGGCAGTTGTTGTCATGGCAAAATGCATCGGCTGCACCCTGCCCCTCCTGGCAAAGAAACTGGGGCTGGACCCGGCCATCATGGCGGCCCCGCTTATCACGACGATATTGGACACCTGTACGATTCTTGTTTATTTTAACATTGTAACGGCGGTTTTCCACCTGTAGGGGAAGAATCCCGCTGAGATATAACAGAAATTGGAGATTGTACTTAAAAATGCACATGCAATCTACTTGTATACAAAATTTCTTTGCGTTATAATGAAAGAAGTGAGAAAAAATGAAAGGTGGCTTTAAATCATGGGATTTATTGATGAAATCAAGGCAAGAGCAAAGGCTGATAAGAAGACGATTGTACTTCCGGAAACAGAAGACGCAAGAACTTACAAGGCTGCAGAAGCAGTTTTGAAGGAGGGGACCGCTGACCTGATCCTCGTGGGAAGTAAGGAAGAGATCGAGAAGAACGGCGCAGGATATGATATTTCCGGCGCAACGGTTGTAGACCCTGCCACAAGCGACAAGACAGATGCTTATATCGCGAAACTGGTAGAACTCAGACAGAAAAAGGGAATGACAGAGGAGCAGGCAAGAGAAATCCTTCTGACAAATTACCTGTACTATGGTGTTATGATGGTGAAGATGGGGGATGCAGACGGAATGGTATCCGGTGCGTGCCACTCCACGGCAGATACGCTCCGCCCATGCCTTCAGATCCTGAAGACAAAACCCGGAACTAAACTGGTTTCCGCATTCTTCGTAATGGTAGTGCCAGATTGTGATATGGGGGCAGACGGAACATTTATCTTCGGAGATTCCGGTCTGGAGCAGAACCCGGATCCGGAGAAGCTTGCAAATATCGCAGTTTCTTCCGCTGAGTCTTTCAGAACACTGACAGGAAAAGAACCTATCGTAGCAATGCTTTCACACTCTACAAAAGGAAGTGCAAAGCATGCGGATGTGGATAAAGTAGTTGAGGCAACCCAGATTGCAAAAGAACTGGCACCGGAATTAAAGCTTGACGGAGAACTGCAGCTGGATGCAGCGATCGTACCTTCTGTTGGGGAATCCAAGGCTCCGGGAAGCCCGGTTGCAGGACATGCCAACGTATTGATCTTCCCGGATCTGGATGCCGGAAATATTGGGTACAAGCTGGTTCAGAGACTGGCAAAAGCAGAAGCGTACGGACCTCTTACACAGGGAATCGCAGCTCCTGTTAATGATTTATCACGCGGCTGCAGCGCTGAAGACATCGAAGGCGTTGTCGCAATCACAGCAGTGCAGGCACAGGCACAGTAAATCATCAGGTTATGTTTAAGAGAGGCAGATGCCGCTGCGGACGCCCGAAGCGTGCAGGCAGTATCAACGATGCCCCTTATATATACAATTTCAGGAGGGTAAAGAAAATGAATGTATTAGTAATCAACTGTGGAAGTTCTTCTTTAAAATTCCAGTTAATCAACTCTGAATCAGAAGAAGTACTTGCAAAAGGTCTCTGCGAAAGAATCGGAATTGATGGCAGCCTTACTTATCAGCCTGCCGGCGGAGAGAAAGTAAAAACTGCAAAGGACATGCCTACCCATACAGAGGCAATCCAGTTTGTAATCGATGCGCTGACAGATGAAGCGACAGGCGTGGTAAAGAGTCTGGACGAGATCGGCGCTGTCGGGCACCGTCTGGTACACGGCGGAGAGAAGTTTGCATCTTCCGTTATCATCACAGAAGAAGTTAAGAAAGCAGTAGAAGAGTGTAATGACCTTGCACCTCTGCACAATCCTGCCAACTTAATCGGTGTAAACGCATGTGAGAAGCTGATGCCGAACACACCTATGGTTGCAGTATTTGACACCGCATTTCATCAGACCATGCCGGAGAAAGCATACATGTACGGACTTCCGTATGCTTACTATGAGAAATATAAAGTTAGACGTTACGGCTTCCACGGAACAAGCCACAGCTATGTTTCCAAAAGAGCTGCAGAGATTCTTGGCAAGCCATACGATGCTACGAAGACAATTGTCTGCCACCTTGGAAACGGTGCAAGCGTATGTGCAGTCCTGAACGGGAAATCTGTCGATACATCAATGGGATTAACACCACTTGAAGGTCTTGTAATGGGAACACGTTCCGGAGATATCGACCCGGCCATTCTGGAATTTATCGCAAAGAAGGAGGATCTGGATATCGAAGGACTGATGAAGGTCCTGAATAAAGAGTCCGGCGTATACGGACTTTCAAACGGACTCTCCAGTGATTTCCGTGACCTCTGCGCTGCAGAAGAAGACGGCAACCAGCAGGCAAAAGTAGCTCTTGAAGTATTTGCCTACAGAGTTGCAAAATACGTAGGAAGCTATGTGGCAGCCATGAACGGTGTAGACAACATCGTCTTCACAGCCGGAATCGGTGAGAACGACGGCGCAATCCGTGCAGAAGTATGCAAATATCTCCAGTTCCTTGGAATAGAGATCAATAAAGAAGCAAACGCAGCAAGAGGAGAGGAAGTCATCATCTCCACTCCGGATTCAAAAGTAAATGTACTCGTAATCCCTACAAACGAAGAACTGGCAATCGCAAGAGAGACAGTAGCACTCGTAAAATAAGTCTGTCAGGGAAATCAAAGAGTTCCATAAAAGTGAGCGGGTCATAAATCCGCTCACTTGCTTTGTCAGAATATTCTGAATATGGACCGCAAAGGGGTCAGACCCCTTTGAAAGATGATATTTATGCCAGAATCTGTATTTTTCTTGTTGACAAACTATTTTTACATGATATAATAATTTAGGTATGAATAGGAGTTATGAAGATGTTAATTAACCTATCAGACGTTCTGTCAGAACAGCACAAGACAGTTGAAGAGACAGTGCCGCTCAATCTGGAGTCGATGGATTTAAAGTCCGGGTCATATCCGATTGTCAGTAAGGAACCTGTACACGTTGTCGTTTCACATGTGAAGGACAAGGAATTACAGATCAAGGCCGAGAGCAAGGTGTGTGTAATCATTCCATGTGACCGCTGCCTGGAGGATGTAAAGCAGGAGATTGTACTGGATTTTACCAAGCATGTGGATCTCAACATTCCAGACGCTGATCTGCCGGAAGGATTAGATGAATCAAATTTCATTGACGGATATCATCTTGACGTGGACAAATTGCTCTTTAATGAGATATTGATAGGATGGCCGACGAAAGTTCTATGCAGGGAAGACTGTAAAGGCATTTGCAACGTTTGTGGTCAGAACCTAAATCTGGGGACCTGTAACTGTGAAGACACAGGACTTGACCCGAGAATGTCAGTTGTCCGTGATTTGTTTAAGAATTTTAAGGAGGTGTAACCTATGTCTATCTGTCCAAAGAATAAATCTTCTAAAGCTAGAAGAGATAAGAGAAGAGCTAACTGGAAGATGAGTGCTCCGAACCTTGTGAAATGCAGCAAGTGTGGAGAACTTATGATGCCTCACAGAGTATGCAAAGCTTGTGGCTCTTACAACAAAAAAGAAATCATTTCTGTTGACTAATGAAGACAGGACAAGGCTTTCCGGGAGACCGGGAAGCCTTTTTTCATGGGCTGACACCAATTTTACACCAAATTACCGAGGATCAGGTACTGCCGGATAAGAATAGCCTGTTTTGTCTATATTGTATAAAAATGTAACATAGTCTTTGTGTTTATTGTAGAAAATACAAATACCCCTTGCATTCTTAAATCAGGCATGGTAGTATTTAGACATAAAATGAATCGATTCATATTTAAAGAAACCCAGTAAATTAAAGGAATAAATCACATATTTGTGAATTGATTTTATTCCATCATTTCCAAAACGAAGGAGGAAAAGGAATGAAAAAATTTGTGGTGTTAATTTTAACGGTATGTATGGTATTTTCACTTGCTGCCTGCGGAGGAAGTAACAGCAGTGACAGTAAAACCGACAGTGGGGACAGTAAGACGGAAGATACTGTTGATAAGAAGACAATTGCACTTGTACCTCCGGCAATGATTTCTCCTTATTATAAGTCCGTAATTTCAGGCGCTCAGGAGGCTTGTGACGATCTGGGATATGAATTGAAAACACTGGCCCCGGAATCTGAATCAGATTATGCGGCACAGGTTCAGATAGTTGAAGATATGATTACACAGAAGGTTGACGGTATCATTCTCTGTGCGATTAACAGTGATGCGATTGTGGCAGCAGTAAAGAAGGCAAACGAGGCTGACATCCCGGTGATTATGTTTAATACACAGAATGAACTGGCTGGCGGAGAAGTTGCATGCTATGTAAGATATGACCAGTATGAAGCGGGCGGAAAAGTATGTGATTTCGTGGCAGAACAGTTTGGGGACAAGTTAAAGGTTGCGATTGTAGAAGGACTTCCATCTGACCATACAACAGAGAGAATGGGCGGGTTTGTAGATAAGGCAAAGGAGAAATACCCTGACATTGAAGTCGTTGCAAGCCAGGCCGGCGACTGGGAACGTGAAAAAGGAATGAATGCCGCAGCAAATATGCTTCAGGCAAATAAGGATATTAATGTAATCTTCGCTTTATGCGACGAGATGGGCCTTGGAGCAGTACAGGCAGTCAAAGAGGCCGGATCTGACGCAAAAGTAGTAAGTTTTGACGGTAACCCGAATGCAGTGGCAAGTATTCAGGCGGGTGAGCTTGTATCAACAGTATCCATCGGAGGACCCGGAACAGGCACGGAGTGCGTGGAAGCACTGCATAAGATCTTTGAAGGAGAGACGGTGGATAAGATTGTAAATGTAGACACTGAGATTGTCTGGAAGGAGAATGCAGACCAGTTCCCGTCAGATGCTGATTAGAACTGCCGGCCGGCAGAGTGCACAGCACGGTCTGAACGGTAACTAAATATCAGCCACAGTAAAGGGACAATAGGTTTTAAGGGGCTGCCGGTACGCAATCAGATATGTTCAATTTGCGCTGCGGTGTATATCCGGAAGGAATACAGTATCAGCCGCCCCTTCCCTGAGCGTGTATGATAAATCATCGGTATACATGATTTATCATACATGCTCTAAGACAAGTCAGGAGGAAGCAAATGGCAGATCAATATATTTTGAAAATGTCAGACATTACAAAACGTTTCCCCGGAGTACTGGCACTGGACCATGTGAGCCTTCGTGTAAAGAAAGGGGAGGTACACGCTCTGCTGGGTGAAAACGGAGCGGGGAAATCTACACTGATGAAGATCCTTTCAGGTGCATACGTGAAGGATGAAGGTGAGATAGAAGTATTCTCACAGAAGTCGGAGCTGGGGAATCCGAAGGCGGCCGAAGATTTAGGAATCAGTATTATTTATCAGGAACTGAATCTAATCCCTACGCTGACCGTAGCGGAAAATATATTTCTCGGATGCTATAAGATGAGTAATCCGGTGAAAGTGAACTGGAAAGCGGTTTATCAGGAAGCGGACAGATTACTGGAAGATCTGGGGGTAGATGTAAAGAGCACGGATTACATAAGGGATCTGGGCATTGCAAAGCAGCAGATGGTAGAAGTTGCAAAAGCACTTTCTAAAGATGCGAAAATCATCATCATGGACGAACCTACGGCTCCTTTGACAGAGCGGGAAACGAAAAATCTGTTCCGCATCGTGAAAAAGCTGAAGGAAGAACAGGTCTCTATCATTTATATATCCCACAGGCTGGAAGAAGTAATGGAAATCTGCGACCGGGCTACAGTTATGCGGGACGGGTGTACGATAAAAGAACTGGATATTGCAAACGTCACGATGGATGAGATTATCCGTCTGATGGTAGGCCGGGAACTGAAAGAGAAATTTCCAAGGATTGAGAAACAAATCGGAGATGAAGTCATACGGGTGGAAAATCTGTGTGCAGGTTCCAGAGTGCAGAATGTCAGTTTCTCTGTAAGGGCGGGAGAGGTGCTCTGTGTGGGAGGGCTGGTCGGCGCGGGACGGACAGAAACAGTCCGGGCGGTTTTTGGTCTGGATGCCAGGACAGACGGGCGTATATATATTGACGGCAAGGAATGCAATATCCGGAATCCGAAGGATGCGATCAGCGCGGGGATCGGGTACGTGACAGAAGACAGGAAAGGCGAAGGACTGATCCTGAAACTGGGGGTAGGCAAGAACGTGACGCTGGCCGCACTGGATGCATTCAAAACGGGGATACATCTGAATTTAAGCAAAGAGAAGAACACCGTAAAAGAGTATGTCAGTAAACTAAATATCAAAACTCCGTCCGTTTATCAGAAAGTGGAGAACCTTTCAGGAGGTAACCAGCAGAAAGTTGTTCTGGCAAAGTGGCTCCTTTCCAAGTGCCGGGTGCTGATACTGGATGAACCGACCCGCGGAATAGACGTAGGTGCGAAAATAGAAGTTTACAGTCTCATTAATGAGCTGGCAAAGGAAGGAAAGGCGATTCTTGTTATTACATCCGAGATTCCGGAACTGCTTGGTATCTGTGACCGTGTCGTTGTCATGGCAAGAGGAAAGGTGAGTGGTTCCCTGAGCAGAGAAGAGGCAGACCAGGAATCCGTTATGACACTGGCGGTCGGAGCAGAGGAAAGGGGAAAACAGCATGAAGCTTAAAGGAAAAGAAAGAAAAGGGACAAGTTATCTGGGGATTTTGATTGCACTGGTGGCACTATGCGTAGTACTTACGTTTGCCAGCGACAGCTTTCTTACGGCGTCCAACCTTCTGAATGTCTCACAGCAGATATCCACAAACTTCCTGATTGCCATCGGGATGACGTTCATCATTCTGCTTGGCGGGATTGACCTTTCGGTAGGCTCCATCATAGCAGTTACAGGACTTATGATGGGACTGATGATGAAGAACTGGAATATGCCTGTGATCTTAAGTCTTCTGCTTGGCGTCGCATTTGCCTCGGCAGTCGGACTCGTGACAGGACTATTGATCACCGGGTTTGAGCTGCCTCCGTTCATTGCAACCCTGGGCATGATGTCAATCGCCAGAGGGGCGGCATACACCATTACAGAGGGACAGCCGATTTATACCTTCCCGAAGGGATTTCTGGCTATTACAGGACGGTACGGCGGGATACCGGTTTTTACCATTCTGATTATGGTGGTTATGTTCGCAGTCGCGGCATATGTGCTGAAATATACAAAGTACGGCCGCTACATTTATGCAATCGGCGGCAATGAAAACTGTGCAAAGCTTTCCGGCATAAATGTGAAAAAAATCAAATGCATCGCCTATGTAATCAGCGGCTTCTGCTGTGGTGTTGCGGCAATCGTACTGACCTCCAGGCTGGATTCGGCGGTACCGACCAATGCAGACGGTGCGGAGCTGGATGCCATCGCGGCAGTCGTAATCGGCGGGACATCCATGACAGGCGGGGAAGGGACACTCGTAGGCACAATCATTGGCACCATGATCATCGGCGTGGTTGCCAACGGGCTGAACCTTTTGAATGTACCGCAGGGAGCACAGAGAATGGTGAAAGGCGGCATTATTGTGCTGGCCGTTATTGTAGACGTAATAAGAAGAAAGCGGAGCCAGAAGGCCTGATACAGGAGGAGATAATATGGGCAGAGGTATGGGGCATAAGAAATGGTGCATCCCCGACTTATATATGAAAGAAAAAGGGGACAGGCCGACCCCCTCACATGAAAGCATTACACTGCTGAACACGGGAGACGGGCCATGTGAGGTATGTATAGACTTATTATTTGACAATGGAAGAGAGCCCGCAAGGCTGGACGGGATTCTGGTAGCACCCATGTCGGCGCGTCATATCCGTATGGACCAGTTGGAAGAGTGGAATCTGACAGTGCCTGTATCGACCTGCTACAGTGCGGTTCTGACAAGCAGTGACAATATTGTTGCGGAATATGCAAGATTTAACTGGATTGACGGTGCTGCCCAGTCATTTGCGGTGATTCCGTATTTTGAAGATTAAGATTCCTGTGCACGCCCGCAGGGCAGGGGGGGAACAGGAATACATAAAGAGAAACGGCGGCATGAAAAGGAGGGCGAGACGATGGAAGAAAAAAGAGTAGCAGTTGTAACCGGGGGAACCCGCGGAATGGGGCAGGCGATCAGTATTGAGCTTGCAAGGCGGGGGAATATTGTATGTGCAGTATACAGGTCCCATGAAGAGAGCGCGCAAAAGACACTGGAAAGCCTCAAAGCATTTGAACCGGAAAGCGGTATTTACAAGGCGGATGTTTCAAAGGAAGAAGAAGTAAAACAGCTGATAAAAAAGATCGGGGAGAAGTTTGGACGGATTGATATTCTGGTGAACAATGCGGGGATCTTTGATTTCTGCTTTATAGATGAAATGGATTCTGCTTATCTGGACAGGGTGCTGGATACGAATTTTAAAAGCCAGTTTTATATGCTTCAGAGTGTATCGGAATATATGAAGAAAAATAACTACGGGAGAGTTGCCAATGCGTCCTCAATCTCAGGACATTTTGCAGACTGCGGGCTTGTGGCATATGCGGCAAGCAAGGCAGGGGTGGACATGCTTACGAAAATAAGCGCGGCAGAGCTTGGACCGTACCATATCAGCGTCAATGCATATGCTCCCGGGATTATCCACACAGACATGACAGACGCCATGATACAGGAACGGGGGGAAGAACAGGTGAAGGACCTGTGTCTTAACCGTTTCGGGACAGGCGAAGATGTAGCTGCGCTGGTCGGTTTTTTAACTTCACCGGAGGGTGGATATGTGACAGGCGAGATCATCGGGATCGACGGGGGGATGTTTAAGGTACAGAATACATATCTGGCATATGAACATGCAAAGAGAATGGAGGAAGCCAAATGAAAGGAAATATGAAAGCATTAGTATCCTACGCGCCATATGATAACAGGCTTGAAGAGACAGGCATCCCGTCGGCGGGACCTGGTGAGCTCGTATTGAAGGTTCTTGGCTGTGGAATCTGTGCAGGGGATGTGAAGTCTTACCACGGGGGGATCAGAATCTGGGGAACGAGTGAAGAAAACCGTTACATCGAGGCTCCTGTAACAGGCGGACATGAATTTTTTGGCGAGGTAGCAGAGGCAGGAGATGGCATGGGGGAATATAAGACCGGAGACAGGGTATGTGCGGAACAGATTGCCCCATGCGGCGAATGTGATTTCTGCAGACAGGGAAAATACTGGATGTGCACCGGGTCGGCTGTATATGGCTTCAAACAGCATATCCAGGGAGGTTTTGCCGAGTATATCAAACTGCATAAAAACAGTATTATACATAGAATCCCGGATACATTTACGAATGAGCAGGCAGTCCTGATTGAACCGATTGCCTGCGGGATGCATGCGGTCGAACTTGCGGATATCAGACATGATGATGTCGTGGTAATTGCAGGCCTCGGCGCTATCGGAACCTCTATGGTAAACCTTGCCAGACTCTGCCTGCCAAAGATGGTGATCGGAATCGATATAAAAGAATTCCGCCTGGATATGGGCAGAAAATATGGCGCAGATTATGTACTGAATCCGGCAGAATGCAATGTGGCCGAAGAAATACACAGGCTCACAGGTGGGGATGGGTGTGATGTATATATAGAAGCATCAGGAAGCCCCAGAAGTGTATCACAGGGACTGGAATCACTGAAAAATCATGGCAGATATGTGCAGATGGGCGTATTTGCGGAGGAAGTAAAAGCAGACTGGAATGTAATCGGGGATGGAAAGGAACTGAGCATCAGGGGCTCCCACCTGTCTGCGCTTACCTTTCATTCAGTCATAGAAGGGATTGAGAGCGGCCTGATAAAAACAGACGGGCTAATCTCTCATTCCTTTGAACTGAAAGACTGGGAAAAGGCATTTCGTACGGCAGAGGAAGAGCCGGCAGCAATGAAGGTTATGCTGGTTCCTTAGCCAAAAGGACGAAGGAGGGGAAGAAAAAAATCACATCTGATGAAAAAATCAAAGATTTCTGGTATAATATAACAAGCTATCCATGCGGGGTAAAACAAGGCGTGGTCATCGATTTTCTACAGCCGGGCGGCATAATTTATATCGATGGGAAAGGAAATACTTGTGGCGGTTATAAAAGATGTTGCAAAATTAGCCGGAGTTTCAGTTGGGACAGTTTCCAAATACCTGAATACACCGGAGCTATTAAGAGAAGATAAAAGGGAAGCTGTTGAGGATGCGATTCAAAAGCTGAACTACAGACCCAATTTATTTGCCAGAAATTTAAGAGTACAGGATTCAAAGACAATTGCGGTTATTGCGCAGGAGATACGGAATCCATTTCATGCGGCACTGTTCAATACAATCAGGAAGGAGGCAATGAAGTACAATTATTCCGTTGTGCTGTACTCTATTAATGATGTGAACGGGAACATTGACACCCTGTTTGAATCACTGCCCCTCCACTATTTCAGCGGGCTGGTTTTGTGCTACTTTCATGATATGGAACAGTCGATCGCCTTTGCAAAAAGGCATGACAAAGTACCGATGGTCATTATGAGTAATTCAGACCGGTATTTTAATGAGTATGACTCTGCGAAGATCATCCATGCAGATTTTACTCTCGGGATTGAAAAAGTATGTGAATATCTAATCAGCCGGGGCAATAAGAACATAGCCTACATAGGCTGCAAGACGAAGGATACGGCCCACGAGCCGAAGCTGAAAGGCTTTCTTATGACAATGGAAAAATATGGCCTGAAGCCCCACAGCATCACGAGACTCGAGAAAGAATATACAATGGAGACCGGGTATGAGTCCGCCGGACAGATTCTAAAGTGCGATACTTTGCCGGATGCTATTTTAAGCGATACAGACATCATGGCGGTAGGTGCCCTGAACTGCCTGAGGGATCATAATATCAAAGTGCCGGATGACCTGATGCTGGCCTCCTGTGACAATATTGAATTTGCCAGGTACTGCTGTCCAAGACTGACGACCGTGAATGTCCCCATAGAAGCAATGAGCATAAAAGCGGTAGAGCTCCTTGTGGCCCAGATGGAGGACAAACCCCACCTAAGCACAGGCACCTCCTTCGAGCTGGAGCTGATCATCCGGGAGTCTACAAAATAAAATATCAAAGAGGAATCTGCGGCCCCCTGCCTTTCACTTGCTGATTGGCCGGGGGCCTTCTTGTCACAAGCCTGTTACAAGTTCGTCCTATAATTCCCAATTTGTTATTGATTTTTGGATTGAGGTTTAGTAGAATGAATGCAGTAGCGTTAGGAGGAATAGAAATGTCTGATATTACAAGAGTTGCCCTGGATGCAATGGGCGGCGATAATGCACCGGGAGAGATGATCAAGGGTGCGGTGGAAGCCGTGAAGCAAAGGGGCGATATCAAGATCCTGTTGACAGGGCAGGAAGAACTGCTGAAGAAGACGTTATCAGAGTACACATATCCGTCAGACCAGATTGAGATTATAAATGCATCTGAAGTAATCGAGACTGCCGAACCACCTGTTGTGGCGATTCGCAGGAAGAAAGATTCTTCCATTGTGGTAGCTATGAATCTGGTGAAAAAAGGAGAAGCTGATGCGTTCGTATCTGCAGGAAGCTCCGGGGCGATTCTGGTCGGCGGCCAGGTGATCGTCGGAAGAATCAAGGGGGTGGAGAGACCGCCGCTGGCGCCGCTGATTCCCACAGCCAGAGGTGTATCTTTACTGGTAGACTGCGGTGCGAATGTAGATGCAAGGCCTTCACACCTTGTGCAGTTCGCAAAGATGGGTTCCATCTATATGGAGAATGTCATAGGGAAGAAGAACCCGACCGTAGGAATCGTGAATATCGGTGCGGAAGAAGAAAAAGGAAACGCACTGGTCAAGGAGACATTCCCCCTGCTGAAGGAATGCAGCGACATTAACTTTGTGGGAAGCGTGGAGGCCAGGGATATTCCGGCAGGAGCCGTAGACGTTGTCGTGTGCGAGGCTTTTGTGGGTAATGTAATCCTGAAGCTGTATGAAGGCGTGGGAGGTACACTGATCAGCAAGATTAAGGCCGGCATGATGACATCACTTAGGACCAAGATCGGGGCACTTCTCGTCAAACCGGCGCTGAAAAGCACACTGAAGGACTTCGATGCCAGCGAGTACGGCGGAGCGCCGCTTCTGGGATTGAACGGGCTGGTTGTCAAGACACATGGAAGTTCTACTTCGAAAGAAGTATGCAATTCAATTATCCAATGCGTGACATTCAAGGAACAACGGATCAATGAAAAGATCAGAGACGTAGTATCCAAAACGCAGGAAGAAAAAAAAGAAGACTAATGTAACAAAGAAAGGGAAGAGGACAATGGAATTTGAAAAATTACAGGAAATTATTGCAGACGTATTAAACGTACAGAAGGATGATATCAATCTGGAGACGACATTTGTGGATGATTTGGGAGCAGATTCATTAGACATTTTCCAGATAATCATGGGGATTGAAGAAGAATTCGACATTGAGATTGACAATGACGAGGCAGAGAAGATTGCGACAGTAGGTGATGCGGTTTATCAGATTAGAAAGGCTGTAGAATAATAGGTTACTTATGAAAAAGCCCCCTATGGGCTTTTTCATTTTAACTGGATTGATAAAAAGAAGGAGGGCAGTAAGCCGGCTTAAGTGCGGACATGCTTTCCGGAAGGTGGGGGTTATGAGCGATCGTTTAAAAGAACTCGAGAAGAAAATAGGATATAAATTTCAGGATTTTTCTCTGCTTAGGCGTGCAATGATGCACAGCTCCTATACAAATGAGAAGCATCTGGAAAAGTACCATTGTAATGAACGCCTGGAATTTCTCGGAGATGCAGTGCTGGAACTTGTTTCCAGTGAATTTTTATTTTTAGAGTCACCCAAGGTGTCAGAAGGGGAACTTACGAAGACACGGGCAAGCATGGTATGTGAACCTGCGCTCGCTTTCTGTGCACGCGATATCGATCTGGGAAGTTATCTGCTGCTCGGAAAAGGAGAAGAGGCGACCGGCGGGAGAAAGCGTGATTCCATCACGTCAGATGCATTGGAAGCCCTGATCGGGGCGATCTATCTGGACGGTGGTTTTACTAATGCAAAAGAGTTTATCCATCGCTTTATACTGACGGATTTAGAGGATAAGAAGCTCTTTTTTGATAGCAAGACTATTTTGCAGGAGATCGTACAGGCAAAGATGGAAGGCGCTATTTCATACCATTTGGTAAAGGAAGAAGGGCCGGACCATAATAAGTCCTTCTTCGTAGAAGTACTGATCGGTGAAAAAGGGTTCGGAATCGGGGAAGGCAGAACCAAAAAAGCCGCAGAACAGGAGGCCGCATATAAGGCAATTCTGGAAATTAGAAAATAAAGCAGGTGTTATATGTATTTAAAGAGCATAGAGGTACAGGGCTTTAAGTCTTTTGCCAATAAAATTAAATTCGAATTCCACAACGGGATCACCGGTATCGTGGGCCCGAACGGCAGCGGGAAGAGCAATGTTGCCGATGCAGTGCGGTGGGTTCTCGGAGAACAGCGTGTGAAGCAGCTTCGCGGCGGCACGATGCAGGATGTCATTTTCTCCGGAACAGAGAACAGAAAACCGCTCAGCTATGCATCCGTTGCCATTACACTGGACAATTCGGATCACCAGCTGCCCGTGGAGTACGGGGAAGTGACAGTCACCAGAAAGCTGTACCGCTCCGGGGAGAGTGAATATCTTATTAACGGTGCAGGATGCAGGCTGAAAGATATCAACGAGATGTTTTACGACACCGGGATCGGGAAAGAAGGGTATTCTATCATCGGTCAGGGACAGATTGATAAAATCCTGAGTGGAAAGCCGGAAGAACGCCGTGAATTATTTGATGAGGCGGCCGGAATCGTGAAGTTTAAACGGCGTAAGAATCTTTCTTTAAAGAAACTGGAGGATGAACGACTGAATCTGACCCGTGTCAACGACATCCTCTCAGAGCTGGAAAAACAGATCGGGCCTTTAAAGAGGCAGTCAGAGGTGGCAAGAGAGTATCTGAAGAAAAAGGAAGAACTGAAGACTTATGATATTAATATGTTCCTGCTGGAAACGGAACGTATCAGGGACCAGATCAGAGAGCTGGACGATAAGCTTAAGATTGCCGGCGATGAATTAGATGAGACAAGCGTCAAGTATGAAAATATGAAGACGGAATATGAGGCCATTGAAGAAGAAGTGGACGAGATTGATTTTTCGATCGAAAAGGCGAAGGGCCAGCTCAATGAGACCACCCTTTTAAAGCAACAGCTGGAAGGCCAGATCAATGTCCTGAAGGAACAGATTAACACGGTCCGCATGAATGACGAGCATTACGATAACCGCCTGAATACCATTCGTGTGGAGATCGATACAAGACAGGCACAGCAGGAAGAGCTTCTAAAAGAACAGGCCGCCGTGAAGGCAAAGCTTGCGGAGGTGACCAGAAGTGACACAGAGGCCAAAGAAGCCCTGATCGATATCCAGACGCGTATTGCGTCCCGGACGGCGGAGGCGGAACAGAGCAAGGCCGAGATCATGGAGCTCTTGAACAGCAGGGCATCTACAAAGGCAAAGATCCAGCATTACGATACCACTCAGGAACAGATTACAACGAGGAAGGCCGAGCTGGGGAGAAAGATCATAGAAGTGTCTTCTGAAGCGGAAAAGCAGAATGCAGTGCTTGCCTCATATGAGAATGAGCTGAGGCAGATATCAGAGGAAATCAACGGATATACGGCACAGGTCAATGAAAACGAGCAGGAGATTGAGACACTCCAGAAAGTCCTGTCAGAGAAGCAGGAACAGCTGCGCATCGGACAGACTGCATATCACAGGGAATCATCGAGACTGGAGTCTCTAAAGAATATCACGGAGCGGTACGATGGTTACGGCAACAGTATCCGTAAAGTGATGGGCAATAAGGACCGGGAAAAGGGCCTGATTGGTGTTGTTGCGGATATCATCAAGGTTGATAAGGAATATGAGATTGCCATTGAGACCGCGTTAGGCGGAAATATCCAGAACATCGTGACAGATAATGAGGAGACTGCGAAACGTATGATCTCCTACCTGAAACAGAATAAGTTCGGGCGTGCCACTTTTCTGCCGCTCACAAGCATGCACAGCGGCGGGGGACTGCGCCAGCCGGAGGTGTTAAAAGAACCAGGGGTAGTGGGGCTTGCCAATACACTGGTACATGTGGAGGCGCAGTTCCAGGGGCTGGCCGACCAGCTTTTAGGAAGAACAATCGTCGTGGAAAACATCAATCATGGGGTGCAGCTCGCCAGAAAGTACAGGCAGTCCCTGCGCCTTGTGACACTGGAAGGGGAACTGATTAATCCGGGCGGTTCCATGACAGGAGGAGCTTTCAAGAATTCCAGCAACCTTTTGAGCAGGCGGCGCGAGATCGAAGAGTTCGAGCAGACGGTCAGAATGCTGAAGAAGGATATGAACGACTGCGAGAAGGCAGTCAACGAGGTGAAGGCAAAGCGTGCCGCGTGCTACAGCGTCATTGACGAGATCCAGCAGAAGCTGAGGAAGGCATCCGTAGTCGAGAACACCGCTAAGATGAATCTGGAGCAGGTGATTACAAGACAGAAAGAGGCGAAGGACCGCTATGACAGCTACCTGAGGGAACAGGAGACACTGGAGCAGCGCCTTCAGGAGATTCTGGACAATGAGGATTCCATCCAGATGGAACTGGAAGCTTCGGAAGCACTGGAAAAAGAACTGAATGAAAAGATTGAAAAACTGCAGAAAAATCTGGAAACAGATAAGGTGCAGGAGTCTATACAGTTAAAGCGTTCAGAGGAAGTACATCTGGCGCTTGCCAGCCTGGAGCAGCAGAATGTGTTTATCCATGAGAACACGAGCCGTATCAAAGAGGAAATCGAGAAGTTTGAAGCAGAGCTGAAAGAACTGGATATCAACAAAGGGAATGCGTCAGAAGAGATTCAGGAAAAAGAAAATAAAATACAGGATCTTAAGGATACGATAGAGCAGTCAAAGGAACTGTTTGCAGAGATTGATACGGAGATTAAGAGCCAGGTGGCGAAGAGAGACGAACTGAACCAGAAGCATAAAGCATTTCTTGGAAAAAGAGAGGAACTCTCCAGACATATGTCAGAACTGGACAAGGAGTGTTTCCGCCTCAACAGCCGGAAAGAGTCTTATGAGGAGGCATCGGAAAAGCAGATTAACTACATGTGGGAGGAATATGAGATCACCTATAATCATGCACTGGAGCTGCGGAACGAAAACCTGACGGACCTCGCCTATATGAAACGCCAGATCCAGAACTTAAAAGGAGATATCAAAAAGCTGGGCGATGTCAATGTCAATGCTATCGAGGATTACAAGAATGTCTCAGAACGTTTTGAATTCCTGAAAGGACAGCATGACGATCTGATCGAGGCAGAGGCCACACTGATCAAGATCATCGAGGAGCTGGATGCGGCGATGCGTAAGCAGTTTGAAGAACAGTTTGCACTGATCTCAAAAGAATTTGACAGCGTATTCAAGCAGCTCTTCGGAGGCGGAAAGGGTACACTGGAGCTGATGGAGGATGAAGATATCCTGGAGGCGGGGATCCGGATCATCGCACAGCCGCCGGGGAAAAAACTACAGAATATGATGCAGCTGTCCGGCGGGGAGAAGGCACTGACGGCTATTTCACTGCTGTTTGCCATCCAGAACCTGAAGCCTTCCCCATTCTGCCTTCTGGATGAGATTGAGGCGGCGCTGGATGACAGCAATGTAACCCGCTTTGCCCAGTATCTGCATAAGCTGACAAAGAATACACAGTTTATCGTAATCACGCACAGAAGGGGCACCATGACCGCGGCAGACAGACTCTACGGTATTACCATGCAGGAGAAAGGGGTTTCCACCCTTGTATCCGTAGACCTGTTGGAGAATGAACTGGATAAATAAGAATGGAGGAGTAAGATGGAAGAAAAACAAGGCTTTTTTAAACGGCTTGTGTCCGGCCTGACAAAGACGAGAGACAATATTGTATCCGGCATGGACAGTATTTTCCACGGCTTTTCGAAAATAGATGACGACTTCTATGAGGAACTGGAAGAGACCCTTATCATGGGGGACTTAGGCGTGAATACGACGATGGAGATCATAGAAGACCTGAAAGGGAAAGTCCGGGAACAGCATATCAAAGAACCTGTGGAATGCAGGCAGCTTTTGATTGACAGTATCAAGGAACAGATGGATGTAGGCGAGACAGCCTATGAATTCGAAGAAAAGACATCCGTTGTGTTTGTAATCGGCGTCAACGGGGTCGGTAAAACGACGACGATTGGCAAGCTGGCAGGGAAATTCCATGACCAGCATAAAAAGGTGATTCTGGCAGCGGCGGATACATTTCGGGCGGCAGCAGGTGAGCAGCTGAAAGAATGGGCAAACCGCGCAGAGGTGGAGATGATCGGCGGGCAGGAGGGCGCAGACCCGGCATCCGTCGTATATGATGCGGTAGCCGCCGCGAAGGCGAGGAAAGCAGACATACTCCTGTGTGACACAGCAGGAAGGCTCCACAATAAGAAGAATCTGATGGATGAGCTGAGAAAGATCAGCCGTGTGATCGAGAGAGAATATCCCGAGGCATATAAGGAGACACTTGTCGTACTCGATGCCACGATCGGACAGAATGCCCTCGCACAGGCAAAGGAATTCAATGAAGTAGCAGATATAACGGGAGTCATCCTGACAAAGATGGACGGCACGGCAAAAGGCGGAATCGCCGTTGCCATACAGGCCGAGCTCGGTATCCCGGTAAAATATATCGGAGTCGGTGAGACGATTGAGGATTTACAGAAGTTTGATGCAGATGAATTTGTAAATGCATTATTCTACAGCGGGCAAACGGAAGAGGAATAGCCAAAAAGAAAGAAGGGGTAAAATGTTAACGTTAGAGAAGTTTGAAGAAGCAAGTGAACTCGTAAAACAGGTAACCAACCCGACCAAGCTGGTTTTTAGTGATTATCTGAGTGAACTGAGCGGCGGGAAAGTGTATCTGAAGCCAGAAAACATGCAGCACACAGGTGCATATAAGCTGCGCGGCGCGTACTACAAGATCAGCACACTGTCCGAGGAGGACCGGCAAAAGGGGCTGATCACGGCATCAGCCGGCAACCATGCCCAGGGCGTGGCATACGCAGCAAAGAAATACGGCTGTAAGGCAACCATCGTCATGCCCACGGTTACTCCGCTGATTAAGGTGAACCGTACTAAGAGCTATGGCGCCGAAGTTATTCTTTACGGGGACGTTTATGATGATGCCTGTGCTTATGCATATGAACTGGCGGAGAAGGAAGGGTATACGTTTGTACACCCGTTTGACGATCTCGATGTCGCAACAGGGCAGGGAACGATCGCAATGGAGATTGTGCAGGAACTTCCCACAGTAGATTACATCCTTGTCCCGGTCGGAGGGGGCGGACTTATTACAGGCGTGGCCACACTCGCCAAAATGCTGAACCCGAAGATCAAAGTGATCGGCGTGGAGCCGTCTGAGGCTGCCAGCATGACGGCGGCTTTAAAGGCCGGGGAAGTCGTGGAGCTTGAGAGTGCCAATACGATTGCAGACGGTACTGCCGTGAAGTCGGTCGGTGTCCAGAACCTGCCTTACGTACAGGAAAACGTTGACGATATCCTTCTGGTTGACGATGACGAGCTGATTGGCGCCTTCCTCGATATGGTGGAGAATCATAAAATGATCGTGGAAAACTCAGGCCTTTTATCCGTTGCGGCACTTAAGCAGCTGGACTGCAAAGGAAAGAAAGTAGTCTGTATCTTAAGCGGCGGCAACATGGATGTGATTACGATGTCTTCTATCGTGCAGCACGGCCTGATCCAGAGAGACAGGATATTCTCCGTATCTGTCCTGCTTCCGGATAAGCCGGGTGAGCTGGTGAGCGTCGCTTCCACGATTGCAGACCAGCAGGGTAACGTAATCAAACTGGAGCATAATCAGTTCGTAAGCACGAACAGAAACGCGGCTGTGGAATTGAGGATTACAATGGAAGCCTTCGGGACAGAACACAAACATAAAATACTGGATGCACTGGAAGCAAAAGGATTCCGTCCGAAACTAATCAGTGCGAAGTTATATTAATCAGGAGCTGGATATGGAACGTAAAAAGCCGCAGTCAGGGGAAATCTATACACACTTTAAAGGCAGACAGTACAAGGTGCTGAATGTAGCTATACACACGGAAACGGGGGAAGAACTGGTCATATACGAGGCAATGTACGGCAGCCGGGGAATTTACGCCCGCCCGCTTGCCATGTTTTTAAGCCCTGTTGACAGAGAAAAATATCCCGATGCCGGTCAGAGATACCGGTTCGAACTGGCCGGAAGAGATGAGGGACAGAAAGCAGCTTCTGAAACAGAAGGCGAGGGCAAGAAAGCAGAGCCGTCATTGATTATGCAGTTTTTAGACTGCAGGTCAAATGAAGAAAAACTGAGGTTCCTCTATCAGCACCGTACTGAGGTAAAAGAGTCCTTCCTGACAACGGCAGCAGAGAGTCTCGGCAGTGTTCTGACGGAAAAGACGACAGAACTCAGATACGAAGAACTCATGAGTTATCTACGGATGAAGATCAAATATGAGACAGGCAGATTAAGATAAAAATCAAAGAACCGGATCACTAAATGAGGAAGTGATCCGGTCTTTTTTAAACTCTTTCGGAATTTCTCTTTTTTTCAAGCAGAGCGTGAATCTTATCAGTTGGATTAAGAACAGCTCCGATCGTTGTATCGTGGTTCAGCGAATCGATGATCAGTGCAAGGAACTTACTCATATCCGCTGTTACGAAATAAGGCTTTTCCTTCACAACCGGAGGCAGATACGTAAGATTTGTTGCGATAACCCGGTCCAGATAGCCTTTTTCATAATACTCATCAAATTTGCCAAACCCTTCGGTAAACAGTCCGAATGTTGTACACACAAAAACACGTCCGGCCTTTCTGTCCTTGAGCTGCTTAGCAACATCCAGCATACTCTCACCGGATGAAATCATATCATCTACAATGATAACATCCTTGCCCTCGACATCATCTCCGAGGAATTCATGAGCAACAATCGGGTTCTTTCCGCCTACGACAGTAGAATAGTCGCGTCGCTTGTAGAACATCCCCATGTCGACACCGAGAATATTAGAAAAGTAGACTGCACGATGCATTGCACCCTCATCGGGGCTGATAATCATCAGGTGCTCCTTGTCTACCTTTAAGTCTGGTACGGAGCGGAATAAAGCCTTCATAAACTGGTAAGGCGGGTTAAAGCTGTCGAATCCATTCAGTGGGATTGCATTTTGCACCCTTGGGTCGTGTGCATCAAAGGTAATGATATTGGATGCCCCCATGTCAATCAGCTCTTTCAGTGCGATTGCACAATCCAAAGACTCTCTTTTCGTGCGCTTATGCTGACGGCTTTCATACATAAATGGCATAATAACGTTGATGCGGCGTGCTTTGCCTGTGGCGGCGGAAATAATTCTTTTCAGGTCCTGGTAATGGTCGTCCGGGGACATGTGGTTAACATGGCCGTTGAGGGTATAGGTCAGGTTATAGTTGCATACATCTGTCATAATGAATAAATCAGTCCCGCGGATAGTTTCTTTGAGAATCCCTTTGGCTTCACCGGAGCCAAAGCGCGGACAGCAGCAGTCTACGAGGTAATTATGGGATTCATAATTGACATAGAGGGGGGAAGGCTTTACTTCACAAATTGTATTTTCGCGGAAAGATACAATATAGTCATTTACCTTTCTCCCCAGTTCTTTACAGCTTTCCATAGCAGCGATCTTAAGCGGCGCGACAGGAAGTGTCTTTTCTAACAGTTCGATGTTTGACATGATTTTCTCCTATGTTCGACGAAATTAAGACCGGAAAATCCCAGTCTCTTACATATAGGTTATATCATTTTTTTGAATGAAATTCAAGCATGGCTTTCGCAGGGGAGGGTTTTATGATATAATAAGGTTACTGTGCGCATAACAGTAAATATGATACAGCAGGAAAATAAGGAGTTAAGAAATATATGAAACATGTACACGTTGTAAGCCAGGTAGAACCGGGGAGCATCGGTGAAGAAATGGGGATCGGGCCCGGGGACAAGCTTCTGGGCATCAACGGCAATGAAATTTCGGACGTATTTGATTATTATTACTATATGGAAGCGGAAGAAGTTCTATTGTTAATAGAGAAACCCGATGGAGAACAGTGGGAGCTGGAGATTGAAAAGGATGAGGATGAAAGTCTGGGACTTCAGTTTGAGCAGAGTCTGATGGATGAGTACCGTTCCTGCAGGAACAAGTGCATGTTCTGCTTTATAGACCAGATGCCGGAAGGAATGCGTGATACCTTGTACTTTAAGGATGATGATTCAAGGCTTTCTTTCCTGCAGGGAAACTATATTACACTGACCAATATGAGTGAGGAAGACGTAGAAAGGATCGTAAGATACCATCTGGAGCCGATTAATATATCATTCCAGACGACGAACCCGGAACTCAGGTGCAGGATGCTCCATAACAGGTTTGCAGGAGATGCACTGAAAAAGGTGGACATCCTGTATCAGGGCGGAATCCAGATGAATGGGCAGATCGTGCTCTGTAAGGGCGTGAATGACAAGGATGAGCTGGAGAGAAGCATCCGTGACCTGACAGGCTACCTGCCGTTTTTACGGAGCGTATCTGTCGTTCCGGTAGGACTGACAAAGTACAGGGATGGCCTGTATCCTTTGGAGCCTTTTACAAAAGAGGACGCAAGGGAAGTTTTAAAAACGATCCATGCGTGGCAGGATAAAGTCTATGAGGAATATGGAATCCATTTTATCCATGCGGGAGACGAATGGTATATTCTGGCCGAAGAGGAACTCCCGGAGGAGCAACGCTATGACGGCTATTTGCAGCTGGAGAACGGCGTGGGAATGCTGCGTCTCTTATTCGATGAATTTGAAGAAGGATTAAAGGCGCTTGAAGGAGATTTGCGAAAAAGAGAGATATCACTTGCAACCGGCCGGCTTGCATACCCATATTTAAAGCGGATGCTGGGAAGACTAAGAGAGAAGTTCCCAAATGTCCTCGTCCGTCTCTATCCGATCGAGAATCATTTCTTCGGGGAGCGCATCACAGTTTCCGGACTGATCACCGGACAGGACCTGACGGAACAGCTGAAAGGGAAGGAACTGGGGGCGGCACTTTTGCTTCCCTGCAACATGCTCCGCATCGGGGAAGAAGTGTTTTTGGATGATTTTACGGTCCAGGATGTGGAGAATGCTTTACAAGTTCCGGTAGATATTGTAAAATCAAGCGGGCAGGATTTCATAAATGCTGTATTGGGCCCGCATACAGATTAAGAAAGGTAGTTATATAATATGAGTAAACCAGTAGTAGCGATTGTAGGAAGGCCGAATGTTGGAAAATCTACACTATTCAATGCTCTGGCAGGAGAGATGATTTCAATTGTCAAAGATACACCGGGAGTGACAAGGGACCGTATTTATGCGGATGTCAGCTGGCTGGACAGAGAGTTCACCCTGATTGACACAGGTGGTATCGAACCGGACAGTAAAGACATTATCCTTGCACAGATGAGGGAACAGGCGCAGATTGCCATTGACACGGCGGATGTTATTATTTTTATTACAGATGTAAGACAGGGGCTGGTAGATTCTGACTCTAAAGTGGCAGATATGCTGAGGAGGTCAGGAAAGCCGGTTGTACTTGTCGTAAATAAGGTAGACAGCTTCAATAAGTTTATGCCGGATGTATACGAGTTTTATAACTTGGGAATCGGGGACCCGGTTCCGGTTTCCGCATCATCACGGCTCGGGCTCGGGGACATGCTGGATGCAGTGGCAGCATATTTCCCAGAGGGGGCAGGAGAAGAGGAGGAAGACGACAGACCGAGGATTGCAATCGTCGGGAAACCGAATGTCGGAAAGTCTTCTATTATTAATAAGCTCTTGGGCGAAAACAGGGTGATTGTCTCTGACATCGCAGGAACTACGAGGGATGCCATTGATACAGACATTGTACACAATGGAAAGGAATATATTTTCATTGATACGGCTGGCCTGCGCAGAAAGAATAAGATCAAAGAGGAACTCGAGCGTTACAGTATTATACGGACGGTAACGGCGGTTGAACGTGCAGATGTCGTGCTTATGGTGATTGATGCCGAGGAGGGCGTGACGGAGCAGGATGCAAAGATTGCCGGAATCGCGCATGAACGTGGAAAAGGAATCATTATTGTCGTCAATAAATGGGATGCCATAGAGAAAAATGACAAAACAACGAGGGAGTACGAGTTAAAGATCAGACAGGTCCTGTCTTATCTTTCTTATGCCGAGGTAATGTTCGTGTCCGCAAAGACAGGGCAGAGGCTGACGAAGCTTTACGATGTGATTGATATGGTCATTGAAAACCAGACACTGCGTGTTGCAACAGGAGTCCTCAATGAGATCATGACCGAGGCAGTTGCGATGCAGCAGCCGCCGTCTGACAAGGGAAAGAGGCTGAAGCTGTATTATATTACGCAGGTTTCCGTGAAGCCGCCGACCTTCGTCATCTTTGTGAACGACAAAGAGCTGATGCATTTCTCATACACCAGATATCTGGAAAATAAGATCAGAGAGGCGTTCGGTTTCAGAGGAACATCACTGAAGTTCTTTATCAGGGAAAGAAAGGAAAAGGAGCAATAGTTATGGAACGTTTAGTCTGCCTTGTAATCGGTTATGTCTTCGGTCTTCTGCAGACAGGTTACCTCGTAGGGAAACTGAATCATATCGATATCCGGAAAGAAGGAAGCGGCAATGCCGGTTCGACAAATGCAGTGCGTGTCATGGGATGGAAAGCCGGCCTCATGACATTTGCAGGGGATGTATTGAAGTGCGTTCTGGCAATTTTTCTTGTACGTTATCTGTACCGCGGCAGTGAATATCTGCCGCTCCTTGCCATGTATGCCGGTATGGGCGCAACGCTGGGACATAATTTCCCGTTTTACCTGAAGTTCAAGGGAGGAAAAGGAATTGCCGTTCTTGCCGGCCTGGTCGTATCAACGAATCCGGCTATGGTCCCGATTCCGCTGGCTGCATTTTTAATCGCGGTTATATTTTCGAGATATGTATCCCTCGGGTCACTCCTTGCATCTACGCTGTTTTTTATAGAGGTAGCGACCTTTGGACAGTATGGGATTTTTAAAATGGCAGCTCCGTATCTTTATGAAATGTACATATTAGTCCTGCTTCTCACGATTCTGGCATGGTACCGCCACAAGGAGAATATTAAGCGCCTGCTTGCAGGAGAAGAGAACCGGTTCGGATCAGGAAAAAAGAAGTAGTAAAAGTGGAGTAATAAAACAGATTCATGTGTAAAGGAGAAGAAATTATGGCAAATGTAGGTGTGTTAGGAGCCGGAAGCTGGGGAACAGCACTTTCCGTCCTGCTGTATGAGAATGGACACCAGGTGACAGTATGGTCTATTGATAAGGCTGAAGTGGAGATGCTCACGCTGAAAAGAGAGCATGAGACAAAACTGCCGGGAGTCAGACTGCCGGAGGACCTGATGATTACAAATGATCTTGAGGAAGCAGTAACAGGCAGGGATTTTCTTGTACTTGCGGTGCCATCTCCATTTACGAGGGCTACGGCAAAGAGCATGAGTCCTTATATAAAAGAGGGGCAGATTATTGTGGATGTGGCGAAGGGAATCGAAGAGACTACCCTGATGACACTCTCCCAGCAGATCGAAGAAGAGATCCCACAGGCCGATGTTGCAGTTCTTTCCGGGCCGAGCCATGCCGAGGAAGTGGGAAGAAAGCTTCCGACGACGTGCGTGATCGGTGCGAAAACGAGAAAGACGGCAGAATACCTGCAGTCCATGTTCATCAGCCGTGTATTCCGCGTATACACGAGCCCGGACATCTTAGGGATTGAGCTTGGCGGTTCTTTGAAGAATGTCATTGCCCTGGCAGCAGGAATCGCGGATGGCCTCGGATACGGTGATAATACGAAGGCGGCCCTGATCACCAGGGGGATTGCGGAGATAGCAAGGCTTGGTGTTAAGATGGGCGGCAAGATTGAAACCTTCACCGGTTTGACAGGAATCGGAGATCTGATTGTTACATGTGCCAGCGTCCACAGCCGTAACCGGAAAGCCGGTTATCTGATCGGACAGGGAAGGACAATGGAAGAAGCGATGGAAGAAGTCAAGATGGTCGTAGAAGGTGTTTATTCGGCAAAGGCAGCGGCAAAGCTGGCAAGAAAATACGACGTATCCATGCCGATCGTCGATCAGGTTAATGCAGTCCTCTTCGCGGGCAAGAACCCGGCAGAGGCGGTAGACCAGCTGATGCTCAGGGAACTCAAGAGTGAACATTCGTCCCTTCCCTGGCCGGATGAAGTATAAGCAATGAGACATCCGTCAAATATTTTTCAGGATTGATTCATAAACCCCCTTTTCTGTGCATACATTGGTATCAGCAGAACAAGGGGGTATTTCTATGGATTCATTTCAGTTATACAAAGACATGAAAGCAAGAACAAACGGAGAAATGTATATCGGAGTCGTTGGTCCTGTTCGGACAGGCAAGTCAACCTTTATTAAGAGATTTATGGACCTGCTGGTGCTTCCGAATATGGCAGACGAACATGCAAGAGAAAGAACAAAGGATGAACTTCCCCAGTCCGCATCCGGTACAACGATCATGACAACAGAACCGAAGTTTGTGCCGAAGGAGGCAGCCACGATCAAGCTGTCCGATGATGCAGAAGTAAAGATACGCCTGATAGACTGTGTGGGATACATGGTTGACGGCGCGTCCGGGCATATAGAAAACGATGCAGAGCGACAGGTAAAAACGCCCTGGTTTGAGTATGAAATACCATTTACAAAGGCAGCCGCGATCGGGACACAGAAGGTCATCCACGACCATGCGACAATCGGGATCGTCGTGACCACAGACGGAAGCATTGGTGACCTTCCGAGAGAAAATTACATAGCAGCGGAAGAAAAGACAATCAAGGAGCTCCAGTCTATCGGTAAACCGTTCATTGTCCTTCTAAACACGAAAAAACCTTACACAGATGAAGCAAAATCACTCAAGGAGGAACTGGAGGAAAAATATAAAGTATCTGTCCTCCCGGTCAACTGTGAACAGCTTAGGACAGAAGATATCCATAACATTATGAGACAGGTGTTATTTGAATTCCCGATATCAGAGGTGGAATTCTATATTCCAAAGTGGGTGGAAATGCTATCCAGAGAACACAGGATCAAGGCAGACCTGCTCCAGAACGTAAAGGATATCATGGCTTCACTCAAAGATATCCGGAGTGCGTCAGGAGAGGCTCCGCAGACAGACAGTCCATACATAGAAAAAGTGAACGTGGACAAAATCGAGATGGACACCGGGAAAGTAAAGATACGGATCGCGTTCGCAGAACAGTACTACTATGAAATCTTAAGTGAATTGACCGGGACGGACATCAAAGGAGAATACGAACTAATCACGGCTATGAAGGAACTTGCGGCCATGAAAGAGGAGTATACCCAGATCAAGGATGCTTTCGCAGATGTGAAGATGAAAGGATACGGTGTCGTAAGTCCGAAGAAGGAAGAAATCATGCTGGATGAACCGCAGATCATCAAGCAGGGAAATAAGTACGGAGTCAAGATTCACTCGGAGGCGCCTTCGATCCATATGATACGTGCCAATATAGAGACCGAGATCGCACCGATCGTCGGCAATGAGAAACAGGCACAGGATCTGGTAGAATACATCAAGGCCGAGAGTGAGACGCCCGAAGGGGTCTGGGGAACGAATATATTCGGTAAATCCATTGAAGAACTGGTCATGGACGGAATGCGAAATAAGATTACAATGATTAACGATGAGAGCCAGGTAAAACTGCAGGATACCATGCAGAAAATCGTAAACGACAGCAACGGGGGGCTGGTCTGCATCATTATTTAAGGATGCTGGATACAGGACGCCGATGGCAGGACGTGTCCCAAAGCCGGCGGCACAGCGCCTGCTGGCTTAAAGTCCGGGGCGTTTCGCTTAGAAGCTGTAGACGAAAAAGGTGGGAAAAGAGAGGGATATGCCCACCTTTTTCGTCAACATCTTCTACTGCTTACTTTACGGATTTTTCACCAGCAGGCGCTGTGCCGCCGGCTTTGGGACACGTCCTGTCATCGGCTGGTGCATCCGTGCGCCATCCGGCAAGGAGAAAGTGCAGGTGGATAGTTTGATAGGAAAGTTCGGTGTTTCATGGGCTTCTTATTTGTGTTATAATAATTCCCAGATGTATATCTATAATTTAAGGAAATAAAATAGGAGGGTACGATGAGCAGGCAGTATGAGAAGCTGGTGAAATGTTATGAATATTATCAGTCTGTGACGGATTTTTCCCCTCGTGTGGGGTTGATTCTTGGTTCGGGACTTGGAAATTATGCTAGAAATATGAAGGTGGTATGTGAAATCCCGTATGGTGATATTCCGGGGTTCCCTGTGTCTACGGTTGAAGGGCATGACGGGCGTTTTCTGCTGGGATATATTGGTATGGTGCCGGTTGCTGTCATGAAGGGACGTGTCCATTATTATGAAGGGTATTCTATCGAAGACGTTGTGCTTCCGGTGAGGCTTATGAAGATGATGGGGATTGAGAAGCTGTTCCTGACGAATGCCTCGGGCGGGATCAACCGGAATTTCCACGAGGGTGATTTTATGATGATCACAGATCAGATATCCAGTTTTGTCCCCTCTCCACTGATTGGTGAGAATGTGTCTGAACTTGGAACCCGTTTCCCGGATATGACGCATATTTATGATGTGGAACTGATGGGGCTGATACGGAATGTGGCACAGGAAGAACAGATCCAGATCCAGGAGGGTGTTTATGTCCAGACGACCGGGCCGAATTTTGAGAGTCCCGCGGAGATCCGTATGTTTGCGGCAATCGGGGCGGACGCAGTAGGCATGAGTACGGCTTGTGAAGCAATCGCTGCCCGCCATGCCGGGGTGAGGGTGTGCGGGATATCCTGTATATCGAATATGGCGTGCGGTATCACGGGGGAAGAGTTAAGCCATCTGGATGTGCAGGCAGTTGCGGACAGGCGGTCAGAGGAATTTGAACGTCTTGTAACGTGCATTATTGAAAAGATGTAGAAGGCCTGCGGTTACTATCTGCATGGTTTTGGGAAAGGATAGTTGCATGAATACTAGAATATATAATGTAAGAATTTTAACAATGGAGGCAGGTAAGAGTATTTTCCGGGGCGAGGTTTGGGTAAAGGGTGATACGATTGCTTATGTGGGCCCGTCTGTATTGGATGCTAAGGAGAAATGGGACAGGGAGATTGACGGTCAGGGGAATCTGCTTATGCCGGGTTTTAAGAATGCACATACGCACTCGGCGATGACGTTCCTTCGTTCCCATGCCGATGATATGAAACTGGATGAGTGGCTGAATAACAGGGTGTTCCCGGCGGAGGCAAAGCTTTGTGAAGAGGACATCTACTGGCTGAATAAGCTTGCGATCATGGAATATCTGACAAGCGGAATCACATCCGTGTTCGATATGTACCTGAGTAAGCCGGCAACACTCAGGACTGTGGAAGATACAGGATACCGCATGGTAATCTGTGAGAGTATCAATGACTTTGGAGGGACGGTCCGCGAAGTGGAAGACGACTATAAAAGATATAATCAGGACCCGGACAGGCTGATCTCTTACCAGCTCGGCTTCCACGCAGAATATACAACCGGAAGGCCTCTTATGGAGGAACTTGCGGGGCTCTCAGAAAAATACGGGATTCCGGTTTATGTGCATTGTTCAGAGACAAAAAAAGAGGTGGAAGACTGCAGGAGACGGACAGGTATGACTCCGGTAGGTTATATGGATTCGCTTGGTCTTTTCCGTCAGGGAGGCGGTATATTCCACGGTGTGCATATGGATGATGCGGATTTTGACATTCTAAAGCAGAGAAACCTTTATGTTGTGACGAATCCGGCTTCGAATCTGAAGCTTGCCAGCGGCATTGCACCGGTAAAACGTTATCTGGATATGGGAATTCCGGTGGCTATCGGAACGGACGGACCTGCAAGCAACAATTGTCTGGATATGTTCCGGGAGATGTTTTTGACGACAGGTCTCCAGAAAGCCATATGTGATGACCCGGAGGCAGTGCCTGCAATGGAGGTCCTGAAAATGGCGGTTGTGAACGGGGCACATGCAATGGGGCTGCCGGAATGTGATATTCTGGCAGAGGGCAGGAAGGCAGATATGATATTAATCGATCTGCAGCAGCCTAATATGCAGCCTCTGCAGAATATTGAGAAGAATCTTGTTTACAGTGGAAGCAAGCAGAATGTAAAGATGACGATGGTTGCAGGAAAGGTCCTTTATCAGGACGGGGAATACAATCTGGGTTCATCAAAGGAGGAAATATTTGCAAGGGCGAATGAGTCAGCCCGGCGCATTTTAGGGTAAATAAAGGATTGTCCGGGAACACATTCTGAGGGGAAAGCGGATTCCGGATATGGGATGAAATGACAAGATACAGTGAGTTTATAATTAGAAAGGGGTACAATAGATGAAGGCAGCAATTTTTACAATAGATTCAGGCTTATATAAGGCAAAAAAAGAGAGTGCGGCAGCAAGTGCACTGAAGAGGATACTCGGACAGGTTGGTTTTGAAGTAAAGGCGGCAGGAGTCCTGCCCGAAGATAAAAAAGTACTGGCGGCGGTTATGAAGAGACTGGCGGACACACAGAGCGTAGATCTGATCCTGACAACAGGAGCTACGGGAATCCGCAGGCGGGACTGTGCACCGGATGTTGTGGAGGAGATATCCGACCGGCTTCTTCCGGGCATTCCGGAGGCGATCCGTGCCTATAATATCCGCTATACAAAGAAGGCGATCCTGAACCGCTCGGCCGCGGGAATCAGGAAGAATACGCTGATAGTGAATCTGCCGGACAGCGCGAAGGCTGCGAAGGAAAGTCTGGAATATATCCTGCCGGAATTAGTACAGGTTGTGGAGATATTAAGTTTATGATAAGAGTCACATATTTAAGCCACAGCGGGTTCCTCGTGGAGCTCGAACAGGCATATTTATTATTTGATTATTACAAAGGAGAACTGCCGGAGATAAAGGCGGGAAAACCGTTTTTTGTCTTCGTCAGCCATGCCCATTACGACCATTTCAGAAAGGATATTTTTAAACTCAGGGAATATATTCCGGAGATTTACTATATTTTATCGAATGATGTAGATGCCCCGAAGACAGAGGATACCCTCCTGGCCGGTCCGAATGAAGAACACATAATCGGCAGTCTGAAGGTGCGCACACTGCGCTCCACGGACGAGGGAGTTGCGTTTCTGGCCGAGTGCGGGGACTGTACTGTTTACCATGCAGGCGACCTGAACTGGTGGCACTGGGAAGAAGAGGGGAAAGCCTACAATACGATGATGCGCAGGAATTACCAGTATGAGATTAATAAACTGCACGGCGTGAAAATCGATGTGGCATTTGTCCCTGTTGACCCCAGACTGGGGGAACAGTATTTCTGGGGACTGGACTGTTTCATGAAACGGACGGATACACAGGCAGTATTCCCCATGCATTTCTGGGATAATTATGGTATATTTGACCGGATTGTACTCGAAAAAAGTGCAGAAGAGTATGTAGATAAGATATACAGGATTACAAAAGAAGGACAGACGTTTGAACTGGAGAAGAGGGAAGAAAAATCTTTTGCCGACAGCGTGAAAGAAATGATGGATTAGCAGATTGGAGAGTTGGAAAGTGATGCAGGTAAAGTTATATACAGACGGCGCGGCGAGAGGAAATCCGGACGGGCCGGGAGGATACGGTTCTGTGCTCGAATATGTGGACCAGAAGGGGACACTTCACACGAAGGAATTGTCACAGGGGTATGTGAAGACGACGAATAACCGGATGGAACTGATGGCTGTGATTGCCGGCCTGGAGGCACTGAACCGGTCCTGTGATGTCGAGGTGTATTCCGATTCGAAGTATGTAGTGGATGCATTTAACCAGCACTGGGTGGATGGATGGCTGAAAAAAGGATGGAAGCGCGGCAAGAATGAACCGGTGAAGAATGTGGACCTCTGGAAGCGCCTGCTTGCGGCAAAGGAGAAGCACAATGTTGTGTTCCACTGGGTAAAGGGACATGACGGGCATCTCCAGAATGAGCGGTGTGATGAACTTGCGACAACGGCGGCTGACGGCAGCGGACTGATTGTTGATGAAGGGCTTGCCAGATGAGTGAATACATAGTATAATGTACATCTGAGTTAAGTAAGACAGACAATCGCGGCTGCATGCGCCGAAAGGCCGCAGACGAGGAAAGTCCGGGCTTCACAGGGCAGGATGCCGGATAACGTCCGGTGGAGGTGACTCCAAGGCCAGTGCAACAGAAATAAACCGCCGGGAGGACATATCTGACCCAGTGCCAGATATGATTTCCGGTAAGGGTGGAAAGGCAGTGTAAGAGACTACCGCCTCGCTGGTAACAGAGAGGGCACATGTAAACCCCATCCGAAGCAAGACCGAATAAAAGCGGTGTGGCGGCCCGTCACGCTTTAGGTAGGTCGCTTGAGCCTGATGGCGACATCAGGCCTAGATAGATGATTGTCCAATGACATAACCCGGCTTATCGTCTTGCTTAACCAGGTGAATTGAGAGAAGAATATGTATGGTGCCGCAGTTGACTTTGCAGCATCATTTTTTGTACGATAAAGGAAAACTTTATAATAATAGCAGATACGGAAAGGCTGATGAAAAAATGGGAATGAGAATCAATGCACAGCTGCCCCTGCCGGCAGATTTAAAGGCGGAATACCCGCTGTCAGATACAGTAAAGAAACTTAAGAAGAGAAGAGACCGGGAAATCCGGGATATTTTTACCGGGGAGTCTGATAAATTTATCGTACTGGTAGGTCCCTGTTCGGCAGACAACGAGGATGCCGTATGCGAGTATGTGGACAGACTGGCCAGAGTCAATGAGGAAGTCTCTGATAAACTGATGATTATTCCGCGTATCTATACGAATAAGCCCCGTACAACCGGAGAGGGATATAAAGGGATGCTGCATCAGCCGGAGCCTGATCAGGCGCCGGACCTTCTGGCAGGAATTATAGCCATCAGGAAGATGCACATCCGTGCGATCCAGCAAAGCGGCCTGACGGCAGCGGATGAGATGCTGTATCCTGAGAACAGGAGTTATCTGGATGACATCCTTTCTTATGAGGCGATCGGGGCCCGTTCTGTTGAGAACCAGCAGCACCGCCTGACGGCTAGCGGCATGGATATCCCGATCGGCATGAAGAATCCGACCAGCGGTGATTTTTCCGTGATGCTGAACTCCGTCGTTGCAGCACAGAGTTCCCATACGTTTATCTACAGGGAGATGGATGTGACAACGGACGGAAATGATTTGGCACATGTCATCCTGCGTGGCGGTGTGGATAAATATGGTACCTGTATACCGAACTATCATTATGAGGATTTGATGCGCCTTCTGGAAATGTATGGACAGAAAGGCCTGAAGAATCCGGCGGCAGTGATTGATGCCAATCATTCAAATTCTAACAAGCAGTACAAAGAGCAGATCAGGATTGTGAGCGAGGTACTCCACAGCAGGAACTATAATCCGGATCTGAAGAAGCTTATCAAGGGCGTAATGATAGAGAGCTATCTGGAAGAAGGATGCCAGAGCATCGACAGTGAACGGGTATATGGAAAGTCTATTACAGACCCGTGTCTCGGATGGGAGGATACGCGCCGGCTTATCTATAAAATTGCAGAGAATATTTAACACAGGAACGAATTGACAAGAGTGGGAAAGATACAGGCGAACTATGTACAGCAGAATACTTCGTGCAATCTATAAAATAGAGAATAACCATGTGTTTTCAGCAGTGAAGAAGGGATTTACACTTTTAATCCCTGTTCTTCTCGTGGGTTCTTTTGCGCTTTTATTCCTTAATTTCCCAATTCCTGTGTTTCAGAAATTTATTGCAGAATGGGCGGGGGGAGTCTTATCGACATCCCTGCACTTTCTCTTTGATTCAACGGTTGGTTTCATGTCTATATATCTTGTGGTCAGCATCAGTTATTATTATTCCTCTGAAATGAAGGAACGTGATGGGTTTCTTCAGGTGATGGCTATGGTAGTATCTGTGGTTTGCTTTGCGGCTTCTTTTGGAGCGGCTGGTGGTTCTATGGAACTAAGTGACTTAGGTCCTGTCGGGGTATTTACAGCGATGTTTTCTTCCGTGGCTGCGACTAAGCTGTTCTACTTTTTTTATGGAAAGATCTCAGCAGCACACAGATTCCGATCCAGAGGGGCGGACGTGGATTATAGAAATTCACTTTCTGCAATTTATCCCCTTCTTCTGTGTGCGCTTATTTTTATCGGAATGAATCTGACTATCCAGACAGTCTTTAAAGTAGATAACTTAAACGATCTTGTGACAGATGGCATAGTATTTTTGTTCCACAATATCAATGATGGGTTAGGCGCCGGAATCCTGTATGTTGTTGTACTGGATATTCTGTGGATATTCGGTATACACGGGGGCAATGCGCTGGAGCAGGTGGCACAGACGTATCTGGTCCCGAATGACAATGCAGCGGGAGTGATTATATCCAAATCCTTTTTGGACAGCTATGCATTGATAGGGGGCTGCGGGGCGGCAATCTGCCTCCTGGCGGCGCTGCTCATCTTTTCCAAAGGAAAGGATAACCGGCAGCTGGCTTACTCCGCATCCGGTGCGGTTTTGTTCAACATTAATGAGATCCTTGTGTACGGACTTCCCGTTGTGCTGAATCCGGTTCTGATCATTCCATTTATTCTGACCCCGGTAATTTCCCTCCTCATCGCGTATGGTTTTGCCACAATGGGATTTCTGCCGATACTGGGAAGGACTGTGACATGGACGACACCTGTTTTATTTAGTGGGTATTTATCCTCCGGTTCATGGAGGGGCGTGGCCGTGCAGCTGGTGATTCTGGCAGCAGGGACAGGGGTTTATGCCCCCTTTGTATGCCTTGCACAGAAAGTAAAAGAACAACAGGCAAAGATGCTTTTAAATGAGCTGACTGCTTATTTTAAACTGGTGCAGCAGGAGGGGCGGGACGTCCATCTTATGGAACAGCATGACAGCAAAGGACTGCTGGCTCGGAATATGGCAGAGCAGCTTCGGATCGATGTCGAACAGGAGCGGCTGACGATGGGGTATCAGCCGCAATATCATAAAGAGCATGGTCTGACAGGTGCAGAGAGTCTGCTTAGATGGAGATATATGGACTACCCGGTTTATCCTCCTCTGGTAGTGGCTCTGGCGAAGGAGGATGGTTTCTTTGACCGGCTGACACAGGTTGTGGTAAAAACATCCATGAAAGCATGTAGTGAACTTTTAAGAGAGGGCAGTGCATTGACGATATCGGCAAACATATCGGCTGACCAGATGGATTCAGAACAGTTTATCAATCGTGTTATCCGTATGGCGGAAACATATGGAGTATCGGGGCATTATTGCCTCGAGGTGACAGAAGAGTCAGCGGTTGACCGGATGGAAGAGATTCCGCACCATATCAGCAGGCTGAAGTCGGCAGGGATTCTGGCAGCAGTCGATGATTTCAGCATGGGCAGGACCAGCCTTATGTATCTACAGACATCCAGTTTTTACGCTGTAAAACTGGATGGAAGACTGGTACAGGGGCTTCTGGAAAATGAGCGGAATCAGGAGATCATTGCATCAATTGTATCTCTTGGAACCAATCTTGGATTTGTTGTGATGGCAGAATACGTAGAGACAGAAGAGATCCGTGAAAAGTTAGAGTCTCTGGGATGTAATCTATATCAGGGATATTTATACAGTCCGGCGGTTCCGCTGGAGCGGCTGAAAGAAATTGTGAAAGGCAGTCAGCCAAAAAAATAGCAGCATTTGTAAGGTCAGAGTGTGCAGGCAGGTCAGGATTTGTGGGAAATGCAAATCCAAAGCAGCCTGTACACTTTTTTTATTTACAAATGTTACAGTAGGAGTTATACTGGTAACAACAAGATAGTTCCGCTTCGCGGATTTACGAACAAGAGGGAGGAGGACTATATGAAAAAACAAGATACCGGAGTCGTTAAACTTGAGATTTGGGATGAATTTGTAAAGCATTTCAGAAATGAGAGAACAGCCGCAGCTTATCTGACTGAGATAGCGGAATTTGAACGAATCAGCAAAAAGTCCTTTTTCGCCAGTGGTGCAAAGGAGGCGGAAAGATATTACAAATGGTTGAAGAACAGAGAAGAATGCGGTGAAATAAGCGGAAGTACGCTAGGAAAAAAGTTCTGGGAATTACATTCTTTTGCATCCTTTGCAGAAAAATGGAGTGGGATGTACGGGGTACAGCCGGGGTTCGAGGACTGTTTTTTCCCTTGGCTGAGGGAAGCAGGGCATCAGGAAAAGCTGGTACACAGTATCCCGGTAGAAGATATGGATGCTTTATACCGGGCGGCGCAGGAGGACAAAATGGCTTATACAATCATTACCATCATCCACAGAGTCGGGTTATCGTCCAGAGAAATCTCGGAATTAAGACCCGGCGATTTTGCCTCTTATGACAATGGTGTATTCGCACATATAAGAAGCAGGGAAGAACTTTGTTTCATTCCGGCGGACGTTGTACAAATACTGAATCAGTTTCTGGAAGAAAGAGAGGATTTCGAATTCCTTTTTTACAATAGAAAAGGAGATCCATTAAATAAAATGTTCATCAGCAGGATGCTGAAAAAATATACGGGACTGGCAGGAATACCATCTTACAGTGCCGAGAAGATACGGACGACCTGTGGCGTTACAATGTCCGCATATGGTGCAACAGCGCGACAGGTTGCCAGACAGATGGGGATTACAGGGACACAGATTCGAAAATATCAGAACAGGCAGTATAAGGATAATCTGAGAGTCAGGGCAAATGAACTGGTAAAGATACGGATAGAACCGCCAGTGTAGATGAATTGGTAAAATATTCTGAAAATGAAGGTGCATAGGGGTCAGACCCCTATGCACAATGTTGGTACTACTTATTATCGTTATATTTTTCCTCACAGTATTTACAACGGTATATCTGATTTTCTTCGTCTGTCAATACAAAGACATGTTCCAGCCCCTGCTCAATGGAAGTGATGCAGCGGGGATTTCTGCAGCGCAGGACATTTCGAATTTCTTTTGGAAGTGTCAGGCGCTTTTTCTCTACAATCTCTTCGTTTTGGACGATGTTGACTGTTATTTTATGGTCGATGAAACCGAGAATGTCTAAATCCATGAAATCGATCGGGCATTCTATTTTCATGATGTCTTTCTTGCCCATTTTGCTGCTTTTTGCATTCTTTATGATTGCCACGCAGCAGTCTAATTTATCAAGATGTAAGTATTTATAAATTTCCATGCTTTTGCCGGCTTCGATGTGGTCGAGTACAAAACCTTCGGAGATACGGCCAACGTTCAAAGTGTTTTTCAACATAATGTTCCTTCTTTCTTCTAATCTGGGTGTATGTTAGTCTACATGAATATCCAGCAGAGTGAGGATCAGTGCCATGCGGACATAGACTCCGTACTGCATCTGCTTAAAATATGCTGCACGAGGGTCATCGTCTATTTCCACGGATATCTCGTTCACCCTCGGAAGTGGGTGAAGTACATACATATCCTCAGGTGCAAGCTTCATTTTCTTCTTATCTAATATATAGAAGTCTTTCATACGCACATAGTCTTCTTCATTGAAGAAACGTTCTTTCTGGACTCTTGTCATATACAGGATGTCGAGTTCAGGCATTGCATCTTCCAGACGGACGACTTCTTTATAGGAAATGTTCTGTTTGTCCAGTACATCATGGCGCATATAGTCAGGAAGTCTCAGTTCTTCAGGTGAAATCATGACGAATTTGATGCCGGTGTAGCGCACAAGTGCATGAATCAGTGAGTGTACGGTACGCCCGAATTTCAGGTCGCCGCAGAGGCCGATTGTCATATTGTTCAGACGGCCTTTGACGTTTAAAATTGTCAGCAGGTCAGTCAGTGTCTGGGTTGGATGCTGATGCCCGCCGTCACCGGCATTGATGACCGGGATGGAAGAATGCTGGCAGGCAACCATCGGTGCGCCTTCTTTCGGATGACGCATGGCACAGATATCTGCATAGCAGGAAATCGTCCGGATCGTATCAGAAACGCTCTCTCCCTTGGCAGCAGAACTGGAATCTGCGGAAGAAAATCCCATAATGCTTCCCCCCAGGTTCAGCATGGCAGCCTCATGGCTCAATCTTGTCCGGGTACTTGGCTCATAAAATAAAGTAGCCAGTTTTTTCCCGTCACAGGCATGTGCATATTTGTCAGGATGTGCCTCTATATCCTGCGCAAGAGTTAAAAGTTCGTCAAGTTCCTCTACGGAAAAATCCAGAGGACTCATTAAATGTCTCATAAAAAACCTCCTCGTATGCCCCAGGGCATATTAATCTTATCAGTATTTCAGCCATTTTAGAGATTATTGGGATAGTACACTAATAATTCCCGGGCCGACTTGCGTTTTGGCGGTTCCGGCTCTGATTCCGGATAACCAATTGCAATTAATGCAGCAAGTTCCTGATCTTCTGGTATGTTTAGAAGTTCTGTGATACCATCTTCATCAAAAATCCCCATGATTACCGTGCCGAGCCCATATTCTTTAGCGGCAAGGCAAAACGTCTGGCATGCAATCCCCACATCACACATCTGCCATCTGTCGCCCTTTTTCGTCGAATAAGAACCATCGCGCTCGAAACCACACCGCCCCTTTATGAAGGTGACAGCGATCAGCATTGGTGCCTGCCGGATAATATTCGCATTGTGCTCACGGGTGAATTCATCGGCAATCTTTCCGAGAAGGGAAGAATCTTCGATTGCGATATAACGGGTAATCTGAGTGTTTTTCCAAGATGGAGAATAGGATGCTGCATCCACAATTGAATTAATAATTGAATGGTCAATCGGGTCCGGCTTGTATTTACGGATACTTCTCCGGGTTTTGATGCAATCAATCACGTTCATTTGTATACCTCCCTGTCTGAAATTGTGTTACTGTGCACGTCCTATGGGCGAACACAGTAACCTGAAATTCTCTTCAACTAATCATATACTAAAACAGGGTGATTTTCAACAAGAAATTTATGAGTTTTTTTAGAGGCATATCTGGTTAACGCAGGATTTTTTCAAACAGCAGTCCTGCACCGAACCATAAGGGGGCATAATCGAATCTTATGAGTCCTTTCAGATTATATTTGGACTTGCTGTAGTCCCAGGGACACGCGTGATGCTTTTTCAAAAAGCTGCCTGAGAGGAACTCACCGGCAAAGATACAGCAGGTATACACACTGCCGCGCAAAAACGGGCTCTTCCCTTTCAGGAGACGGCAGACCGGGGTCAGCAGACAAGCTGCCCCATAAATCGGGAACATCCAGATGGAAGTCCGTCCGACCAGAGTGAATTCTTTTCGTTTAAAGGAATGCAGGGCTGTGAATATAATCTCCATGCACCAGCCCACGGTGCCGCATATAATAAATTTGTTCTTCATGGTAAGAAGTATGTTTAGGACAGGGGAATTTTATACGCAGTTTATGTTAAAAAACAGCCTGAACGGAAAAAATGGTTGGATTATACAGTTAAATGTATTATAATATTTCTTAGTTTGTGCAAAGGAGAAATAAAAATGGCTACATTGGAAGAACTGAGAATGCAGTTGGATGAGATCGATGACCAGCTTGTAAATCTGTATGAAAGCAGGATGCAGGTATGCAGGGAAGTCGGGGAACTGAAGGTAAATACAGGCAGAAAAGTGTTTGACCGGCAAAGAGAGCGGGAAAAGCTGGAGGCAGTATCTGCAAAGGTATCCGGGGATTTTAACAAGAAGGGAATTCAGGAACTGTATGAACAGCTTATGTCCATGAGCAGAAAGCTGCAGTACCAGCAGCTGGTTGAGGCCGGCGCACTCGGACGCCTTCCATTTATTGAGGTGGATTCACTGGACAAATCAAATGCCAGGGTGGTATTCCCGGGGGTGGAAGGCGCTTACAGCCAGGCTGCCATGCAGCATTATTTCGGTGAGAACTGCAACAGTTTCCATGTGCGTACATTCCGGGATGCGATGGAAGCGATTGAGGAAGGGTCTGCCGATTATGCGGTTCTTCCGATTGAGAATTCGTCAGCAGGTGCTGTCGATGAGATGTACGATCATCTTGTAGAGTTTGAAAATTACATAGTAGGTGAAACAGTGATCCCTATTACACATACACTTGCCGGCCTGCCGGGAACGAAACTGGATGATATCCAGCGGGTGTATTCAAAAGGAGTAGCACTTCTGCAGGCATCACGTTTTCTGAATGAACACGGTAACTGGCAGCAAATCAGTGTGGCTAATACGTCTATCGCGGCCAAGAAGGTCCTGGATGACCAGGATTACACCCAGGCGGCTGTGTGCAGTGCATATGCGGCTAAAGTTCATGGATTGTCTGTACTTGAAGAAAATATCAATGATGTGCCGAATAACTCCACAAGGTTTATCGTTGTAACGAATCAGAAGATTTTCCTTCATGATGCGTCAAAGATCAGTATCTGCTTCGAGGTGCCCCATGAGAGTGGTTCGCTGTACCACATCCTGTCTCACTTCATATATAATGACCTGAACATGACAAAGATCGAATCCCGCCCGATTGAGGGAAGAAACTGGGAGTACCGTTTTTTCGTGGATTTTGAAGGGAATATGGCGGATGCAGCGGTGAAAAATGCAATCAGGGGCCTTCGGGAAGAAGCCAGAAATCTGAAGATACTCGGGAATTATTAAAACAGGAACGGACAGGAAAGAGGAACAGATATGCGTACGAATGAATTAATGCTCTATAAAAATATGGAATATGGGGAACTTCTTCTGGATATGACATTTTTGATAGAGAATTATGAGAATGAATATTATAACAGGGAAGACTTAAGAAGCCTGCTCTTTGAATGTGTGAATGCGCTGCTGGAGCTGTCAGTGAGCCACGGTTTTGAAGGAAATCTGTGGCACACGTATCTGACATTTCTTCTGGCAAGCGATGAGAATGCATACAGTACATCCTGTGAGATCGTAGGCCCGGTGGATGGAAGCATCAACGATATTGCACTTCAGGACTTCGGGGTTTTCAAAGAATTGTTTGATTATGATTTCAGCAGGCTGGAGGAAATACTGGACGTAAAATGTTTCTCAGTTCTGCTGGATTATCAGAGCATCAATGAAGGCAGCAAGGTTTTCAATAAACGCATCAGGGACAGAATCTGCGGGCTTGCAAAAGCTCTTGGAAATGCCGGAAGCGTGGGGATGTTTAAAAATATACTGACCCAGTTCTATAAGGAATTTGGCGTGGGAAAGCTCGGTCTGCATAAGGCCTTCCGTGTGGAACACCCGGAAGAGGAAGGCGTACAGATCGTGCCGATTACGAATATTGCACATGTGCACCTGGATGATCTGGTCGGATACGAGATTGCAAAAAAGAAACTGATCGATAATACACGGGCATTTGTAGAGGGCAGGAGGGCAAACAATTGTCTTCTGTACGGTGATGCAGGAACAGGAAAGTCGTCTTCCATCAAGGCAGTCCTGAATCAGTATTATGACCAGGGGCTGAGGATGATCGAGGTCTATAAGCATCAGTTCCAGGATCTGAATGATGTGATCGCGCAGATCAAGAACAGGAATTATAAGTTTATTATTTATATGGATGACCTCTCATTCGAGGAATTTGAGATTGAGTATAAATACTTAAAGGCTGTCATCGAAGGCGGGCTGGAAAAGAAACCGAACAATGTACTGATCTATGCCACTTCAAACCGCAGGCATCTTGTGCGCGAGACATTCAAGGATAAGGCGGACCGGGACGAAGAATTGCATACGAATGATACAGTTCAGGAGAAACTGTCATTGGTAGCCAGATTCGGGGTGACAATCTATTTTGGTTCTCCGGACAAAAAAGAATTCCAGATGATTGTAAAAGAACTGGCAAAACAGAATGGAATTAAAATGCCCGAGGAGCAGCTGCTCCTCGAGGCAAATAAATGGGAACTGACCCACGGCGGCCTTTCAGGCCGTACGGCACAGCAGTTTATTGACTATCTTCTCGGATGTCAGTAAGACGTGTGTACAGCAGCCCCAGAACAAAAAAGAAGGATATTTCATGAATAAAATTGCAAAAAAAACAGGGAGTGTACTTTTGCTGCTAATTTTCTGTGTAGTTCTTACAGCAGGATGCAGCGGAAAACTGACTCCTAAAAAATTAATGTCATCGGTTTCAAAGAATCTTGCAGGGGCGGAATCCATAACTAATACGCTGAGTATGCATATAGAACTGGAAGATGTACTGGATACAATGAAGATTTCGATGGACATGACGATGGAAAATACTGCAAAACCGAAGGCTGGCCATGCGAAGGGGACGGCAGAGGTGAATTTCAGCGGAAATAAGGTAGGCAGCGGTATCGAGATATATCAGGTAAATGAGGGCGATGAATTTGTAACATACAGCAGTATGTATGATAAGTGGAGCAGAGAAGCTGCCAGCAGCGCCGGGAAGAGTACGTTTAACGGCAATCTTTTCGAGGAGGCGGGCGCATCCATTAATTCATTCCGCCTGGCAGAGCAGAGTGTAGAGGTAGGCGAAAAGGAATGCTATGAGATGTACGGGGATATAACAGGAAAAGAACTGCTGCAGTTTATGGGGCTGGATATGATGGGTGCATTTGGTCTGGTAGAAATCCCGGATGAAGATGCAATTGCAAATCTGGCAGTTCCGGTTACGATAGACGTATATCAGGAGGAACTACTGCCGGCCAGAGTAATCGTGGATATGACAGATGTGATGAATGACCTGTACGATGAATACGGTAAAAGTACGAATGTGAATGACTTTACAATTCAGCTCGGTTATACGGGATTCGATAATGTTGGGGAAATCCAGGTACCGCAGGAAGTAAAAGACGCCTGTACACCATAATAATGATGTATAATAGGGGCTGTAGAAATATTCCCCTAAAAGCGAAAAGCTCTCGTCGTACAATGTACGGCGGGAGCTTCTTTGACATTACGTAACGATAACGTCATTTTCCAACATATATTAAATAGAAAACTTTCCTGTACTATGAAAGCTCCTTAATATGCGAGATATCACTGTCTATGACAAGCGAATAATTTGTATAGTATACAACGAAACCGGGTTTCGCCCCTTTTGGTTTTTTAACATGTTTCTTTTCTATATAATCTATTTCTACCTTGTCACTTCCGCGTGATTTTGAATAATAAGCGGCCAGACGTCCGGCTTCTTCGAATGTCTTGTCGGGAAGTTCTTCTCCCTCTGATTTGACAATGACATGTGACCCGGGAGCCCCCTTAGCATGGAACCACCAGTCATTGCCCACGGCAAAGCTGAATGTGAGTTCATCGTTCTGAAGGTTATTTTTGCCTACATAAATATGAAACCCATCGCTGGATATATAATGAAGCGGTTTATTTTTTATTTTTACCTTTTTCTTTGTAAACTTCCGGCGCATATAGCCTGCGCTAATCAGTTCTTCCTTGATTTCGGCCAGATCGTCTTCCGTCAGTGCGATGTCCAGGGCCGTGCTTATTGATTCGAGGTAAGTTATGTCATCACCAGTTTCCTGAATCAGTTTGGATAAAGCCTCCCATGTTCTCTTTTGCTTGTTGTATTTATCAAAATAACGCTGTGCATTTTCCTGAGGTGTTTTCGTGCCATCCAAAGGAATCGTGACCATCTCATTGGTATAATAGTTGAGCGCTTCCAGTTTTTTAGCGCCTGCATCAAGGTTATAGCCGTAGGTGTTGATCAGTTCGCCGTAAACCTTGTATTTATCGCGGTTCTCCGTATCCTTAAGCTGCTTAAGCTGCAGATCATACTTTTTCCGGTTCCTTTCCAGTGCAGTCTGTACGATATGGCGCAGGTCAGCTGACTTCTGACGGATGCGCGTGATCGTATTTTTAGAAGCATAATATGTTTCCAACACTTCTGAAATACTGGAAAATTCCCGCTGCGCGTAGCCGCCAAAATGGGTCAGCGTAAGTGCGGAGAACTCTTTTGGCTCCTTTCCATCGTAATAAATGGCAGGAGAGAATTGGTTCTCCTTCACTGCCAGAAAAAATATGTTAAACTGATTATACACATGTTTCAGGATGTCTTCTGACAGTTCCTTTGGAGTGACAGAAGAATCTACACCAGAAAGCGAACATACTTCTTCAGCCACTACAGGGCTTACACCGGTGAAGCTGGTATATATGGCCTTGGAAAGCGGCATTGGCTTTTCCGTAAGAAGACGGATAAAATCAGGCTCCTCTACACTCAGGGGATCAGACTTTTCCATTGTGTCAGGGATAAAGTACTCCCTGCCCGGAAGAACCTCGCGCACAGAACTCATCTGGGCAGATACATGCTTGATACTGTCGATCACCATGCCGTCCTCTGTGCAGAAAATGATGTTGCTGTGTTTTCCCATAATCTCCACGACCAGGTCTTTCCGGCACAAATCGCCGAGTTCATCAAGATGTTCGATCGTAAAATGGATGATACGCTCCAGCTTCGGCTGGTAAATGTCTACAATCCGGCCATTACTGATATGTTTTCTCAAAAGCATACAGAAATTAGGGGCCGTCATCGGGCTTGGTTTGTTTGAATCTGTTAAATATATCAGCGGGAGAGAGGCGCTTGCAGAAATACAGAGCCGTTTCTGCCCGGAAGGAGACTTCAGTGTCAGAAGCAGTTCATCTGTCTCAGGCTGTGCGATTTTAGCGATTCTGCTATTTAATAATTGTTCTTTTAGTTCGTGGACCAGACAGGCCACGCATGTTCCGTCAAATGCCATGATTTTTCCTTTCTTTATGCGGCAGGATGGTTACCACGTTTTTAAATAATAGTAGCCTTATTCCGCCCAAATGTCAAGAATTGCAGGTGAAAGGTTGACCGGGAAGGGGCATAGGGGGTATAATGTTTCATAATGCGTAAGAAACAAAATATGGAAAATAAAGGATGAACGACCATGATAAAAAGCATGACAGGTTTCGGCAGGTGTGAGGTTTTAAAGGAATCCAGAAAGTTTACGGTGGAGCTGAAAAGTGTGAACCACAGATATCTGGATGTGAATATCCGCATGCCAAAGAAGCTTAACTTTTTTGAAACATCAATCCGTACGCTGCTGAAACAGTATGCGAACAGAGGGAAAGTGGATATTTTTATTACTTATGAGGATACGTCTGAAAGTCAGGTATCTCTCAAATACAATGCTTCACTGGCGGCAGAATACATGAAGTATTTTAAACAGATGGAAGAAGAGTTTGGTCTGGAGAACGATATACGTGTCTCTGCCTTGTCCCGTTATCCCGAGGTTATCACGATGGAAGAACAGTGTGAGGATGAGGAAGAACTCTGGAATGGGCTGAAAGAGGCTTTGGAAGGTGCATTTGCACAGTTTGTGGAGACAAGGAAGACGGAGGGGCAGAACCTGAAGCAGGACATTCTTGAGAAGCTGACAGGGATGGAGAAGCTGGTTGCTTTTATCGAAGAACGTTCCCCTGAGATCATAGCCCAGTACCGCGCCAGGCTGGAAGAAAAAGTGGGAGAGCTGCTTAAGGATACCCAGATGGAGGAAAGCCGCATTGCTGCGGAAGTCATCCTGTTTGCAGACAAGATCTGCACAGATGAGGAAGTGGTCCGTTTAAAGAGCCATATCAGTCATATGAGGGACACGCTGGAAGAAAAGGAAGGGATCGGAAGAAAGCTGGATTTCATTGCCCAGGAGATGAACCGTGAGGCGAATACGATCCTGTCCAAGGCAAACGATCTGGAGGTTTCCAACTGTGCCATCAGCCTGAAGACAGAGATAGAAAAGGTCAGGGAGCAGATACAGAACATAGAATAAGTAACATAAAATATAGAACAGGTAAAGGATGTCTGAGATGAATAGAAGAGGAATTCTGATCGTCGTGTCCGGATTTTCCGGTTCCGGCAAGGGAACTTTAATGAAGGAACTGTTGGGCCGCTATAAGGAGACATATGCGCTTTCTATCTCCGCAACAACACGTTCTCCAAGGGAAGGAGAAGTGGACGGAAGGGAATATTTTTTCAAAACCCGGGAAGAATTTGAAAAAATGATTGCGAAAGATGAACTGATAGAGTATGCTAGGTATGTGGAAAATTATTACGGAACCCCGCGTGAATATGTGGAGAAGCAGTTAGAAGCAGGTAAGGACGTCATTCTGGAGATTGAGATACAGGGCGCCCTGAAGGTAAAGGAGGCATTTCCGGACACACTGCTTTTGTTTGTCACACCTCCGTCGGCAGAAGAGCTTAAGAAGCGTCTTGTCGGAAGGGGCACGGAGACAATGGAGGTCATTGAATCCCGGATGAAGCGCGCAGTAGAAGAAGCCGAAGGCATGAACAGATACGATTATCTGATAATCAATGATGAACTGGAGGTCTGCACGGAGCAGATGCATACTATTATCCAGAGTGAACATCACAGAAGTTTTCGTAATACAGGATTTATGAAAGAAATTAAAGCTGATTTGGACAGAAGTTTGAAAGGAGAATCATAAGATATGTTACATCCATCTTACACAGACTTAATGCAGGTCGTTAACAAAGACGTAGAGGAAGGCGAGACAAAGATCGTCAACAGCCGCTACTCTATTGTACTGGCAACATCAAAAAGGGCAAGACAGCTGATCGACGGTGAACTGCCTCTTGTAAATGCAAAGAATGGCGAGAAGCCGCTTTCAACTGCTATTGAAGAACTGAATGAAGGCAAGCTGAAGATTATCGCTGAGAATGCAGAAGAAGAATAGTAAAGAAAAGGAGGCAGATGCGCTTAGAGTATCTGCCTTTTAAAAATATGGGAGGTTTTATGAAGATACTTTTTATTTCTCTGGGATGCGACAAGAACCTGGTGGATACCGAGGTTATGCTGGGGCTTCTGGCATCAAGAGGATATCAGATGACAGATGATGAGACAGAAGCAGATATCATTGTTATCAATACATGCTGTTTCATCCATGATGCCAAGGAGGAGAGTATTCAGAATATTCTTGATATGGCAGAATATAAGAAAGAAGGAAACTTAAAGGCTCTGATTGTGACCGGGTGTCTGGCAGAACGCTATCGTCAGGAGATACTGGATGAGATTCCTGAAGTGGATGCCGTGCTGGGGACGACAGCCTATGACAAGATTCTGGATGCTGTAGATGAGGCTTTAGCTGGGCATCATGTAGTAACGATGGAAGATATCAACGCTCTTCCAGACGTGACGCAAAACCGTCTGGTAACGACAGGGGGACATTATGCATACCTGAAGATTGCAGAGGGATGTGATAAACACTGTACCTACTGCATCATCCCGAAGATCCGGGGGAACTTCCGGAGTGTACCGATGGAGCGCCTGATCAAGGAGGCGGAATATCTTGCCGGGCAGGGGGTAAAGGAACTGATCCTCGTAGCGCAGGAGACCACGCTTTATGGAAAGGACCTTTATGGAGAGAAGAGGCTGCACCTGCTTTTGAAAGAGCTGTGCAGAATTAGTGGAATTCAGTGGATCAGGATTCTGTACTGTTATCCGGAAGAGATTACGGATGAACTGATTCAGGTAATGAAGGAAGAAAAGAAGATCTGCCATTATCTGGATCTGCCAATCCAGCATGCCAGTGACGATATCCTGAAGCGCATGGGAAGAAGGACGTCAAAGCAGGAACTTAAGGATATTATCGGCAGACTGAGACGGGAGATCCCGGACATCTGCCTGCGTACAACGCTGATCACCGGCTTTCCGGGAGAGACGCAGGAGCAGCATGACGAATTGCTTGATTTTGTAGATGAGATGGAATTTGACCGTCTGGGCGTGTTCACTTACTCACCGGAGGAGGATACCCCGGCAGCTTCGATGCCGGACCAGATTGACGAGGAAGTGAAGCAGGAACGTCAGGCAGACCTGATGGAGCTTCAGCAGGAGATCGCGTTTGATAATGCCCAAAACATGGTCGGCAGGGAAGTACTGGTTATGATAGAAGGAAAAGTGGCAGACGAGAATGCCTACGTCGGCAGGACTTACCGGGATGCCCCGAATGTAGACGGACTAATCTTTGTAAATACAGACGAAGTACTTGTGTCCGGGGATTTTGCAAAAGTCAAAGTAACCGGGGCAGTAGACTATGATCTGATAGGAGGACTTGTGTAATGAATTTACCAAATAAGCTTACAATATTAAGAGTCATTATGGTGCCGTTTTTTGTATTGTTCATGCTTACTGATATCGGGGGCAGTGCAAATAAATGGATTGCACTTGTGCTCTTTGTGATTGCCAGTCTGACAGACCTTTTAGACGGGAAGATTGCAAGAAAGTACAATCTTGTGACAAATTTCGGGAAGTTTATGGACCCTCTTGCTGACAAGCTTTTAGTCTGCTCTGCAATGATCTGCCTGATTGAGATGAATAAGCTCTCAGCATGGATTGTAATCGTGATCATCAGCAGGGAGTTTATTATCAGCGGATTCAGACTTGTAGCGTCTGATAACGGGGTTGTAATCGCAGCCAGCTACTGGGGGAAGTTCAAGACTGTTTTCCAGATGGCAATGATTATCGTGCTGATCGCAGATCTGGGAGGTATGTTTGCTGTAATCGGAGATATCCTTGTATGGATTGCGCTTGCACTTACTGTGATTTCCCTGATAGACTATGTGGTAAAGAACAAACAGGTTCTGACACAGGGAGGGATGTAAAAGATGTATCCGGAGTGGGTATTGAATAAAAAAGAAGCGGATGAGGCGAGCCTTGAGGAACGCCTTGTTGCAATGCTGGCCGGCAGGGGACTTACCATTACTACAGCAGAATCCTGTACCGGCGGCCTGATCGCTGGAACACTGGTGAACGTGTCCGGTGCCTCTGACGTGCTGAATGAAGGATATGTGACCTATTCCAATGAGGCAAAGGAGCGGCTTGTCGGGGTAAAACACGAGACGCTTGAGACATACGGGGCTGTCAGTGAACAGACTGCGGCAGAGATGGCCAGGGGAGCTGCGAAGGCAGCACATGCGGATGTGGCTTTAAGTGCTACCGGAATTGCCGGACCGGGCGGCGGGACTGAGGAAAAGCCGGTCGGGCTGGTGTATATCGGATGTTATGCCTTGGGAAAGACAAAAGTGTTAAAATGCCAGTTTACGGGAACCAGAATGGAGAACCGGATGCAGACGGTGGAAGATGCCCTGACTCTGGCGGTTGAACAGCTAGAAGGCTGCTGACAGCAGATAGAATATTATAGAAAGAAAAAAGACTTCTGAGTTACCATTAACCGGGCTTGCCAGCCTGGCTTCTGTAAGCAGGAGTCTTTTATTGTACCACTTTTCTGATTTCACATAAATTCCATATAACTTTTAAGGTTCTTCTAAAGTAACGTATTTATACTGTCATGGAAATATAAAATAAGCAAGGAGAATTGGCAGTTAAGTATGAGGACAGGTAAATATGGAAGAAGAGTCGGCTGAGGCAGTGATACAGTCTATTTCCGGGGAAGTTTATCAGTACTTAAATGGTGGAGAGTAGCTGGAAACTAAAATTGTCTTATAAATATGACACATGTCAGGCGAAACTTGTATAATCTTACAATTGACGAAAGTCGAAAATTGTGCGAAAATATCTCATATACGGCGTTAAATAAATATCAAGCGCCTATAGGAAGAAAATCATACATATTTGAAAGGAGTTTTAACATGATTTATTCACATGAAGTAGAAATGATGTGTCCGGTAGCTCAGGGTGCAAATCACGGACCAGCTCCAATTCCGGAAGAAGCAAAATGGGTACAGGCTAAAGAGGTTAAAGATATTTCTGGATTAACACATGGTGTAGGCTGGTGTGCTCCTCAGCAGGGTACATGCAAGCTGACATTGAATGTTAAAGAAGGTATCATTCAGGAAGCACTGGTTGAGACAATCGGATGTTCAGGAATGACACATTCAGCAGCTATGGCATCAGAGATCCTTCCGGGAAAGACTATTCTGGAGGCACTGAACACAGACCTTGTCTGTGATGCTATCAATACAGCAATGAGAGAACTCTTCTTACAGATTGTATACGGAAGAACACAGAGTGCATTCTCTGAAGACGGACTTCCTATCGGCGCAGGTCTGGAAGATTTAGGAAAGGGACTTCGTTCACAGGTTGGTACAATGTACGGAACACTGGCAAAAGGTCCTCGTTACCTGGAGATGGCAGAAGGATATGTAACAGGAATCGCTCTGGATGAGAACGATGAGATCATCGGATACCAGTTCGTAAGCCTCGGCAAATTAACAGACTTTATCAAAGCAGGCGATACACCGAATGATGCATGGGAAAAAGCAAAAGGCCAGTACGGACGTGTTGCTGATGCAGCTAAGATTATCGACCCACGTAAAGAATAACAGGTAACGTTAAAATAAATCAGGAGGACAATTAAATGGCTTTATTTGAATCATATGAAAGAAGAATTGATAAAATCAATGAAGTATTAAACAGCTATGGCATTGCTTCTATCGAAGAGGCAGAGAAGATCACAAAGGATGCCGGACTTGATGTTTACAATCAGGTAAAGAGCATCCAGCCGATCTGTTTTGAAAATGCCTGCTGGGCATACATTGTAGGTGCGGCAATCGCAATCAAAAAAGACTGCAGGACAGCAGCGGAAGCAGCAGCAGCAATCGGAGAAGGACTTCAGTCTTTCTGTATCCCTGGTTCTGTAGCTGACCAGCGTAAAGTAGGTCTTGGACATGGTAACTTAGGAAAAATGCTTCTGGAAGAAGACACAGACTGCTTCGCATTCCTGGCAGGACATGAATCTTTTGCAGCAGCAGAAGGTGCCATCGGTATCGCTGAGAAAGCAAACAAAGTCCGTAAAAAACCTCTGCGTGTAATCCTGAACGGTCTTGGAAAAGATGCAGCAAAGATTATCTCCAGAATTAACGGATTTACATATGTACAGACAGAGTATGACTACTATACAGGAGAACTGAAAGAAGTTCAGAGAACTGCTTATTCAGAAGGACTCCGTGCAAAAGTTAACTGCTACGGTGCAAATGATGTACGTGAAGGTGTTGCAATCATGCACAGTGAAGGCGTAGACGTATCTATTACAGGAAACTCTACAAACCCGACACGTTTCCAGCACCCGGTTGCAGGTACATACAAGAAAGAATGTATCGAGCAGGGTAAAAAGTACTTCTCAGTAGCATCAGGCGGTGGTACAGGACGTACACTTCACCCGGATAACATGGCTGCAGGACCGGCTTCTTATGGTATGACAGATACTCTGGGACGTATGCATTCAGATGCACAGTTCGCAGGATCTTCATCTGTACCGGCTCACGTAGAGATGATGGGACTGATCGGCGCAGGCAACAACCCGATGGTTGGTATGACTGTTGCTGTTGCAGTAGGCATCGAAGAAGCAGCAAAGGCTGGAAAGTTCTAGGAAGATAATTTAAATATTTTTTGAGAACCGCGCTAACTGTTTATGGTTGGTGCGGTTTTTGAGAATATGAGTTGTTACTGGTTTTTAGGAGGTACTAAAATGACAGTTGAAAGAATAGAAAATATGTGCGGCGGAGAGGGCCATGTAATCATCAAAAGAATACTGGGTGAAAAAGAATTAAACGGAAAATGCGGCCTGTATGCCGAAGTTACGCTGGAACCGGGATGTACGCTGGGCTATCATGAGCACCACGCAGAGAGTGAGACATACTATATACTCTCGGGTGAAGGTGTATATAACGACAATGGAAACGAAAGAAGTGTGAAGCCGGGAGATGTTACCTTTACCCCGGATAACTGCGGACACGGGCTGGCTAATACAGGGCTGGAGAATCTGGTATTTATGGCACTGATTATTAAGGATAATTAAATCAATATAAAAAGAGCGGGCGCTGCGAAATAGGCGAGTAATTCATCTATGGAGCAGCGCCCGTTTTTTAACTCATATGTCTTCGTACCAGACAGGAAACAGCACCCGCCAGGCATAATCCAAGTAATACGTTATGAAGTGAACCGAATACATCAAGGGCACCTTTTATTCCATTCAAGATCTCATAAGAACCCAGAGTATCCGGCAGGAAGGAACAGAGCAGGAAGGAAAGATAAGAGGCTATATAGATAAAAATGAAGGAAAACAGGCCTCTTCCGGTATCTTCCCGGTAGACTTTCCGCCCCTCGCGTATTCTCATTTTTGTTAATGACCAGAAAAAGGAGATCAGCTCGAACAGCAGGAAAACGGCTGCTACCGCCGCATATGCGGCCAGTGCAAAGTTCTTTTCCGTTAAGATATTCTGCGGGTCCCCGTAAGGTGCGGCCCCCCTCCAGAAATTATAGGCAAGGACGCCAAACGTACCTGCCATGATCAGAACGGAAATAATTCTGACAACAGAGCGGGCTACGCGATAGATTGCTTTTGTACCGTATTTAGCTGTCTTTTTGACAGGCGAGAGCAGCCGGCCGGAAGATTTGCGCCTTGCACGTTTTCTTCTGGGGGAATCGTGGTCGTACTGATAATCATTACTGTCGTAATCGTCATCATCATACAGGTTGTCTTCATAGTCATCACCATACAGGTCGTCTTCATAGTCATCATCGTAATCGCTGTCATATTCATCCGTGTCAGCGGCTACTGTTTTATTGACTGTATCACCAGACACAGGTTTCGTATCAAAGCTATATGAAAAGGGAATTTCTTCTTCGTAGGTTACTTCAAAATCATCATCAAAAATAGTAGCACCGTTTTTGGTAGTACTCATCAAACTCCTCCTCGAATTGAATCTAACAAAATATATCTATCCACTTTAGGTATGGTATAACTTTTTCTTAATATACTCAAGGGCAAACACAAAAAATTCATAAAGTCCTAAGATTTCTTTTATATTTTTATGAAAAGTGTTAGAATAAAAAAGTGTTGCGATCATGAGAAAAAAGAAGCAGGAGTGATAGATATGATTACGGATATGACAGAAGGAAAGCCTTTTGGGATACTTTGGAGATTCACGGTACCTATGCTGATCAGTGTAATGTTCCAGCAGCTTTATAATATAGTAGACAGTGTTGTAGCGGGGAAGTTTGTCGGAGTGAACGCCCTGGCGGCAGTGGGTGCATCTTATCCCATTACGATGATCTTTATGGCGGTGGCTACGGGGCTGAATATTGGATGCTCGGTTGTGATTTCGCTCTATTTCGGTGCAAAAGAGTATGAACAGATGAAAAGTGCCGTGAGCACCTCCCTTCTGACGGTTCTGGGGATCAGTGTTTTCCTTACCATCCTGGGCCTTATTCTGGGCAGGCCGCTGATGACTCTTTTAAAGACGCCGGAAGATATTTTCGGGGATTCGGCACTTTACCTTAACATATACATATGCGGACTGATTTTTCTTTTTATGTATAATATCTGTACGGGTGTCTTTACCGCGCTGGGAGATTCAAAGACTCCTCTGTATTTCCTGATTGCATCCTCGATTGGGAATATCATTCTGGACCTTGTTTTTGTCATCTGTTTCCATATGGGTGTGGGCGGCGTGGCGTGGGCCACATTTCTGGCACAGGGCGTTTCTTCCATACTTGCGTTCTTCACCCTGCAGAAGCGGTTGAAAAGTGTCGGGAGCAGAGAGTACAGAAGGTTTTCCTCTACTATGCTCAAAAAGATCATGGAAGTAGCGGTTCCGAGCATCCTGCAGCAGAGCTTTATCTCGGTCGGGAACCTGTTTGTCCAGGGGCTGATTAACAGTTACGGTTCCGCGGTTGTGGCGGGGTATTCGGCGGGAATGAAGATCAATACATTTGCAATCACCTCGTTTACCACGCTGGGAAATGGTGTTTCCAGCTTTACGGCCCAGAATATGGGGGCGCGAAAGCCAGACCGGATTTCGAAAGGCTTCCGCGCGGGTACAGTCATGGTTCTGAGTGTTGCAGTACCGGTATTCCTTCTCTTTTTCTTCGCCGGACAGCCAATCGTGCAGCTGTTTATGAGCGAAGGGGGAGAGCGGGCCGCCGAAGTCGGCGTGGAGTTCCTGCGAATTACATCCCCGTTCTATGCAGTAATCTCGTTAAAACTCATTGCGGACGGCATCCTGAGGGGAGCCGGGGCAATGAAAGCGTTTATGATTGCTACGTTCTCTGACCTGATCCTGAGAGTGATTCTGGCATTTGTGTTGTCAGGAGTCTGGGGAGAGACAGGGATCTGGCTGTCGTGGCCGGTCGGCTGGGTGATAGGGACATCACTTTCCGTCGGATTTTATATATCGGGTATCTGGAAAAAGCAGAACCTGATTGCTTAGAATGTATTTAAATAAGGCTTATTCTGACGTGAGGATATCCTGTAGCCAGTCGATGCCAAGAAGGGCAAGTATGATGCAGAGCCCGAGCACAATACTGAGTATGATCTGGGAAATGGAGGGTACCCATATTGCCTTTGCCCCGAACATGGTAAAGATCACAAAATAGTAAATGATAATGGACAGTACCATATAGATACCAAAAATTTTCAGCATAACTTTTGCTTTTGCCATATAAAGATCCCGTTTCAGGATGGGGAGTGTATCGTATTTCCGGAGCAGAAAGGATAACTGATCCCGCTCACGGATCCAGAACAGGCGGAAGTTCAAATAGACTGTCTCTATGGCGAGTCCGGCCCAGAAGGCAGGATGCCAGAAGGAAACGGGTTCCACCGCTGCCGTAAGACCGTCCGCATTCAGGCCGTACGTCTGGATGGATGCCTGGGTTTGAGCCTGAATGAAGTAAACATACAGTATGATAACCATGATAATATAATAATAACTGGCATGCAGCCTCTTTTTTTCTATCTGATATAGTGTCATAATGTATCCTCCTCACAGGAATCAGGACAAAAGGTCTTTAATATGAAATCTTTTAAACGGATCGGCATCGGGATTCTTTTCCCGGGCAGAGCGGCGGTACTGGTCTTCCAGTGATTCTTTTGTATCGTTCCTGATGAGCCTTCCATTTTTTAAAACAAGGACATAGTCAGCAAGTTTGTCTAAATCCTCGGTTATATGGGTGGATAGAAGAATCCCGATATCTTTTTCGAGAACATCCTTAAGGATTGCAAGAAAATCCCTCCGGAAAACAGGATCGAAACCTGCCATCGGTTCATCCAGGAAAAGGAATCGAGGCTGGTGTGCAAGTGCGAAGCAAAACTGCATTTTCATGGCTTCCCCTTTGGAAAGCTGATAAACCTTGCGGGAAGGCGCAAGCTCCATCTTATCCAGCCAGAAGTAGTAGTCTTCAAGTGACCATTCCGGAAAATAAATTCCCAGATTCTGCCCGTTCTCCAGTATAGACTGTTCCTGAAAAAATGATAAATTCTCTGAAATATATCCAATCTTTTCTTTATATGCGGCAGGATTCTGTGACAAGGAGATACCGTCTATGACTGCCTCGCCCTGCATCCTGCGTGCTGTCCCGGATATGCAGCGGAATAAGGTTGTTTTCCCGGAACCGTTTGGGCCGATCAGTGCGGCAAGGTAACCGCTTTCGAGCATAAAGGAGATATCCTGTAATGTAAAGTTTTTATAGCTCTTTGTAATATTTCTGCATTCGAATTTTGACATCTTATTCGTCACTTCCTTCCCAGAGAATCTGCACCATATCCTGAAACTGGCTGAGTGTTAATTCCAGACGCCGGCCTTCCTGTATTAATTGGCTGATCTGCCCCTCCAGCCGCTTCAGCTGTTCTTCCCGGAGTGCCTCCCGGTCAGGTTCTTTGATATAGAAGCCTTTCTGGGGAAGTGAGTAGATCAGCCCGCCCGCCTCCAGTTCCTCATAGGCGCGTTTAGTTGTGATGACACTGATGCTTAAGTCTTTTGCCAGTGAGCGGATGGAAGGAAGCATATCTCCTGGTTTGAGCTCTCCTTTTAGGATGGCATTTTTAACAGCCTGTATAATTTGTTCATAAATAGGGAGACTTGAGTCTTCCCTGATGAATATATTCAATCGTTTCACTCCTTTTTATCCGGAATAGGGTAATATATTTTTTCATAGGAAAGCATGTAGGACAAAACAGGAGTAATGCAATACTTTGCCAGCAGGATATTGACGGCAAAGGCAATGCACCAGATAAGGAATATCCACCATGTCCATGTGATCCGGGCTGCGGCAAGGGAATAGAAAATAATAATCTCTAAGAGCAGCAGTGCAAACCAGTAGACGCCGGCAATGACCTCGCTGCTCTTTTCACTGACTATATCAGGCTCTGCAATAAGTGCTTCTTTTCTGTTGCCCGGATCTGTGCGGAGGTTCAGGTCAATCAGCAGGAAAAACCAGAGACTGAGCTGTACGAGAATTTCCGTCCAGTTTTGGGAGACAAAGAACTGTCCTATTACGATGTAACGGAGGAGTATATATGTAAATACAATACTCAGAATTACTTTTATCATTAGATGCAGTCTTAAGTACTTCATTTTTTCTTTTTCCCCTGCCGCACAGACATACAGCGGTCTGGAAAGACGGATTGGCATTTTTTCAAGCAAAACCCACAGCAGTATGATTGCAGCTGCAGAGGCGGCAGATAAAAGGATGATTCCGCTGCTGTCAGAACTGAAAAAGTGATCCAGCGCAGCCTGCGGATAAGTGCCGTCCGGGCGCACCATATCCCCTAAGTACTGAAGAAGGGTGATGTGCACAATCATGCTCATACCGATACAATAAACGATGAAGTAAATCAGGATACTTAAAAAATTCTTTTTGATATCCAGCCATAAATCATTCAGAATAATACGGATCATTTTATGAACCCTCCTTTGCTGAGATAATACATCAGGTCTTCCAGTGACGGTCTGGTTACGGCCAGTCCTTTTAACTGTCCTTCCTTTGGAAATTCAATCAGGAGAGAACTTTTATAAGGTTCATAGAGCCGGCAGATGACATTGGGCCCGAAGGTATGTTCAATCTGCTCACGCGTTCCGGAGGCAATGTAAAAACGGTCCCCCAGTTCTTCCTTATCCAGCTCCAGGCATATGCTGCCTTCGTCTAAAAGAATGATATAATCCCCAATCTGGTCAAGGTCATTCGTCAGGTGTGTGGAGAAGAGGATGCTGCGCTTTCCGCTTTCCACAATATCCTGCATGTAGCCCAGAAGCTCTCTGCGAAAGAGCGGGTCCAGCCCGGCGGCCGGTTCATCCATCAGAAAGAGCTTTGCATCGTGTGATAAGGCAAAGGCAAGCTGGAAGCGGGTTTTTTGTCCCTTAGACAGTTTTCCGGCCTTCTGCTTCGGAAGCAGCCCGAAGCGTTCACAGAACTGGAGGTAAAGGGAATGATCGTACCGGGAATAAAGCGAACCAAAGAGCCTGCCGTTGGCTTCTATACTGAGATTGTCTTCAAACAGTGATTCATCCAGCACAAACCCGATTTCATTCTTTGCCTCTTTTTCTTCTGTTTCCATATTATACCCATTGACATAAATATCACCGCTGTCCTTCTGATACAGCCGGAGGATCGTCTTAATCAGTGATGTCTTGCCGGCCCCGTTCCTGCCAATCAGTCCCATGATATATCCCGGTTCCAGTGACAGATTAATATCGAGAAGTTGCAGACTGCCGATGGACTTGTTCAATTTGCGGATTTCCAGCAGATTATCCATAAAATCCCTCCTGACGTGTACTGTGTATAGGTGCCTATGACTGTATATAATCTGTATATGTCTATATATACAGATTAAGCCTGGAAGATATATTTGTCAATAGGGGAATAGAAAATAAAAGAATTTGGTAATAATAACCTGTGTACAGAGAATGACATACACATTTGAAAAGGAGATTATGAGATGAATATTCAGAAATGCGGAATTATCGGATGCGGCGGTGTGGGTGCCACAACCGCCTATACACTGGTCGAGAGCGGTCTTTTTAATGAAATGGTCCTGATTGATATTGACAAACGAAAGGCGGAGGGGGAAGCGCTGGATATCGGGCACGGAATTCCTTTTACTGTACCTTCGGACATCTACGCAGGGGATTACTCAGATTTGAAGGATGCCTATCTGGTCGTTGTCACAGCAGGGGCGAACCAGATGCCGGGAGAGACAAGGCTCGATATTTCGGCAAAGAATGCGAAAGTATTCCGCCAGATCATTCCGGAGATTGTAAAATACAATTCTGAATGTATTCTTTTAATTGTTACAAATCCGGTGGATGTCCTTACAAGCCTTGCACTGAAACTTTCGGGATTTCCGGCAGGACGTGTGATTGGGAGTGGGACGGTACTGGATACGGCGAGGCTGAAATATCTTCTGGGAAAGAAGTTTAATCTGGATTACCGGAATATACATGCATGGATGATCGGTGAGCACGGCGACAGCGAGCTGGCTGCATGGAGCAGTGCGACTGTGGCAGGACTCCCTGTGGATGAATACTGCCGCCAGCACGGGAGAACAAGGGACAGTCTCCAGTTGAATGAGATTTATGAGGAAGTCAGAGACAGTGCATATGAGATTATAGATCGAAAAGGTTCCACATTCTATGCGGTTGCGATGGCCGTAAAACGAATCGCACAGGCACTTGTCAGGGATGAGCATTCCATTTTGACTGTATCAAGCCTTGCCCAGGGACATTATGGAATCAACCATGTCTGCATTGGCCTGCCGACCGTGCTCGGCGTTAACGGGGCAGAAGACATCATAGAAATCCCCCTGAATGCACAGGAGAGGGAGAAACTGAAAGAGTCTGCGGCAGCCCTGAGTAAGATTTATCATGAGGTGCAGGACATTTAAAGTATAGTCTGGAAGAGGAATCCTATTTTATTAAAAAAGAATGAAAATTGTAAAATAGTGTCGACTTCTCAAATTTATCTGGTAAAATAAATATGCTAATACGATGATATAAGCTTTAGAGAAATGTGAATGACATAGAACGGGAATTGTTATGGGAAAGGAGCTCTATGCAGGAAGATTTTTATTCAGAGGCAGAGGACCCTGCTTTATATAAAAGTGAAATGAAGAGAAGGCACTGGATGGCAAGGAGAAGAAGGCAGCGGCGTATCAGGATCCTTGTATTTACAGGCAGTATTGTCCTTATGGGTACGGTTCTGTTCGCACAGAAATATACCGCATCTGAACATCAGGTGGTACGTGCGGAGAAAAAGCAGAAAGTGGTAGAGACATCAGCCGATATTGATAATTCACAGAAGAAAGTATCTGCAAATGATAAGGAAGGTGTGAATTCAGATACTGCGGAATATGAGATAGATGCATCTGCATGGAATCTGATCCTTGTAAATAGCAGCCATCTTGTTCCGGATGGGTATTCCGTGGAGCTGACAGAATTAACAGATGGTGAAGCCGTGGATTCGAGGATTTATGATGACCTGAAGGCAATGCTGGATGCAGCCGAAGGCGAAGGGCTGTCCCCGGTTATATGTTCCTCATACAGGTCACTGGAAAAGCAGACCACATTATTTGAGGAGCAGGTCAGCATGAACATGTCAAATGGCGCTTCCAGAGAAGAGGCAGAGAAACAGGCGGCGGTATGGGTGGCCCCTCCCGGTACGAGTGAACACCAGCTGGGACTGGCCCTTGACATTGTGTCGAGTTCCTACCAAGGGCTCGACGAGGCACAGGAAGAGACTGCTGAACAGAAGTGGCTGATGAAGCATTGCGCGGAGTACGGCTTTATACTCCGTTATCCCACTGATAAAAGTGATATCACGGGGATTGGCTACGAACCGTGGCATTACAGATATGTCGGGAAAAAGGCGGCCAAAGAAATCATGAAGCAGGGAATCTGCCTTGAAGAATATCTGGGTGCAGCGAAATCAAATTGATGAAGTAGAATTAAGCTCCGGCAAGTTGACGTTTTTAGGAAAATCCCTTATGATAGAAAGGTCGAAAAGGGAGGAATATTCTTATGAATGTTTTAAATATAGAGCATATCAGTAAAATTTACGGAGAAAAAGTCATCTTTGATGATGTTTCCTGCGGAATCCATGAGGGAGATAAGATCGGGATCATCGGAATTAACGGGACCGGCAAGACCACCTTACTGAGAATCATAGCCGGGCTGGAAGAACCAGATGACGGGCAGGTGGTCAGGCAGAATGGGATGAAAGCCGGTTATCTGCCGCAGAACCAGAAATTCCCGGAGGAGGCATCTGTTTTATCTTATGTGCTTGCAGGACAGAAGCAGGATGTTTGGAATGTAGAGAGTGATGCGAAAAGTATATTGAACCATCTGGGACTTACTGACCATGAGGCAGTCATGGGGCATTTATCCGGCGGCCAGAAGAAGAGGGCGGCGCTCGCAAAGGTTCTGGTAGAACCTGCGGACGTCCTGATTCTGGACGAGCCGACCAATCATCTGGACGAAGACATGATAAACTGGCTGGAGGACTATCTGAAGAGGTACAGGGGCGTCGTCCTGATGGTGACCCATGACAGATATTTTCTGGATAAAGTGACGAATAAGATTCTGGAGATCAGCTATGGGAAGCTCTATGCCTATGAAGCAAACTATTCAAGGTTCCTTGAGATGAAGGCACAGCGGGAAGAGATGGAGCAGGCGAGCGAAAGAAAGCGCCAGAGCGTCCTGAGGATGGAGCTCGAGTGGGCAGCCAGAGGCTGCCGGGCGAGGAGCACTAAGCAGCGGGCCAGACTGGAACGACTGGAAGCACTGAAAAACGGTAATGCCCCGGTCCAGCCCCAGCTGGTAGAGATGGATTCCGTCGAAACACGCATGGGCAAAAAGACGATAGAGCTTCACCATGTGAGTAAGAGTTATGGAAGCAGAATCATGGTAAAAGATTTTGACTATATCGTTTTGAGGAACCAGCGCCTTGGTATCGTAGGCCCCAACGGCTGCGGAAAGTCAACCCTGATTAAGATGATTGCCGGAATACTCCAGCCGGATTCCGGAAGTATAGAAATCGGTGAGACGGTAAAGATCGGTTATTTCGCCCAGGAAGTACCGGATATGAATACAAGCCAGAGAGTCATTGATTATGTACGCGATATTGCGGAATATATTCCGACCAGACAGGGCAGGATTACCGCTTCGCAAATGCTGGAACGGTTTTTGTTTACCCCTGATATGCAGTATTCCCCTATTGAAAAGCTTTCGGGAGGGGAGAAGAAGCGGCTGTATCTGCTCGGAATCCTTCAGGCAGGGCCGAACTGCCTGCTGATAGATGAGTGCAATGATCTTGATATTCCTACGCTGACGATTTTCGAAGATTATTTGAACAGCTTTCCGGGAATCGTAATCACAGTTTCACATGACAGGTATTTCCTTGATAATGTTGTGGACAGGGTTTTTGCGTTTGAGGGGGATGGCCGGCTTGTGCAGTACGAAGGCGGCTACACGGATTACATAGAGGCAAGGCAGCGAAATGCTGCATCTGGTGCGGCAACGGCCGGGCCAGTGGATGCTCCTGAAGAAAAGAAGAGCAGCAGGGACTGGAAGCAGAACAGCCCGGTAAAGCTGAAGTTCTCATATAAAGAGCAGAAAGAATATGAAACAATCGATGAGACGATTGCCGCACTCGAAGAGAAAATAGAATCTCTGGAGGACGAAGTTCTTAAAAATGCCACAAATTCAGCAAAATTAAATGAGCTGCTTGAGAAAAAAGAACTGGCAGAAAAGGAACTGGAAGAGAAAATGGAACGCTGGGTCTATCTGAATGATCTTGCGGAAAAAATTGAGGCACAGAAAACAGGCGGAAATTAGAATAAAAAACAGGCGGAGTGAACCGCCTGTTTTTGTTTATCAAGTGGCCTAAGCGGCACTTATATGATATAATAATTTAGTACATTGACCCCAGGAATATTAAGATGTATAATAGTCATGTGATTTTAAAAACGAAAATGAAGTAAAAAAATCGAAAGATGTGACTATATTAAATTCGTATGTGATTATACGGGGTCGTAATCAAATCGGAAAGAGGTGTTTGGATATGAAAAAACCAGTATTAGTGATTATGGCTGCGGGAATGGGCAGCCGTTATGGCGGCTTGAAGCAGATTGATCCTGTAGATGAAGAAGGGCATATCATCATGGATTTTTCCATTTATGATGCCAGACGGGCAGGGTTTGAGAAGGTTGTTTTTATTATTAAGGAAGAGTTTGACGAAGAATTCCGCTCCAGCATAGGAGATAGAATCAGCGAATTCATGGAAGTGGATTATGTATATCAAAAGCTTGAAGATCTGCCAGAAGGATTTTCTGTTCCGGAAGGCCGTGTGAAGCCATTTGGTACAGGTCATGCCATCTTAAGCTGCCGGAATGTTGTGGACGGACCTTTTGCGGTTATCAATGCGGACGACTACTATGGAGTGCATGCATTAAAGGAAATATACAATTATCTTTCACAGAATGAAGATGATGACAAATACAGGTATGCTATGGTCGGATATCACCTGATTAAGACGATGACAGAGAACGGTTCTGTGTCACGCGGTGTCTGTGAGACTGATGAAGCGGGGTATCTGACAGGAATTACAGAACGTACGCAGATAGAAAAGACAAAGGATGGCGCGGCATTTACAGAAGACGGCGGTAAGAGCTGGACGAAGATTGACCCGGAATGTATTGTATCTTTGAACATGTTTGGCTTTACTGCAAGCATGATCAAGGAGCTCCAGATGCGTTTTCCAAAGTTCCTTGAAAAGAATCTGAAGGAGAATCCGCTGAAATGCGAATATTTCCTCCCGACGGTTGTAGGCGAACTCATTGAAGAAGGAAAGGCAACCGTGAAAGTACTGGAGTCAAAAGACAGATGGTACGGTATTACCTATAAGGAAGATAAGCAGAGCGTTGTGGATGCTGTTGCCGGGATGAAAGAAAACGGTACATATCCGATGCATCTCTGGAAATAAGGAATCAGCAGGATAGAGGCGCAGCAGGCGCCGGTAACAGGACATCAGTAGAGAAAGGAAGTAAATCATGGCAATTTTAGTAGCAGGCGGAGCAGGATATATAGGGAGTCATACATGTGTGGAACTGTTGGAGAGAGGATATGAGGTTGTCGTAGTGGACAATCTGTATAATTCAAGCGAGACGGCACTGGAAAGAGTCCAGAATATCACAGGCAGGACTCTCAAGTTCTATAAAGGGGACATTCTGAACAGGGAAGATCTGGACCCGGTTTTTGAAAAGGAAGATATTGAAGCTGTCATCAACTTTGCGGGACTGAAGGCGGTCGGGGAATCCGTGGAGAAGCCCTGGGAGTACTATCACAATAACATTACCGGGACGTTAATCCTATGCGATGTGATGAGGAAGCATGGCTGTAAGAACATTATTTTCAGTTCATCCGCGACAGTTTATGGGGATCCTGCAGAGATTCCAATTACTGAAAACTGCCCGAAGGGAGAAATCACAAACCCATATGGACGGACGAAAGGGATGCTGGAGCAGATTCTGACAGATCTGCATACCGGAGATCCTGAGTGGAATGTGATGCTCCTTCGTTATTTTAACCCGATTGGGGCACATAAATCGGGGCTGATTGGAGAAGATCCGAAAGGAATCCCGAATAACCTTGTACCTTATATCGCACAGGTTGCAGTCGGGAAATTGAACTGTCTGGGGGTATTCGGGGATGATTATGACACACCGGACGGCACAGGGGTGCGTGACTATATCCATGTAGTTGATCTGGCTGTCGGGCATGTCAAGGCAATTGAAAAGCTAAAGACCAGCAAAGGCGTCCACATTTATAACCTTGGAACAGGAGTTGGATACAGCGTGCTGGATGTGGTAAAGGCCTACGAGAAGGCATGTGGCAGGGAAATACCATATCAGATCAAGCCGCGCCGTGCGGGAGACATTGCCACCTGCTACTGTGATGCCTCAAAAGCAAAAGAAGAACTCGGCTGGACGGCCGAAAGAGGAATCGAGGAAATGTGTGAGGATTCCTGGAGATGGCAGTCCATGAACCCGGACGGTTACAGAACTGCCGGCCAGACAGAAAAGTAAATAGGAGAAAGCAAAATGTACGGAGAAGATAAATTGTCAGATATGAACTGCCTGCCATTATCCTCCAGCCAGATGAATATCTGGAACCTGGAAATGGCACACCCGGGACTCCCCATGAACAACATATGTACAGCACTGAAAATAGAAGGGAATCTAAATCTGGAGTATCTTCAGACGTGCATGGAACTTGCGTTCCGGGCATTTCCGTCTCTTCGCACAAGAATCACAGTGAGGGACGGAAAGCCCGGACAATATATTACAGAGGAACTGCCGGGAAGGACAGCTTTATTCGATTTCACGGAAACGGATGAGGAAGGGCTTACGACCTGGTTCCATTCTGTTGCCAGAGAGCATTTTATGCTCGAGGACCATTCCCTGTGTGAGATGTTATTATTTAAGACATCTGAGAGCAGTGGCGGGATCCTTACAAGAGTACACCACATCATCGCCGATGCATGGTCTCACGCATTGGTTACCAATCATATCATTCATAATTATTTCCGGCTCCTTAGCGGTCTTAAGCCTGATCATGAGGCTGTCCCGTTTTATGAGGAGCATATCATAAATGAACAAAATTATTTACAATCCAGAGCCTTTGAGAAAGATAAAAGGTACTGGAAAGAGGCTTTGAAAAATATTTCACCGGGACTGGCAAAAGAGTACCAGTGTGCTCTCGTAAGCCCTGTCGGTTATCGTAAATCATACCGGTTATCCAATCGCCTGAACCGTCTGATTGGCAGTTTTTGTGAGAAAGAGAAGGTTTCTCCGTTTGCGGTCTTTTACATGGGTCTGGCGATTTACTTAAGGCGCATGAAAGGGCAGGAGAGATTCTGCATCGGTGTGCCGACAATCAACAGACTCAATTACAGGGAAAAGCAGGCCGGCGGGATGTTTGTCAATACACTGCCGTTTGTAAATGAACTTGATATTTCGATGTCATGGAACCAGTTTAATGAAAAGCTTCAGTCTGACTGGTTTTCCTTATTGTGCCATCAAAGAATCCCGTTTGAATATATAAAAAAACTGGCTCAGGAAGGCGGCCACGAAGGAAACGAGCCTTTGTTCCACATTGTGCTGTCCTATCAGAACGGTAAGATGGACCATTTAAGAGGGGCCCGTGTTTTTCTGGAAGGCCGGTGGCTGTACAGTGGTTACCAGAGCGAAGCGCTGTGCATTCATTTAAGCAGCCGCGACGGAGAAAACCAGTTTACGGTAGATTATGATTATCTGACACAGATTTTCAGTGAACAGGAAATAGAGAAGCTCCATGAAACGCTTTCACGCATCCTAAAAGAAGCCCTCCGGGAACCGGACAAGCCGATATCCTGCCTCTCCCTGCTTGGCGAGGAGACCGAGGAAAGGGTCATCTTTGATTTTAACCAGACGGATACATGGTATGAACGTGAAAAATGTATTGCACAAAAGCTGGATGAGATGATGCAGCTGTATCCGGACCGGGCAGCCGTTATATTTGAAGGAAAAAGAATATCATATAAAGAGCTGGGAAGACAGGCGGGAATCATTTCCGAAAGAATCAGGGAGATAACAGGGGATGAACAAGGAACGGTTGCATTGCTGATGGAACGCAGTGACCGTTTGTTTGCCGCGCTTACAGGTATCATATTTTCAGGTAACAGCTGGCTTTTTATAGATACAGAGCTGCCATCCATGAGGAAAGAGGAATTGCTGGCAGACAGCCATGCGCTGTTTGTCATTACTGATGACAGTCAGGCACTGGATGGGGAAGACGCCCGAAAAGAAATGTTATGGGGGCAGGACACTGCAGTACATGTCCTGGAGTTTACCGCGCTTATTTCTGGAAAGGACAGCCCGGTTTCCACTGATCCCATTGTATTATCACAACCGGATGATCTGGCATATCTGGTTTATACATCCGGCAGCACAGGTCTTCCGAAGGCGGTAGAAGTGGAACAGCACAGTGTTGTGAATCTGGCCGCAGCCATGCAGCCACTATATCCAAAGGGCGCGGTCCTTTCGATCTGTAATGTAGGATTCGATGCCTTTCTGCTGGAAAGTGTGTCCGCACTTTTAAACGGAAAGACGATCGTTATGGCTTCCGGTCAGGAAATGAATCATCCCCGGAAGATCGGCAGGCTGATTCTGAATTATGATGCTGGGTTTATGGCGCTGACGCCGTCCAGGTTATCCGCTTATATGGCAGAGGAAGAATTTAGAAAAGCACTGTCTCATCTGGAAACGATCATATGCGGAGGAGAGAGTTTTCCTCTGCAGCTTTACAGAACTCTTTCAGGCCTTACATCAGCGGTGGTATACAACCAGTATGGACCTTCCGAGGCGACAGTGGCAGTCAGCCATGCAGCAGTAAACGGCAGGGAATCCGTCAATATCGGTGCCCCCCTGCAGAACTGCAGGATCTATATACTGGATGAATATATGAACCCGCTGCCGCCCGGTTCAGCCGGTGAGATTTATATCGGAGGTGAATGTCTGGCAAGAGGGTATCATAGCCGGGAGAAACTGACAAAGGAGAGTTTCCTTGCGGACCCGTTTATAAAGGGGGCGCGGATATACCGCACCGGTGATTATGGGAAATGGTCGGAAGACGGGAGAATCTTTTATCTGGGAAGGAAAGACGATCAGGTAAAACTGCTTGGACACAGAATTGAGCTTTCCGAGATAGAATCCGTGCTCATGCTCCATCCCGGAGTCCGGACGGCGGCAGTGACGGTATCAGAAGGGATGCTGACTGCGTATTTTGCGGGAGATGAAGAACTGACAGAGGAAGCACTACTTACCTACGCCGCAAATTACCTGCCGCGGTATCTGATACCGGCTGCAGCGGTAAGGGTAGAAAAACTGCCGCTTACCACAAATGGAAAAGTCGATTTCAGACTGCTGGAAAAACCGGTTATTACAAATGAGCAGGTACATCCTGCCGATGAAGTAGAAGAAGTTCTTCTCGATATCTGGAAACGGGTACTTAAGCGGGAAGAACTGGGAGTACAATCGGATTACTTCCGGTCAGGCGGCGATTCCCTGAATGCGGTGCTGATGCTTCTGGAGGTAGAAAAAGAATTTTCAAGGAGTATATCGGTTACAGAATTATATGGTTGTTCCACACTGAGAAGACTCGGCAACCTGATCCGGGGGAAGGCGGTTGAAAGTGGGAACCGGAAAGCAGGCATAAAGAAGGCTCAAGAGCAGGCATTTTATCCGTTGACGCCTTCTCAGGAAAGTTTTTATGTTCTCCAGCAGCTGGATGAGACAAAGATCAGCTATAATATGCCGATGGCCTTCCGACTTGGTACATGGCTGGATTTCCCGAGACTGGAACAGGCTTTCCGCAAAATGGCAGAACAGGATCCGGTACTTAGGACTGTTTTTATGATTGAAAGCGGACAGGTGACGGCCAGAGTGCTCCCCCAGAGTGACTTCCGGATGGAATGGATGGAAGCGGCCGGATTTGAAGAGGCCATGCATCATTTTGTGCGCCCGTTTGACCTGGAGAAGGGACCTTTGTTCCGGGCGGCAATGGTTAAGCTCCCGGAAAATGAGCCGGGGCTTCTTCTGGATATGCATCACATTATCTCTGACGGAATCAGCATGCAGATTCTGCTTCACAGGCTCGACCTGTACTACCGGGGCGGCGAAGTAAAAGTACCGGAACTTACATATGCCGATTATGCATGGTGGGTGAAGGAAAATTCCGGTCAGGGGAGGGATTCCGGCAGGAAATTCTGGATGGAACAGATGAGGAACTCCCTGCCGGAGAAAACACTTCCCCTTGACCGGCCAAGACCGCCAGTGTTTGACGGAAAGGGGGCGGAGCACTGCTTTGTTCTTCCGGAAGCCTTAAGCGGCAGCATAAAAGAATTCTGCGAGGAGCATGAGGTGACACCGTTCATTCTTCTTTTGTCAGTTTACGGCCTTCTGGTCAGCCGGTATTCAGGATCAGAAAAGGTAGTGGCCGGAACCCCTGTTTCCGGGCGGCATGAACAGAACATGGGGGAAATGACAGGTGTTTTTGTACATACACTTCCTGTGTTCATCCATGCGGACCCGGAGCTGACTTTTGAAACGTATCTGCATAATGTCCGTCATACAGTGTCCGGAATGCTGGATCATCAGGAAATTTCGCTGGAAGAGCTGACCGGGCTTTCCGGTGCAGAGAGATCAAGAGATAGAAATACACTGTTTGACATTCTGTTTACCATGACTCCTTTGCAGAAGGAGGATGTTACTATTGGGGGTGCAGACCTTATTTACATGCCTTATGATACACATGCAGTCAAGATGGACCTGAATCTGGAAGTGACTTACATGAAGGGCGGGTACCGTTTCCGTTTCGAGTATGCGAAGAGTCTGTTCGACGAGGTAACCATTGCTTTTTATGGAAGATGCTGTGTGCAGGGACTCAAAGAGGTGCTGAAACATCCTGAAAAGAGGCTGGGCGTCATAGAGATGCTGGATGCGGCGGACAGAATCCGCCTTCTGGAGCAGCCGAGGAGAATCCGCACGCCCTATGATGCGGCACCCGTGGACTGCCTGTTGGACGAAACAGCCGCAGCCAACCCGGATAGAATAGCGGTACAGTGGGGCGATGGGCAGTTTGACACGTTCGGAACATTAAAGGAAAAAAGCGATCTACTTGCCACTGTTTTGGAAAACAAAGGGATTACAGCAGGGGACAAGGTCGCCTTCCTGACGAAACGGACGGGGCTGATGCCAGTCCTTATGTTCGGCATTTTGAAAGCCGGGGCAGCCTATGTGCCGGTAGACCCGGCTTTTCCGAAAGAGCGGATCAGGTACATGCTTGAGCAGGCGGGGGTCCGGATGGCCGTTTACGGGCAGGAGGAACTCGTTCTGGATGGGATGCCCTGTGAGGCACTGGTCTGGGATGAGGAGGAGCTGCTCCGTTTAAAGGGAGATTCAGTGTTTCACAGGAAGCACCAGTCATCCGATGCGGCAAATGTGATCTTTACATCCGGTACAACAGGAAAGCCGAAGGGGGTTGTCATGCTTCACAAGGCGCTGTCGAATCTGTCAGCGCATCTGGAACCACTGCTTGGTACGTGGGATGAAAAAATCCTCTGTGCATCCAACTGTGTATTTGACGTGTTTACAACAGAAACAATTCTGGCGCTGGGGAAGGGGTATCCGGTCAGTATTGCGGATGAAGAAGAAATGCTGCTCCCGTGGAAGATGGCAGAGCGGATCAGGAGGGACCGGGTAACGATCCTCCAGCTGACTCCGTCCAGACTGCAGATGTGTCTGGGTGATGAAAGCTTTTGTGCGAGCCTGAGCGGCATACACAGGATTATCCTTCTCGGTGAGCCGTGGGGGATGGAGCTTAAAAGGAGGCTGAAGGACCTCACAGATGCCAGAATCTTCAATATCTACGGCCCGACGGAAACGTCTGTCCATAACTGCCAGGGAGATATTACGGATGAGGACAGCATCCATATAGGAAAGCCTATCGGAAACTGCCGCTACTACCTGCTGGATGAAAAAGGAAAGCCGCTGCCGCCGACTGCGGTGGGGGAAATATATATAGCCGGGGAATGCCTGTCAGCCGGTTATATTGGCCAGCCGGAACTGACAGAGGAGGTATTTGTGCCGGACTGTTACTCAAAAGAAGAGAAGATGTACCGCACCGGAGATCTCGGCAGACTCAGGGCGGATGGAAACTGGCAGTGTCTGGGGCGTGTTGACACACAACTGAAGCTGAATGGACACAGAATTGAACCCCTGGAAATTGCAGAAGTTATGCAGCAGTCAGGGATGGTGAAAGAGGCTGCAGTTGTTCCCGTGCTAAGGGACGGGATTCCAGAGTATTTAAGAGGTGCTGCGGTAGCGGCCCCCGGTTATCAGGAAGGGGCACTCAGAGAATTTCTGTTAGAAAGACTCCCAGATTATATGATTCCTTCTGAAATCCTGACATTTACAGAAATGCCGAGAACGGCAAGCGGTAAAATGGATTTGAAGAAACTTGCACTGCCGGATATAAAATCTGCTGCAGAAGCAGGAGAAAGAGAAATGAGTGAAATCACTGCATTGTGGCGGGAAGTGCTCGGAAAAGACCCCGACCCGGAAGTTTCTTTTTTTGAGCAGGGAGGAACATCTCTTATGGCTATCCTGATTCTGAACAGGTATCATCAGAAACAGTACGATTTCAGCATCAATGATTTTTATCATTATCCGACACTTGATGCTCAGGAAAAGCTTTTATCTGGCAAAAAGCGGGATGGGGAGCAGAAAACGGCACAGGAGCAGACAGTGACGCCGGAAATCCCACGTAAATCAGCGGGGGTGGATGAATGTATCTGTTCACTGGGAGCCATACTCCTGACCGGTGCATCCGGATATCTGGGAAGTTATATTCTAAAAAAACTGCTGGAGTATGGTGGTGAGAAAGTATACTGCCTGGTCAGAGGGAACGGGGAACGGTTGAAAGAGGTTCTGGATACATATTTTGATTCCGGTTTTTATGAGAAGTACGCGGGGCGCATTGAAATTGCCACTGGTGACATAACAAAGGAAGGGTTCGGGCTGCCACAGGATATCTATGACAAAATGGTACAGGAAGTGACACGCGTATTCCACTGTGCGGCGGATGTCAGGCACTATGCGCCGCCGGAGGAGCTGAACCGTACAAATATAGAGGGGACCGCGGAGGTACTGCATTTTGTGAAAAAGGCAGGTGCGGCAATGATGCACATGTCGACTGTCAGTGTGGCCGGAAACAGGCTTCGGGAGGAACCGGGCCGGACATATGCCTTTCATGAAGAAGATCTGGATGCCGGGCAGAACTGGCAGGATAATCCTTATGTCAAGAGCAAACTCCTTGCAGAAAAGCTGGTAGATGATGCCGTGAAAGAAGGAGCGCATGCAAGAATATTCAGGATCGGAAGGCTGGCGGCTAATTCTTATAATGGAAAATTCCAGAAGAACCCACAGTCAAATGCATATTACCGGCTGATCAAAGGCATTCTGGAACTGGGAATGATGCCGGAGGCCCTCTATCATCAGCCGATCGAGCTGACACCTGTCAATCAGGCCGCGGAGGCCGTGGTCAGATTAAGTGGTTCAACAGGCGGAACATACCACATATACTGCCCGTACGAGACTGAGATCGGACCGCTTGCCAAAGCCTGTGCACCAATAGAGCGAGTGTCTGCCGATGACTTTGAGCATATGCTTGAGAAACGTATGACAGAGTCTGATTCACCATATATACAGGCACTGGCACAGGTGTGGTATGAAGGAAAAACAGACGGGAGTATGGTGCAGCTTCGTCAGGACAAGACACTAAAAAAATTGGCGGAACTGGATTTCTGGTGGCAGAAACCAGATATTGATAAACAAAAGATGTGTTTTTTACAGGAAGGAAGTGAGGGAAAGGTATGACAATTGTCGGCCACATATTGGATGTATCTGCTGCGGTTCTTGCATTTTTTATAGTCAGCTGCTTTTTGAAGGGCAGACTCAGTGCAGTGCAGAAATTGTACCTGTCTTCGGCGGCCTTCCTGCTCGTCTGGCTGGTGGCGATCATCGGTATGGAGCATACGAAAAAGGTGGGCATCTGGCAGGTGCTGGATGCCATTACATGTGCATGTTCTGCACTGCTTATTATGACAATACTGATGATCTCGCTTATTTTTACAAAAAATCTTGTGAAAGTACCGCGGAATTACTGGCTGCTGTATCTGCTGCCGGCCCTGTCATCCCTGATTGTATTTACAAATCCGCTGCACCACCTGTTCTATCGCAGGTTTTCCATCTATGCCTCTGAGGTGCGTTTTGGACCTCTGTTTATTATTTCAGGGCTGCAGTATTATATTTATTCCCTGTTTGTCCTTATAATCATGATACGTTTCGGTTTAAAAAGCCGTGTGAGGAGGGTGTGGGGGCAGGTTGGCCTGTTTATCGGCGGGCTTCTGGTTCCGCTTTTCACCAACTTGCTGGCAACACTGAAGGTGGTGAATCTGCCAATATCGGCAACACCGCTTGCCTTTCTGGTCACGATTATATGCCACGGGATCGCGGTCTATTATTTTAATTTCCTTAATATCAAGCCGGCGGCGCTGGAAAATATGGTGGACAATATTTCGGAAGGATATGCAATCCTGTCTGCGGACAGCTGCATCATTTACAGCAATACGGCTTTTGAGGAGATATTCGGGGATAAGTACCATATGAGGATTAACAGCTACCTGAACAGGATTGTGGAAGAACTGGAGGACCGGAAAAAGGATGTCATCTATAATCTGCTCAATTTTTTTGATGTATGTAAGCAGTCGGTTAATATTATATCTTATGAGCAGGCCATCCTCTGTGAGGAAGGAAAATTTTATTATTCTGTAGAACTAACCCCGATTCTGGTCAAACACAGGCTGGCAGGGGTACTGGCCATGTTCAGGGACGTGACAAAATTAAAGGAAGAGATGCGCAGGAAACAGCAGAACCTGAGCCGGGCAATGGAGCGGGAACGGCTGATCTCCCTCGGCCAGATGATCGGAAGTATTTCACATAACCTGAAGACTCCTATTATGGCCGTGTCTGGTGATGTGGCGCTTCTGGAAGATCTGGTAAGAGAATATAAGGATAGTATCGGAGATCAGGATGTGACCGTAGAGGACCATAAGGAGATTGCGGATGAAATGTCCGGCTGGCTTCAAAGAATCAAAGAATGCTGTGCTTATATGTCCGATATTATTACTACGGTAAAAGGAATGGCAGCAAATCTGAGCACGTCTTCGGAAGGTGAATTTACCATTGACGAGCTGATAAAGAGAGTCCAGATGTTTTTAAAGGGAAAACTGGGAAAGAACGGCTGCCGGCTCATCGTTTCGAACGAGCTGCCCGAGGGGAATGTAATACACGGGGATATCAATAATATGGTCCAGGTAATTAATAACCTGATTGATAATGCCTGTGATGCGATGGAAGGAAGAGGCGGGGAAATAAAGCTGAGAGCCTTTCGGACAGAACACAGCATCTGTATGATGGTAAGGGACCAGGGGTGCGGTATTCCGAATGATGTGAAGGAGAAACTTTTCCGATCCATGTATACGACAAAAGGAACGAAGGGTACGGGACTGGGACTGTACAGCTCGGCGGAAATCATCCGGGCAAGATTTGGAGGAAAAATATGGGTTGAGGACAATGAGGACGGCGGGGCAAGCTTTTTTGTCGAGCTTCCTGATGAGGAGAGAGGATAGGAAACATGCGTAAGAATAGAGCTGGAAAAGAAAAAAATGGATTTAAAATGTTTATTCTTGATGATGACAGGAATATCCTGGAGGCTTTGGGGGCTAATTTCCGGACAAAGGGCTATGAGGTGGTGACACAGGAGAACCCACTGGAAGCGCTGAGGCAGATGGAAGAAGAGCATTATGATATTCTAATTCTGGATTTTATTATGACACCGGTCTGTGGGGACGAAGTGGTGGCGAGGCTCAGGAAATTCGATCAGAGAATCTATGTGATCATGCTGACGGGCCACAAGGAACTGGCACCGCCCCTTAATACGATCCGGGAGTTGGAAATTCAGGGATATTGTGAAAAAAGCAGCAGGTATGACCAGTTGGAACTGCTTGTGGAAAGCTGTGTAAAATGTATCCGCCATATTAATACCATTTACCGCTACCAGGATGGATTGTCCAGCATTCTGACAGCAATCCCGCATCTGCACCAGATGCTCCCGGTGGATGAACTGTGCAGACAGGTCCTGACTGAATTAAAGGAACTGACAAGATCTCAGGACTGCTTTGTATGGGTGAAACCGGACAGCATACTGACTGATATTGATACAGCTGAGCTGCCTGCGGATATTTACCGGGGGGCCGGAAAATATGAGATGTCTTTTTTCGAATTTGAAAGAGAAAATTATCCTGAAGTGGTGGGGGTAATCAGACAGAGTCTGAATGAACGCAGAATTATTTTTCAGGATGAAAAACATGTACTGCTGGTACCGCTTCTTGGAAAAAATGAGATGATACTTGGTGTGCTCGGGGCGGAGATGGAAGAACGTCCTGATATCACGATGGAGGCTCTGCTTTCGGTTTATGCGGAACAGGTTACAACTGCGCTTCACAATGCACTGTTGAAAATCCTGCTGAACGCAAATAATGTCAGACTTTCGAGCATGAATAAAAGACTGCGGGACAGTTTTATGCAGACAGTAGAGGCGCTGCGTCTTCTGGTGGATGCGAAGGATCTGTATACGAGGGGGCATTCCGACAGAGTATCATTTTACGGGGTGGAACTTGCAAAGAAAGTATCTGACGACAAAGTGTTTATTAACAGAGTCCGTATCGCCGGGCTTTTGCATGATGTCGGGAAGATTGGAGTATCTGATGCTATTTTAAGCAAACCGGACCGGCTGACGGAAAACGAATTTGCGGAAATAAAGAAGCATCCGGGAATCGGGGCAAATATTCTGGCCTGCATGGACATGTTTAATGCAATCGGTGATATCGTTTGTGCCCACCACGAGCGTTTCGACGGGACCGGTTATCCGAAAAAGCGGATGGGGGAAGGAATTCCGAAGGAGGCAAGGATCATATCGATTGCAGATGCCTTTGATGCAATGATGTCAGACAGGCATTACAGAAAGAGGCTTTCTTTTGATCAGGCGGTGGTACAGCTCAGGACAGGGAAAGGCAGTCAGTTTGACCCATGCCTTGTGGATGCATTTTTAGAAGTGTTGGAAGATTACGATACGATATGTGGGGAACTGCAGTGGACTTATGAAGAAAATAACAAAGGGAGATATGCGGATTATGGAACAGAAGACATTATATAGAGATGTAAAAGTATATGAAACCCTTCCGGAATGTCTGTTGGAGGTAAAGGACCTCTATACAGAAAAGAAAGCTATTACTATGTTCGGAAGAGACCGGGAAGAGCTGAGTGTTACATACGGGGAATTCGTTAAAGACGTGCAGGGCGCCGCATATATGATGGCACAGAGAAAAATGGCCGGAAAGCATATCGGGATTGTAGGGGAAAACTCCTATGAATGGATCGTTGCATTCTGTGCTGCCGGCTGCATCGGTTCCGTTGGAGTTCCGATTGATGTTGAGCAGCCGGAGAATGAAATTGTAAATCTGGCTGATTTTGCAGACGCTTCCTTTGTTATTGCCCAGAAGGAGTTCCTGCCGGCATTCGATGGCTGGAAGAATGGATTCGCCATTCCGATGGAGAGTGATTTCGTGCAGATGATCCGGGAAGGGCGTGATGCTGTATCGGCGGCAGGAATCCGGGATTTTAGCTTTGGGAAAAAGGTGGAGAAAGAGACGCCGCTTGCGATCGTCTACACATCGGGTACGACGAGTGTGTCCAAAGCGGTAGTCTTAAGCCATTACAACATGATGTATGATGCCTGCTGCTGTCAGGCTTCCGTAAAGCTGGAAGACCGGATGTTCAACCCGCTCCCGCTTTACCATACCTATTCGCTGGGCTGTGGCATACTGAACATACTTGCCCACGGCCAGAATATCTGTATCAACGGCAATCTGAAGACTTTGTTCCGCGATATTAAGTTATATAGCCCGGAAATTATCATGGCAGTGCCGCTTGTTCTGGAAAACCTCTTAAAAGAGATACACCGTGTGCAGGAAAAACTGGGGATCCGGGAACAGACAGAACAGGCCGTGGAAAGGTTCCGTAAGAGTGTATTTCTGAAAAAACCGGTCCTTGTAAACGGGATGAAAGAAATCATGGGGGATTCTCTCAAAACAATCTGTTGCGGAGGCGCGCATTTGAACGAAAAGATAGCGGAGGAATACACAGCCTATGGCATCGACCTGCTTCAGGGATACGGGATTACAGAGTGCAGTCCGCTGATCAGCAATAGTATACGCGGACAAAACAGAATCAACTCTGTAGGACTTCTGCTTCCGGGAATCGAAATGAAGATTGCAGACGGGGAGATTCTTGTGAAAGGCCCCTGCGTGTTTAAAGAATACTATAAAAATCCCGGAATTACGGAGGAGAGTTTTACGGACGGCTGGTTCCATACCGGAGATATCGGCTATCTGGACAGGAAAGGATTCCTGTTCATCTGCGGAAGAAAAAAGAATCTGATCGTGTTTAACAACGGAAAAAAAGTCGTGCCTGAGGAACTGGAAGCCTATATCCACCAGATTCCTCTTGTAAAGGAAGTCATGGTATATGGAGAAAGTACGGGAAATGCGCCGGACGAAGTGAGACTGTCCGCACTGATCTGTGTAGATATGAGTAAAACGGATGAGACGGACAACTACAAAATTTTGGAAAATATTCAGGAGGAGATTACAAGACTGAACAGCAGACTGCCTGTCTACAAAAGGATCCAGTCTGTGAAACTCTCAGAGTCAGAGTTTCAGAAAACGTCTATGCAGAAAATCCAGAGAAGGAAGGTGAGCCTATGACAGAGGAGGAAATGCTGCACATCGTAGAAGAAATTGTAGATGAGGTGACAGGCGTACAGCACCTGACGATGGATACAGAGTTTGTGAAGGACCTGGCGCTGAATTCAATGGATGTAGCAAACCTTGTATGTGCATTTGAAGAAAAATTTCAGGCGGAGATACCGATGAAGGATGTCCGCAACCTTATGGTAGTGAGAGATGTTATTCAGTATATGAAGAAATGGGAAGCAGATAAAAAATAAGAAATTCTGAAAAGCTCTTGACAAAGAAAATGGAACTTGATATGATTAAAAAACAGAACGCACTCTGTTTTTGCATTTCTGAAGTTGTTTAAGAAAGTAGGGAAGCATATGAGAAGACAGGTTTATTCATTGCTGGTTGATAACAATCCAGGTGTACTGAGCCGGATTGCGGGTCTTTTCAGCAGAAGAGGCTACAGCATTGACAGTATCACTGCAGGCATGACTGCAGATCCAAGATTTACAAGAATCACTGTAGTGGCAAGCGGAGATGAGCTGATCCTTTCCCAGATTGAGAAGCAGGTCCGCAAGCTGGAGGATGTCATTGAAATCAAAGTCCTCAAAGACGGGGAATCCGTTTACCGGGAGCTGATTATGGTGAAGATCCGTGCCAACGCTGCACAGCGTCCGGAAGTAATCTCTATCGCAGATATCTTCAGGGCCAAGATTGTAGATGTCGAGAAGGAGTCCATGATCATCGAACTGACAGGGAACCAGTCCAAGCTGGAAGCATTTTTGAATCTTCTGGACGGATATGAGATTCTGGAACTGGCAAGAACAGGAATCACCGGTCTGGCGAGAGGCATCAAGGACGTCACATTCATCGACTGAGTATGGCCGGTACCGTGGAAAAGTGCAGGTAAGACTACCGGAAGCTAGAGGCAGAGCGCCTTTAACTCATAAATCTATTGGGCAGGGGATGTTCAATACAAAGTAATGTATCATCAGACAAAAGCTCTGATGAAAAAGAATTAGGAGGAAGATTAAAATGGCAGCAAAAATTTATTATCAGGAAGATTGTAACCTTTCCATGTTAGAAGGCAAGACAATCGCAGTTATTGGTTACGGAAGCCAGGGACACGCACATGCTTTGAACTTAAAAGAATCAGGATGCAGCGTTATCATCGGTCTTTATGAGGGCAGCAAGTCATGGAAGAAAGCAGAAGAACAGGGATTCGAGGTATTTACGGCAGCAGAGGCTGCTAAGAAAGCAGATATCATCATGATTCTGATCAACGATGAGAAACAGGCTGCAATGTACAAAAAAGACATTGAGCCAAATCTGGAAGAAGGCAATATGCTGATGTTCGCACACGGCTTTGCAATCCACTTCGGACAGATCGTACCGCCTCCGTATGTAGACGTTACTATGATCGCGCCTAAGGGACCGGGACACACTGTAAGAAGTGAGTACCAGGCAGGAAAGGGTGTTCCTTGTCTTGTAGCTGTACAGCAGGATGCATCAGGAAAGGCTCTTGATAAGGCACTGGCATATGCACTCGGAATCGGTGGGGCAAGAGCAGGTGTATTAGAGACAACATTCAGAACAGAGACAGAGACAGACCTTTTCGGAGAGCAGGCAGTTCTTTGCGGTGGTGTATGTGCACTGATGCAGGCAGGATTCGAGACTCTGGTAGAAGCAGGATATGATCCGAGAAATGCTTACTTTGAATGTATCCATGAGATGAAGCTGATTGTTGACCTGATCTATCAGTCAGGATTCTCAGGAATGAGATATTCTATCTCTAACACAGCTGAGTATGGTGATTACATAACAGGACCTAAGATCATTACAGACGAGACTAAGAAGAACATGAAGAAGATCTTAAGCGACATTCAGGACGGTACATTTGCAAAAGACTTCCTGCTTGATATGTCAGAAGCAGGCGGCCAGGCTCACTTCAGAGCGATGAGAAAGCTTGCAGCTGAGCATCCGGCGGAGAAAGTCGGCGAGGAAGTAAGAAAGCTTTACAGCTGGAGTGATGAAGATAAGCTGATCAATAACTAATCTTTTCAGGAATGACGGGAGATTAGAAAAATACGTGGAACCCCGGCGCCTTATGACAGGCGCTGGGGTTTCCTTGCATGAAAGAGTGGTTTATGTGACAGAAAAAAATGATTTCAGCCAGGGCAGTATTGCCGGTAATATTTTGGGGCTCGCACTCCCTATGACGCTGGCACAGCTGATTAATGTACTCTACAGCATTGTAGACAGAATCTACATTGGTCATATCCCCCATACATCCGCAGAGGCTCTGACAGGCATCGGGCTGACTCTCCCGATTATTACGGTCATCACGGCTTTTGCAAATTTGTTCGGCATGGGCGGGGCACCTCTGTGCTCCATTGCAAGAGGCGCCCATGAGGAAAAGAAGGCAAAGAAAGTCATGGGAAATTCTTTTTCCATGCTGCTTCTTACGGGTGTAGTACTGATGTTTCTCTGCCTTGTATTCAAGAAGCCGCTTCTCTACCTGTTCGGGGCAAGTAATGTGACCTTCCCGTATGCGGATTCTTATATCACAATCTATCTGTTCGGAACGATATTTGTCATGATCAGTCTGGGCATGAATAATTTTATCAATGCACAGGGATTCGGCAGGATGGGGATGCTGACGGTCATTCTCGGAGCTGTAACGAATATCATTCTGGACCCGCTTTTGATCTTTGTTTTTCATATGGGGGTCAGGGGAGCTGCAATTGCAACGGTTATTTCGCAGGGACTCTCTGCCGTCTGGGTTCTGAAATTCCTGACAGGGGAAAAGGCGATACTGACACTGGACCGCAGTTCTATGCGGCTGAGTAAGTCTCTTGTGAAAGAAATAACCGCACTGGGAACTTCTGGTTTCGTAATGTCCGTGACGAACGGCGCCGTCCAGATTGTCTGCAATGCGACCCTGTCCCGGTACGGGGGAGACTTATATGTGGGGATTATGACGGTCATCAATTCTGTGAGGGAGATCATCACTATGCCTGTGACTGGCCTGACATCCGGTGCACAGCCGGTGATTAGTTACAATTACGGGGCAGGCTGTTATGACAGAGTAAAAAAGGCGATCAAATTCATGTCAGGGAGCTGTATCATATTTACCTGCCTGATGTGGGCTGTCCTTTTCTTTGCACCGTCATTCTTTCTGGGCCTGTTTACAAGTGAACCGGAACTGATTCAGGCTGGTGTGCCTGCAATGAGGATCTATTTCTGCGGTATCTTTATGATGGCGCTGCAGTTTTCCGGACAGTCGACCTATGTGGCACTGAATCGTGCCAGGCAGGCTGTTTTCTTTTCTCTGTTTAGAAAAGTGATTATAGTCATCCCTTTGACGCTCTTATTTCCAATGATCAATGGGATGGGGACCGCAGGCGTATTCTGGGCTGAGCCGGTATCGAATGCGATCGGGGGGACTGCCAGCTTTGTCACGATGCTGATTACAGTCTGGCCGGCGCTGAAAGATGTGAAGGACCCGAAAAAAATAATTTAACTGCACTTTTCTTCCTGTATATGGTAAAATAAGATTAGTAAGATTTGAGGAAAAGCTTTTTGTTTTTACCAGAAGGGAGATGGCAGTATGGATGAAAGATTAATGAATCTTCGCTCAACGAAGAACCCCAAGGCCCGTATTAAGATTATGAGCGGCCACTTTGCAACCAGACACTCACATGTGAATACTTATATTGACATGTCTACTGTTAAAACACGCCACAATAATGCCCGGGAGACTGCAAGGACTCTGGCCTCGGAGTATCTGATGAATACGATGGTGGATACAATAGTCTGCCTGAAGAATACCGAGGTGATCGGTACTTTCATGGCAGAGGCTCTAGCTGACAGTACGAATGCGTCTATGAGCGGGGGGAATAATATTTCCGTGGTAACTCCGGAATTCGATTCTTCCGGCCAGATTCTGTTCAGGGATAACAATCAGAGGATGATCCAGGGAAAGCAGGTGCTGATACTCACAGATTCGATGGCGACAGGCGCACTGGCTTATCAGGCGATCGAATCGGTTCTCTATTATGGCGGCGTTGTCTGTGGAATCTGCTGTGTGTTCAGTGCGATTTCCAAGGTAGCCGGGATGGAAGTGAAGACGATCTTTACAAGCTCAGACCTGCCGAATTACCAGGTATATGCCCCCAATGAATGTCCGATGTGCAAGGCAGGGCAGAAGATCGAAGGACTCATTAACAGTTTCGGATATGCGAAACTATAAAGATTGACATAAAAAAAGCATCCACCTGACGGGAGTGGGTGCTTTGTTCTATTATTTCAAAAATTAAGCAATCTCGTTTACAGCTTTTGATAAACGGGAGATTTTTCTTGAAACGGTATTTTTATGATAAACACCTTTGCTTCCAGCTTTAGAAATCTCTTTAATGGCAGCCTGTAATGCTGTCTTTGCTGTTGCAGCGTCCTTCTGTGCTACTGCAGCCTCTACTTTCTTTACGGCAGTCTTAACTCTGGACTTGATTGCTTTGTTTCTTGCAGCTTTTGTTTCGTTAACTAAAATTCTCTTTTTAGCAGATTTAATGTTAGCCAATCTGTACACCTCCAAATATGTGAAATTTTCAAATAGTGATTTTCATGATCCCGTAAGAATCGGACACGGACGTTCTTAGCGGAACATACTCATTCATTTTATGATAAGGAACAAAGGTTGTCAATACATATTTCCTAAATTATTGTAAAAACTAGCAATAAATGAAAATGAGGTAAAGGAAAAGCGAGGATTTGAAGATGTTGGAAAAGTATAGTGTAAGAACAGACCTTGCTCTGGAAGAAAAGGAGCGGTTTGAGTCAGACAACGTGGAAGTGCAGGGAGTTGTTCTTGAAGAGGAGTACGATGAGGAACGGGAGATCCGGATTTCCAGAGTACGCATTGAGACGGAGAAGGGGGCCAAGGTCATGGGCAAGCCGGTGGGCACCTATCTGACGGTGGAGGCTCCGAACATGGCTGTGCCGGATGAAGGGTATCACAGAGAGATTTCTGAGGAGCTGGCGGGTTATATTCAGGAACTCATTGAAAAGCTGGGCCTGATGGATAAAGAAGACCTGTCGGTTCTGATTGTCGGGCTCGGCAACCGTCAGGTGACGCCGGATGCTTTGGGCCCGCATGTCGTAGATAACCTCTGTGTGACAAGGCATATTGTGAAGGAATATGGAAAATATGCGATGGGGATGGAGCATGCGAATCTGGTGAGTGCCATAGTACCCGGTGTTATGGGGCAGACTGGTATGGAGACGGTGGAAATCGTGAAGGGGGTTGTGGATGAAACGGATCCGGACCTGGTGATTGCGATTGATGCGCTGGCAGCCAGAAACAGCCGGAGACTGAACCGGACAATTCAGATTGCCGATACGGGGATACATCCCGGGTCCGGTGTGGGAAACCACAGGAATGGGCTGACAAAGGAGTCGCTGGGGGTCCCTGTTATCGGAATCGGTGTGCCTACGGTTGTGGATGCCGCAACCATTGTAAATGATACGATGGAAAATCTGATTAACGCTCTTGAAACATCCGAGATGCTTAAAGGTGTAGGGGACGTTCTGCGTACTTATAATGCTGCGGAGAAGTATGAACTTGTAAAAGAACTGATATCCCCGCACCTGAATGGTATGTTTGTAACGCCGAAAGATGTGGATGAGATGGTGAAACAGATCAGCTATACAATATCAGAGGGGCTTAATCTGCTGTTTAACAATGCCGGGCAGGCATAATAAGCATTGGAAGGTCATATATATGGAGAAGGGCATTTCCCCCTTCTCTGTAAGGCGGCCTTTGCCCGGATTCCTCTGGAAAGAAGGCGGTATATGAAACAAACAGCAGTTCTCCGCATTGTTCTGGCTGCTTTTGGCGTGCTGGCTTGTCTCAGTATGTTTTACATATGCAGTAAAAACAGGATGAATGAGTTCAAATATGAAAGCCAGAAAATGGTTTTGAAATATACAGAAGAGATGTACATGCCGGGTCTGGCATATCTGAAAAAGGAGCCGGGGCCAACGGCGGCGGAATGGATAAAAGAGAGGGCACTTTCATGGATTCCCCTTGTGAAATATGTGGAGCAGAAAAAGCCCTATGAATCTGCGATGGAGGATGAGGAAACGATAGCAAAGATTCTGAAAAGCCAGGCAGATGATGAAAATATGGTAGATGAGAATGGAAAGCTGATAGGGGATGATACACTGGCAAAGCAGGAACCTTCTGTGGAGCAGGGACAGTCGCCTATTGATATGTCGATTGAGAAACTGAGGGATTTTGACTATCTGCTCAGTAATTTTTATACCGTGGACAGTTCGACTATGATTGGTCCTGACCAGCTGAATGTTGATGATCTGCTTAGCAGGAGTATGAAAATAGACAAGAGTACGGGCGGTCCCAAGGTGCTGATTTTCCATACACATTCCCAGGAAGAATTTGCCGATTCAACTCCCGGTGATCCAAGTACGAGCATTGTAGGGGTCGGAGATTATTTATGCCAGCTTTTGAATGAAAAAGGGATAGAGACTATACATGATACCGGTGTTTATGATATCATCAACGGACAGCTCGACAGGAGTAATGCATACGAAAATGCAGAGGCATCGGTCCGTCCGCTTATTGAAGCGAACCCTACACTGGAAGTGGCGATAGACCTGCACAGGGATGGTGTGGCGGAGGGTACACACCTTGTTACCGAGGTAAACGGGAAACCGACCGCCAAGATCATGTATTTTAACGGATTAAGCCGGACGAGAACGAATGGAGATATTTCTTATCTTTACAATCCGTATATTCAGGATAATCTGGCGTTTTCACTTCAGATGGAACTGGCTTCCGAGAGTCTGCATCCCGGTTTTGCCAGGCATATCTACCTTAGAGGCTACAGGTACAACCTGCATTTGCTGCCTAAATCACTTCTGATCGAGGCGGGGGCACAGACAAATACAGTGGAAGAGATGAAAAACGCGATGGAAGTCCTTGCGGATACACTGCAGCATGTATTGACAGAATAATGTTCCGTGATGGTCCCGGGGGAGTTTGATAATTCGATTCTTGAATGCCCTAACATTTTGTGCTAATATGAGATGAATGAAAAAGGAGAGGGACTATGGGAAATAAAAATACATATGATGCAGACAGTATTTCTGTATTGGAGGGACTCGAAGCAGTCAGGAAAAGACCTGGTATGTATATAGGAAGTGTTTCGACAAAAGGTCTGAATCATTTGATTTATGAAATCGTGGACAATGCTGTGGATGAACATCTGGCAGGGCATTGTTCCCAGATTCATGTGACACTGGAGAAGGACGGCTCGGCAACCATTGAGGACAATGGCCGGGGCGTCCCTGTCGGCATGCACAAAAAGGGTGTATCAGCAGAGCGTATCGTTTATACTACCCTTCATGCGGGTGGGAAGTTCGACGATTCCGCTTATAAGACAAGCGGCGGACTCCACGGCGTAGGTTCATCTGTCGTCAATGCACTTTCCGCTTATATGGACGTACAGGTTTTCAGGGACGGGGAAATCCATCATGACCGGTTTGAGCGCGGTATACCGGTGATCGAACTGGAGGATGGTTTACTCCCTGTGATAGGCAGGACGAGAAAGACCGGGACCAAGGTGAATTTTCTCCCGGACGATACGATCTTTGAAAAGACCAGATTCCGCTCGGAGAAAGTGAAGAGCCGCCTTCATGAGACAGCATATCTGAATCCGGAGCTTACGATTACATTTGACGATAAGAGGGCGGAGACACAGGAGCATATTGTATACCATGAGCCGGATGGCATCATCGGGTTTATCAAGGATCTGAACCAGAAAAAGGAGACGATCCATGAACCGATTTATTATAAAGGAACTTCCGAGGGCATTGAAGTTGAGGTGGCGCTTCAGTATGTCAATGAATTTCATGAGAATGTGCTGGGATTCTGCAATAATATTTACAATGCAGAAGGGGGAACCCATCTGACCGGTTTTAAGACAACCTTTACAACGGTGATGAACCAGTATGCGAAAGAACTCGGAATCCTGAAAGAAAAGGATCCAAATTTTACGGGGGCGGACATCAGAAACGGTATGACGGCGATTGTATCGATCAAGCACCCGGACCCGCGGTTTGAGGGGCAGACAAAGACGAAGCTGGACAACCCTGATGCAGCAAAGGCAGCCGGCAAAGTGACCGGTGATGAGATTGTACTGTATTTTGACCGGAATCTGGATACACTGAAAAAGGTGCTGTCCTGTGCGGAAAAGGCGGCCAAGATCAGAAAGACAGAAGAAAAGGCAAAGACGAATCTTCTGACAAAACAGAAGTATTCTTTTGACAGTAATGGAAAACTGGCTAACTGTGAGAGCAGGGATGCGAAAAAATGTGAAATCTTCATCGTCGAAGGAGATTCTGCCGGAGGTTCAGCGAAGACGGCCAGAAACCGTATGTTTCAGGCAATCCTCCCGATCCGCGGGAAGATCCTGAACGTGGAAAAGGCGAGTATTGATAAGGTACTTGCAAATGCGGAGATCAAGACGATGATCAATGCGTTTGGATGTGGATTTTCCGAGGGGTACGGTAACGATTTTGATATCAGTAAACTCCGCTATGATAAAATTATCATTATGGCCGATGCCGATGTGGACGGCGCTCACATTTCCACACTGCTCCTTACACTTTTTTACCGCTTTATGCCGGAGCTGATCTATGAGGGTCATGTCTATATTGCCATGCCGCCTCTTTTTAAGGTCATGCCTAAAAAGGGGGAGGAAGAGTATCTGTACGATGACAAGGCTCTGGAAAAATACAGGAAAACACATGAAGGCCCGTTTACACTCCAGAGATATAAAGGTCTTGGTGAGATGGATGCGGACCAGCTCTGGGAGACGACACTGGACCCGGAGACACGGCTTTTGAGGCTCGTAGAGATCGAGGATGCACGCATGGCATCGAGTGTAACTGAGATGCTGATGGGGACAGAGGTGCCGCCGAGGCGTAGTTTTATATATGAAAATGCTGCAGATGCAGAGTTAGATATCTAAAAGCAGGGGCGTATTTGAGAAACAGGAGAAAAAAGAATGAGTAGTGAATCACAGATTATCAGAACCGAATATTCAGAGGTTATGAAGAAATCTTATATAGATTATGCCATGAGTGTTATTATCGCAAGAGCACTGCCTGATGTAAGGGATGGCTTAAAGCCGGTACAGCGCAGGACTCTGTATGATATGTACGAGCTTGGCATCCGTTATGACAGGCCTTACAGAAAGTGTGCCCGTATAGTCGGGGATACGATGGGTAAATACCATCCCCACGGTGACAGCTCCATCTACGAATCGCTTGTAGTCATGGCTCAGGAATTTAAAAAAGGAATGATCCTCGTAGACGGACATGGTAACTTTGGCTCCATTGAGGGGGATGGAGCTGCTGCCATGCGTTACACAGAGGCAAGGCTCACAAAATTCACGCAGGAAGCATATCTGGCAGATCTGGATAAAAATATCATTGACTTTGGCCCGAACTTTGATGAGACGGAAAAAGAACCGATTGTCCTGCCTGTCCGCGTGCCGAACCTGCTGATCAATGGCGCAGAGGGGATTGCCGTGGGCATGGCGACCAGTATCCCTACGCATAACCTGTGTGAAGTAATCGACGCTGTGAAGGCATATATGAAGAACGACCAGATCAGTACAAAACAGCTGATGAAATATATCAAAGGGCCGGATTTCCCGACCGGGGGCATTGTAGTCAACAAGGACGACCTGCTGAATATTTATGAAACCGGGCAGGGAAAGATCAAGCTGCGCGGCAAGGTGGAAGTAGAGGAGCTAAAAGGCGGCAAGAAGCAGCTTGTCATTACGGAAATACCATATACGATGATTGGAAGCGGTATCGGGAAGTTCCTCAACGATGTCTGCAATTTGGTAGAAACCAAAAAGACGAATGATATCGTCGATATTTCCAACCAGTCATCTAAAGAAGGAATCCGAATTGTCATAGAATTGAAAAAAGGTGCTGATGTAGAGAATCTGAAAAATATGCTCTACAAGAAAACAAGGCTGGAAGACACCTTTGGTGTGAATATGCTCGCAGTTGCGGATAACCGGCCGGAAACACTGGGGCTAAAGGCTATCATTGAACATCATGTGGACTTCCAGTTTGAGCTGATGACCAGAAAGTACACGACACTGCTTGCGAAGGAACAGGAAAAGCGGGAGGTACAGGAAGGGCTGATCAAGGCATGTGACGTCATCGACCTGATTATCGAAATCCTGAGGGGAAGTAAATCTGTAAAAGACGCCCGGGCATGTCTTGTGAATGGTGTGACTGACAACATCACTTTTAAGTCAAGGATTTCAAAAAAAATGGCATCCCTCCTCAGATTTACAGAACGTCAGGCGACAGCTATCCTGGAGATGCGTCTGTATAAACTGATCGGGCTGGAAATTGAGGCTCTCCAGAAAGAACACGACGAGACAGTGAAGAATATTGCCCGCTATGAAGATATCCTGAATAATTATGACTCTATGGCGGACCTGATCATCGGAGAATTGGAGTCTTACAAGAAAGAATATGGAAGAAAGCGCCGCACTGCGATTGAGAATGCGGAAGAAGCCGTTTTTGAAGAGAAGAAGATCGAAGAACAGGAAGTTGTTTTTCTGATGGATCGTTTCGGCTATGCCAAGACGATTGACGTGGCTGCATATGAGAGAAATAAAGAGGCTGCAGACAGTGAAAATAAATATGTTGTCCACTGTATGAATACCGGAAAAATCTGTATCTTTACAGATTCAGGAAGAATGCATCAGGTAAAGATGCTGGATCTGCCATATGGAAAGTTCCGTGATAAAGGAACACCGATAGATAATGTAAGCAACTACTCCAGCAGCGAGGAACAGATCATCATGGTCTGTGATGCGGAGCAGATGCGCTTTGCAAAGCTTCTGTTTGCAACAAAACAGGGAATGATTAAGAAAGTGGAAGGAACAGAGTTCCAGGTGGCAAAGCGGACGATTGCTGCAACAAAACTGCAGGAAGAAGACACCCTGATCAGTGTAAACGTTGTAACAGAGAACCAGAATGTGGTACTCCAGACAAAAGGCGGATATTTCCTGAGATTTCCGGTGGAAGAGATTCCGGAAAAGAAAAAGGGCGCAGTGGGAGTTAGAGGAATTAAGCTCCAGAAGAACGATGAACTGGAGAACATCTACTTATTTGAAGAAGGAACGGAATCGAAGGTAACATACGGAGAAAAAGAAGTAACCCTGAACCGTTTAAGACAAGGGCGCAGAGACACTCTGGGGACGAAAACACGTAATTAGCCGGAAGTTTTAGAACAGGTTTAAAATAGGCTGGGTGTGTTTATAAGAAAATATAAGGAGGAGCATGAAACAGTTGTAATCCGGCTGTTTTATGCTCCTTTTTATGTGCGCCTGACGGTATTATCCATCAGCTTCCTGCTGAAATTAAGTTGTAACTGATTGCGCAGATAGTCTGACCATATTATAATATATACATTGACAGGGATGGCTGCCCAAAGAGAAGGATAGGGTAATCCAGGATATAGGGCAAAAAATCAGGCTATGAAGCATGGCGGGGAGAGAAATGCAGTGTTTCAAAAGCAGGAACTATTAAGAAAGGGAGAGGTTTTATGGCAGAAAAAGAATTATTAAATGCATTATCGGAGATGATGGACTCTAAATTCGAGGCACTAAAGAGAGATGTTGTGCTGAATATGGCAACGAAAGACGATATTCGGAACATGGCGACGAAGGACGACATAGCGAATATGGCAACGAAAGAAGATATTCGGAATATGGTGACGAAGGACGACATAGCAGATTTGGTTACAAAGGAAGATTTAAGGTACGCGGAAAATGTTATTTTATCAGAAGTAGACCGTGTTCAGGAAAAATCCAACATGCATTATCATGAGTTAAAAGAGGATATTTGTCAGCTCAGGAGGGAAGTCAGGTCAATGAATGTAGAAGGTTTAAGATATAGAGTGGAACGATTGGAAGCAATTGTCTTATAAAGAATATGCCTGCATGTATGAAATGAAATCCCAGATAGAACAGCGTATCCATTCACGGAAAAAAGTGTGAATGGATACGTGATGTCAAGAGATATGCAAGTCTTGTTTCAGTGAAGTAATCCAGGTTTCGATTGCCTGTGTAAGTATAAACTGTTGTTTCAGGACCGCCATACCCGTTTCAGGTATTTCTGGAAGCTTTTCTTTTATGCTGATGTTTTCTTTCAGATATGTCTTCAAGGTTTTTACCTGAGTCTCTATTTCTGTTAAGCATGACTTTTGACTTTCAGGTGAAAGGCTGGTTAGATTTACTATTACGGCGTTAAAGTCTAAAAATATATGAATGGGTTTGGAGGCTATTTCCAACATAAGCCTTTCAAATTCATTTGCCCCGCTGTCTGTCAGGGTATAGACTGTCTTTTCAGCCATTTTCCCTTCTTTTACTATGCTGCCTTTGATATATCCTTTTTCTTCAAGCTGGATTACTTTTTTATAAATGGACGGTGTGCTGATCTTTACCCACTTCGATATATTTCGGTATTCCACTAATTTCTGAATATCATAAGCGCTTAAAGCATCTTTTTTTATCATTCCCAATACGATTAGGTCTATTGTTGCCATAAGGTTCTCCTTTTTTCTTGACAAGTACTATAAATTATAGTAGTATATGCCGTACGGCCGAATACTATAAAATATAGTACTATATTCTATTTTCCATGTCAAGAGAAGGAGAAGTAAATATGAGTGAATGTAATAAAAAAACGGAACTGCTGGGATGTGCACCGATACCAAGAGCACTTCTGGCATTGGGTCTTCCTACGATGATAGGTATGATGGTAAATGCCTTATATAACCTTGCAGATGCCTACTTTGTCGGAGGGCTGGGCACAAGCCAGACAGGGGCGATTACTGTTGCATTTCCGATCGGGCAGGTAGTGGTCGGCTTAGGGCTGCTGTTCGGTAATGGGGCAGCGTCCTATATATCCAGACTGCTGGGACTTGGCGATAAGGAAATGGCAGACTGGGTGGCAAGTACAGCTCTGTACAGCAGTATTGCTGTCGGAGCGGTTATAATTTTGGTGACAGTTATGTTTCTGAATCCAATTTTAAGACTTTTAGGTGCAACAGAGAGCATACTGCCATATGCCGTAACTTATACGAGTATCTATATTATTTCGTCTATATTCAATGTTTTTAACGTTACAATGAATAATATTGTGACAAGCGAAGGCGCTGCAAAAACGACAATGTGTGCATTACTTGCAGGAGCACTGCTGAATATAATTCTAGATCCGGTTTTTATCTATGCATTCCATTTAGGCATTGCGGGTGCAGCAGTGGCGACGGCAATCTCGCAGATTATATCCTCACTGGTATATATCTTTTATATACATAGTAAAAAAAGCAATTTCAGTTTCAGCTTAAGAAAATGCTGTTTTTCAAGGCAGATTATGTCTGAGATATTTAAAATCGGAATTCCGACATTGGTTTTCCAGCTATTGACGAGTCTTTCGATCGCGCTGATCAGCATGCAGGCGAAAAGATATGAATATGGCGATTCTGTGATTGCCGGTATGGGGGATGTAACAAGGATCATTTCTATGGGAAGCCTGATGGTGTTCGGGTTTATCAAAGGGTTCCAGCCAATTGCGGGTTATAATTACGGGGCAGGGAAGTACAAAAGGCTGCAGGAGGCAATTAAAACAATGATTCTTTGGTCAACAGCTTTTTGCATATTTTATGGAATCATGGCGGCGGTTTTTTCAGGTAAAATAATGGAACAATTTACGAAAAATGATATAGAGATGATCCGTGTAGGACGAAAAGCATTGACAGCAAACGGAATATCGTTTATATTTTTCGGATTTTATACTGTATATTCTTCGCTTTTCCTCGCGCTGGGAAAAGCGAGGGAAGGTTTCATTCTGGGAGCCTTAAGGCAGGGAATCTGTTTTGTACCGGTTATCTTGTTCCTTCCCCTTGTTTGGAGAATAGGCGGGATTTTGTATGCCCAGCCAATCGCGGATGTGATGTCCGCAGTTGTCGCCGTATTCATGGCGGTATATCTACATAAAGAATTAAAAACGTTTCAGTGTGCAGTTGAAGTATGACAGCAGTGATTCAGCAGATGCAATTGTCTGTATAATTGAGAATTACCTCTTGCAATTACTGGAAAAAGGTGCTATACTTGACAACAGTTACATAGGAACCCGGCAGAAGAGTGAACGAAAGTTCACTCTTCTTTGTTGCTAAGGGCAATGCCAGCCGGTCAGCTTAATATAACGATTATAATAGTATAGTAAATGCAGAGAAAAGGAGTATAGCGTGTCAAGAAGAGAACAGTATGAACAGCAGACAGAAGAACTTTTAGAGCCGATTGTGAAGGATCTGGAGTTTGAACTGGTAGATGTGGAATATGTGAAGGAGGCTGGTACCTGGTATTTGCGGGCTTATATTGATAAGCCGGGCGGGATTACAGTGGATGACTGTGAGATAGTAAGCAGGAAATTCTCGGATATTCTGGATGAAAAGGATTATATTGAAGATACTTATATCTTTGAGGTGAGTTCTCCGGGACTTGGGAGACCGTTGAAAAAAGAGAAGGACTTCAAAAGAAGCCTGGGAGAAGAAGTTGAGATCCGGACATACCGGGCAATCGACCGCCAGAAAGAATTCGTAGGAATATTGAAGGATTATGACAAGAACACTGTAACGATAGAATACGAGGATGAGTCTATTCAGACATTCGATAAAAGTGAGATTGCGCTTATTCGCTTAGCTTTGGATTTTTAATTTAGGAGGAAATAATAATGAATACAGAATTATTGGAAGCATTGAATATTCTTGAGCAGGAAAAGAACATCAGTAAAGAAACAATGATGGATGCGATCGAGAATTCACTTATCAGCGCATGCAAGAATCATTTCGGAACATCAGATAATATTAAGGTAATCATGGATCATGAGACATGTGATTACGCGGTTTATGCAGAGAAGGAAGTCGTTGAGGAAGTATTTGATCCTGCGATTGAGATTAGTCTGGAGGATGCAGAGAAGCTGGACAGCGCACTTCAGATCGGCGATGTTGCACAGATACCGATCGAATCAAAGTCTTTTGGGCGTATCGCAACGCAGAATGCAAAGAACCTGATCCTTCAGAAGATCAGGGAAGAAGAACGTAAAGTCGTATATGACCAGTATTTTGAAAAAGAGAAAGATATTGTAACAGGTATTGTCCAGCGCTATGTGGGAAGAAATATCAGTATTAACCTTGGAAGAGCGGATGCAATGCTGACAGAGAACGAACAGGTAAAGGGTGAGGTCTTCAAACCGACAGAACGTATCAAATTATATGTTGTGGAAGTAAAGAATACGCCGAAGGGACCAAAGATCCTCGTATCCCGTACACATCCGGAACTTGTGAAGCGTCTGTTCGAGGCAGAAGTTGCCGAGGTAAAGGACGGAACTGTAGAAATCAAGAGTATAGCCCGTGAAGCAGGCTCCCGTACTAAGATGGCAGTATGGTCCAATGATGAGAATGTTGATCCAGTAGGTGCCTGTGTAGGAATGAACGGGTCCAGAGTTAATGCAGTTGTGAATGAACTGCGCGGGGAGAAGATCGACATCATCAACTGGAGTGACAATCCGGCGCTTTTGATTGAAAATGCACTCAGCCCGGCAAAAGTCATTTCTGTTATGGCAGATCCTGATGAGAAGGCAGCGAGTGTCATTGTACCTGATTACCAGTTGTCACTGGCAATCGGTAAAGAAGGTCAGAATGCAAGGCTTGCAGCCCGTTTGACAGGGTACAAGATTGATATCAAGAGCGAAACTCAGGCGATCGAGTCCGGTGAACTTCCTGAAGACTATATGGAGCAGATGGCAATGATGGAAGATGGCTATTCGGATGGTTTTGAGAACGGTTATGAAGAAGCGTATCCACAGGATAGCGAAGAGATTTACGAGGCGCCGGAGGATGAAAATATAGAAGAGATAGAATTCATCGAGACAGATGGTGAATAATAACCATATGAGAGGTGTAATTATTGAGTAATAAAAAAATACCGATGCGTAAATGCGTTGGCTGCGGCGAGATGAAGCCGAAAAAGGAAATGCTGCGCATCCTGCGTACAACAGAAGAGGAATTTGTATTAGATGCAACTGGAAAAAAGAACGGGCGGGGCGCTTATCTGTGCTGTTCGCTGGATTGTTTCCAGAAGGCAGTGAAGAACAAAGGGCTGGAACGTTCTTTCAAGCAGGCCATTCCGGCGGATGTATACGAGCGTCTGGAAAAGGAGATGAATGAGATTGATACAAAATAAAGTCTTATCTCTGGTCGGGCTTGCCACGAAAGCAGGAAAGACAGTGAGCGGGGAATTCATGACGGAGAAAGAAGTAAAGTCAGGGAGAGCCGCGCTGGTGATCGTTGCAGACGATGCATCAGATAATACAAAAAAGAAGTTTCGGGATATGTGTGAATTTTATAAGGTTCCAATTTATTTTTACGTAGATAAAGATACCTTAGGGCATGCAATGGGAAAAGAATTCCGTGCATCTCTGGCGATATTGGACAAAGGATTTGCAAAGGGAATTCAAAAACATTTAGAAACGAAAGACAATACAATTGCATAGAGGAGGTAGTTAGTATGACAAAAATGAGAGTACATGAACTGGCTAAAGAGCTGGGGATGGAAAATAAAGAACTGATGGATGTGTTAGTGAAAAAGAACGTAGAGGTGAAGAGCCATATGAGTTCTTTATCTGACGATGTGGTTGACGAGTTAAGAAAAGGCGGGAAAAAGGTGAGTACTCCTGCGGCAAAAGCGCCGGAAGCAGATAAGCCGGGAGAAGAAACAGCGCCGAAAAAGAAGAATATTGTTCAGGTTTTCCGCCCGCAGAACTCCAAGAGCGGAGGACGCATGTCAGGCGGGACAAAAGGCCAGCGCCCACAGGGAACCGCAGGCCAGCGCCCACAAGGGGCAACAGGCCAGCGTCCGGCAGGAAATGTGGGGGGACACCGTCCACAGGGAACAGCACAGGGGCAGACAGTGGGAGGCCCTGCAGGTCAGCGCCCGGTAAATGCAGCTCCGGCTCAGAGCCAGACAGCGGGTGCTTCAAACCAGCGCCCACAGGGAACCGCAGGAACACAGGATACAGCCAGACAGCCAGTATCATCTCAGGAAACGAGACAGAACCAGCCTTCCGGACAGAGACCATATAATTCTCAGAATCAGAGGACAGGGGATGGTTCCCAGAGATACAATAATAACCGCGGCGGACAGGACCGTTATGCAGGAAATGACCAGCGTCAGGGAAGCGGGAACTATCAGGGAAACGGCCAGCGTACAGGCGGCTATCAGGGAAATAACGGCCAGCGTACCGGAGGCAGCTATCAGGGTAATGGCCAGCGTACCGGAGGCTATCAAGGAAATAACGGCCAGCGTCAGGGCGGTTATGCAGGCAATAATGCATCACGTCCGGGGGAACGCCGTGATAACAGAAGAGATGACAGAGATGCGATTCCAACACCATTGGTAGAGCAGCAGAAGGCATCCAGAAACAAGGCAAAAGATAAAGAAAAAGACTATAAGAAAAAAGAATATAAAGACGGCGATTTCGACAACAAGAAAAAAGGCAAGAAAACCAAACCGGCTGAAGTTCAGAAGCCACAGCCAAAACAGGTTGAAAAGAAGGAAGAAGTGATCAAACAGATCGTTATTCCAGAAGTCCTTACAATCAAGGAGCTAGCTGACAAGATGAAACTTGTACCTTCTGCGATTGTGAAAAAGCTATTCCTTCAGGGCAAAATCGTTACTGTGAATCAGGAGATTGATTACGAGACAGCAGAAGAAATCGCAATGGAATTTGAAGTACTCTGCGAGAAAGAACCGGTTATAGATGTCATCGAAGAACTTCTGAAAGAGGAAGATGAAGATGAAACCAAAATGGTAAAACGTCCTCCGGTAGTCTGCGTTATGGGTCATGTTGACCACGGTAAGACTTCCCTTCTGGATGCAATCCGCCACACAAATGTCATTGACCGTGAGGCCGGCGGCATCACACAGCACATCGGTGCTTATGTTGTAGAAGCAAACGGGGAAAAAGTCACATTCCTGGATACTCCGGGACATGAGGCGTTTACTGCAATGCGTATGCGCGGGGCCAGTTCAACAGATATCGCAATCCTTGTTGTAGCAGCAGACGACGGGGTTATGCCTCAGACTGTAGAAGCGATCAACCATGCAAAAGCAGCAGGGATTGAGATCATTGTTGCAATTAATAAGATTGATAAGCCAAGTGCTAATATTGACAGAGTAAAACAGGAACTGGCGGAATACGAACTGATTCCTGAGGACTGGGGCGGAAGCACAATCTTTGTACCGGTTTCAGCACACACAAAAGAAGGTATCAAAGATCTTCTGGAAATGATTCTTCTGACAGCAGAGGTGATGGAACTAAAAGCAAATCCGGACCGTGCGGCAAGAGGTCTTGTGATCGAGGCCGAACTGGATAAAGGAAAAGGTTCTGTTGCAACAGTGCTCGTACAGAAAGGTACGCTTCACGTAGGTGATGCCATTGCGGCAGGCTCAGCCCACGGTAAGGTAAGAGCCATGATGGATGACAAGGGACGCAGAGTAAAGGAAGCAGGACCTTCACAGCCGGTAGAGATCCTCGGACTGAACGATGTGCCGAATGCAGGAGAAGTTTTCGTCGGATGCGATACAGAGAAAGAAGCAAGAAGCTTTGCGGAGACATTTATTTCACAGAATAAAGTAAAACTGCTTGACGATACAAAAGCCAAGATGTCTCTGGATGATCTGTTTACCCAGATCAAGGAAGGAAACTTAAAGGAACTGAACATTGTTGTAAAAGCAGACGTGCAGGGATCTGTAGAAGCCCTGAAGCAGAGCCTCCTGAAGCTTTCCAATGAGGAAGTAGTCATTAAGATCATTCATGCCGGTGTTGGGGCGATCAATGAATCAGACGTCATCCTCGCTTCTGCATCCAATGCAATCATCATCGGATTCAATGTACGTCCGGATGCTACCGCGAAAGAAATTGCCGACCATGAAGGCGTTGACCTGAGACTTTACAGAGTCATCTATAATGCAATTGAGGATGTTGAGGCAGCCATGAAGGGTATGCTTGATCCGATCTTCGAAGAAAAGGTACTCGGACACGCGGAAGTGCGCCAGACATTCAAAGCCTCCGGCGTCGGAACAATTGCAGGTTCCTATGTTCAGGACGGTACTTTTGAAAGAAACTGTTCCGTACGCCTGACACGTGACGGTGTCGTAATGTTTGACGGCCCTCTTGCATCATTGAAGCGTTTCAAGGATGATGTAAAGGAAGTAAGGGCAGGATATGAATGTGGTTTCGTATTTGAGAATTTCAATGACATCAAAGAGGGTGACCTTGTAGAAGCCTACAAGATGGTAGAAATAGAAAGAAAATAAGACCGTAGTTTTTACAGCGGTTATGTGAAGGAGCATTTATGAGAAAAAACAGTATCAAGAATACAAGAATCAATACAGAAGTGCAGCGTGAATTAAGCAACATCCTGCGCGGAGGAATCAAGGACCCACGTGTGGCCCCTATGACCTCTGTCGTGGCTGTAGAGGTGGCTCCTGACCTGAAAACCTGTAAAGCATATATCAGTGTGCTGGGCGACAAAAAGGCACAGGAGGATACGATCAAAGGTCTCCAGAGCGCGGAAGGCTTTATCAGACGCGAACTGGCAAGGACAATTAATATGAGAAACACTCCGGAGATTAAATTCATTATGGATCAGTCTATCGAATACGGAGTAAATATGAGCAAAAAAATTGACGAATTGACCAGAGATTTGAAAGACGGGGATGAATAAAATGAGTATACAGTTATCTGATATACTGAAAGATAAGCAGACTATAGCGCTGGGCGGGCATATCCGCCCGGACGGGGACTGTGTCGGTTCCTGTATGGGCCTGTATATGTATTTAAAGGAGCAGTATCCAAATCTGGAGACAGATGTCTATCTGGAAGAAGTGCCGAAAGCCTATCAGATGATTGAGAAGACAGATGAGGTGAAACACCAGATACCGGCAGATAAACAGTATGACCTGTTTATCTGTCTGGACTGCGGTGATGAAAAACGACTCGGATTTTCTGCACCCTTATTCAGCAGGGCAAAGCAGACACTGTGCATCGACCATCATGTAAGCAATGAGGCATTTGCAGATGAGAATTACATTGTGCCGGATGCAAGCTCTACATCAGAACTTGTCTTCCGTATGATTGACAGTGCGAAAATCAGCCGTCCTGTGGCAGAAGCCCTCTATATGGGGATTGCACACGATACAGGGGTATTCCAGTATTCATGCACCTCTCCGGAAACAATGGAGGCTGCAGCGGAGCTGATGAGAAAAGGTATTGACGGCAATGATATTATAGACAGGACATATTATGAAAAAACTTACGTACAGATCCAGATTCTCGGAAGGGCGCTGCTTGAAAGTATTTTGATTCTGGATAAACAGTGTATTGTTTCTGTTGTAGACAAAAAAGAATTGGAGTTCTACGGGGCAGATTCCAGTGATCTGGAAGGCATTGTAAGCCAGCTTCGCCAGACAAAAGGTGTGGAAGTGGCAATGTTTATGTATGAATTAGAAAGCAGCCAGTTTAAAGTCAGCCTGCGTTCAAAAGGAAAAGTAGATGTCAGCGTGATCGCCAAGTATTTTGGCGGAGGCGGCCATGCAAGGGCGGCCGGATTCAGTATGCACGGGTCCAGCCATGATGTTATAAATAATGTGAGCCGGCAGATTGCACTTCAGCTGGATGCAGATAATTAGCGGGAAGAACAGACATGATAAACGGAGTCATTAATGTATATAAAGAGAAAGGGTTTACATCACACGATGTAGTTGCCAAACTCAGAGGGATCCTCGGACAGAAGAAGATCGGGCATACAGGTACTCTTGACCCGGATGCCGAGGGGGTTCTCCCGGTTTGTCTGGGTAAAGCAACGAAATTGTGTGATATGCTCACAGATAAAGACAAGATCTATGAGACTGTACTTCTGCTCGGCAAAACAACGGACACGCAGGATATTACTGGCAAAGTCCTTGAGGAAACGGATACAGGCATGCTGGCTGCCGGAAAAATTGAAGATTGTATAAAAAGATACATCGGTGAATACGAACAGATTCCACCGATGTATTCTGCGCTGAAAGTAAACGGGAAAAAGCTGTACGAGCTTGCCAGAGAAGGCAAAGAAATAGAGCGTAAGCCCAGGCGTGTACAGATTCATGACATCCGGATCCAAAAGACAGAGATACCACGTGTATGGATGGAAGTGTCCTGCTCGAAAGGAACTTATATCAGAACGTTATGCCATGATATCGGACAGGATCTGGGAACAGGGGCGTGCATGGAGTCGCTGCTGCGTACAAAGGTGAGCCGTTTCGAATTAAAAGACAGTCTTAAACTGGCACAGATAGAGGAAATGAAAAAAGGCGGCTGCCTCATGGAAGCTGTGACCCCGGTGGATCAAATGTTTTCTGAATTAGGGGCACTGACTGTTCTGGAGGAGCATGCAGCACTTGCTTACAACGGTAATCCAGTTCCGGAGCATTTTCTGGAGAACCCGGGTTCCGGCATTCTGGAAGGGACTGACGGGAGGAAAGATACCCGGAGATTCAGGATGTACGATGAGGCAGGGCGGTTTATAGGAATTTACAGCTTTTGCCAGAACAGCAAAGAATACAGGCTGGAAAAAATGTTTTTGGATCAGGAAGAATTGCGGGGATAGACATGCAGTATTACACAGATATTAATTCTTATCAGGGAGACAAAAAGACAGCTGTTACGCTGGGAAAATTTGACAGCCTTCACAGAGGGCATCAGAAACTGATAAGCAAAGTACGGGAATTAGCGCTGGAAGAACACATCAAGAGCATCGTGTTTTCCTTTGACATGCAGCGTAAATCACTGCTTACAAACGAAGAACGAAAAAGACACCTGGAACAGCAGGTGGACTGTATGATACAGTGTCCTTTTACAAAAGAAATCAGGGAGATGGAAGCGGAAGCCTTTATTGAAAATATACTGGTCAAAACGCTCCATGCATCCTGTATCGTGGTTGGGACAGACTTTCATTTCGGGCACGGAAAACGCGGCGATATACATATGCTGGCCCAATATGCCGGTGTATACCATTACCGTCTGGTCGTGCTTGAAAAGGAAATGTATGAAGGCAGGGAAATTAGCAGCACATTTGTAAAAGAGTCTCTGGAAGCAGGAGAGGTAGAACGTGCCAATGAACTTCTGGGGTATTCCTATCATATGTCAGGTATTGTGGAGCATGGGCGCCGGCTGGGGAGAACGCTTGGTTTTCCGACAATGAATGTGGCTCCCGCAGAAAGGAAGATTATGCCGCGTTTTGGTGTGTATGCCTGCAGGGTACAGATTGACGGGGAATGGTACTGCGGGATCGGGAATGTTGGAATCAAGCCAACGGTTACCGAGACACACAGGCTTCTTACAGAAGTGTTTGTTTTCGGCTATAAGGGGGATGCTTATGGCAAGGTGATAACCGTGGAATTCTGTGCATTTGAGCGTCCGGAAACAAGATTTGCATCAGTGGGTGAACTGAAAGCACAGGTAGATCAGGACATTGCGTTTGGAAGGGCATTTTTTCAGAAGAAATGCGTGGAAGTATAGAGAAAGAGATTAGGTAGATACAAATGAGTATAACAACTATTTTTCTGCTGTTAGGCGGGCTCGGATTATTCTTATTTGGAATGAAGATGATGAGCGACGGACTGGAGCGGGTGGCCGGTGCGCGTATGCGTTCCATATTGGAATTTTTTACAAAGAACAGATTTGTAGGTATGCTGGTCGGTATCTTATTCACGGCCGTGGTGCAGTCATCGAGCGCGACTACAGTTATGGTTGTAAGCTTTGTAAACTCAGGGCTTATGAACCTGTATCAGGCAGCCGGGGTTATTCTGGGTGCCAACATCGGTACTACCGTGACAGGACAGCTGATTGCATTTAATCTGTCAGATATTGCTCCACTGTTCGTCATTATCGGTGTCGTTATGTTTATGTTCAGCAAAAAGCAGAATGTGAAGAAAATAGGCGGAGTGATCCTCGGATTTGGTATTCTTTTCATGGGTCTGAGTACGATGAGTGACGCAATGTCCACACTCCGTGAGTCGCCGCATATGGTATCACTTCTAAAGTCACTGACGAATCCGCTTGCCGCAATTTTAGTCGGTTTTGGAATTACGGCTGTTCTGCAGAGTTCATCGGCCACGGTCGGAATCATCATATTAATGGCATCACAGGGGCTTTTGGATTTTAACATTTGCTTTTTCCTGATTCTGGGATGTAATATGGGATCCTGTGTGTCAGCCCTGCTTGCAAGCCTTGGAGGAAAGAAGGATGCAAAAAGAGCGGCGTGGATCCACTTTCTGTTTAATATCATAGGATCTGTGGCCATTTTTGCAGTTTTGATGTTTGCGCTGAATCCGATTGCAGATGCAATCATGAGAGTGTCCGGCGGGAATGCAGGAAGAGCAGTGGCAAATGCACATACATTGATTAAGATATGCGAAGTAGTCCTTTTGTTCCCGTTTATGAACTGGGTCGTAAAAGCGACGTATGTATTTATACCGGGGAGTGACCCGTCACCTGAAGATGCTTATGAGCTGAAGTATATCGGAAAAAGTACAATCATTACACCGACGACGGCCGTGATTGCGGTAATTCATGAGCTGGAGCATATGGGGGACCTGGCAATCGAAAACCTGAAGCGGGGGATGGATGCACTGTGTACAATGAACAGTGACCTGATAACGGAAGTTTACCGGCAGGAAGGCTACATTGATTACCTGAATAAAGAAATTACCAACTATCTGGTACGCATCAACGAGATGGATATCCCGCTGAAGGACGCAGAGCTGGTCGGGGGACTGTTCCATGTGGTGAACGATATCGAAAGAATCGGGGATCATGCAGAAAATTTTGCGGATTCTGCAAAGGTGCGTATCGAAAAGAACCTTGATTTCAGCGAAAAGGGTGTCAAACAACTGCAGGATATGATGGATCTGGTAGAAAAAACACTGGAGTATTCTTTTGATATGTTTGCGAACCGGAGCCAGGAACATATGGCAGAAGTGATTGCACTGGAAGACGAAGTCGATGACCGTGAGAAGAAGCTCCAGAAAGCCCATGTAAAGCGTCTGACAAAAGGAAAATGCACTCCGGAAGCGGGAATGATCTTCTCTGATACAATATCTGGTCTCGAGCGAGTGGCAGACCATGCCACTAACATCGCGTTCGCCATTCTGGAACCGCAGGACGTGGATGTAGATGAAGGGGAAGAAGAGGAAGAGTAGAGGAAGTATGAAAAATACTGCTTTACATCCCGGCACTCTTATGCTATACTATCCAAGTATGAATTCAGCCGGTGTTCGGTAATCGGATCACTCCGACCATTGCTTAATGCCTGGCGGTTTATAAAAGAATAAAAAGGAGGAAATGAACATGATCGCAAAGGACAAAAAACAGGCAATCATCGCAGAGTATGGAAGAAGTGAGGGAGACACAGGTTCTCCGGAAGTACAGATCGCTATTCTGACAGCAAGAATCAACGAACTGACAGACCACTTCAAAGCAAACCCGAAGGATCACCATTCAAGAAGAGGTCTTCTGAAAATGGTAGGACAGAGACGTGGACTGCTTGCATATCTGAAGAAAACAGATATCGAAAGATACCGTACTTTGATCGAAAGACTTGGATTAAGAAAATAATTCAGAACATAAAAGGACTCCGGCGGCATAATTACTGCCAACGGGGTTCTTTTTTCTTGATTATGGTATGGCCCTGTGCTATAATATTAAAGATTGTGGGCAGGTAACAAGTACCCGAGACCACTGAAAAGGATATTAGTACAATAATGTGTTTTTCAGTAGTTTCGGAGTCTCCTGTCCCGAAGTATGTATTATATATAAAAGGAGAACAATATGTTTAAGAAGTTTGAAATGGAGCTTGCAGGCAGAACACTGCGCGTAGACGTGGACAGAGTGGCTAAGCAGGCAAATGGTGCTGTATTGATGCATTACGGCGACACAACAGTACTTTGTACGGCAACAGCATCTGAAAAACCGAGAGAAGGAATCGATTTCTTCCCTCTGAGTGTAGAATATAATGAAAGATTATATTCCGTAGGCAAGATTCCGGGCGGATTCAATAAAAGAGAAGGAAAAGCTTCTGAGAATGCCGTTCTGACATGCCGTGTCATCGACAGGCCTATGAGACCTTTATTCCCGAAGGATTACAGAAACGATGTAACGCTGGAGAATCTGGTTATGTCAGTTGACCAGGACTGCAGCCCGGAACTGACAGCTATGTTAGGTGCGGCGATTGCAACCTGTATCTCAGATATTCCTTTTGACGGACCGATTTCTACAACACAGGTAGGTCTTGTGGACGGAGAATTTGTATTCAATCCGACAGCAGCCCAGAAAGAGATATCCGATCTTGCCCTGACAGTTGCATCTACAAAGGAAAAGGTTATCATGATCGAGGCCGGAGCTAACGAAGTACCGGAAGCACAGATGATTGATGCAATCTTTGCAGCTCATGAACTGAACCAGAAAGTGATTGCTTTCGTAGAAACAATCGTTGCAGAATGCGGAAAGCCGAAGCATTCTTATGAGAGCTGTGCCGTACCGGAAGAATTATTCGCGGCAATCAAAGAGATTGTACCTCCGTCAGAGATGGAAGTGGCAGTTTTCACAGATGACAAGCAGACAAGAGAAGAGAATATTCGCGTCATCACTTCAAAATTAGAAGAAGCATTTGCTGAAAATGAGGAATGGCTCGCTGTCCTCGGAGAGGCTGTTTACCAGTACCAGAAGAAGACTGTAAGAAAGATGATCTTAAAGGACCACAAGCGTCCGGACGGACGTGCAATCGATCAGATCCGCGCCCTGTCAGCTGAGACAGACCTGATCCCGAGAGTGCACGGTTCTGCAATGTTTACGCGTGGCCAGACACAGATATGCACAATTACAACTCTGGCGCCGTTATCTGATTCACAGAGAATCGATGGTCTGGATGAGGCAGAGACATCAAAGAGATATATGCACCACTATAATTTCCCGTCTTACTCTGTTGGAGAGACAAGACCATCCAGAGGACCGGGACGCCGTGAGATCGGACATGGTGCGCTGGCAGAGAGGGCTCTGATTCCGGTTCTTCCGGATGAAGCAGAATTCCCGTATGCTATCCGTACAGTTTCAGAGACATTTGAATCCAACGGTTCTACATCACAGGCAAGTATCTGTGCATCCAGTATGTCACTGATGGCGGCAGGTGTGCCGATTAAAGCGGCAGTAGCAGGTATATCAGCAGGGCTGGTAACAGGAGATACTGATGATGATTACCTTGTTCTTACAGATATTCAGGGACTGGAAGACTTCTTCGGAGATATGGATTTCAAAGTAGCGGGTACTCATAAGGGTATTACAGCGATCCAGATGGATATCAAGATCCACGGACTGACAAGACCGATTATTGAAGAAGCAATCGCTAACACGAAGAAGGCAAGGACCTATATCCTGGATGAAGTCATGAATAAGACGATTGCAGAGCCTAGGGCAGAAGTCGGACAGTATGCACCGAAGATCATGCAGATGCAGATCGACCCACAGAAGATCGGTGATGTCGTAGGACAGCGCGGAAAGACAATTAATGCAATCATCGAACAGACAGGCGTGAAGATTGATATTACAGATGACGGTGCCGTATCCATCTGCGGAACAGATAAAGCAAGTATGGACGAGGCTGCTAAAATCGTAGCCACAATTACAACAGATTTTGAAGCAGGGCAGATCTTCGAAGGAAAAGTCATCAGCATCAAAGAATTTGGGGCATTTTTAGAATTTGCACCGGGTAAAGAAGGAATGGTACACATTTCCAAGATTTCCAAACAGAGAATCAATAAAGTGGAAGATGTACTCAAACTGGGTGATGTCGTAAAAGTCGTATGCTTAGGCAAGGACAAAATGGGACGCTTCAGTTTCAGTATGAGAGATGTGGCAGAATAGAGAAAAACACAAAAAAGGAGTACAGAAACGGCATGATTCGTGCAGTTCTGTACTCCTTTTTTGCGTAGTGGTTACTTATGTTCGGCTTTTGCAATGGTCTTTATAAACGTCTTCAACAGTTCTTCCGCAAGCGGGAGATATTCAGCATCAATATTGTTGATCATTTCTTTTAAATTTGAAGTGTCACTGTCTGCTGTTTTACCGAGTACGATATAATCGCAGGAAACACCGAGTGAGCTGCACAGCTTCTGAAGAGTAGTAAATGACATTCCCTTTTTTCCGCTTTCAATATCTGCAAGGAATTGAGGCGATATTTCAATCATTTCTGCGAACTGCTCTCTGGTGAGATGCATATATTCCCGCTGGCTTCTTATTCTTTTCCCAATGCCTACATTTATGTTTTTTTTCATGATTATTTTACCTCATATATCCTAATAGATTTATTTTAAACATAACCAATAGTTTAAAAAATAATCTAATGGATGTTGACAAATTACATCTATTAGATTAAAATTGCCTTGACCAAAGAGAAATTATGGAGAAAAGCAGAATGACTAAAGAGAAAATACCTGCAGGCAGCTATCCTGCAGGTTATATAAAAGAGCTGTACGAATTGGAAATATCAGTGTTAGAACAGAATAAAATACTGGATTGTATCACTTATCATCTGACAAATGATACGCCTGATCTGAAAAAAGAGGCAGGCCGGGAAGCTGTTAAAAAGAAAAGTCTGTCGGAGACATTCCGGGCAGCATTTTTCCTGTGTGTTCCATGCATTTTAATCATTCTGATCATATCGGCAGTGACGGCGCTGTTCAATAGTGTCAGTAAAGAATTGTTGAAAAATGTTGAGGCGGGGCTGGCCGGTTCCATATCTACATACTATAAGATTACGGTTGTGCTCTGTATAATTGTTTGTGTTTTTGTCTGCTATATGAGAATTATGCAGGACAGGGATGATGCAGAAAAGAATAGAGTTATCCTGATCCAGAATCATTTTCAGGATTATAAAGCGAGTCTCCAGTTCCAATACAATATTGGCCGTCAGAATTTAATACGGACTAATCAAATACTGGAGGCACGGTATAATACCCTGGATATAGCCCATCGGTACCGTGGGCTGGTTCCAATAGCTTCTATTTATCAATATCTGTCAGATGGGAGATGCCTTAATCTGGAAGAAGCGTGTGACCTGTACGAAAGTGAATCAGAGCAGGGCCTCGTTGCCCGGGATATAGATAACCTGGAGGAAAGGCAGGGCCGGACCGGGGAAAACCAGAGCATGCTGTACAATGCAGTCAAAGAGGCAGATCATACATATACAAAAATAAGGGCAGATATCCAAAGACTTGCGGATGAGGCTCATATCATTCCGCCGGAATCCGAACTGAGAAAGTACAATGCAGTAATATCAGCCCAGCTGTCAGCAGAAAACATCTAATAACCGCCATATTCCAGCCCAGCCAGAAGCGTGCCCCCAGGCACAATCAGGAGTCCCTCCCTGAAAATGGAAACTTTTGATTCAAATTCCAGCAAAGAAGGGGTGCATTCTGGCACCGGGGCATTTTTAATCATAAATCTGAGTAAGCCTCCGCAGTCTGGCGGAGTCTTACTCAGTTCTTAAATTAATCAAATAAATCCCTCAATTACTACTCATATTTTATAGATCCCCTCATATATTGTTTAAAGAGGTGGACAAGATGAATGAAAATAGCAGAAAACAGCAGGTGCTTCAGGTACTTGCGCGTCCGGTCCGTTCAGTTGTTGAGAATGAGGCTCTGGATTTTAAAAAGGTACAGGAAATCCGGCTTCGGATTGGGAAGCCTCTGATGGTCATTTATAACAATGAGGAGCGGATACTGCCAAATGGGCAGCCGGAAGGACACGTTGTTACGAGAGATGAGATAAGGGAGACACTGGAATATACCAGTCATTACTCACTCTATGCCTATGAACATGAGATGAGACAGGGATTCATTACTATTGAAGGAGGGCATCGTGTGGGAGTGATGGGAAAAGCAGTACTGGAAGGAGACCACGTGAAGAATCTCCAGTATATTTCTTCCGTGAATATCAGGATGTCACACGAGGTCCTGGGGTGTGCGGACAAGATTCTGCCATACATTACGAAGAATGCACAGGTGTGTCATACGCTTGTTATTTCGCCGCCGAGGTGCGGGAAGACGACCCTGATACGGGACCTGATAAGGCAGATTTCAGATGGAAATACCTATGTAAAAGGGTGTACGGTCGGTGTGGTTGATGAAAGGTCTGAGATCGGCGGCTGCTATCTGGGAGTAGCCCAGAACGAGCTGGGGATGCGCACCGATGTGCTGGACTGTTGTCCGAAGGCGGAGGGGATGATTATGCTGATCCGTTCTATGGCGCCGCAGGTGATTGCGGTGGATGAAATCGGTTCGGCGGAGGATATCCATGCGATCGAGTATGCAATGCAGTGCGGATGCAAGATGATTGCGAGTGTACATGGACTTACGATGGATGAGGCACATGATAAGCCTGTACTTGGCAGGCTGATAAAAGAGCGCAGGTTTGAACGCTATATAGTACTGGGAAATGAAAAACGGCCTGGAGAGGTGAAGGCAATCTATGATGAACGGGGGAGCCTGCTATGCAGAGATTTATAGGGAGCCTGCTTATTATAGCGGCGACTACGGGGGCAGGGATTGCCTACGGGACGGAATTACAGCGGTATCTGGAGAAACTGCTGTATATCCGGCATATTGTGTACATGCTAAAGGGTGAAATTGAGTATTCCAATGCGCCGCTGGGAGAAGTGTTCGGACGAGTTGCCGTGAGAACGAAGGATCCTTACCGAAAGTGGCTTAGGGCTATGGAAAAGCAGGTTGAGTACCGTGAAGAAGATGAATTTTCAAAGATATGGAACCGTTCCATTGACAGATATTTGAAGGAACTGTATCTGAAAAGTGTCCATTCCATCCAATTGAAAGAACTTGGAACCTTTTTGGGACAACTGGACCCGGATACATCCAGCAGGACAATGCAGCTTTATCTGAACCGTCTGGAACTGGAAATTGAAAAAGTGAGAGAAGGGATGGCAGCAAAGAAAAGGATCAGCAACTGTCTTGGTGTGATGGGGGGCATCTTTCTGGTTGTCATACTGATATAACTACAAGTGGGAGGAGTCCATGACCATAAATCTGATATTTAAAATCGCAGCAGTCGGAATATTGGTTTCGATTCTGAGCCAGGTGCTGAAACACAGTGGAAGAGACGAGCAGGCATTTCTTACAAGTTTTGCGGGACTGATCCTTGTACTGTCCTGGGTGCTGCCTTATATCTATGACCTGTTTATATCTATCAAACAGTTATTTTCCCTGTGACACACAGGAATACGGACAGCATAACGAAGCAATAAAAAAAGCAGGGAGGGGAGTACGTCTATGAGTATGATTCAAATCGGGGCAATCGGTGTCATTGGGGCGCTTTTATCTATTCAGTTTAAGAGCGGCAAATCAGAATACGGCGTTTATATGAGTGTGGCAATCAGTATTCTGATCTTTGTCTGTATTGTAGACAAGCTGGAGCTGTTTGTCAGGACGGTATCCCAGATAAGCCAGTATATCAAGATTGATACAAGCTACATCGCCACGATGCTGAAAATGATCGGAATCACATACATAGCCGAGTTTTCCTCCAGTGTCTGCAAAGATGCCGGATACCAGACGATTGCAGTCCAGATCGAAATCTTCAGCAAACTCACGATTCTTGCCCTCGGGATGCCGGTACTGCTCGCCCTTCTGGAGACGATCAGGGAGTTTCTGGCATGAAACATAAAAGAAAGATAATAAAATGGAAATATATATTATGTCTTGTTTTTCTGGCCGCCATCATAATGGGGCCGGGACCGTTGACTGTATATGCGGCGGAAACGGATACGAAAGGGGAAGGTCAAGCGGTAGATTACGATGAAGTCGAGAGTGAAACCGAGAGCAGACTGTTCTCTGAGTTTGATTTTACGGAAATCGATGACAGCCTTAAGAAAATCTTTCCGGATGAAAAAATGAGTTTTCAGGAACTGGTCTCTTCCTTAATCGACGGGGGAGGGCAAGATGCCGGAAAACTGGTCCTTGAGTTCATAAAGGACCAGCTGGGGTATGAATTTAGGTATAACAGGCAGAATCTGGCGTATATGCTGCTGATTGCAGTCATAGCTGCAGTCTTTACGAATTTTTCCAATGCATTTCAGAATAAACAGGTGTCCGAAATCAGTTTTTATGTCCTATACATGCTGCTGATTACGATGTGCCTGAATGCATTCAGGATTGCAATGGCCGGGATCGAAGGGCATCTGGAGATCCTGCTGGACTTTATGCGCGTGCTGTGTCCAAGCTATTTTCTTGCTGTGGCGATTGCCTCCGGAAGCAGCAGTTCCCTAATTTTTTACAACATTGTACTTTTCCTGATCTATATTGTAGAGGTACTGATTCTGAAATTCCTGCTTCCGATTGTCAACATTTATATTATGGTACAGGTGATGAACTATCTGGCTGGAGAGGAATACTTGTCTCAATTCGCGGAATTGTTAAAAAAGCTGGTCGCCTGGATCCTTAAGACACTTGTAACCTGTGTAATCGGAATCAATCTGATCCAGGGCATGCTGGCCCCGGCAATCGACGCCCTTAAGAGGAGTGCATTGACAAAGGCGGCGGAGGCGATTCCGGGGATTGGCAATGCGATCGGCGGTGTGACGGATGTGGTACTGGGGACTGCCGTGCTGATTAAGAATGGAATCGGCATGGCGGGGGCGGCCATTCTGATCGCGGTCTGTGCAGTCCCTATTCTGCAGATGGCAGTGATGACACTGATGTATAAGCTGGCGGCCGCTCTGGTCCAGCCTGTTTCGGATAAACGGATTACCGGGTGCATCAGCAGCGTGAGCGAGGGGTATGAGCTTCTGGTAAAGGTTGTATTTTCAACAGGGGTCCTATTCCTGCTTACCATTGCGGTCGTGACAGCAACGACAACCTGACGGGGGATGGAGATGTTTGAGTTTTTATATGAATGGATACAGAATCTGGCATTTTATCTGGTCATTATTACGGCAGTGCTCCAGATTCTTCCGGGAAAGAACTATAAGAGATATATCCAGTTTTTTTCCGGCATGGTAATGATTCTGCTTATGCTTACACCGGTTCTGAAGCTGACAGGTAAGGAAGACACCTTCTACAGCCTGTATCACAGCAAGGAATATGAGATGGAAAAAGAGGAAATTGAGAGGCAGAAAGATTATTTAAAGGATCTGGACATTCTGGATTTTCTCCCTGAAGAATATCAGGAAGGGACTGACCATGAGGAGGAAGAGTCTCAAAATAAGGTAGAAGTGGAGGATATACAGGTTGGACGATAAGTGGAAAGCCCTGCTGGGTAAGCTTAAAGATAAAAAAATGCTCCCTAAAAAAAATCAGCTGCTGATTCTCCTGCTCGTTGGAATCCTCCTTGTGGTGATTGCGATTCCAACTCCGGATAAGAAGAAAAATGCAGGGGACAGTGATTCAGCCGCGTCTGTGGGCACGGCGGATAATGGCTACCCGGATACAAGTGAGGAATATGAGGAATATCTGGAAAACAGAGTTGCCAGGGCGCTGGAATATGTCGAGGGGGTCGGAAAGACAGAGGTGATGATTACCTTAAAATCTTCCGGACAGAAAATCATAGAGAAGGACCAGCAGCAGAGCAGCCAGAAGACCGATGAGGAGGACAGCTCGGGAGGCACAAGGACCGTGCAGGACAATTCGAGTGATAAAACAAGCATCTATGAGCAGGGGGCGGACGGTTCGCAGTCGCCTTATGTGAGTAAGGAAATGACACCGGAAATAGCCGGTGTCATTGTAATCGCGGACGGGGGAGATAATGCAGTCGTAGTACAGAATATTACTGAAGCAATACAGGCATTATTCGGTGTAGAGGCGCATAAAATAAAAATAATGAAAAGGACTGATACATAAAAGGAGGATTCCAAGTGAAGCGTTTATTTAAGAAAAATCAGATCATCATTACTACTTTGGCAGTTATGATTGCCATTGCCGGATACCTGAATTATTCAGGGCGGCTGTTCGGAGAAACGGAGAAAAGTACTACTGAAGCAAATGCAGAGCTGGCAAACAAGGAGCTCTTGGACATCTCGGAAGAAGATGTTGAGACAGGGACAGGGGACATTGCAAGCAATGATTCCGAGGTGGAAGGAACACCGGGGGCAGCGGTGCTGACTAACGGCGGAACAGATACGACAGTAGCGCAGGCTAAAGTGGCCAGAGAACAGGTCCGTGCCCAGAATAAAGAAACTCTTCAGGCAATTATCGACAATACAAATATCAGTGATGAGGAGAAACAGGATGCAGTTGCACAGATGGTCAAGATGACAGAGCTTTCTGAGCAGGAAGTGGCAATCGAAACACTGATGGCTTCCAAAGGATTTTCAGATGCAGTGGTAAGCCTGACGGCTGATTCTGCCGATATCGTCGTAGACAGTGCAGAACTGACAGATGCGAACCGCGCCCAGATCGAGGATATTGTGACAAGGAAGACAGAAATTTCACCGGAAAATATAGTAATTACTCCTATCCATGAAAGCGGGGAATAGGAAGGCTACATAAATACTGGAAATATTTTGCACAATTCATCTATAAAAAGAATCAAACGTGTAAAAAATTCTGGAAATTGGGCAGAATATTTCCAGCAAACAATTGCGGCGTCCCTGTTATTGTGTTAAAATTATTCGTATCTGTCCAGAACAGTTACGATGATTCATCATGTTCAGCAGCAGAATAGGAGATTTGAAAGATATGTCAGAGATTACGAATGAAATAAAGAAAAGAAGAACATTTGCGATAATATCCCACCCGGATGCCGGAAAGACTACTCTTACGGAGAAGTTCCTGCTTTATGGCGGCGCCATCAACCAGGCGGGGTCCGTGAAAGGAAAAGCGACTGCAAAGCATGCAGTATCAGACTGGATGGAGATTGAGAAGGAAAGAGGTATTTCCGTCACATCATCCGTGCTGCAGTTTAATTATGGCGGCTTCTGTATTAACATCCTGGATACACCGGGGCATCAGGATTTCTCGGAGGACACGTACCGCACGCTGATGGCGGCGGATTCGGCCGTGATGGTGATAGATGCATCAAAGGGTGTTGAGGCACAGACGAGGAAGCTGTTTAAGGTTTGTGTTATGAGGCACATCCCGATTTTTACGTTTATCAATAAGATGGACAGGGAGGCGAGGGATACTTTCGAGCTTTTAGATGAGATCGAGAAGGAACTGGGAATTGCAACCTGCCCGATTAACTGGCCGATTGGTTCAGGAAAGGCTTTTAAAGGGGTATTTGACAGGGAGCAGAAGGAAGTAGAACTCTTTTCCGATACAAATAAAGGCACCACAACAGGTGAAGTGCGCAAGATTGATGTCAATAACCCGGAGCTTGACTGGATACTGGGTACAGAGGCGAAGATCGCTCTGGAGGACGAGATTGAACTGCTGGATGGCGCTTCAGCGGAATTTGATCAGGAGATGGTTAATAAGGGAGAACTTTCCCCCGTATTCTTCGGATCTGCATTGACAAACTTTGGAGTTGAGACATTTCTGGAGCACTTCCTGAAAATGACAACCTCACCGCTTCCCAGGATGTCGGATCACGGTGAGATTGATCCCATGAAAGAAGAGGATTTTTCTGCATTTGTATTTAAGATTCAGGCGAATATGAATAAGGCACACAGAGACAGAATCGCATTTATGAGAATCTGTTCCGGTGCGTTTGAAGCAGGGATGTCCGTCTATCATATACAAGGCGGGAAAGAAGTGCGCCTGTCCCAGCCCCAGCAGATGATGGCAAGCGAGAGAAAGATCATCGAAAATGCATACGGCGGCGACATCATCGGTATTTTTGATCCCGGTATTTTTTCTATCGGGGATACACTTACAACATCGAAAGAACGGTTTGCATACGAAGGAATCCCAACCTTTGCACCGGAACACTTCGCAAGGGTGCGGCAGATGGATACTATGAAACGGAAGCAGTTCGTAAAAGGAATCAACCAGATCGCACAGGAAGGTGCGATTCAGATATTTCAGGAATACAACACCGGTATGGAGGAGATCATTGTCGGTGTAGTAGGCGTTCTGCAGTTCGACGTACTGAAATACCGCCTGAAGAACGAATACAATGTTGAAATCCGTCTGGAAAACCTTCCGTATGAATATATCAGATGGATTGAAAATGAAGAGATCAACATGGATAAACTGGTAGGAACCTCAGACATGAAGAAGATCAAGGACTTAAAAGACCGTCCGCTTTTGTTGTTTGCACACGAGTGGAGCATTCGCATGACACTGGACCGCAACAAGGACTTAAGGCTTTCTGAATTCGGACGTTCCTGATATTTCCCTTTGCAAACATAGGGATATTTGTTATAATGTAAAAAGGATGAAAAAAGATTCAAACCGACAGGAGGTTTTTACAAATGGCAAAGGATGAAAGAAATACCTATTCAATACAGAACGACTCCAGCTTAGGAGAAGTTAAGATTGCAGACGAAGTAGTTGCAATCATAGCAGCACTGGCCGCTACAGAAGTAGAGGGTGTTGCATCAATGGCAGGGAATATCACAAACGAGCTGATCAGCAAGCTCGGCATGAAGAACCTTTCCAAAGGCGTAAAGGTGGACGTGCTTGAGGGCGTAGTGACCGTATCACTGGCACTGAACCTGAAATATAACTACAGTATCATGGAGATCTCTTCCAAGGTACAGGAAAAAGTAAAAAATGCTGTCGAGAACATGACAGGACTCGAGGTAGCAGACGTCAACATCAAAGTAGCAGGCGTCGAGATGGAGAATCAGGAGTAGAGAAGCATAAGTAAGTACGGATGGTAGAGGGTCGCTTTGTGAGGGGGCGGGCGGTGAGCCGTGCCGGATGGGCCTGTACCGTTGCAGAGTGCATGTCGTTTGCTAACGGATTCTAAGAACAAAAAAGTGGAAAACAGAGGTACGGCTGACACATCACGGGAAAATTGATATTTTCCCGCTCCGGGTCAGCCAGAAACGTGATTCGGAATCACGTTTCTCCCTCTGTTTTCCGCTTTTTTATTCTAAGAATCCGTAAGCCGCACTTTAAGCACTCTGCAACGGCACAGGCCCATCCAGCCCAGCTCACCACCCGCCCCCTCACAAAGCTGGGCTTCTTCCGGCCGTATGCATGGCGCTTCCTGCGGAAGCTGATGCGGGGAGCGCAGCGGATTGTTTGTCGTTGGATGAAACGGAATTGGGGATTGAAGGCTTGGATTTAAATTCTTTCAAGTCCGGCGAATCCGTACGCTTTTACGGCAATGAGCCCCGCAGGGGGTGTGGTTTTTGCACTTGGATGAACCGAGCTTGACGGGAGGGGGAACGAGGGGCGGGGAAAAGGGACAGGGGTGAGGGTGGATTTGCATAAATGAGACTTAGCAGGACTTAATAAAAATAAGCTGGATCAGCGGAATGAAATTTGTTTTCCGAAACAAATTTCAACAAGGGCTAAGCTTTGTTTGCATCAGGCAAACAGAGCGCATCCCTTGGATTTCCGCTGATCCGGCTTATTTTTATTTAGACCTGCTTAGTTGAATGATCTGCAATCCACACCCACCCCTGTCCCTTTTCCCCGCCCCTCGTTCCCCCTTCTGGCAAGCGGCCCTTTAACCATACTGCCAGATAACACATTTTTAAATTGCAATGGGTGGGGATTGTGTTGTATAATGATTAGGTCGCAATACATCCTTTATTTTCTAACGGATGTAAATGGAAAGGAGACACTATGGTAAGAAGAGAACTTCGGGAACATATTTTTAAGATGCTGTTCCAGATTGAATTTAATGAGATGAGTGATATGCCGGAGCACCTGGAGCTTTATTTTGAAAATCTGCTGAGTGCTTCAGATGATGATAAAGAATACATAAAGACAAAGTTCGAAGCAATTGTGTCCAGAGTGGAAGAAATTGACAAGATTTTGAATGAGAAGACGACCGGGTGGAAGACTATAAGGATGAGCAAGGTTGATCTTACGATTCTGCGTCTTGCAGTTTATGAGATGAAGTGGGATGATGATGTGCCGACAGGGGTTGCGATCAACGAGGCTGTGGAACTGGCGAAGAGATTCAGCGGCGAAGAAGGGCCTGCATTTGTGAATGGCGTACTTGCAAAGCTGACAGATGAAAGGTCAGAGAAGGATAAACAGAAAGATGCGTAATGTCTATACAGTAAGGCAGGTTAACACATATATTAAGAATATGTTCACCCAGGACTTTATGCTGAACAGGATATATATCAAGGGTGAGGTGTCTAATTGTAAATATCATACGTCAGGGCATATATATTTTTCGTTAAAGGATGAGTCCGGCACGATAGCCTGCGTAATGTTCGCGGGTTCGCGGTCAGGGCTTTCTTTTCGTATGCAGGAGGGCCAGCAGGTGGTTGTGCTGGGATCTGTCAGTGTATATGAGAGGGACGGAAAGTACCAGCTCTATGCAAAAGAAATCATACTTGACGGCGCGGGGCTCCTTTATGAGAAGTTTGAGGCACTGAAAAAGGAACTGGAAGAGATGGGCATGTTTGCAAAGGACTATAAGCAGCCTATTCCCCAATATGTAAAGACAGTCGGGATTGTGACGGCGCCTACGGGTGCTGCCGTGCGTGATATTATTAATATTGCATCCCGCAGGAACCCTTATGTGCAGCTGATTCTGTACCCTGCGCTTGTGCAGGGGGAGGGGGCGGTACAGAGTATTGTCCGCGGAATCAGGACACTGGAGGAAAGAGGAGTGGATGTCATGATCGTCGGCCGCGGTGGCGGTTCAATCGAAGACCTCTGGGCTTTTAACGAAGAGGCGGTTGCAAGGGCGATATTTGACTGCCGTGTACCGGTGATTTCTGCGGTCGGACATGAGACCGATACAACGATCGCCGATTATGTTGCTGATTTACGTGCACCGACGCCTTCGGCCGCTGCGGAGCTGGCTGTTTATGAATATCTCGGGACTGCCGGTGTGATGCGGGAATACGAGGCGCGCATGAGGCGCAGTATGATGCAGCGGATTACGAGGGAGAGAAGCCGTGCAGGACAGGCTGCACTGAAGTTAAAACTGGCACACCCGAGGCAGAAGCTGCTTCAGCAGAGACAACGTGCGGCAGATACGGAGCAGAGACTGCGGTTTTTGATGGAAGACTGTCTTAGGAAGAAGCGGCACCGGTTTGCACTCTATGTAGAACAGATGAAAGGTTTATCGCCCCTTGCAAAGCTGAACCAGGGGTATTCCTATGTGGAAGGGAATGCCGGTGAAAATATAAAGTCTGTGCATCAGACAAAACAGGGGGATCTAGTAAGAATTTATATGACGGACGGAAGTATCCGTGCAGAGGTAAAAGAGATTGCGGAGGTGACAGAAGATGGCAGGTAAGACGGCCGCTAAGGCGAAAGAAGCAGAACAGGAGAAGAAACTTTCTCTGGAGGAATTATTCGAAAGTCTGGACGGGGTTGTTGCCAGACTGGAAGGGGAGGATGTATCTCTGGAAGAATCATTCCAGCTTTATCAGAAGGGGATGGAGATGCTAAAAGAGTGCAACGAAACAATCGATACTGTAGAGAAAAAGGTTCAGATACTGGATGAGGATGGAGAGACTCATGAATTTTAAAGAAGCATACCAGAAAAAAGTAGAAGAAATTGAACGTATACTGAGAAAATACCTCCCTGAGAAGGAAGGCTTCCAGAAAGTGATTATGGAAGCAATGGAATACAGCCTGATGGCGGGCGGCAAGAGACTCAGGCCCATGCTGATGCAGGAGACTTACAGGCTGTTCGGCGGGAATGATGTTGTAATTGAACCGTTCATGGCGGCGATAGAGATGATCCATACTTACTCCCTTGTTCATGATGATCTGCCGGCGATGGATAATGATGACTACCGCCGCGGAAGAAAGACGACCCATGTTGTGTACGGGGAGGACATGGGTATTCTGGCCGGTGACGCACTACTGAATTACGCGTTTGAGACTGCTGCGAAGGCCTTTGACCTGTCTGCCAAGGACAGTCTGAGGATTGGGCGGGCCATTCAGATTCTGGCCGGTAAAGCAGGAATCTACGGGATGATAGGCGGCCAGGTGGTAGATGTAAAGTCTGCCGGAACAACTGTTTCCGGAGAAGTACTGGATTTCATTTACCAATTAAAGACAGGGGCTTTGATGGAATCGTCCATGATGATCGGGGCGGTGCTTTCCGGTGCGGATGAGGCGCAGGTTAAAACAGTAGAAGAGATAGCAGGCAAGGTTGGACTGGCTTTCCAGATTCAGGATGATATCCTTGATGTCACCAGCACCGCCGAGGTGCTTGGTAAACCAATCCACAGTGACGAGAAGAACGAGAAGACTACTTACGTCACATGGAAGGGGCTTGAGGAGGCTAAAAAACTTGTGGAACAGATTTCACAAGAGGCAGTACTAAAGCTGGATGGCCTGAATCCAAAGGATGACTACCTAAAGGAACTGCTGGTGTCACTGATTAGCCGTGACAAATAAAAAAGTACCGTAAAGAGCAGGCAGACTGCTTTAGGGCTGAAACTAAGTAAGAGAGAGGGATTCCTTATGATACTGGAGAAAATTCAAAAGGAAAACGATATAAAAGAACTGGAGCCGGAAGAACTGGGGCCGCTGGCGGAAGAGATCAGGGAATTTCTAATCGAAAAAATTAGTAATACGGGGGGCCATCTGGCGTCGAACCTGGGCGTGGTGGAGCTTACTATGGCCCTGCATCTGGTATTCGACCTGCCTGACGACAAGCTGATCTGGGATGTGGGGCATCAGGCATATACCCATAAGCTTCTGACAGGCCGGAGGGCCGGGTTTGATGATCTTCGGAAGTATGGCGGCATGAGCGGGTTCCCAAAGCGCAAGGAAAGTGACTGTGATGCCTTTGATACGGGCCACAGTTCTACATCCATCTCGGCGGGACTCGGATATGTGGCTGCCAGAGACATTCTGGGAGAAGAACACCATGTCGTGTCCATCATTGGGGACGGTTCCATGACGGGTGGGATGGCTTATGAGGCATTGAATAATGCCGCACGCCTGAAAAGTAATTTTATCATCGTTCTCAATGACAACAATATGTCTATTTCTGAGAATGTGGGAGGCATGTCCAGATATCTGAACGGCCTGCGTACGGCAGAGGCATATGTCGGCTTGAAAAAAGGCGTGGAAGATACGCTTATGAAAATTCCCGTGCAGGGAGAGAAGATCGTGCACCAGATGAAAAAGACGAAGAGCGGATTAAAGCAGCTAATCGTCCCCGGTATGTTTTTCGAGGATATGGGGATCACGTATCTCGGTCCTGTGGACGGACATGACGTGAGAAAACTTTACAAAATCTTAAATGAGGCCAAGCGTGTTGACCATGCGGTCCTTGTCCATGTGCTGACAAAAAAGGGCAAAGGCTATGAACCAGCGGAGAAGAATCCTTCCAGATTCCACGGGACAGGTCCTTTCGTGATAGAAACGGGGGAGGCTAAGTCCTCCGGCGGAAAAGACAGCTATACGGATGTCTTTTCAAAGGTTTTGTGCGATATTGGCAGACATGATGAAAAGGTCACTGCAATCACTGCAGCAATGGCAGGGGGTACCGGGCTGGACCGTTTCCAGAAGTATTTCCCTGACCGGTTTTTTGATGTGGGGATCGCGGAGGAACATGCACTTACCTTTGCGGCGGGACTGGCGGCAGGCGGAATGAAACCGGTGGTTGCCCTGTACTCCTCGTTCCTGCAGAGGGCATATGACCAGACAATACACGATATCTGCCTGCAGAAGCTTCCCGTTGTGCTTGCCGTGGACCGTGCGGGCCTGGTGGGAAGTGACGGGGAGACCCATCAGGGACTGTTCGACCTTTCGTTTTTATCCACCATCCCGAATATGACGGTTATGTCTCCCAAGAACCGCTGGGAGATGGCGGATATGGTACGTTTTGCGGTTGACTTCGGTTATCCGGTTGCTCTGAGGTATCCTCGCGGGGAAGCGTACGAGGGGCTGAAAGAGTTCCGTGAAAAGCTGCAGTATGGCCGAAGTGAGATCTTGTATGAGGAAGAAGATATTGCAATCTTTTTTGTAGGGCATATGGCTTCTATCGCTGAGAAGGTGCGGATCCGGTTAAAAGATATCGGGTACAGCTGCAGTCTGGTCAATGCAAGGTTTGTCAAGCCGCTGGATCAGGATGTACTGGAACAGCTGGCTGCGGAACATGAGCTTTTCGTCACAATCGAGGAAAACGTCCTAACAGGCGGATATGGCGAACAGGTTCTGGAATATGTCTCAAGGGCGCGTCTGGGTGTGCATATGCTGAATATCGGGATACCCGATGATTATGTAGAGCACGGCAATGTAGATGTGCTGCGCAGGGAAGTCGGCCTGGACGAGGAGACCATCGTAAAACAGATTATTACAGAATACTTGACGATAAGGAAAGAATAGACATGAAGGAACGATTAGATGTTCTGCTGGTAAAACGAAACCTTGCAGAATCCAGAGAAAAAGCAAAGGCAATCATTATGTCCGGCAATGTATTCGTGGACGGGCAGAGAGAGGACAAGGCGGGTTCCTCCTTCCCGGAAGAAGTCCGGATCGAGGTGAAGGGGCATACGCTGCCCTATGTTAGCCGCGGCGGGCTGAAGCTGGAGAAGGCACTTGCGAATTTTGACGTTACAGTGGAAGGAAAGGTATGTACGGATGTGGGCTCCTCCACGGGCGGTTTTACAGACTGCATGCTTCAGAACGGTGCAGTGAAAGTATTTGCCATAGATGTGGGAAGAGGGCAGCTGGACTGGAAACTGCGGCAGGATGAGCGGGTGGTCTGTATGGAGAAGACGAATATCCGTTATGTGACACCTGAGGACATCGGCGAGCCGGTGGATTTTTCATCCATTGATGTCTCCTTTATCTCCCTGACAAAGGTACTGGAACCGATCCGCAATTATCTGACAGAGGATGGGGAAATCGTGGCGCTGATCAAACCTCAGTTCGAAGCAGGCCGTGAGAAGGTCGGAAAAAAGGGTGTCGTGAGGGAACGCAGTACGCACCATGAGGTCATAGAAAAAGTGGCGTCCTATGCAAATTCCATAGGATTTGAGATCTTAAATATCGACTTTTCACCTATCAAGGGACCCGAGGGAAACATCGAGTACCTGATTCATTTAAAAAAGTGTGCAGAAGGTGCACCTGAGATTGCAGTTGATCTTCAGTCTGTCGTGGACAGGGCGTTTGAAACACTGGCAAAGTAAGAGGTGGGGAATGGATAATTTTTATATGATAACGAATATGCTCAAGGACGGTGACCTCAAAATTACAAAAGAGATCATGGGCTATATCGAAAGGAATAACAGGAAGTGCATTTTATCGGAAAAGGATGAGGAAGGCCATATCATCCCCGGTACGGTGCCGAAGGGCATGGAGTGTGCACTTGTGCTTGGCGGTGACGGTACACTGATCCGCGCCGCACGGGAACTGGAAGGTCATAATATACCGCTGCTTGGAATTAATCTTGGGACGCTGGGGTATCTTACAGAAGTAGAGCTTAGAGATTATCAAAAAGCACTGGACCGGTTATTTACTACGGTACCGGATATTGAACAGCGTATGATGATGCATGGTACGGTAGAGGGACTCATAGATGATGTGGCGATGAACGATATCGTGGTGACGAGGGAAGGAAGTCTGCGTGTCGTGCATTTCAATGTCTATGTCAACGGGGAGATGCTGAACAGTTATCTGGCAGATGGTGTAATCATATCCACACCGACAGGGACTACAGGATATAACCTGTCGGCGGGCGGCCCGATTGTGGAACCGACTGCAAGCATGTTTGTGATTACACCAATCTGTTCACATGCGCTCAATACGAGCAGCATCGTTCTTTCCGCAGAGGATACGATAGAAGTGGAAATATGCGAAGGCCGTTACGGAAGGACAGAACATGCCAGCGTGACGTTTGACGGGGCAAGTACAATACCACTTGTGACAGGCGACAAGATTCTGATCAGGAAGGCACGTGAGACAACAAAGCTGATAAAACTGAGTAAAGAGAGTTTTATGAAGACTATGCGCAAGAAAATGAAAGGAAACTAGAACAATGAAGGTCAGTCGTCATGCAAAAATAATCGAATTAATTAGCCAGAATGATATTGAAACACAGGAGGAACTGGCGGAGCGTCTGAATAATGCGGGATTCAAAGTAACTCAGGCAACCGTTTCCAGAGACATCCGTGACCTGAAGCTTACCAAGGTATCAGTGGATGGCGGAAAGCAAAAATATGTAGTGCTGAGGCCCGAAGAAGACGGGATGAGTGAGAAGTATATCCGTGTATTGAAAGACGGGTATATTTCAATGGATATGGCACAGAATATTCTTGTAATTAAAACGGTCTCAGGCATGGCAATGGCAGTTGCAGCGGCAATCGACGCTATGAAATGGAAAGAAGTAGTGGGCTGTATCGCAGGGGATGACACGATTATGTGTGCGATTCGCAGTGTAGATGAGACAGTAGCTGTTATGGACAAGATTCGGAAGATTGTGTCAAAAGGGAATTAGGAAAAAAATATGTTACAATATCTGCATGTAAAAAACTTAGCATTGATTGATGAAATTGAAGTAGAATTCCGGCAGGGGTTAAATATCCTGACCGGAGAGACAGGAGCCGGGAAATCTATTATTTTGGGCTCTGTGAACCTTGCCCTCGGCGGCAGGTATAACGCAGATATGCTTCGCAGCGGCGCACAGTTCGGCCTTGTGGAGTTGATCTTTACCGCAGAGGATGAGTCTGTTGTAAAACAACTGGAGGCTCTGGATATTTTCCCGGAAGACGGGATGCTGGTGCTGTCCAGAAAACTAATGGAAGGACGTTCTGTAAGCAAGATTAACGGCGAGACGGTCAATATGAGTGTGCTGAAAGATGTAGCCAGTATTCTGATTGACATTCACGGGCAGCACGAGCACCAGGCGCTGTTACATAAAAAGAACCATCTGGCCCTTCTGGACGTTTACGCAAAGGACAAAATAGAGCCGATGAAGGCTTCTATTTCCAGAGCTTACAGGGAGTACCAGAAATGTAAAAAGGCAGTGGAAGAATCCGGTATGGATGAACAAAGCAGGCAGAAAGAAATTTCTCTGACAGAGTTTGAAGTGAGGGAGATTGAAGAAGCAGGCCTTCGGATGAATGAAGATGAGGAACTGGAATCACTCTATCAGCGTATGACAGAGAGCAGACGCTTTACGGAAGGCATCTCGGAGACTTACCAGTATACAAGTGAATCTGCCGCAGGGAACGCCAGTGACCTGCTAAGCCGTGCAATACGTGCATTCCAGGATGTCAGTGAGTGTGATGACAAGGGCGCTGCCCTGTATGAACAGCTTGTAGAGATTGACAGCCTTCTGAATGATTTTAACCGGGAACTTTCCGAATATGAAAAGAGCTTTGATTTTTCAGAGGAAGATTTTTACGAGACAGAGAACCGCCTGAACCTGATCAACCATTTAAAGGCAAAATATGGGAACAGTGTCAGTGAAATACAGGAATATTGCCAGATCAGGGAGGAAAGACTAAACGAACTGAAAGATTATGAAAATTATATTGCTGAATTGGAAGAGAACCTTAAAAAATGCGAAAAAGAATTGGAGAAGCATTCTGTTGCATTAAGTAAAGAGAGGCAAAAGGCATCCGTTTCTTTTGTGAAAGAAATTACGCAGGGGCTGAAAGACCTGAATTTTCTCGATGTGAAGTTTGAAATGCGGCTTAACCGTCTTGAAACCTATTCTTCCAATGGAGTGGACGATGGTGAATTTTACATCTCGACAAATCCGGGAGAAGACCTAAAACCGCTGGGAAATGTGGCATCCGGCGGTGAACTTTCCAGAATTATGCTTGCAATCAAGACGGTGCTTGCGGATAAAGAGGATACGCCGACCCTGATTTTTGATGAGATTGACACAGGAATAAGCGGGATAACGGCCGGTAAAGTCGCGGAGAAGATGCACGTGATCGGAAACAGCCGGCAGGTGATCTGTATCACACACCTTCCCCAGATTGCAGCAACGGCAGATGCCCATTATCTGATTCAGAAAGAAGCAAAGTCTAATATCACAAAAACAGAAATCTCCTGTCTTGGAGAACAGGAGTCTGTCGAGGAGCTTGCGAGACTCTTAGGCGGTGCAAAAGTTACCGGCAAGATTCTGGAGAGCGCCGCGGAGATGAAAGAAATGGCAAAGCGTGAAATATAATACCAGAGTGAAAACTGCTATGTGTACACATACTAAAACGGATACCAGAGATGGTATCCGTTTTTCTTTCTAATAAGGGAAACTCCATTTTAAAAAGTGCATGTCAGTTAATTGACAGAAGCACGGGAAGGGTGTGGATGCATGGATAAGCGCTGGCAGAATCGACTGCTTGTTTTATTTTCTGCTGTTTTTTTGTCTTCGGCGGCGGGATATTTTGGGTGGATGGCGGCTGATGCTGTGGAGCAGACTGAGGTCAGCACAGAAGCAATCAGCGAAGATACTGTGCTGGTTGGCGGAATGCCGGTTGGTATCTATATGGAGACAGACGGGGTGATGGTGCTGGATACAGACCATATCAAAGGAATAGACGGTGTGGATTATGAACCGGCAGGCCATCTGGTAAAATGCGGGGATTATATTACCGGATTTAACGGGAAAAAGATTGATAATAAGAAAGAATTGATGGAATCACTGAAAGAACTCGATGAGGATGAAGTCGTACTGCAGTTAAGAAGAGATGATGAGACGATTGATGTGAAGGTTAAGCCTGTAGAATGTGAACCGGATGAGTACAAGCTGGGAATCTGGGTGAGGGACAATGTACAGGGGCTGGGAACCGTAACGTTTTTGACAGGGAACAGTGAATTCGGTGCTCTGGGGCATGGGATCCATGACACAGATACGAATGTCCTGCTGTCAATTGCAGACGGAACCCTGTACAAGACGAGCATCCATTCCATAAAAAAGGGTGAAAATGGAATTCCGGGAAGCATGGAAGGCATCATTGTCTATAACGGCTACAACAAATTAGGCACTATTGAAAAAAATACAGACGAAGGAATATATGGAAAGGTTGACAAAATCGACGAACTGTTTACCGACCAGATTCCTGTACAGACTGCGGCCAAAGAAGAGGTGGAAGTGGGCGACGCGACAATACGTTGCTTTGTCGACAATGAGGTCAAGGAATATAACATTAAGGTGACAGATATCGACTATTCCGGACGGGAAGCCAACAAGGGACTAGTGATCCAGGTGACAGACCCCGGACTCCTTGAAAAGACGGGGGGAATCATACAGGGGATGAGCGGGAGCCCCATCCTCCAGAATGGGAAACTGATCGGTGCTGTGACCCATGTATTCGTGCAGGATTCCACAAAAGGTTACGGCATTTTTATCGAAAACATGCTGGAGAATGTTGCAAGTCATAGTTTGTCGAATTAGAGCAACAAATTACCCTTGATTCTGCAATCATTGACAGATATAATAATCGAGTGGCGTTTCTCAGTCCGGGTCCTTAAGAGGAGAGAGGGATTATGGAACATTTAAACGTGGCCATCGCTGATGATAATGAGAGAATTCTGGATTTACTGGAAGAAATTATCAACATGGACAAGGAACTGAATGTGGTGGGAAAGGCTAAAAACGGTGAGGAGATGTGTCAAATCATCAGAAATCAACAGCCAGACGTGGTTTTACTTGATCTGATTATGCCGAAAATGGACGGATTAACCGTTATGGAGCAGATTAATCAGGATAAAACTATGACAAAACGCCCTGATTTTATTGTCGTAACAGCGGTTGGACAGGAAAAAATTACAGAAGATGCTTTCAACAAAGGCGCAAATTACTACATCATGAAACCTTTTAATAACGAGATGTTGTTGAATCGTATAAAAACTGTAAGAAAAGTGTTCCGGAATCACGATAAGAAAAATGATGAAATTACTGGAAATACCAATATCAGAGAAGAAGACCTGGAAAACCGTGTCACTAACATGCTTCATGAGATTGGGATTCCTGCACATATCAAAGGGTACCATTATTTAAGAGATGCAATAATGATGGCTGTTGAAGATATGGATGTACTGAATGCTATTACAAAAGTACTATATCCGACAGTGGCAAAGAAATATCAGACAACATCCAGCCGTGTGGAGCGCGCAATCCGCCATGCAATTGAAGTGGCGTGGAACCGCGGGAAACTGGATACGCTGGATGAATTGTTTGGTTATACTGTCAGCACAGGAAAGGGGAAACCGACGAATTCTGAATTCATAGCTTTGATTGCGGATACGATCCAATTGGAGTATAAGCACAGATAATTCTTCCCTTTGCTCAGAAAATGAGGTATAATAGTCAGTAATAAGGCTTCGAAGAGAACTCAAGGAAAGTGGAGGGATGTATTTATGAAAAACATTTTATTTGCATCTTCAGAATGTGTACCTTTTATTAAAACAGGTGGATTGGCAGATGTTGTCGGCTCATTGCCAAAGTATTTCGACAAGAAGGAATATGATGTCAGGGTTGTTCTGCCAAAGTATACATGCATGAACCAGAAGTGGAAAGATATGCTGGAGTATGAAAGTCATTTTTATATGGACATCGCTGGAGTCGACCAGTATGTCGGAATCTTGAAGTGTGTATATGACAAGATCACCTTTTATTTTATTGACAATGAATTTTATTTTGGCGGTTTTGCACCGTATGACGGGGATCCTAAGTGGAATATTGAGAAGTTTGCATTTTTCTCAAAGGCAGTGCTTAGTATTCTTCCGGTGATCGGTTTCCGCCCGGATCTGATCCACTGTCATGACTGGCAGACAGGGCTGATTCCTGTTTATCTGGATAACTTCCGTTATCTTGGGGAGTATTACCGGGGGATCAAGTCTGTAATGACAATACATAACTTAAAATTTCAGGGAGTATGGGACACGAAGACTGTACGCCAGATCACCGGGCTGCCGGAATATTATTTCGCTCCGGATAAGATGGAAGCATACAAAGATGCGAATCTGCTCAAAGGCGGAATCGTATATGCAGATAAAGTAACGACCGTCAGCCAGACCTATGCGGAGGAGATTAAGACTCCGTTCTACGGGGAGGCACTTGACGGATTGATGAGGGCGAGAGCCAATGATTTATGCGGTATTGTGAACGGGCTGGATTATGAAGAGTATTGTCCGTTTTCAGATACCAGGATTGCGAGAAAGTTTACCGTAGAGACTTTCAGAAAGAACAAACCTTTTAATAAGGCGGCTCTTCAGGAAGAACTCGGGCTGGAGAAAGACAACAAAGTAATGTTGATCGGAATGGTATCCAGACTGACGGACCAGAAGGGGTTTGACCTGATAGACTATGTTATGGATGAACTTTGCCAGGATGCGGTTCAGATTGTCGTACTTGGCACAGGAGATGCAAAATACGAGAACATGTTCAGACATTTTGCATGGAAATACTCAGGAAAGGTTTCTGCCAATATCTTTTATTCGGAGGAGTTATCGCATAAAATTTATGCATCATGTGATGCGTTCCTTATGCCTTCCTTATTTGAACCATGCGGGTTAAGCCAGCTTATGAGCCTCCGCTACGGAACAATCCCGATCGTAAGGGAGACCGGCGGTTTGAAAGATACTGTAGAACCCTATAACGAATTTGAAAAGACCGGAACTGGTTTCAGCTTCAGCAATTACAATGCGCAGGAGATGCTGAATACCGTCCGTTACGCAGAACGTATCTATTACGATAAGAAACGTGACTGGAATAAAATTGTAGAGCGCGCCATGAATATGGACTTTTCATGGAAGAATTCTGCAAGGCAGTACAATGATTTATATAAGAGCCTGATCGGTGAATAGAAGGGGCTGCTGCGTGAAAACGATACACAGGAGAGTAAAGGCATGAAGATTATAGACAGACTGAAAGAAGACAGGATACATATATCGTTTGAAGTATTTCCGCCAAAGACAGACGCGGGGGTTGATAATGTAATGAGGGCTACAGACAGGATTGCTGAACTTAGGCCTGATTTCATCAGCGTAACATACGGTGCCGGCGGCGGAACCAGCAGGAATACAGCGAAGATCGCGAAGCATATCAAAGAGGATCTGGGGGTCGAGAGTCTGGCACACCTTACATGTGCATCATCCACAAAGGATGAGGTGAGGGGTGTAATCTCGAATCTGAAAGAACTGGGAATAGAGAACATTCTGGCGCTCCGCGGGGACATCCCGGCAGACCAGCCGTTCCCGACAGAAGACAGGTTCCATTATGCTTACGAATTGGTTGAGGAGATTCGCAGGTCAGGTGATTTCTGTATCGGCGCAGCCTGTTATCCGGAGGGCCATGTTGAGAATGAGCACAAGGAAGATGATATCAAGTTTCTGAAGCAGAAAGTGGACAGCGGTGTTGATTTTCTGACGACCCAGATGTTTTTCGACAATGATATTCATTACAATTTTTTATACCGTATCCGTGAAGCCGGAATCACGGTACCGGTGCTGCCGGGTATCATGCCTATTACGAGTGCAAAGCAGATGAAGCGCAGCTTAGAATTATCCGGGACAGTTTTCCCAAGAAGATTTCAGGCAATTCTGGACAGGTTCGGTGATTATCCGAATGCGATGGAACAGGCCGGGATCGCATATGCAACGGATCAGATTATCGACCTGCTTGCGAATGGTGTGAAGAATATTCATATTTATTCCATGAATAAGCCAGAGACAGCAGAAGCAATTATGCGCAATTTATCAGAAATAATAAAATGCTAGGAGTTATAACAGATGGATGATATGACAAAAGAGGCCATCCGTTATCTGGGGTATGGAAAGCATGCGGTAGATGAAAGAACTCTTGCTTTGATTTCAGATTCTTTTCGGAATCTGGAGGAGACGGCAGGCAGGAAATCCATCTATCGCATCTTTGATTTCAATCAGACGGCGGATGATGAGTTTACAATAGGAACGAGTGCGATACAGAGTTCAAGTCTCGGCAGGAATCTCAAAGGATGCAGGAAAGTTATTCTGTTTGGCGCTACGCTTGGTGCCGGTGTTGACAGGCTGATTACACGTGCATCTGTCACAGATATGGCGGGGGCTGTTGTACTTCAGGCATGCGCGGCTGCTTTGCTTGAGGAATACTGTGACAGGTGCCAGACTGAGATTGGCATGGAAATGGAAAAAGAAGGGCTTCACTTAAGGCCGAGATTCAGTCCCGGATATGGAGATTTCGACATTCGCTTTCAGGCCCCGCTCATACAGATGCTGGATTGTGCGAAGACGATCGGGCTTACGATGACGGACAGTTACATGATGACGCCGACGAAATCTGTAACTGCCGTGATTGGGGCAAGTGATACGGCGGAGAAATGCCATATAAAGGGCTGTGAAGTTTGTGAAAAAAAGGATTGCATATACAGAAGATAATAAGCGGAAAGGACATCATATGATTTTAGACAGATTAGGAAAAGAACTGCTGTTTTTTGACGGCGGAATGGGAACTCTTTTGCAGGCGGAGGGGCTGAAGCCCGGAGAACTCCCTGAAACATGGAATATTACTCATGCAGAGATTGTAACAGGGATACATAAAAAGTATATAGAAGCTGGAAGCGACATCATACTGACCAATACATTCGGTGCAAATGCCTTGAAGTTCCATGACGGCAGCATGTCTCTGAAAGAGATTGTTGAGAAAGCCGTGGGGCATGTGAAGAGGGCGGCAGGACTTGCGGATGTGGACCGTGAAGTATATACGGCCCTGGATATCGGTCCGACCGGAAAGCTTTTAAAGCCTATGGGGGATCTGGATTTCGAGGAGGCCTATGAAGCATTCAAAGAAGTGGTGATATATGGCGAGGAAGCAGGGGCTGACCTGATCCATATTGAGACGATGAGTGATACCTACGAGCTGAAGGCTGCAGTGCTGGCAGCTAAGGAGAATACCTCCCTTCCGGTCTTTGTAACTACGATCTTTGATGAGCGTGCGAAACTGCTGACCGGAGCAGATGTTCCGTCGGTCACGGCACTTCTGGAAGGGCTCAGGGTAGATGCACTCGGGATTAACTGTGGTCTGGGTCCGGAACAGATGATGCCGATTCTGGAACAGATTCTGAGATATTCTTCCCTGCCTGTGATTGTAAAGCCGAATGCGGGTCTTCCCAAACAGGTAAATGGGAAAACCGTTTATGATGTTCTTCCCGAAGCGTTTGCTTCTACGATGCAGGAAATTGTCAGAAAAGGTGCTGTTGTCATCGGGGGATGCTGCGGTACAACCCAGGATCATATCCGGGCGATGACCGGACTTTGCCGGGGAATGGAACCGGTGGCTTTAAAGCCGAAGGAATGGACGGTTGTTTCTTCCTATGGGCAGGCTGTATTTCTGGGAGAAGGCTCCAAAATTATAGGGGAGCGTATCAACCCTACCGGAAAGAAGAAGTTTAAACAGGCTTTAAAAGAGCATGATATGGATTATATTCTGAAAGAGGGAATTACCCAGCAGGACAAGGGTGCGCATATTCTGGATGTCAATGTCGGACTCCCCGATATTGACGAGGCGGCTATGATGAAAGAGGTAGTGACAGAACTTCAGAGTGTGACGAACCTGCCGCTGCAGATTGATACGGTGGATGTAAAAGCGATGGAAACGGCGCTTCGTATTTACAACGGAAAACCAATGGTGAATTCAGTCAGCGGCAAGCAGGAGTCGATGGATGCCGTATTCCCCCTGATTCAAAAATATGGAGGAGTCGTAATTGGACTTGCCCTCGATGAAGACGGCATTCCTCCGACAGCAGACGGCAGGGTCAGGGTAGCCCGCCGCATCATCGAAGAAGCCGGAAAGTATGGGATTCAGAAGAAGGATATTGTCATTGATGTTCTTGCCATGACGATCAGTTCCGAACCTGAGGGGGCTAAAGTCACGCTGGAGGCATTAAAGAAAGTAAGGGAAGGGCTGGGAGTGAATACAGTTCTGGGAGTTTCCAATATCTCCTTCGGCCTGCCAAGCCGTCCGGTTGTGAACGCGAATTTTTATACGATGGCAATGTTTAACGGCCTGAGCGCAGGGATTATCAATCCTTCTTCCGAGGACATGATGAAGTCTTATTATGCTTATCACGCACTGATGAATCTGGATAAAAACTGCGAAACTTACATATCCCAATATGCGCAGACGGCAGCCCCGGCACAGGCGGCACCGTCAGCCGGACAGAGTATGCTTCTTGATACTGCCATTGAAAAAGGGCTGAAAGAGGAGGCCCATCATATTACATCAGGGCTTGTGAAAGACAGAAAGCCCCTTGATATTATCAATGAATTCCTGATTCCTGCACTGGATAAGGTTGGCAAAGGGTTTGAGAATGGTACGGTCTTCCTCCCGCAGCTTTTGATGAGCGCGGAGGCTGCAAAGGCATCGTTTGCCATATTGAAAGATGCTTTTGCATCTGATGGAGAGGTAGAAGAAAAGAAAGAAAAAATTGTACTGGCAACAGTTAAGGGGGACATTCATGATATCGGAAAGAATATCGTAAAAGTACTCCTTGAGAACTACGGTTTCGATGTCATAGACCTCGGAAAAGATGTCGCACCGGAACTAATTGTGGATACGGTGCTTAAGAAAGATGTCCGTCTGGTTGGTTTAAGTGCCCTTATGACAACAACGGTTGTAAGCATGGAAGAGACAATCAAACAGCTCAGAAAGCAGGCTCCTTCCTGCAGGGTTATGGTCGGGGGCGCCGTGCTGAACCAGGAGTATGCGGATATGATCGGGGCAGATTTTTACGGCAGGGATGCAATGCAGTCCGTTTACTATGCACAGGAACTGCTTCAGGGCAAATAATGTACTTCTTTTTGTACAAGGAACTGTATTGACTATTTTTTAACATAAGGGTATAGTGATAGTGCAAAGAGAAGATATGGCGCATTATGTGCTGTTTTTTATGAATTCAGGAGGATGAGAACCTATGATGAGAGGACTGCAGACACCGGTCAGGGCGATTAGGAGACGTGTATTTACAGAGGTTGCAAAACTAGGATTTAAAGCGGACGCAGATACACTGCTGACGGATATGGAAGCAATACCTTATGAAATTGTGAATGATGATACAGAAGAGAAGTACCGCGAGAGTACATACCGCGCGCGCGCGATTGTAAGAGAGCGGTTAAGGCTTGCGATGGGGCTGTCCCTGCGCCCGGAGAATAAACCGGTGCACCTGACTGCCGGAGTGGAAGCCAGTAATATATCTGAAAAATATTATGAGCCGCCGCTTATGCAGGTAATACCATCTGCATGTGAGCGCTGTGAAGAGAATAAGTATGAAGTGAGTAATATGTGTAAAGGATGTCTGGCGCATCCATGCCAGGAGGTCTGTCCAAAGGGCGCGATTTCTATGGTGAACGGGAAGTCATTCATCGATCAGGAAAAGTGTATTAAGTGTGGGAAGTGTAAATCTGTCTGTCCGTATGACGCCATTGCGAAAAAAGAAAGACCGTGTAAGAATGCCTGCGGAGTCGGTGCGATTGTGTCTGATAAGTATGGAAGGGCCTACATTGATACGGAGAAGTGTGTATCCTGCGGTATGTGCATGGTCAGTTGTCCGTTTGGGGCGATTTCTGACAAGTCACAGATCTTCCAGCTGACACGTGCCCTTCAGGAAGGCGGAGAGATTGTAGCCGAGATCGCACCAGCATTTGTAGGGCAGTTCGGAGACAATATCACACCGAGAAACATCAAGGCTGCCCTGCAGGAGCTCGGCTTCTCAGAGGTCTATGAGGTAGCTCTGGGTGCAGATATCGGTGCGATTTCAGAGGCCCACCATTATGTGGAAAAGGTGGTGTCCGGCGAGCTTCCGTTTCTATTGACATCTTGCTGTCCGTCCTGGGCGATGATGGCGAAAAAGTTCTTCCCGGACCTGATCGACCAGATTTCACAGGAACTGACACCTATGGTTGCAACGGCAAGAACGATAAAACAAGAGCATCCGAATGCAAGAGTCGTTTTCATTGGACCATGTGCAGCCAAGAAGCTGGAAGCTTCCAGAAGGACCGTGCGCAGTGATGTTGATTTTGTTGTGACTTACGAAGAACTGCAGGCAATGTTTGATGCGAAGGAGATTGACCTGACCAAATATTCCGCAGAGTCTTCCTTCCATGATGCAACAGGGGCCGGACGCGGCTATGCATGCGCCGGAGGTGTTGCGGAAGCAATTGAAAAGTGTGTCAATGAATATTATCCGGGGGTGGATGTCAACATTGAGCACGCAGAGGGGCTTGCCGAATGTAAGAAGATCCTGACCCTTGCAAAAGCAGGCAGAATGAACGGCTGCCTGATCGAGGGTATGGGCTGCCCGGGAGGATGCATCGCGGGTGCGGGAACGAACATTCCGGTAGCGAAGGCAAAGAAGGCTCTCGCAAACTACGTCAAGAACTCAACCAACGATATTCCGCCGAGTGAACTGGCTGAAATCGAACTGAAATAATATTGAAAAACCATTACAGCTATGATATGATAGGTTAGACACACAGAGTGGATATATATCCACTCTGTTTCTGTTGAATGTATAATGCAAGAAACCGGGAGGATAAAGGTTATGCAACCATATGGAGTGAACCAACTAAGAAAGATGTTTTTAGAGTTTTTTGAAAGCAAAGGGCATCTGGCAATGAAGAGCTTCTCTTTAGTGCCGCACAATGATAAGAGCCTTCTACTCATCAATTCAGGAATGGCGCCTTTAAAGCCTTATTTTACGGGACAGGAGATTCCGCCGAGAAAAAGAGTGACAACCTGCCAGAAGTGTATCCGTACAGGTGATATCGAGAATGTCGGTAAGACTGCACGCCACGGTACATTTTTTGAGATGCTCGGGAACTTCTCTTTTGGAGATTATTTTAAAGAAGATGCAATCAAATGGTCATGGGAATTCCTGACAGAGGTTGTCGGACTTGATCCGGACAGGCTGTATCCTTCCGTATATCTGGAGGATGATGAGGCGTTTGATATCTGGAATAAAAAGATGGGGATACCGGCAGAAAGGATCTTTAAGTTTGGTAAAGAAGATAATTTCTGGGAGCATGGCTCAGGCCCGTGCGGTCCCTGCTCTGAAATTTATTATGACAGAGGCGAAAAGTACGGATGTGGCAGCCCGGACTGTACAGTCGGCTGCGAATGCGACCGTTATATGGAAATTTGGAATAACGTATTTACACAGTTTGACAATGACGGAAAAGGTCATTATGAAGAACTGGAACAAAAGAATATTGATACCGGTATGGGACTCGAGAGGCTGGCATCTGTCGTTCAGGATGTTGACTCCATTTTTGATGTGGATACGATTAAGGCACTCAGAGACCATGTCTGCCGCCTTGCAGGGGCAGAATACGGCAAAGACGAGCAGAGGGACGTTTCAATCCGTGTAATTACAGACCATGTCCGTTCCGTGACTTTTATGATCTCAGACGGTATTATGCCGTCCAATGAAGGCCGCGGCTATGTACTGCGCCGTCTTTTAAGAAGGGCATGCCGTCATGGAAGACTGCTGAATATAGAAGGAAATTTCCTGCCGGAACTCGTCCTGACTGTTATCGCTGAATCGAAGGATGGATATCCGGAACTGGAAGAAAAGAAAGACTTTATCCTGAATGTCATTGCAAAGGAAGAAGAGCAGTTCAATAAGACCATTGATCAGGGGCTCGGAATCCTTTCCGATATGATTGCTGATATGGAAGCAAAGAAGACAAAGACTTTATCCGGTGAGGACGCATTTAAACTTTATGATACTTACGGTTTCCCGATCGACCTGACGAAAGAGATACTGGAAGAAAAAGGAATGGATGTGGATGAAGAGGGATTCCATGCAGCAATGGAAGTGCAGCGTAAAACCGCAAGGGCGGCCCGCGGCGTGACAAACTACATGGGAGCCGATGTTACTGTTTATGAATCCATTGACCCGGGTATAACAAGTACGTTTGTCGGTTATGATACATTAAGCTGTGAGTCTGAGATTATTGTACTGACGACAGAAACAGAAATTACAGAAGCTCTTTCCGACGGCGAAAACGGGACTGTCATTGTAAAGGAGACACCGTTCTATGCAACCAGCGGCGGTCAGGAGGCTGATAAAGGGACCATCCGTACCGCAGAAGGGGAATTCAAGGTAGAAGATACCATTAAGCTCCTAGGAGGCAAAATCGGCCATGTAGGCCATGTTGTAAAGGGAATGATCAAGACCGGGGATAAGGCTGAACTTACCGTGGACGCTGAAAAGAGAGCTCTGTCTGCGCGTAACCACAGTGCGACACATCTGCTTCAAAAGGCATTGAGAACCGTACTCGGAACGCATGTTGAACAGGCAGGTTCCAGTGTGAATGAAGACCGTCTGCGCTTTGACTTTACTCATTTTTCAGCATTAACAGAAGAGGAACTAAAAAAAGTAGAAGCAATCGTGAACGAGAATATCACAAAAGCACTTCCTGTCGAGATAAAGAACATGCCGATCGAAGAAGCGAGAAAGACCGGTGCTCAGGCGCTGTTCGGTGAAAAATATGGTGATATCGTGCGTGTTGTCAACATGGGTGGTTTTTCAATTGAATTCTGCGGAGGCACCCATGTAAAGAATACAAGCGAGATCATGGCGCTTAAGATCATATCTGAGACAGGGGTAGCAGCAGGTGTGCGCCGTATTGAGGCACTCACATCGGCGGGCCTTCTGAAGTATTATGATGCGCTCGAAAAGAAGCTGAATGAGGCGTCTAAGGTTCTGAAAGTGTTACCAGAGAACCTGACAGAGAAGATTACACATATGATGAATGAAAACAAGGCCCTGCATTCAGAAGTGGAGAGCTTAAAGAGTAAACTGGCCCAGGATGCGATGGGCGATGTGATGGATCAGGTACAGGACGTAAAAGGCATAAAGCTCCTTGCTACAGAGGTGGACGGTGTAGACATGAACGGACTGCGCGATCTGGGAGACCAGTTAAAAGAAAAGATTGGCGAAGGTGTCGTGGTCCTTGCTTCCGGCAATGACGGCAAAGTAAGCCTGATGGTTACGGCGACAGAAGGCGCCATGAAGCAGGGTGCACATGCGGGAAATCTTGTAAAAGCAATTGCCGGCCTGGTAGGCGGTGGCGGCGGCGGACGCCCGAACATGGCTCAGGCAGGCGGAAAGAACCCGGCTGGTATAAAAGATGCACTTGTAAAGGCAAAAGAGACGCTTGAAGGACAACTTTCTTAGTTTTTTTCCCGGAAACAGTTGACGTTTAGCGAAAATATGATATAATCTTTTGTAGTGCAATAAATATACCCGAACAGTCGTATGATGCACAATACAAGGCTGGAGGGGAGGTTAGGTGTGAGACTATGTCAAATGTAATCGTTAAAGAAAACGAGACGTTAGATAGCGCTTTACGCAGATTCAAAAGAAACTGTGCCAAAGCTGGTATTCAGCAGGAGATTCGTAAAAGAGAACATTACGAAAAACCAAGCGTAAGACGTAAAAAGAAATCTGAAGCTGCTAGAAAACGTAAGTATAATTAATATGTGCAGACAAATAGAGTGTTGAAAAACACTCTATTTTTATGTTCATACCCTATAGGGGAGAATCAGGGAACTTCCCCCAATTTTTTTAAGATTTACTTAAGACTTTCCAAAGTCCGTAGCAATGTAGAAAAAGCTGTGCTATGATAATGCGTGTAAGAGAGCTGGATGATATAGAACGATAAAATGGAGTGATGAAAATGTGGGACAAGATGATTTTGGGATATGACATGTATCATATAGTGCTTTGGTTCCTTGCATATAGTATCCTGGGATGGGTTGTAGAATCTGTCTATATGTCAATCTGTAACAGGAAGCTGACGAACCGTGGCTTTTCAAGAGGGCCGATCTGCCCGATATACGGTGTGGGTGCCCTGACTGTGTATCTGCTCCTGAGTCCATACAGCCATAACAAGTTTCTTTTGTTTTTACTGGGAGCTGTTCTGGCAACAATGATAGAATGGATTACAGCAAGGATTATGGAGAGGATATTTGGCGAGATCTGGTGGGATTATACGGACAAGCCTTTCAATTATAAAGGTATTCTTTGTCTGGAAAGTACACTCGCATGGGGATTGTATACAGTTCTGCTGTTTGGAGTCCTTCACGGTTTTGTTGTACGGATAGTAAATGCAATACCGTTCCGTATAGGCCGCATTGCGGGAACACTGCTAATTATACTTTACCTAATGGATTTTATGTGGACAGTTGTCCGCGAAAAAAGGGAAAAACAGGAAATAGACAGAGCAATGGAAAGCGAGAATAAACTGGAAAATAATTCTTGACTGCAGGAATAAACTGGTTTATACTATATAACTGTAATGGCAAAGGCGTCATGAACGAGGGTTCATGGCGCCTTTTTGTGATACGGGAGGAGCGGTGCCATAAAAACTCCGGGAAGAGACCACGCTGACCCGGATGACAGGCCGGTCAGGAATGGAAAAGTACGGTACAGATTTCTTTTTTTCAATAGTTTAAAAAGTGAAAATGAATAATTGAAAGACATTTCCTGCAAAATGGATTTTTATATCATAAAAGAAATTTCGTTTATCAGGATATTAATCTGTCCTTTTTAAAAGCATATTTCAGTGAAAAAGTCCAGATAAAGCAATGTGTTGGATTTGACGGCATTCCATAATATAATTAGGGCGTTTATTGGAATAAAGTGATAAAGCTGTAAAAAATATGAAATTCCTGATTGACAAAACTGCATTGAGTATATAAAATATAACGAGTAGACAATGTAGTCAAATTACGGTAGGCATTGTCCTTCCGATTTTATTTTCCAGGAGGTAAAGAAAGATGTCATATGTTGATGAAGTAATCGAATTGGTAGTAAAGAAGAACCCGGCAGAGCCTGAATTCCATCAGGCAGTTAAGGAAGTACTGGAATCCTTAAGAGTGGTAGTTGAGGCAAATGAGGAGAAATTCCGCAGGGATGCCCTTCTTGAAAGACTTGTAGAGCCAGAGAGACAGTTAAAGTTCCGTGTGCCGTGGGTTGATGACAACGGCCAGGTACAGGTTAACACAGGATACCGTGTTCAGTTTAACAGTGCGATCGGGCCTTACAAAGGCGGACTTCGTCTTCATCCATCCGTAAACCTTGGAATTATAAAGTTTTTAGGATTTGAGCAGATTTTCAAGAATTCTCTGACAGGACTTCCGATCGGCGGAGGAAAAGGTGGTTCCGACTTCGATCCTAAGGGAAAATCAGACAGGGAAGTGATGGCATTCTGCCAGAGCTTTATGACAGAATTATGTAAATACATTGGAGCGGATACCGACGTACCGGCCGGAGATATCGGAACAGGTGCAAGAGAAATTGGCTATATGTATGGACAGTATAAGAGGATTCGCGGCCTCTCCGAAGGTGTGCTGACAGGAAAAGGATTAAGCTACGGCGGTTCCCTGGCACGTACAGAAGCGACAGGATATGGCCTTCTTTACCTGACACAGGAAATGCTGAAACTGAATGGAATCGAGCTTGCAGGCAAGACGGTAGCTGTTTCCGGATCAGGAAATGTGGCAATCTATGCGACACAGAAAGCACAGCAGTTAGGTGCAAAGGTGGTAACAGTCAGTGATTCCAACGGCTGGGTATACGATCCGGACGGAATCGATGTAGAGACATTAAAGGAAATCAAAGAAGTAAGACGTGCAAGGCTGACAGAATACAAAATGTACCGCCCAAATTCAGAATATCATGAGGGAAGAGGCTTATGGTCTGTAAAAGTCGATATTGCCCTCCCGTGTGCGACACAGAACGAACTGCTGCTTGATGATGCAAAAGCACTGGTAGCTAACGGATGTTTAGCAGTAGCAGAAGGCGCAAACATGCCGACGACATTAGAGGCAACTGAATATCTGCAGGCAAACGGAGTTCTATTTGCTCCAGGAAAAGCTGCAAATGCAGGCGGAGTTGCAACCTCTGCACTGGAGATGTCACAGAACAGCGAAAGACTGAGCTGGTCATTTGAAGAAGTAGACAGCAGACTCCAGAGAATCATGGTAGACATCTGTCATAACATGGCTGATGCTGCAGAGAGATATGACGTGAAAGGAAACTACGTTGTAGGGGCTAACATTGCCGGATTTGAAAAAGTAGTAGATGCGATGATGGCACAGGGGGTAGTTTAGAACGAGAATTAGTGAACGAGCTTTAGTCTCGTGAGCGGACGACGGACGCTAAAGCCAATGTGAGCCCGGGAGCCCGTGGGGCATGGTCTGTTGGTTCAAAGTCCCGAACGCTTCGCATAGAAGCTGTATAAGAAAACGGAAGGAAAATGGAGGTATATGCCGCATTCAGCTCAAAAACTGATGTTTTTGTGCCTCAGGCGGCAACAGAATTTACTTTGAAAGTAAATTCTGCCCTCCTTTTTCCTTCCGTTTTCTTTAACACCTTCTACTGCTTGCTTAACGGACTTTTCACCAACAGGCCATGTCCCACGGGCTCCCGGACTCACATTGACTTTAGCTGGTTCATCCGGTCAATAGAATAAATTCGTTATCTGGAAGTTCTCTACCAGTGAGGGATACTGACGCAACGGATGGCAGAACATAAAAAGGCAATTCCTAAGTATTGAGTGGAATTGCCTTTTCATTCATATATTGTACATTACAATTTTTATGGAAAATACTTCATTATCACGTTTGATATTCATAGTGCCATTATGGTTTCGAACAACAGTATGAACATTTTTTAGTCCAAAACCATGTTCGGATTCATCCACGGGAATCTTTTGATTCCATGTTGGAAGTGGGTTAGATATACGAATGAAAAGAGCCTGTTGTACATAATTAATTTCTAGACGAATCCATCTGTTTTCGGGTGGTAGTTTTTCACAGGCTTCTAATGCATTATCTAAAATATTACCTAACACTATAATGCTTTCATCAAAAGACATATGAATCCCTTTAGGCAGTATGATTTTGCTGCTTATTGGGATTTGCTTTTCCTTTATTTGTGTAATTTTTAATGATAGAATTGAATCTACTCCAAGATTTCCGGTTGAAATGATTTGTGAGGTATCATTAACATTTGACAGGAGCTTTTTAATATACACCTGCATGTCGCTTGTCTGCAAAGGGGTTTGTTTTGACATCAGTAATAATGCCTGTAGGTGGTTCTTCATATCATGCCGGACCCCTTTCAGCTTTTCTTGAGAATCGGTTAAATTCTGAAAATGCTGTGCAGATAGATTTAATTGCTGTTTCAATAAAAGGATTTCATTATTTTGGCTTAATAAATTACAAAATTTAGAGTAAATAAATGCAGTCGTAATGTTTATAAAAATAAAAACACAAAGAAGCGGAACTTCAAGGGAAAACAATATATCAGCATTATTGTTTATCCGAATTAAGAAAAAGAAAAGTACAAGCAGACTGGAAACAGGTATTGCTAATACGACACTTAAAAATCTGTTTGGCAGTATGGTGGGATTTCGGGGGCTTAATTTCCATAGCAGCAAAATGAGCAGCCAGAAAATAAGATGCATACTGCCCAGAGAAATATAATAATTAATATTTATATATTTGAGATTTACATCAAAACTTCTCAATAAGGCAATGGTAAGCATAACCAAATAACCGGATATTACAAGTTGGATTGCTGAAAATAATAGTTTCTTTTGTTGGTTTCCTTCGTAAAAAATTAAAAACGCAAAACTAAAAATAACACTGAAAAATGGATAAGTTCCGCCAAACGGGCTGTTCCATAATAATGCAGCAGATACCCCGGCAATTAAGATCAGCAAGATATTTCTCTGTGTATGTGTACATCGTGGCTCTCCGTACTGAGCATCCATAAATTTTGTCAGGATAAGAAAATCGATGCAGTATAATAAGAGGTCATAACAAAACAGCAAAAATACTACCATTCCCCGCATCTCCTTTCTATGAACTTAAGATGCCCTAAATGAGCATTTTCTTTATACTTCAGGCTGACAGGAAGCAAAATATGATTTCTTAAAATTACAGCTTTGTCACTAAAAGATGATATATACTCCATATTAACTATATAAGAAGTATGGATTTGCAAAAAATAATTTGGGTTTAACTGCCCTATTACATTTTTGAACCTGCCATAATAGACTTCTTCGCTGTTTGCTGTATATATTTTAACTTTTCTGTTTGCGGCTTCAAAATATAAAATCTCTTTTGTATATAATTGATGAACAGTGGCACCTTTTTTGAAAAAGAAATAGCTTTTCGTGTCCTCTATATAATAAAGGGCATCTTTGATTACAGCAAATAATTTTACATAAGATAATGGCTTCTCTAAGAATCGAAAAGGAAGAGACTCAAAGACCTGATATACGTATTCCCTGTACGCGGTAACAAAAACTAAAATAAAATTGGAATCTAGTTTTCTTATTCTCATAGCTGTTTCAATTCCATTGGCAGAGGGCATTTCAATATCTAACAGGACAATATGGAATCTGTCAGCTGATGTGTAATGTTCAATTAATTCACTGCCGGACAAAAAGACTTCTGTTTCAATATTATTGAATGGCATCTGTCGAATGGCAGATTCTATTTCATGTGCTATTTTTATTTCATCATCACATATTGCAATTTTGACCATGCTGTCACCTCTTCCGTTTTCTATTATACATCATAAAAATTATGAAATCCAATTTAAACACTTCAAAAATCGTATTGATTACTACAAAGAGGAAGTTCTTAACTGGTTGATTCTGTATAATGTAAGCAGTCAAAAGGAGTGGATTGATAATAAACGGAGGCATAAGAGTGAAAAGAAAAAGGATTTTACTATTGGGGTCGGGTCTCGCTGTTCTGTTGAGCGGCTGCGGAGGTTTTCATTTAAGAGGTACAATTCCGGATTATAAAGAAGAAACATATATTACCTCTTCAAAAGTTAAGGATATTGTTTTACAGGATGAGGATGTTCCCGTTGAAATCTGTGATTCTGACAATGGGCAGTTATATCTTTCTTATTATTCCGCAGATGATGGGAGTGAGAAATATAAGATTAAAGAAAGCAAAGGAGTACTGGCAGTCGAAAAAGAGTCAAAAAGGAATCAGGGAATTTTTATTTTTGGTGACCAATATTCTTCTGATTCGTATAAGAAGGTAAAGCTGACATTGTTTCTACCTAATGATTATAATGGTAATTTGTCCATTCAGACAATGGATGGAAATATAGTAATTGAAGATATAACTTTAAAAAACCTGATTATAAATACAAATGATGGGGACGTGTTTTTTTACGATACGGCTGTCACACAATGTTTATCGTGTAAGACAAAGGATGGAGAAGTGAAAGGAACATTATGTGGAACAGAATCAGAATATACCGTTAAAATGAAATCTAAGAATATAAACAATCGTACAAACATAGAAACTGGCAGCAATAAAAGCATAGACATTATTACAAAGGATGGGATTATTGATATTTCATTCAATAGTAAAAATGAATAATGTACTGTCCTTCAAAGACTTTCAAATTCAGCTTTAAGTTTCGTTTTAAGTCTGGATGGAATTTCACAGTGGTTAATTTCCGGGAAGTCTGGTATACTGAATCGTGAGAGAGAAAACAGGTACATTTTGGAGGTTTTTTGTATGAATATTTTTGATATTTTAGGGCCGGTCATGGTTGGGCCGTCGAGTTCGCATACCGCCGGAGCTGTGCGGATCGGGTATATTACCAGGACTCTGCTGGGGAGCAGGCCTGTAAAGGCTTCTATCGGACTGCACGGGTCTTTTGCGGCCACGGGAAAAGGACACGGGACGGACAGGGCGATTGTCGCCGGGCTTCTGGGGATGAAGCCGGATGATATGCGGATACCAGACAGTTTTTCGGCGGCCCGGGAGGAAGGACTGGAATTTACCATTCAGAATACACAGATTGTCGGGGCCCATCCGAATACGGCGCTTCTAAATGTGACAGGAGAAGATGGGAAGACTTTGGAAGTACAGGCGTCATCTCTGGGCGGCGGACGAATTATGGTGAATAAACTGGACGGAATCATGGTAAACTGTACAGGAGAGAGTCCGACTTTAATTATTTATAATCAGGACCAGCCCGGGTATGTGGCTGCCGTGACGTCTATGCTGGCGGAGGCGTCAATCAATATTGCAACGCTCCAGCTGTACAGGGGGAAGAAGGGCGGACATGCCGTTATGGTAATCGAGATAGACCAGAGGGTGCCAGAGGATGCAGTCAGATGGCTGGAGACGCAGGAAGGCATTCAGAGGGTAACGTATATAGATGGGGAGGGCGCTTAAGATGGCTTATCAGTCTTTGGAGGAAATCAATGAGTTTTGCAGGGAACAGAAGCTTCCGTTCTGGCGCGCCGTGCTGTTGGATGATATGAATGAAAGGACGGTTACTGAGGAAGAATCTCTTTCGGCTATGCGTGGTATGTGGGACGCCATGCTGCGGGCCAGTGACAGCTATGATGAAAAATTGTCTTCCGGCAGTGGCCTGGTAGGCGGCATGGGCGGGAAAATGGAAGATTACAGGAAGAAGGGGGACACCCTCTGCGGGGATTTTGTCTCAAGGGTAATTGTACAGGCACTCCAGATGGGTGAGTCTAATGCATGCATGAAACGTATTGTTGCGGCACCGACGGCCGGGGCATGCGGTGTGATTCCGGCAGTGCTGGTGCCGTTATACAGGGAGGGACACATAAATGCAGATAAGATTATCGAAGCACTTTATGTGACAGCCGGTATTGGACAGGTGATTGCTTCTCGTGCGTTTATTGCAGGGGCGGCAGGAGGCTGTCAGGCAGAGATCGGTACGGCGTCTTCAATGGCTGCCGGTGCGCTCGTATATTTAAAGGGCGGGGACAATGAGGCGATTGTACATGCAGCAGCGATGGCACTGAAGAACCTGCTCGGCCTTGTATGTGATCCAGTGGCCGGACTGGTTGAGGTTCCCTGCGTGAAGAGAAACGTGATCGGGGCCGTGAATGCGTTGTCTTCTGCGGATATGGCGCTGGCCGGAATTACAAGCAGGATCCCGCCGGACCAGGTGATTGACGCCATGAGAGAAGTCGGTGAATCCATGCATGTTTCTCTGCGCGAGACAGGTGAGGGCGGTGTTGCAAATACGCCAAAAGCAAAAGAAATCTCGGAACGCCTTGGTAAATAAAGGATTTTCCCTTGACATAATTTTCCCCGTGTATTATAGTTAAGTTTAATAAAAGGGAGTAACTAGCGCTTTTATACAGCGTTCGCGATGTCGTCAGTACGATGGTTGTCCATCCGTATCGTGATTAAATTGGTGAGACTTTTATTGCATTACATAAAGTGCAATAAGAGTCTCTTTTTTTATGCAGATAATGTTTCTGCCGGGAGAATCAGGATTGCGCAAAAGAAATGGAGGATTATACATGAAGGAATTTTATCAGATTTCCGGTGAAGAGAGCAAGCAGAGGGTGAATGGGACTCTCGAGCCGCTGACAATGGAGGAAGTGAAAGAACATCAGGAAAAGTACGGACCGAATGAACTGGTCGAAGGTAAAAAGAAGACGACCATACAGATTTTCCTTGAGCAGTTCAAGGATTTTCTCGTGATTATCCTGATTGTGGCCGCTGTCGTTTCAGGTTTCCTTGGTGATGCAGAGAGTGCAGCGGTTATTCTGATTGTGATCACTATCAATGCGATTCTGGGAACTGTACAGACAGTAAAGGCTGAGCAGTCTCTTTCCAGCCTGAAAAAACTGTCCGGCCCGGAGGCAAAAGTACTGCGTGGCGGAAATATTATACCGATTCCATCGGCGGAAGTGACAGTGGGGGACATCGTCATGCTCGATGCCGGAGACTATATCCCTGCCGACGGACGCCTGCTGGAGAGCGCGAGCCTGAAGGTAGATGAGAGTGCACTGACCGGAGAGAGCCTGGGTGTTGAAAAAAATACAGAGACGATCTGTGGCGAGGTACCACTTGGGGACCGGATTAACATGGTGTATTCAGGCAGCTTTGTTACCTACGGCAGAGGCTCTTTCCTTGTAACAGGGATTGGGATGGAGACAGAGGTAGGAAAGATTGCAAGCCTTCTGAAGAGTACCTCGGAAAAGCGTACACCGCTCCAGATTAACCTTGACCAGTTTGGACAGAAATTATCTATTATTATCCTTGTGTTCTGTGCTATTTTGTTTGGCGTCAATGTACTGCGCGGCGGTAATATCGGCGATGCCTTCCTTTTTGCAGTTGCACTGGCTGTAGCGGCGATACCGGAGGCACTGAGCTCCATCGTGACGATCGTCTTATCATTTGGTACACAGAAGATGGCGAAGGAACATGCAATTATCAGGAAGCTTCAGGCAGTGGAAGGTTTAGGAAGTGTGTCCATTATCTGTTCAGATAAGACAGGGACTCTGACACAGAACAAGATGACCGTAGAAGATTACTATGTGAATGAGACAAGAGTACCGGTTGATCAGATCGACATCAAGCGTCCGGCACAGAGTATGCTGCTTTTATGCAGTGTGCTGTGTAATGATTCTACAAATGTGGATGGGGTTGAAATTGGTGACCCTACAGAAACTGCATTGATTAATCTGGGAAGCAGACTTGGCGTATTTGCACAGGATGCCAGAGAAAAATACCCGAGGGAGAGCGAGAATCCCTTCGACAGTGACAGGAAATTAATGTCCACCCTGCACACGATCGACGGAAACCATGTTATGATCGTAAAAGGGGCGGTAGATGTACTTCTCAACAGAATGAAGTCTATTCAGATTCACGATCAGGTGCGTGACTTTACAGAGGAAGACCGCCGGATTATAGAAGCACAGAATCAGGAGTTTTCGAAGGGCGGCCTGCGCGTGCTTGGATTTGCATATAAGGAGACGGGTGACAGGTGTGACCTGACTCTTGAGGATGAAACAGATTTGGTATTCGTAGGATTAATTTCCATGATGGACCCGCCGCGTGAGGAGTCAAAAGCAGCAGTTGCCGAATGTAAGAAGGCAGGAATCCGGCCGATTATGATTACCGGCGACCACAAGGTCACTGCTGCGGCAATAGCGAAGAGAATTGGCATACTGGAACAGGACTCCGAGGCATGTGAAGGTGCCGAGATTGACCATATGTCAGATGAAGAACTGAAAGATTTCGTGGAAGGAATCTCAGTCTATGCCCGTGTATCGCCGGAACATAAGATCAGAATTGTACGTGCATGGCAGGAAAAAGGGAATATCGTATCCATGACCGGTGACGGCGTAAATGATGCTCCGGCCCTGAAGCAGGCCGATATCGGTGTTGCTATGGGAATTACCGGAAGCGAAGTGTCAAAGGATGCCGCATCTATGGTTCTGACAGACGATAATTTTGCAACGATTGTAAAGGCTGTTGAAAACGGAAGGAATGTATACCGTAATATTAAAAATTCGATTCAGTTTCTTCTATCTGGTAACTTTGGTGCGATTCTGGCAGTACTGTATGCATCAATCGCAGGACTCCCGGTTCCGTTTGCACCAGTACACCTGCTGTTTATCAATCTTTTGACTGACAGCCTGCCAGCGATTGCACTGGGACTGGAACCTCATTCGGAGGATGTGATGGAAGAGAAGCCGCGTCCGATGAATGAATCCATCCTGACGAAAGATTTTCTGTTGAAGATCGGTACAGAGGGGCTTTCGATCGGTATTACAACAATGATTGCTTTTATGATCGGATACCGGCAGAACGCCCTGCTGGCCAGCACGATGGCTTTCGGAACGCTGTGTACGGCAAGGCTTGTGCATGGGTTTAACTGTAAATCGGATCATCCGGTCCTGTTCCAGAAGAGGTTTTTCAACAATATTTACCTCATCGGGGCATTTGTCCTCGGGCTGGTGCTTATTACCGGTGTGATGATGGTTCCGGGGCTTCACAGTATCTTTAAAGTACAGTCCCTTTCGATCGGACAGTTATTTACTGTGTATGGTCTGGCAGCAGTAAACCTGCCGGTTATACAGCTCATAAAGGCTGTAAAACAGGCATATAGAAAAAGAAAATAAGATCAGAACCTACATCGAAATAAAAAAGACGTATGGACTGCCTGCCGGGCAGGAATCCATACGTCTTATTTTATGCGGCTGTATGATAGCTGATAAATGAATATATGCCCTCAGACGCCGTGTGCTTAATCATCGCCGGTTTGTACTTCTTTCAGATCTATGTTCAGTACACGGCCGAATTCCGGGAATTTACGTTTGGCGTAAGCATAGAATACAATACCAAGCAGGGCCCATATCCCGATGATAATCCATTCAGGGACGTTGAGTCCTGACGGCATTCCCGGCATATAGAGGACCAGCATCAGTCCGCTTAATGCAATTGCCATGAATCCTACAAAACGGGGTGTCCTGACCTTATAAGGACGGCTCAGGCGGGGTTCCTTTCTCCTGAGTACAAGGAAAGAAACAGATACCATCAGATAAGCGGTTACGGCACCTACCCCTCCGGCGTTGGTCAGCCATTCCATCATGGCACGTCCAAAGAATGGGGCGATACAGGAGATTGTTCCGATTAGAAGGACTGCATTGGAAGGCGTTTTGTATTTTGGATGGATCTTAGTCAGAAAGTCCGGCAGGCATTTTGCTTCGGCCAGGGCATATATGGCGCGGCTGCCACCCATAAAGAATGAATTCCAGCTGGAAAGGATTCCGGCCATTCCCCCGATAATCAGAATATTTGCCATGATATTGTAACCGCCGTAGGCTTTTTTCATGGCATCTGCAGTTACAAGTACGCTGTTCTGCATTTCACCTTTTGTCATCATCAAAGATACTGCAAGGATGATTAATGCATACCATGCGACTGCAGAAGCGATGGAAATCAGGATTACCTTGCCGATCTGCCTGAACGGGATGGCGATTTCTTCCGCTGCCTGCGGGATTACATCAAAACCCACAAACATGAACGGCGTCATGACTGCTACGGAGAGGAGGCCGCCAAATCCGTTGTCAAACAAAGGCTTCGTGTGTGTGATGTCTCCTTTAAGGGCAGAGCCGAACATCAGGACAATACCGATTCCTACGATAACAAATGTAAATACACCCTGCATGAAAGCCGCCGGTTTTACCCCGATATAGTTCACAATCGTAATGATGATGGAACTTACGACACCTATGGCTACCCAGGTGCCATAGATCTCGAAACCTTCGACTGAATACATGTAGCCTTTCATGATTCCCGGGGCTATATATTCCAGCACGGTAGGAAGTGCACACGCTTCAAATGCAACGACGCCTACATAACCAAGGATAATTGCCCAGGTACAGAGAAAGGACCAGTTGGGGCCAAGTGCGCGGAGACTGAAGATCTGTTCACCGCCGCACTGGGGCATTGCTGAAGTCAGCTCCGCGTAGGTCAGGCCTACGAACATGATCATAATACCACCCATTACGAAAGCGAGCATGGCGCCTGCCGTACCGGCTTTCATGATCCACTGTCCTGCCATGACCACCCAGCTCCAGCCAATCATTGCGCCGAAAGCTATGGAAAATACATCTTTTTTGCCAAGGACCCGGTCAAACTTACTCTTTTGAGTTTTGGGACTACTCATTTAATCACTCCAATCAATATTTTTTATCCCCCAGATATATTGCTGTATAAGTGGGACTGATCGGGGTATAAATCCAACTTATACAACAATATTGTTCTATTATACACAAAATCACTCTTAGACTCTAGTATTAATTTCAGTCCAAATGTTAAAATCGCTCAATTGTGCAGCCAGAATCAGGCTAAAATGGATAAAATTAGGCGGAAGACAGACAAGGACACACAGAAACATATTCTTCCTATGCTCCTGTGTGCCCTCTTTAGGTGTGTCTCTTGATTGTTTCTTTGAGGATGTATTTTTTATCACTGTATCTGTCCACGATGTAGCTGTTTGCCTGATGTTCCAGTTCATCAGGCAGGGGGGCAAGTGCTATATCATCCCCGTATTTCTTTTTCAGTGCCCGCTCAAGCAGGTAATCACATACGTGTGGGTTCTTTGGGAGGAGTGGGCCGTGCAGGTATGTGCCGATCACATTCTTATATACAACTCCTTCGTAACCGGACTTTCCGGTATTGCCCAGACCATAAAATACCTTTCCAAATGGCGTGTGGTCCCCAATCATGGTACGTCCGCCGTGATTCTCAAATCCAACGACCGGTGTATCAAAAAGCGGGCTGTTCAATACGATGTTACGAATCAGCCGTTCCGGTTCCCATTCCGTAGTGATATTCAGGATGGAAAGCCCTTCGATCAGCTTTTTGTCGGTTTTATAATACTTTCCGAGAAGCTGGTAACCTCCGCAGACGGCAAGTACAACACCGTCATTTTCTACATATTCCTTGAAATCCTGCTGTATGTTCTTTAAATGTCCACAGACAAGTTCCTGCTCACGGTCAGAACCACCTCCAAGCAGAACGATATCCAGCTTTGAAAAGTCAATGGAATCCCCGGAAAGAAACGGAATGACTTCCGCTTCCATGCCGCGCCACTTGAGACGCTTGCGGAAACACTGGATATTCCCACGGTCACCATATAAGTTGAGAAGGTCGGGATATAAATGTCCAATTGTTAATTTCATGCCTGTGTCCCTCCTTGTGTTTCTTTTTCCAGACCCGCCAAAAGGTGGTTGGTTCTGTACAGACCGGAATAATTTACGATCACGTACAGGTTTTTTGTGCCATTTTTGGTAAGTCCGATGATTGTGGAACGCATATCTGTCGTGGACTCACAGGGGATATCTTCGTATTTCAGACGCAGCCCCATGTCGTGCCGGCGTGTGCCATTGGTTGTAATTGATTCAGCCTGGGCATCTGCAAGATACTGGAAGTCCACATCCCAGAGCCAGGAAATGTCCTCGCCGTCCTGGTAGGTGTCATTGATCTGGATGATGATATCCTTCGGCTTTTTATCCTTTAGCACCAGCGAAATCTTCTGCTGGAACCCGATCGGGTTCTTGGCGAGGTGGAGCTGTACCCGGGCTCCGTTGATTGTGAAAATGCTTTCCCTGTTATTGCCATAATCGAAGGACTCGATCATTTCCTGAAAATGAGTCCGCTGAGCCTGCAGGGCGTTCAGGGCTGCGTAAGCGGATAATGTATTGTAAATATTATATGGCGTGCGGGCCGTTGAATGGATCAGCATCCCATCCATCATAAAGGTATACAATTCGTCGTGAAGCTCAATCCCGGTGGCTGTAAAATCCGGCTCAGGGCGCTTCAGTCCGCAGTTCGGACAGTGGTAAATCCCGAGCTGCCCGTAGTGGAAAAACTCATATTCCAGTTTTTGGCCACATGACCGGCAAAAGATGCTTTCCCGGATCTCGGAACGGGAAATATCGTCAAAAATTTCCTCGCTGATACCGTAAGTCACAAAACGATTCTTGCTTTCAGCCGCCAGCGTATAGGAAAGGACGTCATCACAATTGATGACAAGGGTAGTCTCAGGGACACTTGTGACCGCTGTCTTTAATTTATTGAATGTGATGTCGACTTCCCCGAAACGGTCAAGCTGGTCTCTGGAAATGTTGGTGAGCAGGGCGCAGTCCGGCTTCAACTGGGGCAGTACGCCTACGGACGCGATCTCGTCCACCTCAATACACGCATAATCTGCATCCAGATGGCAGTGTTTGTCTGTCGACAGAACAAATGCAGAAATGATGCCGTTGAGCATGTTGGCGCCGGTCCGGTTAATGATAACCTTTTTGCCTTCTGCCTTCAGTGCGTGGTACAGGATTGCATTAGTCGTAGTCTTGCCGTTTGTCCCCATTGTAACAATTGTCTTTTCCCGGACCATCTCCGACATGGCAGAGAGGATCTTCGGGTCGATGATGCGGGCAACATATCCCGGCAGAGTCACACCGCTTCCCCTATTCAGTTTTTTAATCAGATAGCTTGTGCATTTGGCACATTTAATTGCAAGTACAGTTCTTAATCTCATAATTTTAATTCTACACTTATCCTTTTCTAAAATACTCGTATCATTATAATGGAAAAAGCGTAAGAAAACAAGGATACCGGGCATAAAAATATCGAATTATAAAAGAATTTATAAAGATTTGATGAAGCCTCTGGAAATTAAACAGCAGTGTGTTAAAATAAAGAAACCGGAAGAAGATTCTGGTAAGATATAACAACTGCATAAGACAAGCAGCTGAAAATGAGGTGGATGAAATTATATGCAGAGAAAAAGAAGACAACAGGTGGTCGAGGAGAAGAAAGATAAGAGGCTTCCGACCACAAGGTACCAGCCGGATTATAAGGCAGGGCTTACGAGCCAGCAGGTGCAGGAACACAGGCTGCACGGGTGGACTAATAAGGCGGTGGATCCGCCGGCTAAGTCCACGAAGGAGATCATTCACGATAATGTATTCACATACTTTAACTTAATATTTTCGATTCTGGCGCTGCTTTTATGCATTGCGGGGTCTTTTAGGAACCTGACATTTTTGCCTGTTATTATTCTGAATACATTGATTGGTATCATACAGGAGGTACGTGCCAAGAAGGTTCTGGATAATCTGACGATGCTGAATGCCCCGCATGCGGCGGTTATCAGAGACGGGAAAAAATCAGTAATTGATGCGGAAGAACTGGTTTTGGATGATATCGTTATCTTTAAGGCCGGTAATCAGGTCTGTGCCGATGCAGAAGTATGCGCAGGGGAAGTGCAGGTAAATGAGTCACTCCTGACAGGAGAGGCCGATGAGATTACCAAACGTAAAGGCGATTCACTGATGTCCGGCAGCTTTATTGTTTCCGGAAAATGCCATGCAAGGCTGGAAAAAGTAGGGATGGATTCTTATATTTCCAAGCTTACCATAGAAGCGAAGGAGATGCAGGAGGGAGAACAGTCAGAGATGATCCGTTCTCTGGACAAGCTTGTCAAATGTGTGGGTATCGCGATTATCCCGATCGGGATCGTGCTTTTTGTTCAGGCATTTTTCTTCCAGCAGGAAGGTTTTCAGTCCAGCATTACTTCTATGGTCGCAGCGGTAATCGGCATGATCCCGGAAGGCCTGTATCTGCTGGCGAGTGTGGCGCTTGCGGTGAGTTCCGTGCGTCTTGCCCAGAAGAAGGTACTGCTGCATGATATGAAGTGTATTGAGACACTGGCCCGTGTGGATGTGCTCTGTGTAGATAAGACGGGGACGATCACGGAAAATACGATGAAGGTGCAGGAAGTGGTCAGGGCAGACGGCTATGACAGTGAGAAGATGGAACCTCTGAGCATGCTGATCGGTGATTTCGCCGCGGCAATGGACCAGGATAACATTACAATGGCGGCGGTGAAGGAATACTTCCAGACCACGACGGGGAAGAAGTACGTGAGTAAGACCGGCTTCTCATCTGCGTCAAAATACAGCAGCGTTACCTTTGAGGATGTAGTCTACGTGATGGGGGCACCGGAGTTTGTACTCCGTGACCAGTATGAAGAATATGAGGAAGAAATTACGGAATATGCTTCGAAAGGTGCCCGTGTACTTGTATTCGGAACATATGATGGCGAGATCGATGGTAAAGCGCTGGAAAATGCCGTGACACCGCTCGGATATATTCTTCTTGCGAATCCGGTCAGAAAGGAAGCGAAGGAAACCTTTACTTATTTCAAAGAACAGGGCGTGGAAGTGAAAGTCATATCAGGAGATAACCCTGTTACAGTTTCAGAAGTTGCGAAAAAGGCCGGGATAGCGAATGCAGAGAATTATATAGATGCATCCACACTTAAATCCGAAGAGGAACTGCGCAGTGCGGTACTTGAACATACTGTATTTGGCCGGGTGACCCCGAACCAGAAGCGTCAGTTTGTCCAGGTTCTGAAGGAGGAAGGCAGAACGGTTGCCATGACAGGGGATGGTGTCAATGATGTACTGGCACTGAAAGACGCGGACTGCAGTATTGCAATGGCATCAGGAAGTGAGGCGGCTGCACAGGCATCGCAGCTTGTACTGCTTGAATCAGATTTTTCATGCATGCCTCAGGTTGTGCTCGAAGGCAGGAGAGTTGTTAATAATATCCAGCGTTCTGCAAGCCTGTTCCTCGTGAAGAATATTTTTTCCTTCCTGCTTTCACTGTTCTCAGTCTTCTTTGTGACAACCTATCCTCTGGAGCCGTCACAGGTTTCACTGATTAGTATGTTTACTATCGGTATTCCGGCGTTCTTCCTGGCACTGGAGCCGAACAAGAATATCATCAAGGGGCACTTCCTGACGAATGTATTCCTTAAGGCACTCCCTGCGGCACTGACAGATGTTCTGGCGGTAGGCGCACTGGTTGTATTTGGTCAGACATTTGGCGTTCAGGCGGCAGATATATCAACGGCTGCAACCATGCTGCTGGCGATTGTAGGATTTATGATCCTGTATAAGATCAGCGCCCCGATGAATGTGCTCCGCACAGCAGTGGTTGGCGGAAGTATCATAGGGCTTCTTTTCTGCAGTATCTTCCTGCACCAGCTCTTTGCCATTACAGGAATGTCAACGAAATGTATTATGCTGTTTGTCGTATTCTCAATCGCGACTGAACCTGTGCTTCGTTATCTGACGGCGCTGGTCGGAAAACTCAGGATATATTATATCCGTCTGAGAAACCACGAGGTGGAAGAATAACAGGTCAAAAAAGGATGAAATCTTTTCATACAAGATTTCATCCTTTTTTCATCAGATTTATCTACTGAATGGCATAATTCAGCAGTTTTTTTAAGCTGTTGTGAAACTGCCTGCTCTGGGAGCGGAGCTTCATCTTTTCCGCACTGCTCATCGTATGCTCGATGTGCGCGTCATACTTTGCAAAAAGTGTTCGGTAGTCCATATTCTGTTTCTGCCCCCAGCGTACCAGAATCCAGTTCATCGCATCCGGATGCCAGTATGCCATAGGGATATCAGCCATTTTTAGTGTTGTTATGTACTGGATCGCTTTAAGCGAGAGGGCGTTCAACTGCCCGGTTACATCTTCATCCATCTTGTCCGGCCTCCCCAGCCTCTTAAAGATCTTAAGGGGAAGTCCTTCCCGTTTAGAATTCTGTTCCATCAGACTGCTGCTTTTTGATACGATCTCATTCAGTCTACAGGCTGCATTCCAATAGGTGACAAATGAAGTGGATTTCTCCTCCCCGGGCTCGGGCCCCACTGTATAAGTCCTAAAAACACGTTCTCTGCCGCCTGAAAGCTTTAGATTATACTTTTTACGCTTGTCCGGGTTTGAAAGAATCCGGTAAGCCTCAAGAATTTCCTGCATATAAGCAGTGGTATCTATATTAGAATGTATATTAGCATCCGGATGATATACCTTAGCCAGAGCATTCTTAGCGCTCGTAATCTCGTCAAGAGTTGCTTCTCTGGATACACCGAGAATGTCATAATATGTACGGGTTCCCATAGCGTCCTCCTTATAAATTTCCATTATTTATACTTCCCACGTATTATATTACGATATGAATCAGGAAAAATCAAGAAAAAAACTCCCGCACTGCCTGCACAGGCGGAAGTCCTTTGTTCCTATCCCTGGAACATGTTTTCCACGTAGTCACGCATTGCTTCCCTGCTGTGTTTTTCTTTTGCGCCGTCAATGACTTTTTCCTGTTCTGATTTGGAAAGATGGGAAAAATGATTCAGTGCATCTGAATGTTGTGCAAGGGCCATCGTGAAACCAATCGGAAGTTCTTCGTTATTTATCATTTTGAAATCTCCTTTCATTTTTATATTAGTATGTGTTGGATTTTTAACATCATACTGTTTTTCCGGAAGATAAAATGATATAATGTCACTATATATTTTTTGAATTTATTATAGAAGGGAATGGAAGTATGCAGTATACAGCACCGCATTATTACAGCAGATTTAAATGCATTGCGGGAGAATGTCCGGACACCTGCTGTGCGGGATGGCAGATTGTGATTGATGACCGGTCACTGAAAAAATATAAGAGGCAGAAAGGTATCTTAAGAAACAGGCTGCACAACGAGATTGACTGGAAAGAAGGAACATTCCGGCAGTATGAGGGACGTTGTGCGTTTTTAAACGGGGATAACCTGTGCGACCTGTATCTGGAGGGCGGCAGCAAGATGTTCTGCCGGACATGCAGAATGTATCCCCGGCATATCGAAGAGTTTGAAGGGCTGAAGGAAGTCTCTCTGTCGCTGTCCTGTCCGGCAGCGGCTGAACTGATTCTGGGAAGTGATGAACCGGTACGTTTTATTACAAAAGATGTGGAGAAAATGGCGGATGAGGAATATGAAGAATTCGATTATCTCCTTTTCACAAAGCTTGAGGACGCAAGGGATCTGATCCTTAGGATCCTTCAGGACCGGAATATCAGAATTAATGTACGGTTTGCATTTGTACTTGCGTTAGCCCATGACCTGCAGCAGAGAATCGATAAAAATGCGTTATATGAGGCCGACAGTCTAATCGAAAGATACCAGAACGAAAATGCTGTACGGTGGTTTGAGGACAGGGTGACCTTATACGAGCGTGACGGGAAAAGAGAAGAGAAGCGGATGAAATCGTTTAAGGCGGCATTCTCTGTTTTAGACGGACTGGAAGTATTGAAGGGTGACTGGACTTCATATCTTGAGAATGCCAAGGATACAATTTTTACGGCAGGTCCTGCTGTTCAGCCGGAAATACCGGATGGATTTGATGTACAGTGGGAGCAGCTGATGGTGTACTTTGTGTATACATATTTCTGCGGTGCAGTCTATGACCGGCAGGCATACAGCAAGATGAAATTTGCATTGATGGGGACACTTTTAATCAGGGAAATCAGCAGGGCCGTATGGATTCAAAACAAAAGAAGCAAGGCCGACCGGGATGCAGCAATGTGCGATCTCATGGAGGCCGCCAGACGTTATGCAAGGGAAATTGAACATTCTGATTCCAATAAAAACATGGTGGAAGAACGGCTGAAAAATGAATCCAATTTTGGAATAGAATCGTTTTTGCAGATGTTTTAAAGATAGGAGGAGAAGTGTATGAAGAATATGAAGGCGGTTGTTTATAAAGGCGATGGCATCATCCGTCTTGAAGACCGTCCGATCCCGGATATCCAGAAAGATACAGATGCACTTGTCAAAGTCACCCTGACGACGATTTGTTCCAGCGATATACATATTAAGCATGGTGCCGTGCCCCGTGCAAGGAAAAATATCATTCTGGGGCATGAGTTTGTAGGTGAGGTTGTACGGGTCGGACATGATGTCAAAAAAATCCGCCCGGCTGACAGGGTGGCTGTAAACGTTGAGACTTTTTGCGGCAAATGCTATTTCTGTAAAAGAGGATATGTCAATAACTGTACTGACAAATACGGGGGCTGGGCGCTGGGGTGCAGGATTGACGGCGGACAGGCCGAATATGTCAGGATTCCTTTTGCTGATAACTGCCTGACAAAAATACCGGATTCCGTGAGTGACGAGGCGGCGTTGTTTACAGGCGATCTGCTGTCTACCGGATATTGGGCGGCTAAGATGGCGGATATCAGGCTTTCAGATACGGTTGCCGTCATTGGTGCAGGTCCGGCCGGGATTGCTGTCATGAAATGTGTCGGCCTGTATAATCCTTCCCGAATCATAGGAATTGATATTGATGACTCCAGGCTGGAACTTCTCCGAAAGAACAGGATTGCTGATGTTGTTCTGAATCCCCTGAGGGATGATGTGGAAAAAGTGGTTCGGGATATGACGGAGGGGCGCGGTGCAGATTCTGTGCTGGAGGTTGCCGGAAGTAAGGAAAGTTTTGAGACGGCCTGGAGGATTGCAAGGCCAAATGCAGTAGTCGGTGTTGTTGCGATGTATGAAGAAGATCAGGTTCTGCCTCTTCCGTCGATGTACGGGAAGAACCTTACATTCAAGACCGGAGGTGTAGATGCTTCTAATTGTGAGGAGATTCTGCGGCTGATTGAAAACGGCAAACTTGATACGGAATGTATGATTACGCACCGGACGTCGCTGGACCATATCATGGAAGCCTACCAGATATTTGAAAATAAAGAGGACGGCATGATAAAATGTGCAGTCAGGGTATAACTGCTTTGGAACGGCCGTCATAGAAAAGAGATGACTCACGAAAGATGACATTATATAAAAGAGTGATAAGCTTCTTTTTAGCGGTGTTGCTTACCATTTCCATGATTTTCTGGAGTTCGGGGTTCATTCTGAGTGATGAAAAAAGCATGGAAGTATACCAGGACATAAGAGAGTCACTGCCTGTAAAGGAAGACATAGATGTGCCGGAGCCCCCCCTTGAACGGAATTTGGATGAATCCATGATGATCATCGAAACGGGTGAGCTTCCGGATTCATGGCAGCTGGAGGTGCCGATTGTATATCAGGAACCGGAGCTTCCGACAGGCTGCGAGTCCGTCGCTCTGACCATGCTCCTTATGTATGAGGGGTTTGAGCTGGGGAAGACGGATATTGCAGACGAATATCTCATTTACAGTGAAACCGGGGATTTCGCAGATGGATATGTGGGAAACCCCTATTCTTACGAGGGCGCGGGGTGCTTTCCACCATCTCTGGCCAGAACAGCAGAGAGATTCCTAGAAGAAAATGACTCTGAACTTCATGCAGAAAATATTTCGGGTAAGAGTCTGGGGGAATTGTATTATTATTTGGCAAACGGTATACCCGCTGCTGTCTGGTGCACAATGTATATGTCATATGATATATGGCTGTATGAAGATGGGTTCGAGCAGGACGGAATCTGCTACAACTGGTATGAGAATGAACACTGCACAGTACTGACCGGCTATGATCTGGAGAACAGGACGGTTACAATACACGATCCTTTGGAAGGCATTGTGGTGAGAGATATGGATGAATTCGAGTATATCTATGACGCCATAGGACGGTTTGCCCTTGTAATTCTGTAAAACAGGTTCTAATATCCGGCTCCCTTTACTATATTGGTAATAGACGATATAGCAGAGGGAGTTTTTTCATGAAATCAGTCCTGGCGTTAATTTTAAGTGCATTACTGTGTGTACAGAATGTATATGCAATGCCGGCAAAAGAGTATATTGTCTATGAAGATACTCAAAAGCAGGATCAGACTGCGCAGGATGAAACGGATGCAGAGAATCCGGATGATACAGCAGAAGAAGGGGCAGATGCTTCCGGACCTGAAGTCAGCGCACCGTCTGCCATTTTGATGGAAACATCAACCGGGGAAATCATTTATGAGAAAGACGCAGATACAGCACGCCCTCCGGCAAGTGTAACCAAGATCATGACAATGCTGCTCATATTTGATGCGATAGCAGATGGAAAAATCAAACTGGAAGATCAGGTGACCACTTCCGAATTTGCCGCATCAATGGGTGGTTCCCAGGTTTTCTTAGAGCCGGGGGAGACCCAGAGCGTTGACACAATGCTTAAATGCATTTCTGTTGCAAGTGCCAACGACGCCTGTGTGGCAATGGCAGAATACATATCCGGAAGTGAAGAAGAATTTGTCAAACAGATGAATGAGCGTGCAAAAGGGCTTGGGATGGAGAATACTCACTTTGTGAACTGCAACGGGCTTGACACAGACGGGCATGTGACAACGGCCAGAGACATTGCTCTCATGTCGCGTGAGCTTCTCACAAAATATCCCCAGATACACGACTACTGTATGATCTGGATGGAGAATATCACGCACACGACAAAGAAGGGAACAACGGAATTCGGCCTTACAAATACGAATAAACTGGTGCGCCAGTACGAGTATGCCACAGGCCTGAAAACAGGATCAACGGGACTTGCAAAGTTCTGTGTATCTGCTTCGGCTAAGAAAAATGATATTGAACTGGTTGCAGTTATCATGGCGGCTGAAGATTCCAAAGCCAGATTCAGGGATGCAACCGCATTATTGAATTATGGATTTGGAAAATGTCAGTTATACAAAGATGAGAACCCCGGAAATTTGAAAGATATTGAGATAAAAGGCGGTGTACAGGAAAGTGTGCCGTGTGAGTATGGCAGCACATTCAGTTATCTGGATACGACCGGAGCCAATCTGGCCGGGATTACAAAGAAATTAAAGATGAAAAAAAGTCTGGATGCCCCTGTGAAAAAGGGAGACAAAGCAGGCAGCCTGATTTATGAATTAAATGGTAAGGAAATCGGGAAGGTCGATATTATTGTTACTAAGAATGTAAAGAAAGCCGGATTTACTGACTATTTGAAAAAAGTTCTGTCCAGATTCCGGACGTAAGGCTTTCACGGACCGATGCCGTGCAGCGGGGGCACGGCACGGTGCAGATAGTAACAATAAATCTGTTACCATCATTCCGGTGTAAAGAAAAAATTGAATTTCATAGTAAAAAATGGTAGGATAGTTAAGTGATACAGGGAATACAATAAATTGTATACGAGTATACTAAGAGGAGAGAGAACATGGATTACTCAAAAATGATTGATCATACAATATTAAAACCAGATGCTTCAAAGGCAGAAGTGGAAAGACTCTGCCGGGAGGCAATAGAATATGGATTTTGTTCAGTATGTGTAAATTCCAGTTTTGTGTATTATTGTGCACAGCTTTTAAAAGGCAGCGATGTGAAAGTGTGCACGGTTGTTGGATTCCCGCTCGGGGCCATGTCTACTGAGGGGAAAACGGCAGAGACACTTACGGCTGTCAATGACGGCGCACAGGAAATTGATATGGTAGTGCACATAGGTATGGTGAAGAGCAGGGAATGGGAGTATGTGAAACAGGATATCGAGTCTGTCGTGGAAGCAGCAGGAGGCAATGCGGCCGTAAAGGTGATTCTTGAGACCTGTCTTTTGACAGATGAGGAGAAAATCAGAGTGTGCCAGATTGCGAAAGAAGCAGGGGCTGCCTTTGTAAAAACTTCAACTGGTTTTTCGACCGGAGGTGCGACGGTACATGATGTGGCCCTGATGAGAAAGACTGTAGGCCCTGTCATGGGAGTGAAAGCATCCGGGGGAATCCGCACGCTGGAGACAGCGAAGAAACTGACTGCGGCGGGAGCGGACCGTCTGGGGACAAGCTCGGGGGTTAAGATTGTTAAATCTCAGAAAGTGGAAGAAGTGAAAGCTGAGAGGATGAAATCATGATAAAGACACTTCTGATCTTGTGTGCCGTGTGCCTCCTGCTGTTCCTGATCTTGATAGCGGAAGGGAGACGCGAACTTAAGTTCTTTAAAGTGACCAGATACAAGTTAAACGTACCCAGATTTAGAGCATTAGATTCGGCTAAAAAGGTGATCCTGCTGGCAGATCTGCATAATAAAGTGTATGGTACAAAAAATGAGGAACTTCTGGATGCGGTCCGCAGGGAAAAGCCTGATATGATCCTTGTCCCGGGAGATATGCTTGTAGGTAAGGACAAGGTATATTATAAGGAAGCAATGGAGTTTATGGCGCAGCTTCCGTCAATAGCGCCTGTTTACTACAGCCTCGGGAATCATGAACAGCGCATGAAGGAGGATCCGCAGAAATACGGAGACAGTATTTTCCGGGAATATAGGGATAAATTGAAAGAATCAGGGGTTATTTTTCTGGAAAATGAGATGGCAGAGTGTATGATGGACAGGCTTCCTGTGAGGGTTTTGGGGATTGAGCTTCCCATGAGTACATATGAGAAGTTTAAGAGGCATGATGTTTCAGCCAGGGATATAGAGGACTGCATTGGAAGAAGTGAAGCAGATAAATACCAGATACTGCTTGCACATAATCCGGCATTTTTTCCGGCATATAAAAATTGGGGGGCAGATCTGACGGTTTCCGGCCACCTTCATGGCGGGATCATCCGTATCCCCGGCCTTGGCGGGATTATCACGCCTCAATTTGTACTCTTCCCTAAGTACTCAGGGGAGCTGACCGTGGAAGGGGAACAGGCCATAGCAGTGAGCCGCGGGCTTGGAACACATACAGTCAATCTCAGGTTCTGCAATTATGCCGAGGTTGTAGTAATCGAACTGATTCCATCCTGACCACCTGTTACTGTTCAATCCCATCCTGTCATTACGCTGACAGGATGGGAGCCGTAACACGGATTCCCTCTAAGTATGACTTGTACAATCGCGGGAATTCCCGTATAATAAAATACAGTGCGAAAAAATACCCGGAGAGTGAAAGAATGGGAATACCAGTAAAGTTAGAAGTGTTCGAAGGCCCGCTGGACCTTTTATTACATTTGATAGATAAGAATAAGATTGACATTTATGATATCCCGATCGTCGAGATAACGAACCAGTATATGGATTATATCCGTGATATGCAGCATGAAGACCTGAATATCATGAGTGAATTCCTTGTAATGGCAGCTACGCTGCTGGATATCAAATGTAAAATGCTCCTTCCCAAAGAGGTGAATGAGGAGGGAGAGGAAGAAGACCCCCGTAAGGAACTGGTGGAACAGCTTCTTCAATATAAACTATATAAATATATGGCGTATGAACTCAAAGACCGCCAGATCGATGCGGACCAGGTTCTCTACAAAAGCCCGACGATTCCGGAGGAAGTGAAGGGATATGTGGAACCGGTAGATATAGACCTGCTTTTGGACGGTCTGACCCTGACAAGGCTGAACCGTATATTCAAAGAGGTCATGAGGCGGCAGGATGATAAGATAGATCCCGTAAGAAGTAAGTTCGGGAAGATTGAGAAAGAAGAGGTTCCGCTGCCTGTCAAACTGAATTATGTAGAGGACTATGCAAAGTCACATAAGAGGTTCAGCTTCCGGCAGCTTCTGGAGCAGCAGGTAAGCAGGATGCATGTCGTAGTGACATTTCTGGCAGTACTGGAATTGATGAAGATGGGGACCATTCGGGTAGAACAGGAGGATACATGCGGGGATATCATGATTGACTCGCTGATTTGAAAGGGATGGAAGAGGATATGGAAATTGAAAAACTGCAGGGTATCATCGAAGCAATCCTTTTTACAATGGGGGATTCTGTAGAGCTGGGTAAGATTGCTGCAGCGATTGAACATGATGAGGACACAACGAAAAAGATTATACATAATATGATGGACAGATACGAACAGGAGAATAGAGGAATCCGTATTATTGAACTTGGGGATTCTTTTCAGATGTGTACAAAAAAAGAAGTGTATGAATATCTGATCCGGATAGCAAAGCAGCCGAAAAAATATGTCCTGACGGACGTGCTGCTGGAAACGCTGTCTATCATTGCCTATAAGCAGCCGGTTACGAAGCTTGAGATTGAGAAGATCCGTGGGGTGAAATCGGACCATGCCGTTAACAAGCTCGTGGAGTATGGACTCGTGGAGGAAGTCGGCAGGATGGATGCACCGGGCAGGCCGCTTTTATTTGGTACTACGGAGGAATTCCTGCGCAGATTCAGCGTACAGTCTCTGGATGAACTTCCGGTCATTAATCCGGAACAGGTGGAACACTTTAAAGAAGAGGCAGAAGATGAGGCACAGCTGAAGCTGGATATATAAGGTGAATTTACCGGAAAGTACTGCTGTTCGGGAAAAATGAGGTTCTAATACGGTAAAGTTACACATAAATACTAATAATATAGTATGGTGTGGAGTGCTTTATCGTGAGAAAAGAGAAAAAAAGAAAAGAAAAAGGGACGGCAGGACCCCTTATCATATGGAAAAGAATTGCGGTGTTTTTACTAATCTTCGGCCTTGCCATAACAGGGGTCCCCGGGAGGGAGAACCTGATTGCAGAGGTTCAGGCAGAGGAAGGTGAACCGCAGAATCTATACGCCCAGTCGGCAGTTTTGATGGATGCAGACAGCGGGCGTATTTTATTTTCTAAAAATGGACAGACAGAACGGGCAAATGCGAGCACCACAAAGATTATGACCTGTATACTGGCACTGGAATATGGCAGTATGGATGATGTAATGACCGTCAGTGACCATGCTGCATCGCAGCCGAAGGTCCATCTGGGGGTGGCTTCCGGGCAGACATTTTACCTCAGGGACCTTTTGTATTCCCTGATGCTGGAATCCCATAATGATTCTGCGGTTATCATTGCAGAGAATATCGGGAAAAGCGTGGAAGGGTTTGCCGATATGATGAATGCGAAGGCAAGAGAACTCGGATGCAGCCATACATATTTTATTACCCCGAACGGACTGGATGCGGCGGATGATAACGGAATCCACCATACAACGGCAGAAGATCTGGGGAGAATCATGAAATACTGCATTATGGATTCCCCCCGGAAGGATATGTTTCTGGAGATTACAAGGACTGCAAACTACCAGTTTACGGACTGCTCCGGCAAAAATTCCTACTCCTGCACAAATCATAATGCATTTCTGCAGATGATGGACGGGGCGCTTTCAGGGAAAACTGGTTTTACAGCAGACGCGGGATATTGCTATGTAGGGGCACTCCGGCGTGATGACAGAACGTTCATAGTGGCACTGCTTGCCTGTGGATGGCCGAATAACAAAAGCTATAAATGGGCCGATGCGAAGGCTCTGATGAATTATGGCCTGGAAAACTACGAATACCGCAGTCTGTGGCAGGATATCGATCCCGGCAGTATCAAAGTGAAAAACGGGATCAATAAAGAAAAGCCCTTTGATATGGAAACAGAAATCAGCCTGACTGTGATGGGAGAGGACAAAGACTGGAAAATGCTCCTGAAAGACAATGAGCAGGCAGAAGTGACATGGGATAAGGAAGAAAGTCTGGAGGCACCGGTTACGAAAGGGCAGAAAGTGGGCGAGGTCAAATATTCCCTGAATGGGGAAATATTAAGGACATATGACATATCGACATCCTCAGGAATCAGGGAAAAGACTTTTGAATGGTACTTAAAAACGATATTTAGCATGTATTTTATAGGAGTAGATTAGATGATTAAAATACATCAATGTAAATGATTAATTTTACCACTGGATAATGACAGATTCTTATGTTAGTATAGGTAAAGATAAAAAAAGACAACTAATTTGATTAAATATAAGGAGATGTTATAATGAAGAATTACGAGAAATACCAAAGAACGTATTTTATGCCCCCCGAACCCTGTTATGACTGGGTGAAAAAAGATCATATCGCTGCACCGCCCGTTTGGTGCAGTGTTGACTTAAGAGACGGGAACCAGGCATTGATCGAACCTATGAGTCTGGATGAAAAGATTGAATTTTTCCAGCTTCTGGTTGATGTCGGATTCAAAGAAATTGAAGTCGGGTTTCCGGCTGCTTCTGAAACGGAGTATCAGTTTCTGCGTGCTCTGATTGAACAGAACATGATTCCGGATGATGTAACGATTCAGGTACTGACGCAGGCAAGGGAACATATTATAAAGAGAACTTTTGAGGCAGTAAAGGGAGCACCGCATGCTGTAATACATGTATACAATTCAACATCAGTTGCCCAGCGCGAGCAGGTTTTCAAGAAAAATAAAGAGGAAATCAAGAAAATTGCTGTTGATGGGGCGAAATTACTGAAAAAGCTGGCAAAAGAGACAGAAGGAAATTTTACGTTCGAATATAGTCCTGAGAGCTTTCAGGGAACGGAAGTGGATTATGCGCTGGAGGTGTGTAATGAGGTCCTGAAGGTATGGAAACCTTCGAAGAAGAATAAGGCAATTATCAATCTGCCGACTACAGTTGAGAATGCGATGCCTCATGTATTTGCAAGTCAGGTGGAATACTTCGATAAAAATCTCTACAGCCGTGAGAACGTAATACTTTCACTGCATCCGCATAATGACAGGGGCTCCGGAGTGAGTGACGCTGAGTTGGGAATCCTTGCCGGGGCAGACAGGATTGAAGGAACATTGTTCGGAAACGGAGAACGGACAGGTAACGTGGATATTATCACACTGGCGATGAATCTGTTTTCCCAGGGTGTGGATCCGGGACTGGATTTCTCTAACATGAGTGAGATTTCCGAAACATATGAGAGACTGACAAGGATGAAGGTATCCCCCCGCCAGCCTTATGCCGGAGAACTTGTATTTACGGCATTTTCCGGATCACATCAGGATGCGATTGCCAAAGGAATGACATGGCGTGAGGAAAGAGAATGCGATGACTGGACTGTTCCATATCTCCCGATCGACCCGAAGGATGTGGGGAGGAGATACGATTCAGATGTAATCAGGATCAACAGCCAGTCAGGAAAAGGCGGCGTAAATTACATACTGAAGCAGAGCTTCGGCATCAGCCTGCCGGAGAAGATGAAAGAAGAGGTCGGATATCTTGTCAAAGACGTTTCTGACAAGGCACATAAGGAACTGACTCCTGACTGGGTTTACCATATATTTGAAGATAATTATATCAACGCGAAATCAATCTTTACAGTGGATGAGTGCCATTACAAACAGGAAGACGGCATTGTTGCAGAAGCTACGATTCACCATGCGGGCAGCAACAGAGTTATCACAGGCGTCGGAAACGGACGTCTGGACGCAGTCAGCAATGCAATCAAACATTATTTTGATATCAGCTATGAGCTTGCATTTTACGAAGAGCACTCCCTGACAAAAGGATCTTCCTCAAAGGCCGTTGCATACGTGGGGGTTGTGTGCAATAAGAAGAAATACTGGGGAGTCGGGATCGATGCCGATATCATCAAGGCCTCCGTGGAAGCACTTGTTGTAGCAGTGAATAAGATAGAAGAGATCAAAAATTCCGAGACATGTAAAGACGAAAGGCTGCTGGAGATTACGAATTATATTTATGCAAATTATAAAGATGTTACGTTGGATGATCTGTCAGAAAAGTTCTTTCTTTCCAAACCGTACCTGTCAAAGTATATCAAGGAAAAGTCAGGAATCACGTTTGGAGATATCTTGAAAAAAGTCAGGATGAAAAAGGCAAGGGCGATGCTTAAGAGCAGCAATGCTACAGTGGAGAGTATTGCAGAGTCGGTTGGTTATCAGAATGTAGAACATTTCAACAGAGTGTTTAAGAAGATGTATAACATGACACCGGTGCAGTTTAGAAATAGAAAATAAAGCAAGATCCCTGTCGGAACAATAAGTGTTCCGACAGGGATTTCTTTTGTGCAGAAGGAGGAGATTAGTCTGCAAAAAAGGGCATTGGATTTCTTAAAGAAACCAATACCCCTTTTCTCATTAAGCAATTGTCTGCTTTTATGATTATTTTTCTGAAGCAAGATGATCCAGACTCTTGCTTGCAATCCAGAGAGCAAGGCCTAATACAATTACAACAACACCAAGTCCGCCGTAGCCAACCCAGAATGTAGTAGTCTTCAGCCATCCATATAAGTATGGATATGTCAGGTTTGCAATAAATACAGCGATTGGCCAGAAACCTAACAGAAGACCAAGCACTTTCGCTGGTGCGAGCATTGTTATAAATGAGTTACCAAGCGGTGAGAAGATCATTTCACCGACTGACATTAACAGAGATACAAGTACGATCCAAAGCAGGGAAGCCTGGCCGTCACCTCTGATTAAATCAGCTGCAACCATAACGATGTATGCAAGACCTACCAACATCATTCCAAGAGCGGTCTTCTTGAACATACTCATATCACCCTTCGGGCGTTTTGCCATCTTAGCCCAAACTACAGCGAGTACAGGTCCTAAGATGATACATGTCAGTGCGTTCATAGAGTCAAACCATGCAGTAGGAACTGTAAAGCTTCCGATTACCCAGTTTGCGTGGTTCAGGAAGTTCTCTCCATCGCCCCATCCAAAATAGAAGTAAGCCGGCATATAAGCGAGGTACCATACGAACCAGAATACTGCTGAGAACAGTGTTACTAAAACAATAGCAAAGATACGTTTCTTGTCTCCGCTTGTAAGTGGTTTGCTTTCTGCTTCTTTTTTCTTCTCTTTGTCTACGAACTGTCTCTGGTCATGCTTGAATGGTTTCTTACCAGCATCGCCGAGTGCCCTTGAGTTCATTGCGAACCAGATTGCATCTACGAAAAGGAAGATTGCACAAAGTAAAAATACAAAGTTGAATCCCATAGGCTGGATAAGAAGGATAACAAATGTTGTTCCGATGAATGAACCAATATTTACGAAAGAATACTGAATGGAGAATGCACTGTTCAACTCATCTTTGTCTTCAAACAACAGACCGTTAACACCTGAAAGGTTACCTTTGAATAAACCAGTTCCTACTGAAACAAGAATAATCATAACCCACACAAGAGTCATTGAGTGAGCCTGCCATGTACATAAGTAACCAAGTCCCATTAAGATCATACCTATGATAACGCAGAGTCTTGGGCTTAACCAGTAGTCAGCGATGTATCCTCCAACCATAGGTGTGATATATGTAGCTGCTACGAAACCTGCAGAGATTGAAGATGCATAAACATCTGATAATCCGAGTCCGCCGCCGCCTACAGTTGTTGCGATCCAGATAGCGAGCATGTATTTAACTACATAGAATGCGCAACGTTCAAATGTGAAACCTAAAGCACAAACATAAAAGCCAAAAGGTCTCTTCTTTTTTGCTGTTTCCATAATAAAAACCCTCCAATTAGTTTTTTATTGTTTTTGCACATACTGTGCGGGTTTGAGAAGATAGACTATGTTCTAGACTATATTCTCCTTGCGTTAGAAAAACCTCCTCCTTCGTTAAAATTTTCTCCATGAGGAGATTGTACCATAGTTTATACAAAAGGACAAACAAAACTTTATATTTTATTAATAAATTTTTACAGGGAGTTTATAAGTAATCCTTATTATTGCGCGAAAATTAAAGAAAAAAGGAATAAACTAATTATTTCATGCCCAGATATTGACAAATATAGGAAATTATGCGAATATAATAACAGTAATTATTATTGATTTTATACGAAAGAGAGGAAGAAAAATGCATCAGTTTACGGAAATCAGAATCCCTATTGAAAAAGACAATCCTTCTATAAAAAGGAACGAGGATTTGTGCATCAAATGCGGGCAGTGCAGGAGGGTCTGTGAAGAAGAAATCGGGGTCGGAAAGCTGTATTCGCTGAAGAGCACTTCTGATAAGGCAATTTGCATCCACTGTGGACAGTGTGCTAATGTCTGTCCGGTTGGTTCAATCACAGAGGTGTATGAGTATCAGAAAGTAAAAGAAGCAATACGGGATCCGGAAAAAGTGGTGATTTTCAGTACTTCACCATCAGTAAGAGTGGGTCTGGGGGAAGAATTCGGAATGCCTTATGGAAGCTTCGTTGAAGGAGAGATGGTGGCAGCATTAAGAAGGCTTGGGGCAGACTATGTGCTTGACACGAACTTTGCAGCGGACCTCACCATAATGGAAGAGGCATCCGAACTGGTACGCAGAGTAACAGAAAACGACAAGCCGCTTCCACAGTTTACGAGCTGCTGTCCGGGCTGGGTTAAGTTTGTGGAGACATTCTATCCTGAGATCCTGCCGCATATTTCCAGTGCAAAGAGTCCGATTGGCATGCAGGGGCCGACGGTCAAAACCTACTTTGCAAAAAGCAGGGCAATTGACCCGGAAAAAATCGTGAATGTCGCAGTTACACCGTGTACGGCTAAGAAATTTGAAATACGAAGAGATGAAATGAATGATTCTGCCTATTTGCTGGACATTGCGAATTTACGGGATATGGATCATGTGATAACGACAAGAGAACTTGCCCGTTGGATGCGTGAAGAGGGAATCGAACTGAAAGACGTGGGAGTGAGCGGCTATGATGAACTGATGGGAGAGGCTTCTGGGGCTGGTGTGATTTTCGGAAATACAGGAGGTGTTATGGAAGCGGCTGCACGAACAGCCCATTTCCTGATAGCCGGCGAGAATCCCCCTGATGACTACCTGAAACTGAATCCGGTACGCGGGATGGACGGGATTCGTGAAGCTGATGTAAAGATTGGGGATATATCTCTTAAGCTGGCTGTCATTCATGGTACTGAGAACGCCAGAAAATTTCTTGACAAGTGGAAGGAAGATCAGCCCCACTATGATTTCGTAGAGGTGATGGCCTGCCGAGGTGGATGTATCGGTGGGGGCGGCCAGCCGAAAACAGAGATTCCGATGACCGATGAAATACGGAAAGCAAGGATTGCATCCTTGTATACAAAAGATTCCGGGATGCAGCTCAGGTATAGTCATGAGAATCAGGAGATCAAAAAGCTGTATGACGAATTCTACGAGGCACCGCTTTCCGGACTAGCGGAACAGATGCTGCATACATCATACAGGGATCGCTCAAAGGATCTTGGACCCGAAGGGAAATTACATATTAACGAAGCAGGAGAAAATTCTAAAACTAACAGGAACATTAATATAGAAGAAAAGGAGAACGAAACAATGAAAAAGTGGAAATGTACAGTATGTGGTTATATTCATGAGGGGGAGAACCCGCCAGAGCAGTGCCCGATCTGCAAGGTTCCGGCGGATCGGTTTGCGGAGGTGATAGAAGATGTAACGGCTGACGTATCTGAAGAGACAGTACAGGCAGATACGGCCGTGAAGAGACCTGAGGAAGCTCCTGCAAAGGGAACGAAAACAGAAAAGAACCTGATGGAAGCTTTTGCAGGCGAATCTATGGCGAGAAGCAAATACACATACTGGTCTGGTGTAGCAAAAGAAAATGGTCTGGAGCAAATGGCGGCCATTTTCATGGAAACAGCCGAACAGGAAAGAGAACATGCTAAAATGTGGTTCAGTTTATTCCACGGTATTAATGGGGTAGAACAGAATCTGATTGACGCAGCGGCGGGGGAAAACGAAGAATGGACTCAGATGTACAGACGCATGGCGGAAGAAGCGCGCGAAGAAGGGTATGATGCAATTGCGGCAAAGTTTGAACTTGTAGCCAAGGTTGAAGCACAGCATGAAAAACGTTACCTTCGTCTGTTGGAAAATTACAGGGCCGGAAAGACCTTTAAAGGGGAAGCACCGCTAGGCTGGAAGTGCAGGAATTGTGGATATATACATGAGGGGCCGGAGGCTCCGGAAACGTGTCCTGTATGCATGTATACAAAAGCGTATTTTGAGCGTCAGGTGCATAATTATTAATGAGCCGCCAGCGAATAATATTTGCTGTCTATTAGTGGAGAAGCACAGGGTTCTGTGCTTCTTTTTCTGCTCATCAGGAAGTGGTGGCATATTCTGTGAAAAAAATATCAGAATGTGTATTTATTAATTGAAATTTTATATTAAGTGGTATATACTAGAATAGGCAGAAATTTTGGTTTAATTTAAACAAATTTTATAATATGGAGGGCTAGATTATGAGCTACAATGCTACAGAAAACTCAGCAAGCAGGCGAATTGCCATGCTGCTTGATGAGGGGAGCTTTGTTGAAATCGGCGGCGCTGTTACAGCGAGAAGTACAGATTTTAACTTGCAGACAAAAGATACTCCGGCTGATGGTGTCATCACAGGTTACGGGGTAATTGACGGCAATCTTGTTTACGTGTACAGCCAGGATGCTACAGTTTTAAAGGGATCCGTCGGTGAGATGCATGCAAAGAAAATTGCAAACATTTATGACATGGCAATGAAAATGGGGGCACCGGTTATCGGACTGGTCGACTGCGCAGGCCTGAGACTTCAGGAGGCAACAGATGCTCTGGAAGCTTTTGGAAGCTTATATTTTAAGCAGTCTATGGCTTCAGGCGTGATTCCGCAGATTACAGGGATATTTGGAATGTGCGGCGGCGGTCTTGCAGTAGTGCCGGGACTTACAGATTTCACATTCATGGAGAGTAAAGACGGCAAGTTATTTGTAAATTCTCCAAATGCTCTGGAAGGCAACATTGATTCCAAATGTGATACTTCTTCAGCAGAGTATCAGAGCAAGACAGCAGGTCTGGTTGACGGGATTGGTGATGAAACTGATATCCTCGGACAGATCCGCGTGCTGGTCAGCATGATTCCTGCCAATAATGAAGACGACCTTTCCTATTCGGAATGTCTGGATGACCTCAACCGTGTCTGCGCTGATATTGAGAATGCAGCAGAAGATACAGGGATTGCTCTTGCAGCTATTTCTGACAGCAATATATTCTTCGAGACAAAGAAAGAATATGCAAAAGACATGGTAACAGGATTTATCCGCCTGAACGGCATGACGGTCGGCGCTGTAGCTAACCGCTCCAAGGTATATGATGCAGAAGGAAATATCGCAGAAGAGTTTGATAAAGCACTTTCTGTTGACGGATGCAAGAAAGCAATTGATTTTGTGAACTTCTGTGATGCTTTTTCCATTCCGGTTCTCACACTGACAAATGTGACAGGCTTTACTGCTACAATCGAATCCGAAAAGAACATGGCAAGAGCCGTTGCAAGACTTACTTATACGTTTGCAAATGCGACAGTACCGAAGGTGAACGTGATTGTTGGAAAGGCTTACGGCAGCGCATATGTAGCAATGAACAGTAAATCAATCGGGGCAGACATGGTTTATGCATGGCCGTCAGCTGAAATCGGTATGATGGATGCTTCACTGGCAGCAAAGATTATGTATGCAGACGCAGACGCCGATACTCTGAAAGAGAAAGCGGCAGAATACAAAGAACTTCAGTCCAGTCCGGTTTCCGCGGCAAGAAGAGGATACGTGGATGCAATCATCGAACCGGCTGATACAAGAAAATATGTAATAGGGGCATTCGAAATGCTGTTCACAAAGAGAGAGGATCGTCCGGACAAAAAACACGGAACGGTTTAGTGAGGTGAGGCAAAGTGAAGAAAAAAATCAGTATATTAGGTCTTGTCTTTCTCCTCATCTTCAGTTTCACAGGATGCGGAAGCAAAGCAAAAGACACGGCAGATTATGATCAGGCTACGATGCAGAACTACGCTGACACGATTGTCCAGAGCTTCAATAACATGACGGATGACGACCTGAACAGATTTGAGGACATGTCAGATCTGGAACTGAATCTGACATTGATGCAGTCAGGACTTCCGATTGAAGGCGATGACTTCGTGACTATGATCGAGGCATGGAAGGCCGGACAGAAAGAATGCGGGGCTCTTGTAGAGGTCGGCGAATATGAATTTACAACAACTAACAGCGGCGCAGTACTGACTGCCAAGGCCCAGTTTGAAGACAGGGACGGCGAACTTTCCTTTACATTCGATGACAAAATGAATATGGAGAGCATGACAGTAAATGCGGATTACGCAACAAGTGAGATACTGAAAAAAGCAGGACTTAACACAATCCTTGGAATGGGAACTGTATTCGTTGTATTGATTTTCATTTCATTTATTATTTCTTTATTTAAGTTCATACCTGCAATTGAAAAGAAATTCAGTAAAAAGGCTAAAACGAATAATGCAGCACCGGCACCGGCAGCACCTGCGGCTCCAAAAGCGGCACCAGCAGCACCGGCGGTTACACAGGCTGCAGATAATGACGGAGAGCTTGCGGCAGTTATCGCGGCAGCAATTGCAGCGGCTGAGGGCACTTCTACAGATGGATTTATTGTCCGCTCTATTAAGAGAAGAAAGTCAAACAGATGGAGTTAATCAGGAGGAGATAAGAGATGAAAAATTATACAATTACAGTAAATGGCAATGTATATGATGTAACAGTAGAGGAAAAAGGAGCAGGCGCAGCACCGGCTGCAGCAGCCGCACCAGTAGTGGCTCCTAAGGCAGCACCGGCACCGGCAGCCGCACCGAAGGCTGCAGCAGCAGGCGGAATTGAAGTGAAGGCAGGAGCAGCCGGAAAAGTATTTAAGATAGAAGCAAACGTAGGACAGAGTGTTCAGTCAGGAGATCCGATTGTTATCATCGAAGCTATGAAGATGGAGATCCCTGTAGTAGCCCCAGAGGCAGGTACAGTTGCTAGTATTGATGTAGCAGTAGGCGATGCCGTTGAATCAGGAGCAGTCTTAGCTACATTAAACTAGTTTACCAGGAGGTTTGACAAATGGAATATATTTCAAATACATTAGGAAACCTCGTGCAGCAGACTGCATTCATGAACCTGACCGTTGGAAATCTGGTTATGATCGCTGTTGCATGTGTATTCCTATATTTAGCAATCAGACACGGCTTCGAGCCGCTGCTGCTTGTTCCAATTGCCTTTGGTATGCTGCTGGTTAATATCTACCCTGATATTATGCTGCATGCAGAAGATGCTGCGAACGGAACAGGCGGACTTCTCTATTATTTTTATAAGCTTGATGAATGGTCAATCCTTCCATCTCTGATTTTCCTTGGAGTTGGTGCTATGACTGACTTCGGACCGCTGATCGCCAACCCGAAGAGTTTTCTCCTTGGTGCGGCAGCACAGTTCGGTATTTTTGCTGCTTATCTTGGCGCTATGGCAATGGGATTCTCAGACAAAGCCGCGGCAGCAATTTCTATTATCGGCGGGGCAGACGGACCTACATCTATTTTCCTTGCAGGTAAACTGCAGCAGACGGCTATTTTAGGACCAATCGCGGTGGCGGCGTATTCCTATATGTCACTGGTGCCAATTATCCAGCCGCCTATTATGAAACTTTTGACGACTGAAAAAGAGCGTAAGATCAAGATGGAACAATTGCGTCCGGTTTCTAAACTGGAAAGAATTCTGTTCCCGATTATCGTAACAATCGTTGTTTGTACAATTCTTCCAACAACGGCACCATTGGTTGGTATGTTAATGCTTGGTAACCTGTTCAAGGAGTCCGGTGTTGTAAGACAGCTTCAGGAGACTGCAGCCAATGCGTTGATGTATATCGTTGTTATCCTGCTCGGAACTTCAGTTGGTGCGACAACGAGTGCAGAAGCATTCCTGAACCTGGATACACTGAAAATCGTAGCACTCGGTCTGATTGCATTTGCATTTGGTACGGCAGCCGGAGTACTTTTCGGTAAGATTATGTGCAAGGCAACAGGCGGAAAGGTTAACCCGCTTATCGGTTCTGCAGGTGTATCTGCGGTACCAATGGCAGCCAGGGTTTCACAGAAAGTCGGAGCAGAGGCGGATCCTACAAACTTCCTGCTGATGCACGCAATGGGACCGAACGTAGCAGGTGTTATCGGTACTGCAGTCGCAGCCGGAACATTTATGGCTATCTTTGGTGTTAAATAATAATGGAGGACAAATAAATGGCAGAGATCGTTAAGAAACCAGTTAAAATAACAGAAACAGTCCTGCGAGATGCTCATCAGTCCCTGATTGCCACAAGAATGACAACAGAGCAGATGCTGCCGATCGTAGATAAGATGGACAAAGTCGGATACCATGCAGTAGAGTGCTGGGGAGGTGCTACATTTGATGCTTCCTTACGTTTCCTGCACGAAGACCCGTGGGACAGACTCCGTAAATTCCGTGACGGATTTAAGAATACAAAGCTGCAGATGTTATTCCGCGGCCAGAACATTCTGGGATACCGTCCATATGCAGATGACGTGGTTGAGTACTTTGTACAGAAATCCGCTGCGAACGGAATCGACATCATCCGTATCTTTGACTGTATGAATGATATCCGTAACCTGCAGACGGCGGTTACGGCGGCAAATAAGGAAAAAGCTCATGCACAGGTAGCAATGTCCTATACACTCGGTGATGCTTATACACGTGATTACTGGATGGACCTTGCAAAGAGAATCGAAGACATGGGTGCTAATTCCATCTGTGTGAAGGATATGGCAGGACTTCTTGTTCCATATGAGGCGACAGAACTTGTTACAGCACTCAAAGAAGCTGTAAGCATTCCGATTGAAATGCATACACATTACACATCAGGTGTGGGCGGAATGACTTATCTGAAATCAGTCGAGGCAGGAGCAGATATCATTGATACTGCAATGTCACCATTCGCAATGGGAACATCACAGCCGGCAACAGAAGTTATGGTTGAGACTTTCAAGGGAACACCATACGATACAGGACTCGATCAGAACCTGCTCGCAGAAATCGCTGATTACTTCAGGCCGATCAGGGATGAAGCATTAGAGAGCGGGCTGTTAAATCCAAAGAACATGGGTGTAAATATCAAGACACTTCTCTATCAGGTACCGGGAGGAATGCTTTCCAACCTGACAAACCAGCTCAAAGAGCAGGGGGCAGAAGACAAGTTCTACGAAGTGCTTGAAGAAGTACCTCGCGTACGTAAAGACCTCGGAGAATGCCCGCTTGTTACACCATCTTCACAGATTGTCGGAACACAGGCTGTATTCAACGTCCTGATGGGCGAACGCTACAAGATGGCAACAAAAGAAACAAAAGACGTATTATCAGGAAAATACGGTGCAACAGCAAAACCGTTCAATCCAGAAGTACAGAAGAAGGTTATCGGGGACGCAGAAGTTATCACCTGCCGCCCTGCCGACCTGATTCCAAACGAGCTGGACACACTGCGCAAAGAATGCGAGCAGTGGATACAGCAGGATGAAGACGTCCTGACATACGCACTGTTCCCACAGGTAGCAGTAGACTACTTCAAATACAGACAGGCACAGCAGACCAAAGTAGACGCAAAAGTAGCAGACACAGAGGACGGAGCCTATCCGGTTTAAATTAGAAAAACCTTGTAAGAAGATTGGACATACAGAAACGTGCCAAGCGTATGACAAGGTCGTTCATAAAGCAGTAAATTGGAATAAGTATTCCTAAATAAAAAGCAGAGAAAGTGATGTACGTACTAACAGTCCACATTTTCTCTGCTTTTACTGTATAACTTTCTGACTTAGCCATTCTTTCGCTCGGCTTTAAGCCGGCGAAAGAAATTTTCCAATTTGATGCGCGCAGCCATTCAGGAGGCGGGGGTGGTTTCGGGGGCGTCTAGTGTGCGGTTGGAAGCACTTGCAGGAAAAGAGGGGGAGCTTATGGATAAAAAATGATTCCGAATCATTTTTTAAGGCCGCCTGAGCTTTGAAATCATCAGATTTCAAAGCGAATGCGACCGGGCCATAAGCTGCCCCGCGGTTGCGGGGAGTTAATTCCCCCCAAAAACCCCCCGCCCCCCCCCCCCCCCCCCCCCCCCCCGCAGGGGGGGGCGCCCCCCGCACAATAAATAGGGACACACCG
>NZ_CAJJZH010000010.1:0-200079 GCF_905197545.1 Faecalicatena orotica
TAAGCAAACAAGTTTTTATTATTTCACTTGTCTACCTAGAAGGGAGCATATCAATTGATGCGACAGCCCCTTTTTGAATGGGTATATCTTAAGCTGTTCCTATGGGTGCAGGGACGCTTTAGTTTATATTTATTCTCCTACAGGAACTAATTGTATGGATGCACCAGAAACAGAAAGTACAGTACCTTCTTCAAAAATTGCATTATTATATTGTGATATGCTAAACCCTGCTTCTGCTGGATTTCCCATAATTTCATTCAAACCACCCTGATACATATTATCGGAACTTACATTTCCACTGCCGCTGGTAGCAATCAGATTATATGTCCCGGCAGGAAAATCAGTTCCTGCCGTATAGTTTCCAGCACCTAAATCAATTGGAGTAGCATCGGCAACAGTCCTTGGAGTAACTGAGGAAACTTCGGCATCTTCAGAAACTAAATGAATAGTTACAGTACTGCCCAGTGTTAATGTGACACCAGATTCCATTTTCAATCCGTTAAAAGAATCAATGGAATACCCTTCTTCGGCAGGAGAGCCCATTCTCATTTAAACCTCCGGTAAACATATTAGATGAAGAGACATTACCGGATCCCCCGGTTGCTGTTATATTGTATGTACCTACAGGGATATCGGTACCTGCGATATAATTTCCGGCAGATAAATCTATTTCATAATGTTCTTTCGCTACATCTGCTGGTTTTTCCTCCTCTTTTCCAGAAAGGTCTTTCAGTGTATCCCCTAACTTTTCTTTGACATCTTCAGCGGATGTTGATTTGCCATCTGAAGTTCCGCATGCAGTAAATGAAAATGCCATAGCAGCGGCCATAATAATTGCTAATAATCTCTTTTTCATAAAATTCCTCCCTTATCCATAATCTAATTATACAATAACATATTTGAATTAACAAAGTAAATGGAAAGTTATGCAAAAGAATAAAAGGAGGTGAGTATGAAGCCATATCTGGTCTAATTATAAAATAGCTAAAATCTTAAAAAGGGGGAACAGGCGAATGTTCGCCGTTCCCCGCAATAGTGGACCTGGCGGGAATCGAACCCGCGTCCAAAAACCTATCCCATGTACTTCTACTATCATAGTCAGTTCTTTTTCATTCCCTCTGCCGCACGGGAACTAACACCCTTACGGTTTCAGTAGCTTCATGATACGCCTATCGGCTCAAAGCTTTGCCAATATCGTTTCTCACATCGTTGATGCCGGATTTCCGTGGTGTGAGTGCCACAGAGCCGACATGCGGCAATTAGGCCGCAGCTAATTCGAAATTATCGTTAGCGTTTAATTTTAAGTTTGCGATTTAACGCATCAGCCTGCGGATAGCTTCTCCATCTTCAAGATCCCTGTCGAAACCAGTACAAGCCCTTAGATGTTTCTGCATATCCATTCTATAGAAAAGGTCCCGTAAAGTCAAGGCATTCAGGGAAAATTACATTTCTTTCCTTAATGTGACAATTTTTAGAGCGTTATAGTTTACCTGAATTTTACATAAAATAGTGGTTTCATGAACAGAAATGTGTGATAGTATGTAAAAGGATTTACTTTGCGTTATATTTGTTGAACTATTATCCTTATATAAGGTATAATGATGTAGACAGTATGAAGTTTTTGGAATGAAGTTCTGTCAAGAGGGGGACAACTGAGAATAGAAAGCTGTGGATACTGCTCACATGCCGGATATTTTTTACATAGCATGAAGATGCCGCGAATAAGGGCATTAAGTGCTTACAATGATAATAATAAGAGGAAAAGAGGTCTTTTACTATGCCAACAACGTATGCACATTACAAATTCGGAAAAGATGTAATCAGCGCCCTTCCGAGACCGCTTGAGACATCGGTTGAGAACAACAGGGCACTGTTTGATATAGGGCTGCACGGGCCGGATATTCTGTTCTATTATAAAGCGCTTTCTGAGAATCCGGTGAGTGCGCAGGGGTATGCACTCCATGATAAGATGGCCGATGAGTTTTTCAAAAATGCAGTGGATGTGATCGAAAAGTCTGAGAATCCTGCGGCGGCAAGAGCTTATATGTATGGTTTTATCTGTCATTTTGCACTGGACAGTGAGTGCCACAAGTACATTGAAAAGATGATTCAGGTCAGCGGAATCAGTCATTTTGAGCTGGAGATGGAGTTCGACCGTTATCTGCTGACAGAGGACCATATCAATCCTCTCACATATCTTGGGACGAAGCATATACATCCGGATATGGAGAATGCGAAGGTTATCGCTCCGTTTTTTGACGGACTGGAGGCAGAGACGGTCAAGAAGGCATTGAGCTCCATGATTACGTTTCATAAGCTTCTGATGGCACCGACCAAAGGACGGAGAAAGGTACTCTTTACGGCGATGAAGGCGGCCAGATGTTATGATTCCAAGCATGGCATGGTCATGAGTGAGGAGCCGAATCCGGCATGTGCAGAGTACTGCCTGCTTCTGAAGAAGCTTTATGCAGGAGCGGTGCCTCTGGCTGCAGGACTGATCATTCAATATCAGAAGACACTGTTTCAAAAGGCAGAACTGCCGGGACGGTTCCATGAGACATTCGGTGCCGGAGACAACTGGGAATCACTGCCGCTATAGGCGGGGATGACCGGAAGCATTTGTTTTTCAGGAAGACTCAAATGATGTGAGGGGGAAGGCTATGAAATTTAAAATGACGGCTTTGGAGAAGAAGTGGGTACTGTATGATGTGGGGAATTCAGCATTCGTTATGCTGGTAGCAACGATTTTCCCAATTTATTTTAACCACCTTGCCGATCAGGCAGGGATATCATCAGTCAATTATCTGGCATACTGGGGATATGCAACATCGATCTGCACCCTGCTTGTTGCAATTTTGGGTCCTACACTGGGAGCTGTTGCGGATACGAAGAATTACAAGAAGGTTATTTTTTCTGTCTGTCTGGGTGTGGGTGTCATAGGATGTGTTGTTATGGGGTTTATATCCTCCTGGATCTGGTTTCTCGGTATTTTTATTCTGGCTAAGACAGGATATTCCTCCAGCCTCATTTTTTATGATGCCATGCTTACAGACGTGACCGAGCCGGAGAGGATGGACATAGTATCCTCACAGGGGTTTGCATGGGGATATATCGGGAGCTGTATTCCGTTTGTGGCGAGCCTCGGGGTGGTGCTTGGCGCCGGAAAGCTCGGGCTTGGGATGCAGACGTCGATGGCCATCGCCTTCCTGATTACGGCGGTCTGGTGGCTGCTGTCAGCCTTTCCGCTGCTTAGGTCTTATAAACAAAAGTATTTTGTGGAGACAACAGAACATATTGTGAAGAACAGCTTCAGCCGTCTGGGGCATACATTTAAAGATATCGCGAAGGAAAAGCATATTCTTATTTTTCTGATTGCATTCTTTTTCTATATTGACGGCGTTTATACAGTAATTGATATGGCTACGGCCTATGGTCAGGCACTGGGGCTGGACAGCACGGGGCTGCTGCTTGCACTGCTTTTAACGCAGATCGTTGCTTTCCCCTGTGTACTTATTTTCAGCAGGCTGTCAAAGAAGATATCATCCACAACGATTATCACAATCTGTATTGCGGCATATCTGGGGATCGCTATTTATGCATACTGGCTGGATACGCAGCTTGATTTCTGGATACTGGCAGTGCTTGTCGGAATGTTTCAGGGGACGATTCAGGCCCTGTCACGTTCCTATTTTGCCAAGATCATTCCGGCGGAAAAGTCGGGGGAATATTTCGGTATCTATGATATCTGTGGGAAAGGGGCTTCTATATTCGGAACTGCATTTGTATCTGTATTGAGCCAGCTTACCGGCAATGTGAATATTGGGGTGAGTGCGTTATCTGTCATGTTTTTGGTGGGACTTCTGCTGTTTCGTAAGGCTGTAAAGGCTAACGGGCAGCTTACAGGGAATTAAATCAGAGACGGAGGATATTCTGCCTGATCTGGGGACCGGCTGCTAATTGAAAATAAAAGGATTTAGAATCAACCGTTTAAATAGCTGAACGGTTGATTTTTTTGCTTAAATTTTTTATTAAATAATAACGAATTCACACTCTCTTTTGCAACGGTTCATGTTATAATATCAATATTTAACGGGGGAATATCAGACAGACGAGGAGAAGCATTATGAATGATTTCGTAAAACTTGAAGAAATAACGAAAGTATACAAAATGGGGGAAGTGGAAATCCGCGCAGTAGATGGCATTAACTTTGCAATCAACAAGGGGGAATTTGTCATAATCGTAGGTCCCAGTGGTGCCGGAAAGACGACGGTACTGAATATTTTGGGCGGAATGGATACGGCCACGGACGGCAGGATTACTGTCGACGGGGAGGATATCACAGGTTTTAATTCGAGACAGCTTACGGGATACCGCAGGAATGATATTGGTTTCGTGTTCCAGTTTTATAATCTGGTGCCGAATCTGACGGCACTGGAGAATGTTGAGCTTGCCCTGCAGATTTGTAAAAACCCACTGGATGCAAGAGAGGTTCTGGAGGAAGTGGGACTTGGGGACCGCCTGGATAACTTTCCTGCACAGCTCTCAGGCGGGGAGCAGCAGCGGGTATCCATCGCCCGGGCACTGGCAAAGAACCCGAAGCTTCTGCTCTGTGATGAGCCGACAGGGGCGCTGGATTATAATACAGGGAAATCTATCTTAAAACTGCTTCAGGACATGTGCCGGGAGCGCGGCATGACAGTGATCGTTATCACTCATAATTCAGCACTTGCACCAATGGCAGACAGACTGATCAGGATCAAGAACGGAAAAGTTTCAAGCATGGAAGTGAACGAGAATCCGAGATCAATAGACGAAATTGAATGGTAGGGCTAAGATATGAGTAAGAAGGCACTGAGAAAAGATTTTTATATGGAAATACGCCGCAGCCTCGGGCGTTTTCTTTCTATATTTTTTATTGTTGCAATCGGGGTTGCATTCTTCTCCGGAATCCGCTCTGCGGAGCCGGATATGCGTCTCTCGGGCGACGCTTACTTTGATGAGAAGAATCTGATGGATATTAAGGTAGTCAGCACACTGGGCCTGACAAAAGACGATCTGAAAGCGCTTCAGGAGGTCGACGGTATCCAGAAGGCTGAGGCCGGTTATTCAACGGACGCGTTGTGCAGTGTATATGACAGCAAAAAGGTAGTACATATTACATCGCTTCTTCCTTCCATGAATGAAGTAACTGTGGAAGAGGGGCGGCTTCCGCAGAAAAGCGGCGAGTGCGCTGTGGATGTGGATTTCTTATCTTCCAGTGAGTATAAGATCGGCGACAAGATTACATTTACATCCGGTAATGACGATGACATTAAGGATACGCTGAAGAATGACACTTTTACAATTGTGGGGAGTGTGAGCAGTCCGTGCTACATTTCTTTCCACAGAGGCAGCAGTACGATCGGGACAGGTTCCGTCAGTGGATTCGTTTGTGTCCCTGAAAGCAGTTTTGATATGGATGTGTATACGGAGCTGTATGCAGCAGTCGACGGGGCGAAAGAGCTGACTGCATTTACGGATGAATATGATGACAGAGTTGAGGCTGTGATGGATGAAGTCGAGAAGATCCGTAAGACGAGGGAAAATGCTAGGTACAAGGAAATTGTAGATGAAGCCAATGAAAAGCTGGACGATGCCAAGAAAGAATTAGACGATGCCAGACAGGAAGCAAATGAGAAGCTAAATGATGCAAAAGCAAAGCTGGACGACGGCAGAAACAAGCTGAATGATGCAAGGACCGAGATTGCAGACGGTTACGCAAAACTGGAAGATTCCAGTAACCAGCTGAATGAGAAGCAGGCAGAGGTAGATCAGGGCTATGCAGATTTAAATGCACAGACTGATACGTTGAATGAAAAGATTGAAGAGCTGAACCAGGCGAAGGAACAGTACGCCGCACTTGTTTCAAGCGGGATGACAGACCCGCAGACGCTTGGGACGCTTCAGGTGATGGAGGCGTCAATAGCCGAAGGTGACCAGCAGATCGAGGCTGCCCGCGCCCAGATTGAGGAGGCAGCCGCCCAGCTCAATGACGGACAGCAGCAGATCAATGACGGATGGGCTCAGGTTGAACAGGGACGTAATGATCTTGCTGATGCAGAGAGTGAGATTTCCTCAAAAGAGCAGGAATTAAATGATGCACAGAAAGAGTATGACGACGCGAAAAAAGAAGCGGACACGAAGATTGCGGATGGCGAGAAGAAGATTCAGGATGCAGAAGATGACATCAGAAAGATTGACCATGCAAAATGGTACATCTATGACAGGAGCACCCTGACAGAATACACAGGGTATGGGGAAAATGCAGACCGTATGAAGGCGATCGGCCAGGTATTCCCGGTATTGTTCTTCCTCGTGGCTGCACTGATCAGCCTGACAACCATGACACGTATGGTGGAGGAACAAAGGACTCTGATTGGTACGCTGAAAGCACTGGGATATGAGCGGCATTCGATTGCCGGGAAATATCTCGGCTATGCCTGCCTGGCAACCGTCAGTGGAAGTATTTTGGGAATTCTGATTGGTGAGAAAATACTTCCTTATATTATTATTACTGCATACGGGATAATGTACCAGCATATGCCGAACGTCGAGATCCCGTATAATATGTTCTACGGTCTGACTGCATCGGCAGCCGCACTGGCGTGTACGCTGCTTGCAACGATTTTCTCCTGTTTTAATGAGATGAGGGAACAGGCGGCAGAACTGATGCGCCCGCCGGCACCGAAGCAGGGAAAACGTGTATTTATGGAAAGGATTCCATTTATATGGAAGCATCTGAGTTTTATCTGGAAGGCAACCGTAAGAAACCTGATCCGTTATAAAAAGAGGTTTTTCATGACCGTTTTTGGAATCGGCGGCTGTATGGCACTGCTTTTGGTCGGATTTGGACTGAAAGACTCAATCTTTGATATTGCGGTATTCCAGTATAATGATATTCAGCTCTATGACGGAAACATCATTCTTGATGAGGATGCATCCAATGAGCAGAAAGAGGAATCCTTCGACATATTGACATCCGACTCACGGGTGGAAAGCACGGCGGAGAACCTTCTCCAGCAGATAGAGGTCAGCCACGGCAAGGTAACGAAGGATGTATATCTGAATGTACCGCGCAATGTGGAGGGATTTTCAGATTTTGTCGTGTTTAAGAACCGGATTACGGGTGAACATTATAAACTGGATGACAAGGGCGCCATCCTGAATGAAAAGATGGCAAAAACACTGGACGTAAAAGCCGGTGATACTATCAGGATTAAAGATGATGATAAGGGTGAGATTGAGGTCAGAATAGAAAATATATGTGAGAACTACATGGGGCATTATCTCTATATGACACCCGGATTATATGAGGAACTTTACGGGAAAGCCCCGGACTATAATTCGATCTACTATAAAATGAAGGCCGGAAAAGAGGGCCAGATAGAAAAGGTTGGAGAATCTATTCTGGAGACGAAAGGGGCTTTGAGTGTCAGCTATACAAATACACTTCAGGACCAGTTGGACAGCATGCTTAGCAGTCTGGATATCGTTCTGATTGTACTCGTGATTTCAGCAGGAATGCTTGCCTTTGTCGTACTCTATAATCTGAATAATATCAACATTACGGAACGGCAGAGAGAACTGGCCACATTGAAAGTACTGGGATTTTATGATAATGAAGTATCGGCTTATGTGTACAGGGAGAATATCATCCTGACTGTGATTGGTGCCCTTTTCGGAATGTTCCTTGGAAAATTGCTGCATCAATTTGTCATCGTAACGGTTGAGATTGATTCGGTGATGTTCGGCCGGGAGATTGATCCGAGTAGTTTTGTTTATAGTTTTTTGATTACAATCGGATTCTCGCTTTTCGTTAATGCGGTGATGTATTTTAAACTTAAGAGGATCAATATGGTTGAATCTTTGAAAAGTGTGGAATAAAAGTTACTGTTTATGCCCGCAGGGCGCGTATTTTCACAGTTTTGCCATATTTACCTGTTATGATACAAAAAGTAATAAACAGAGTAATCATGCGGATAGGAGACGATCAGGATGGAAAAAGTCAAAGTTTTAGTTGTAGATGATGAAAGCAGGATGCGTAAGCTTGTGAAGGATTTCCTGACAAGGGAAGGATATATTGTGCTGGAGGCCGGAGACGGCATGGAGGCTATGGATATTTTTTATGAGGATAAGGAAATTGCCCTGATTATACTGGATGTTATGATGCCAAAGATGGACGGATGGCAGGTTTTAAGGGAGATCAGGGAGCACTCTAAGGTGCCTGTTATTATGCTGACCGCACGTTCCGAAGAACGGGATGAACTCCAGGGATTCGATCTGGGAGTCGATGAGTACATTTCAAAACCGTTTAGTCCGAAGATCCTTGTGGCGAGAGTGGAGGCCATTCTCAGGCGGACGAAAGGGATTGAAGCCTCAGATGTGATAGATGCAGGCGGTATTATGATAGATAAAGCTGCACACATCGTTAAAATAGACGATAAGGCTATTGACTTAAGCTACAAAGAATTTGAACTGCTCACATATTTTGTTGAGAATCAGGGCATTGCACTTTCCCGGGAGAAGATTCTGAATAATGTATGGAATTATGATTATTTCGGGGATGCCCGTACCATTGATACCCATGTCAAGAAGTTAAGGAGCAAGCTCGGCGATAAAGGGGAATACATTAAGACCATCTGGGGGATGGGATATAAATTCGAGGTGGAAGCATGAAACATTCCATAAGGCGGCAGATGATGGTTGTCTTTGTCGGTCTGATTGTGTTTATACTCGTGCTGATGTTTGTCGTGAACTCCGGGTTTCTGGAGGAATACTATATCGTCCATAAACAGGCGGACCTGACGAATATGTACAGTTCTATCGATAAAGCGATCAAGCAGAACGAGATCAGAGATGATTCAGTGACGGAGAAGCTTGGGAGGCAGACAGAGAAGAGTAACATCTCTGTTATAGTCGTGCAGACTGACGGGTCCATCGTGTTTTCTACAGTAAGGGACGGGAGCAGCCCGCTCTATGTGAAGCTGCTGGCGTATATTTTTGATAAAAACCAGGATAATGGTAAGACACTGAAAAGTACGGATACTTACAAAATCTATAAGACAAAAGATTTCGTGAATGGTACGGAATATCTTGAGATGTGGGGGAACATGTCTGACGATTCTATATTTGTCATGCGGAGTCCTCTGGAAAGCATCCGGGAGAGCGCAGATCTGGCGAATAAGTTCCTTGTTTATATGGGGGCAATCGCTATCCTGCTTGGTGGGATTCTGGTATGTTTCTTCTCCAGAAAGATAAGCGAACCGATCAAGGAACTTGCCATCTTGTCACAGCGTATGGCGAATCTGGACTTTGATGCCAAATATACAAGCGGCGGTGATAATGAGATCGGAGTCCTGGGCAGGAACTTCAATGTGATGTCCCAAAGGCTGGAAAAGACGATATCTGAGCTGAAAAGTGCGAATAACCGGCTTCAGAAGGATATTGAACGGAAAGAAAAACTGGAAAATATGCGTACGGAATTCCTCGGGAATGTTTCTCATGAACTGAAAACACCGATTGCGCTGATTCAGGGGTATGCGGAAGGGCTGAAGGAAGGTGTGAATGACGATCCGGAGAGCCGTGACTTTTACTGTGATGTCATCATGGATGAAGCAGCGAAGATGAATCAGATGGTCAAGAACCTGCTGATTCTGAACCAGCTCGAATTCGGGGATGATGACGTGGAATTCGAACGGTTTGACATTGCAGGACTGATACGGGGGGTACTCGCAAGCTGCGAGATTTTAATACAGCAGGCAGAGGCGACGGTCGACTTCATTGCAGACGAATCGGTCTGCGTATGGGCGGATGAATTTAAGACAGAACAGGTAGTGCGTAATTATATTACGAATGCGATCCACCATGTTGAGAATGAAAAGCGGATTGAAATCCGGATAACATCAAAGGAAGAGACTGTAAGAGTCTCCGTATTTAACAGCGGCAAGCCAATACCGGAGGAAGATCTCGGGAAGCTCTGGGATAAGTTCTACAAAGTGGATAAGGCCCATACCCGGGAGTATGGCGGGAATGGAATCGGGCTCTCAATAGTTAAGGCGATTATGGAATCTTTTCACCGGGATTATGGTGTCAGAAATTTCGAGAACGGGGTAGAATTCTGGTTTGAACTGGATTCCGGGAAAATGGAACCGGTAAGTAAAAAATCTTGAAAAACGTAAGAAAATGCGTTAAAATGCTACTATTAAGGCATACAACGTGCCAACTGGCAACAGTCGGTATATTGTATGCCTTATTACATAATAAGTGCTGTGTGAACAGTGGTTTCAGACTGTCTCATTTTTTGGAAAGTCATTGAGAGGATGAGAGAGGAGATTATTATGTATCAGACATTAAATACAATTATAAAGTCAATTAATGATGTAGTATGGGGATGGGGTATGATTGCACTGCTCCTTGGGACCCATGTTTTTCTTACGATCCGCACAGGATTCATCCAACGCAAAACGATTTCAAAAGGAATCCGTCTGTCCGTGTCCAAAGATCCTGATGCAGAGGGGGAGGTCAGTCAGTTTGGGGCATTGACAACGGCCCTTGCTTCTACGATCGGGACGGGGAATATCATAGGTGTGGGTACGGCAGTGGCCCTTGGAGGACCGGGAGCTGTGCTCTGGTGCTGGCTGACGGGCGTGTTCGGGATTGCTACCAAATATGGGGAGTCACTGATAGCAGTGAAATTCCGGGTTAAGACAGCGGATGGCAGAATGCAGGGCGGGGCAATGTACGCTCTGGAGAGAGGATTGAATATGCGCTGGCTCGGCATGATCTTCGCTGTTTTCGCAGGATTTGCTTCTTTCGGGATTGGCTGTGCGACACAGGTCAATGCAATTGCAGCGGTCTGTGAGGAGAATCTGGGGATCAAACCGTGGATGGTAGGGCTGGTAACAGCGTTTTTGACAGCGATTGTCATATTCGGCGGGATCAAAAGTATTGCCAAAGTCTGTGAGAAGCTGGTCCCCTTTATGGCTATATTTTATGTCATCGGATGTATTGCAATTTTATGCATTAATTATGATTATATCATTCCTGCGGTTACGACGATCTGCCGGCTTGCTTTTACGAAAGGTGCAGCAGCAGGCGGGCTTATTGGCGGGGGACTCAGGCTGGCAATACAATATGGTGTGGCAAGAGGACTGTTTTCCAACGAATCAGGCATGGGATCGGCACCGATCGCGGCAGCGGCTGCCCAGACGAGAAATCCGGTCCGCCAGGCGCTTGTATCCTCGACAGGGACTTTCTGGGATACGGTGGTTGTCTGTCTGATGACAGGACTGGTCCTTGTATCGACGATTATGAAGAATCCCGCGATTAATGCCAATGAGATTGCAAACGGGGGTATACTGACCTCAAAGGCTTTTGCACAGATTCCTTATGTGGGGCCTATTATTCTGGTGGTGGGGATCATATCCTTTGCCTATTCCACGATTCTGGGATGGGCATATTACGGGGAACGGTGCGTGGAATACTTTGCAGGGAAACGGGGATTAATCCCTTATAGAATCCTCTATGTGCTTGTAGCGGCTATAGCACCTGTTGTGGCACTTGATCTGGTGTGGCTGATAGCGGATACACTGAATGCACTTATGGCGATTCCCAACCTGATTGCGGTACTGCTTTTGTCTCCGCTCATTGTGTCGGAGACAAGGAAATATATCAACGATCTGGATGCGGTTGACACAGCCCCGGTGCCTGTAATCGGGACCGGCAATACGGACACGGATAAAAGGGGAAAGGATGAAAACTTATGATAGCAGTAATTGATTATGACGCGGGCAATATAAAGAGTGTGGAAAAAGCACTCCTGCTGCTCGGACAGGAAGTTGTGATAACGAAAGACCGGGATACGATTCTCAAGGCAGATAAAGTAATCCTGCCGGGAGTAGGGGCTTTTGGTGATGCTATGGCGAATCTGAGAGAGAGAGGCCTTGATAAAGTGATTCATGAAGTTGTGGCCAGGGAGATTCCGTTTCTTGGAATCTGCCTTGGACTCCAGCTTTTATTCGAGCGGAGCGATGAATCTCCCGGCGTAAAGGGACTTGGAGTTCTGAAAGGAAAGATTCTGCGCATTCCGGATCAGGAAGGGCTGAAGATTCCGCATATGGGATGGAACTCACTGGAACTTAGGGGGAATGGCAGACTGTTTCAGGGAGTGCCGCAGCAGTCCTATGTTTACTTCGTGCATTCCTATTATCTGAAGGCGGAGGATGAGAACATCGTGAAGGCTTCCACGGAATACAGCACCCATATCCACGCTTCCGTTGAATCGGGAAATGTGTTTGCCTGCCAGTTCCATCCGGAAAAGAGCAGTGACGTAGGCTTAAAAATACTGAAGAATTTTGTGGAACTTTAGGAGGAAGGGCGATGTTTACAAAGAGAATCATTCCCTGTCTGGATGTGAATGCGGGCAGAGTTGTGAAGGGCGTTAATTTCGTGGATTTAAAGGATGCGGGGGATCCGGTTGAGATTGCAAAGGCCTATGACAAGGCCGGGGCGGATGAACTGGTATTTCTCGATATTACGGCGTCCTCCGATGCAAGGGAGACGGTTGTGGATATGGTCAGGAAGGTGGCGGAGTGTGTATTTATTCCGTTTACAGTAGGAGGCGGAATCCGCACGGTAGAAGATTTCAGGGCACTGCTTCGTGAAGGAGCGGATAAGATTTCGATCAATTCTTCTGCAATCAATACTCCGGAACTGATCCATGACGCAGCGGAAAAGTTCGGCAGCCAGTGTGTAGTTGTGGCAATCGACGCGAAGAAGCGGGAGGATGGCAGTGGATGGAATATCTATAAGAACGGCGGCCGGATCGATGTCGGTATAGATGCAGTCGAATGGGCCAGAAAGGTCGAAAGCCTCGGAGCGGGAGAGATTCTTCTGACGAGCATGGACTGTGACGGCACAAAGGCAGGCTATGATCTGGAACTGACACGTACGATTGCGGAAAATGTTTCGATCCCGGTCATAGCATCAGGCGGCGCCGGCAGACTGGAACATTTTAAAGAAGCGCTGACAGAAGGGAAGGCAGATGCCGCACTGGCAGCTTCACTGTTCCATTATAAAGAACTGGAAATCAGGGAAGTGAAGGAATACCTTCAGAAGGAAGGCATTTCAGTAAGGCTGTAGAGAGCCTTCGATTAATTAAACATAAAAGATAGGAGTAAATGAACATGGCTGGGATAAATGGCGATTGGTATGAAGCACTAAAAGATGAATTTAAAAAGGATTATTACAAGAACTTATTCCAGACGGTGAATCAGGAATACCATACCCGTCTGATATTTCCGCCCGCAAATGATATATTCAATGCGTTTCATCTTACACCACTTAAGGATGTAAAAGTTGTGATTCTGGGGCAGGACCCGTACCATAATAACGGTCAGGCACACGGGCTGTGCTTTTCTGTAAAAAAAGGTGTGGAGGTCCCGCCTTCACTGGTGAACATTTATCAGGAGCTTCACGATGACCTCGGCTGCGAGATCCCCAATCACGGTTGTCTGACAAAATGGGCCGAACAGGGTGTGCTGATGCTTAATACCGTTCTCACGGTTCGGGCACATCAGGCTAACTCCCACAGGGGAATCGGCTGGGAGGAATTTACGGATGCAGCGATTAAAGTACTTAATGCGCAGGACCGGCCGATCGTGTTTATTCTGTGGGGAAGCCCGGCGCAGCGGAAAAAGGTGATGCTGAATAATCCAAAGCACCTGATTCTTCAGGCCCCCCATCCAAGCCCGTTGTCTGCATACAGGGGATTCTTCGGGAGCAAACCGTTTAGCCAGACAAACCGTTTTCTGGAGGAGAACAATGTGGAGCCGGTAGATTGGCAGATTGATTAAAAAGAAGGGGATGCGGCACTAATTACTTCATGCCGCATCCCCTGTGTGATTTATCCTACATGCCGTTCATATTTTTTAAAGTCTAAAATTTCTTCAATTTTCTCGAGAATAGGCTGCGGAATCGTATAATCGCTTGCAGACAAGTTGTTTTGCAACTGCTGCGGTGAACTTGCCCCCGTGATGATGCAGCTGATTTCTTTTTTCTGTAAAATCCATGCCATTGCCAAAACTGCCAAAGGAATATTCAGGTCATCAGAAATGGCTGTCAGTTTTTCCACAATTTCAAAGGTATGGTCTGTCAGGAGGTTTTCAACCTGGTGATCCGCCTGATGGACAGCTCTTGAACCTGCGGGATATGCCTGGCCGCGTTTGTATTTTCCGGTAAGGATGCCCTGTGAAAGTGGTGAAAAAGATGTGATTCCGATACCATATTTTCGGCAGGTATCAAGCAGGGAATGCTCAATATAGCGGTCCAGCATATTATATTGGGGCTGTATCACTGTAAGGGGGTACAGATTGTAACGTTCAATAATCCTCTGGGCTTCCTCGATTCTGTCACTCCCCCATTCCTCACTCACACCATAGTATAAAATTTTACCCTGAGAAACAAGGTCGCTCATTGCCCGCAGTGTTTCTTCCATAGGAGTCCCGGTGTCATAGCGGTGGCAATAATATAGATCAAGATAATCTAACTGCATATTTTTTAGGGTAGCGGAGCAATTTTCTAAAATATGTTTTCTGGACAATCCCCGGTCGTTGATGCCGGCTCCGGTGGGAAAATACACTTTGCTGGAGATAACAAGTTCGTGGCGCGGATAATCCTTTAATGCCTGCCCCAGAAAACGCTCGGCTTCCCCGCTGCTGTATGCATCTGCGCAGTCGAAGAAATTCACACCGGAGTCAAAGGCGAGCTTTATTGTTTCTCTGGCTGTTTCTACAGCAGATGGATGGGCCAGATTTGTCATCCAGCTTCCAAGAGCGATTTCACTTACTTTTAAACCACATTTACCTATGTTTCGATACTTCATATTTTGATTTCTCCTTTTTGAATATTTATTTTCTTTACAAATCGTATCATTTGAAGTAGACTTTAAGTCAACAGCATTTTGAAATGTTATGCTTTTTCTGCTCAAAATTATAGTTTAGGAGGAGAATATGAAGCAATACAGTATCAGGGTTATATCGGAAATCACACAATTTCCTGCGTCGACACTTAGATATTATGAGAAATTAGGCCTGCTTAAAGGTGTAGAAAGAGATAAGAATGGATTGAGGATTTACAATGAGGTTCATTTACAGCAGCTTACAAGTATAAAATGTTTTAAAGACTGTGGAATGTCCCTCAGTGAGATATGTAAATTTTACAAGTATGAGAATGATCTTGAAGGCAATATTGAGGAAATTCTTGATCTTATTCTGAACAGTGAAAAAGAATTAACAGACAGAATCGGCGAAATGCAGGAACAACTATTGCATATACAGCATAAAGTGCGTTATTACCAAGGAATAAAGCATGCAATTGTCCATCACGAAAAATGGGGAAGATTTGAAGATTATGCTTAATTTGAAACTAAGCCTTAAAATTTCATTTTTACTGAGTATCATTATTTTTTTCAGCATATTTGTGTATTTAATGATTTATATCCGGCACTATCAACAGTATGAGATTGAAACTGTCGGACAGGAGAACATTGCCACACTCCATTCAATTGATACATCTTTGATTACTGTATTTGAGAATGCCGATAATTATTCTAAATTGATCCTGGCGGACAGTGTAGTTCAGGACCAGATGAAAAGTGGAAATATCGTATCAGATTTTAATAAACAGCAGATTCTGATCAGCAGGATCTATTCGGTTATGCAGTTCTCGGAAAGTATTGATACTGCCTGGCTGATTGACCGTAATGGACAGAAACTGACTGTCGGCGAGCATGCTGATTCTTATTCGGAAAATACAACAGAGTATGACTGGCTAAAAGATAAATATGGCAGGGTCCAACTCCTCACAGAAAAGAGAGAGGGGCAGAATTATTCCGTGCTTGTAAGGCCATTTAATGACCTGAATACTTTTGAAAGCCGTGGTGTGATAGGGGTACAGATTGATAATCAAAAAATAAAATCGCTTATTTCAGAGAGTGTTATTTCTGGGAAAGATGGGATTATCATTTTAAATGAAAACAACGATGTAATCTTCAAAGAAGGAGACATAAGCCCGGCTGACAGTATTCTGCAGACTGCCAGTGAACTGGAAACTTCGGACGGTGAACTGCTGCGTTTGGAAAATATTGACGAAAAGCCATTCTTTTTATCAGGAATTATTAATTATGAGAAGGGCTGGAAAATCATCAGGTATTCTCCCGTAATAAAAACGGATAGTTTTCAAAAAATCTTACAGTTTAATATCATCCTCATCATTGTACTTGGAATTTTGATTATAGGAATTTCGGTCACAATTGCAAATATTCTGACAAGACCGGTACAAGCCCTGCTGGACAGAATGAAAAACGTGGAACACGGAGAACTCACCAAAATCAGTGAACGGACATATTTAAGCGAATTCCGCGTATTGTTTGACGGGTACAATAAGATGGTCGATGAGATTAAACGATTGATCCATGAAGCTGTTTTAAGGCAGAAGCGCATTCGGATTGTAGAAATGAATGAAATGCAGGAATTAATGAAGCCACATTTTCTTTATAATACACTGGAAACATTAGAGGCGCTTATTCTTACGGAAAACATGCGGGACAGCGCAAAACTTGTCGAGGCGCTTGGTGATTTTTATAGAAAATCTGTCAGCGGCGGCCGGGAATTTCTTTCAATCAGTGAGGAAATACAGATTGCCAGGGATTATGCGGATATCCTTAAAATAAGGTTTGGGGAAACCTTCAAATTTGATGTCCGTCTGGATGAAGCATGCGCTAAGTACAATATTCCAAAATTGACGATTCAGCCGCTGGTAGAAAATTCGTTTCAGCATGGAATCCGGCAGCGGAAACAATATGGGTACATTCAGGTTTGTGTTGAGAAAATTCAAGATAAGATACATATCTGCGTGAGAGATAATGGGAAAGGAATCCCAAAAGAGGTTATGGATGAGATATCTTCCTGCAAAACATACAGCGAGAAGCGCAGTCTGGGCTTAAGGGGAACCATCCAGAGACTGAGCCTTTTGTATGAAGATGCGTTTTCATATGAGATATTAAATAGCGATATGTCAGAGATACATATTTATCTGGAAAGCGATGTTTTGGGGGAATATGAATTATGGAAAAACTGAAGGTAATTCTTATTGATGATGAAATGCTGATTAGAAAGCTAATCCGCATGAAAATGAACACAGACAGGTTAAATCTGGAAATTATAGGGGAATATTCAAACGGAGCCGATGCATTTGCGGATATTCAGAACGTCAGACCGGATATCGTTATCAGTGATATTTGTATGCCGGAGGAAGACGGACTTTCATTCAGTGAAAAGTGTGTGCAGATACTGCCGGAAGTTAAGATTATACTTGTAACGGGCTATGATGATTTTGAATACGCCAGAAGAAGTATCAAAGTGGGAATTTTTGACTATCTTTTAAAGCCGGTGCAGGCAGATGAACTGAACTCTGCCCTTGAGCGTGCCACAGAAGAAATTAGAAAGCTTCGCGAGCAGAAGGAAAAGCATAACCAGTTCCGGGATGAAATAGAAAAACATAAAACGGCCTTTCGGGATATTTATATTAACAAGATTTTAGCAGAAGACGATATAGAAGAAGATGTAGAAGCCAAACTTCTGGAGTATGGAGTAACCATTGACAGAACAGGTTGTGATAAAGTCAGAATTGCGGTTCTGGTCGTTCAGGAAGGTTTTTATGAAGTGGCTTTGATTGCCCAGGTGCTGGATGAAGCGAGTGCATTTTTTGAAAGCGATGAGGGGGTTGTTGTATTAAAAGATCTGTGGAACCGGATTGTGATTATTTCTGATAATGCAGAAATTCCTTTTGTGGAATGTATAGATATTTTAAAATTACTGATCCGGACAAAATTAGGATGCCATCTGTTAGCCGGAGTATCAGAACCGTTTGAAGGGTGGGGGATGCTCCGCGCGGCATATCTGGATGCACTTGCCTTTATACGGGAGAAACGGCAGGAAGAGAAAATTGAAGGCGCGAAAGCACTGCCCGGATGGGAAGATTTAAAAGAAGCAGTCCAAAATGGCAGCATGGAAAAAGTACAGGAAATCGTGAAAGGCTGTATTCCGGATGAAGAAGATCTTTATGAACTGCGCAGAAAGATACATATGAGCTGCCAGAAACTTTGTATTGATTTGGAAATCAATCAGTGTGGCCTTGTGTTTGATAAAGAGTTGTCCTGGTGTTATACGGCAGAGCATCTGAAGTACTGTCTGGGGAATATTGCGGTAGAAATAGCTGTCAGAAAAAAAATCGAACGTGGAGACAGCAATGGAATGACAATACAGAAAATATTGCTGTTTATGCTCAGTCAAATTGACAGGGAAGAATTGAGTTTAAATTATTTGAGTACAGAGTTTTCTGTCAGCAACAGCCATTTGAGCAAGATGTTGAAAAGTTTTACAGGAAAAAAGTATGTAGAAATACAGTCTGACATGAGGCTTTTGAAGATGCTCGAGCTCATCCATACAACGAATCTAAAAGATTATCATATTGGCAGGCAGATCGGAATACAGGATGCCCATTACCTGAGTATCTGGTTCAAGAAAATGATGGGGTATTCGATAACAGAATATAGAAAATTGATTGAAACAAAATCAAAATAATGAAATATTGAGATGAAAAAGAACAAGAAAATGAAACATTCCTGAAAGGTTTATGAATGTATTTGCTTGTTCTTTTTCATTATAATTAATTATACAAGAACAAGCTATCGTTCATAAGGAGGTAATGAAATGAAAAAGGTAATGAGAAAGGTGGGAGCAATGCTTCTTGCAGCTTCCATGACAGTTTCGCTTGCAGCCTGCGGTTCATCAAAGGATGAATCAGGTTCGGCAAAGGATTCAGATGGACAGATCACACTGACAATCTGGCATCAGTCGGTGGCAGACACAGATCCGGTAAAGAAGATTATCGAAGATTCTGTAGAAGAATATCATGAGCTGCATCCAAACATAACGATTGAACAGGATGGTGTTACGGGAGAACAGTATAAAACGAAGATTAAAACTGCATTTGCAGCGGGAGAGGCACCGGATATCTCATATATGTTCAGCGGGGGAAGTTTTGTGAAGCCTTATATTGATGCGTCATATCTTCTTCCTATCGATGATTATGTGAGTGAAGATACTTTGAATAGTGTTCTGCCGGGGATGCTGGACGGATGTACGTTTGATGACAAGTTATATACACTTCCTACAGTGACGTTTCTCGCAAACCTGTACTGCAATACAGAAATGTTTGAAGCAGCAGGCGCGAAGATCCCTACAACCTGGGAGGAACTGCTGGATGCAATTGATAAACTGAAAGCAGCCGGATATACCCCGATGATTCTGGGAGAAAAAGACAGATGGCCTGGTATGTATATGTATGATATTATTTCCGCAAGAACTGCAGGGAATGCAGGACTGGAAGAAGCTTTTGGCGATCCTTCAAAATTTAATTCCAAACCGTTTATAGAAGCGGCAGAAAAGCTTCAGGAGCTGGTGAATGCAGGTGCTTTTAACAAAAATATGATGAGCATGAGCTACGATGAAATGGTGGAAGGATTTGCGGCAGGACAGGCAGCAATGCTTTATCAGGCAAACTGGGTACATCCATCCATTCAGGCAGAGGATTCACCGACAAATGGTAAGGTGTCTTGTGTTGCATTCCCGGTAATTAAAGATGGTGCAGGCAGTATCACAGAATTCTCCGGCGGCAGCTCAGACGGATATTATATCAATGCGAATTGTGAACATCCAAAGGAAGCAGTGGAATATCTTGAATATTTGAGCAAGAAGATCGGTCAGGTTGGTTATCAGCAGGGAGCAGGACTTCCGTGCTGGGATACAACGGGTGTGGATACTTCAGGGCTCACACCACTGGATACCGAGTCTGCAGGTTTGATGGGAACAGGAACATCTTATATTTCATGGTGGGATAATATTCTTTCATCAGAAGATTCTGAAACCTATAAAGATTTGCTGGCTCAACTGATTGGATTACAGATTACACCAGAGGAATTCTGTGAGAGTATGTCAAAATTGAGTCCTTCAGATTTTTATTAAAGACTAAGGTATAAAAAGGGGCTGCATTTTATTGTAGCCCCTTTACTGTAAGGAGAGCATTAATATGCAAAAAATATTATCTAATAAGAAGGCAATCGCGTTGTTCCTGTTTCCTACCCTGTTTTTGATGGCTGTCTTTGTTGTTGTCCCGATTTGTATGTCAGCTTATTATAGTCTTTTGGATTGGGATGGTATCGGAAAGGGAACGTTTATAGGATTTCAGAACTACATAGATTTGATTGCAGATGAAAGATTTTTAAATTCCGTTAAGAACTCATTACTCTACGCCGCATGTTCCCTGCTTATTCAGCTGCCCATTTCTCTGATTTTGGCAATTATTGTGACAAATGTACGCAGAGGAGAAAAAATATACCGTACAACCTTTTTTATACCTGTTATTATTTCCAGTGTTGTAATCGGACAACTATGGCAGAAAATTTTTAATGGGGACTATGGCCTGCTAAATGCCTTTCTCTCCATGCTGGGAATACCGGGGCAGGATTGGCTGGGACAGGAAAGTACCGCACTGGCAGCGGCATTTATTCCAAACCTCTGGCAGTATATCGGATACCATATGCTGATTATGTATGCGGGAATTAAATCCATTTCCCCCGATATCAATGAAGCCGCAAGGATTGACGGGGCGAACAAAGTCCAGATTGCATGGAAAATTACAATACCATTATTAAAGCCGATTTTACAAGTTTGTGTTACTTTTTCTTTGATTGGAGCTTTGAAAATATTCGACCTTATCTACGTTTTGACAGGCGGCGGTCCATTCTTTGCAACAGAGGTACCGACTATTTATATGTACAAAACGATTTTTGACTCATTTAAATATGGTTATGGAAGTGCAATCGCTATCTTCGTAATTATTGAGTGTATGATTCTTACGTTTGTGCTTCGTCTATTTTTCAGAGATAAGGAGAAGGATTAATGAATAAAAAAATTACAGGCAGGGCGAAGAGTTGTATTACGCATGTTTTTCTGATTATTTTCGCATTTATTCAGGTATATCCGCTTTTTTGGCTGTTTGAGTTTTCGTTAAAAGATAATAGTGAGATTTTTGGAGGGAATATAGCGGGACTTCCAAAGCACTGGCGGTTTGGAAATTATGTTACGGCTTTTTTTAAAGCAAATGTTATGAAGTATTTTTTTAACAGTGTGCTTGTTACGGGGATTACGATTGCCGTTACTCTTATTGTATCAGCGATGTCGGCATATGCGATTTCACGAATGATATGGAAAGGGAGAGAGACAACATTAAAGATTATATTGATGGGAATGATGGTACCGATTCATGCGGCATTGCTGCCATTGTTTATTATTTTGAGTAAAACCCATTTATTAAATTCCTATGCGTCACTGATTATCCCGTATATCGCGTTTGGTTTGCCGATGGCGATTTATCTGTTTACAAGTTTTATGGAATCATTGCCAAAGGAGATGGAAGAAGCCGCTGCAATTGACGGATGCGGAATTTACAGGATGTTTATGCTGATTGTTTTTCCATTAATCAGACCGGCAGTTGCGACAGTAAGTATTTTCACATTTATTTCTTCCTGGAATGAATTGATGTTTGCAGTTACGTTTATCAATAAGGCAGAGTTCAAGACTCTTACAGTAGGTATCATGTCAATGGTAGGAGCGTATACAACAAAATGGGGTGAAATCGGAGCAGGCTTGATGATAGCGACGATTCCTACAGTTATTATGTATTTATTATTGAGTGAACAGGTACAAAAAAGCCTCGTTGCAGGAGCAGTGAAAGGATAAGTAGTATGACAAAGAATGCGAAATTGACAATATATGCGGACCACACAAGAAATAAGATTAGCAAACATATCTTCGGGCATTTTATGGAGCATGCAGCAGATGTTATTTATGGGAGTGTGTATGACCCGGACAGCCCGATGGCAGATGAAGATGGATTCCGAAAGGATGTGATTCAGGCACTGAGGGATGTGCATGTTCCGATGCTGAGATATCCGGGAGGAAATTTTGTTTCCAATTATCATTGGGAAGATGGAATCGGCAAAAAGGAACAAAGACCGAAGAAATTCGATTATGCCTGGGTTGCAGAGGATGATAACCGGATGGGGACAGTAGAGTTTATCAAACTCTGCGAAAAAACAGGAGCCGAACCATATTTATGTGTGAATATGGGAAGTGGCACCGCCGAAGAAGCAATGAACTGGGTGGAATTCTGTAATGGCACGGGTGACACAAAGTATGCTAATATGAGAAAAAGTCTTGGATACGAGAAGCCGTTCCATGTAAAATACTGGGGATTAGGAAATGAGTTGTATGGAGACTGGCAGTTCGGTTCAATGAATGCACAGGATTATGCAAAGAAGGCGCTGAATTTTGCGAAAGCAATGAAATGGGCAGATCCTTCTATCAAATTAGTTGCCTGTGGGTATGATCTGGGGAGTGACTGGAATTATGAGGTTGCACGTGTTTTAAAACCGCTCATCGACCATGTGGCGATCCATCATTATTCGATTGGTTACGGCATTTTTACAGATGAAGATTATAATCAGTGTATGTATATTCCAGATTATATTACAAAGCTCACAGAGGTTGCCCGGGCATCTATCGTATCAGGCACAAATGATGCATTGACGAACATTAAGGTTGCCTGGGACGAATGGAATACCTATGCGTGGGATTTCGAGAAAGACGCGGATGATACCAGATTTACCCTTAAAAATACGATTTTGACGGCAGGGATTTTGCATTCATTTATCAGAAGCAGTGATATTGTAGAAATAGCAAGTTACTCACCGTTCGTAAATGTGTGCGGAGCCATTTCCGTTAAGAAGGACCATGTTTTGAGACGAGCACAGTATTCTGTGTTTGAGCTGTTAGCAAAAGTATTCGCGGCATGTGACTGTTATGTAGAAACCCGGATGGAAAGTGAGCAGTTTGAACTTCCAGAAGTAATTGATTATTCGAACCGGATGGCTGAAGCAAAATTCGCACTTGACGCGAAGAGTGAAAAACGTATGGTAAAGACCAGCTATATCGACTGCGTGGCGGCAATGAATGAGGATGGTACGAAAATGGCGGTATCTCTCATTAATAAAAATTTAGACAAAGATTATGAGGTGGAATTATTCGTGCTGGGCAGTGATGCCGTGTGGGATCAGGCCTTATGTTATCAGATTTATCACCCGGATTTCAATGCATCCAATACGTCAAAAGAACCGGAAAATGTTGTTGCAAAAGAGGTAAAGGATATATTAAAGGCGGGGAAAATACATTTGGACAGGCATTCAATCACAGTAGTTACAGTCGGTCTGGAGAAGAAGGCCAATGGTTAAAATCACAAAAATTAAAAATGGTTATGTCAGGGGATCTGCGGCAGCAGATCCCAGAATTATATCTTTTAAAGGTATTCCATATGCCTGTGCCCCGGTCGGGGAAAATCGGTGGCGGGCGCCCAAACCTTGCAAGGACTGGGATGGTGTCAAAGAGTGTCTTGAATTTTCACCGATACCAATGCAGAGTATTCCGGGTTTAGATAAGGAAAATATTTATACGAGAGAATGGAATGTAGATTGTGAAATTTCCATGAGCGAAGATTGTTTATATTTAAATGTGTGGACTCCGGCATCCTCCCGGGAAGATAAACTTCCAGTGTTTTTTTGGATACACGGGGGAGCGCTCCAGTGGGGGAACAGCGCAGAGATGGAATTTGACGGAGAGCGTCTGGCGCGCAGGGGCATCGTTGTAGTTACCATTCAATACCGTTTAAATGTATTTGGTTTTTTTGCACACCCTGATATGATGGGAGAAAATGCGGCCGGAGAATTAAATATTGGAAATCTGGACCAGCAGGCCGCCCTAAAATGGACAAAGGAAAATATCCAGGCTTTTGGGGGAGATCCGGACTGTATAACAATCGGAGGACAGTCTGCGGGCGGAGGAAGTGTCCTCACCCAGTTGAACTGTCAGGAAAATAAAGACTGCATCAAGGGGGCAATTGTTTCCAGCGGGATATTCGGAGATCCATTTCACGACGAGTTCTCGGTTACTCTGGAAGAAGCAGGAGAAAACAGCATCAGGTTTTTAGAATTTCTCGGAGTTTCTTCCGTGGACGAAGCAAGAAAACTTCCGGCAGAGTATATAAGAGATAAAAATGATCAATATGGAAAATTCTGGGTGACTGTGACAGACGGGAAGTTTCAAACGGATACATGGCGCCACAATATCCGAAAACATCGTTTCCTTGATGTTCCGGTTCTTTTAGGATGGACGAATCATGAATTTTTGAGAGGGACAGTGAACTCTATAGAAACAGGTTCCAGAATGTTCTGTTCCATAGAGCATGACGAAGGGTATACATATCCCAAATATGTCTATGAATTTGGGGCTGAAATACCGGGGGAAGATGATCCCGGGGCGTTTCACTCATCTGATTTATGGTTCTTTTTTGAGACACTGGCAAAATGCTGGAGACCGTTTGTTGGAAAACACTATGATCTCGCAAGACATATGTGTAACTATTGGGTGAACTTTATTAAGACCGGGGATCCCAATGGGGAGGACAGTACAGGGGCGCCGATGGAAACATGGCATCCGTTTGACCATGCCGCTTCAAATATCATGCATTTTTATGATATGCCGGAAGAAAAAAAGAAACCAGAAACAGAAATACAGAAGAATTACATCGATTATTTAAAGAGAGTATGATAAAGATGACAGAAACGAAAAAGAATCCTTATGAATATTTGTGTCATATTACACGGGTTAATTTCTACAAGCGCGGCTTAAATTATATGTCTGGTGTATATTATGCAGACGAGCACCCGAGGCAGTATATGGAGTGTTTTTATAAGGAAGGCTGTACAGACATGCCAGTTATCATTTGGATACATGGCGGGGCATGGGATGATGAATTTCTTACAGCGTCCTACCGGCCGGAGGAAACACTTGCAAAATTGGCGGAGGCAGGTTTTTTCATTGCATGTCTGGAATACCGCCTTACCAGACATGCTGTTCTGCCGGCATGTTTGGAAGACTGCCAGATGGCAGTCCGGTACCTGAGGGAACATGCAGAAAAATATCATATCAACCCGGAAAAAATCGGGCTTTGGGGTGAATCGGCAGGGGCGCACATTGCGTGTATGGTTGGGAGTGATTACAGTGGCTGCAAAATGCAGCCGGTACAGTGTGTTGTTTCTTTTTACTGCCCGTCAAATTTAAATACATTAGTGGAAGATATGAACCATGAGCTTGGATTTGTTGTGAATGTACTGCCGTCCCCCAAATTGGAGGAAGAAGAGATAACAAAGATTCTAAAAGAGATGAGCCCGGTCAGCTATGCGCATAAACAAGGTCTGCCTCCCATGCTTTTGTTCCACGGAGCGTGTGATGAGGTTGTTTCATGTAATCAATCTATAGAATATGCGGGCAGATTGAGAAATGCCGGGAATGAGGCAAAACTAGTCATTGTCCCGGGGCAGGGGCACGGATTTTTTTCAGGAAGTAAATACTATGATCAAGTGACAGATTTTTTTAACCAAAATTTGTCTGAATAAACGGAGGCTGTATATGAATAGAAATGAAGCAAGAAAGAGGGCGCAAGAGTTAGTTGCCCAGATGACGGTAGAGGAAAGGGCTTCTCAGTTAAAATTTGACGCTGATGCAGTCCCACGCCTGAATATACCGGCATATAACTGGTGGAATGAAGCACTGCACGGAGTTGCAAGGGCGGGAACTGCCACTGTTTTTCCGCAGGCGATCGCTCTGGCGGCAGCGTTTGATACCAATATGATGGAAGAAATCGGAGATGCAGTTGCTGTTGAGGGTCGTGCAAAATATAATGAAAATTTAAAGCAGGGTGACAGAGATATCTATAAAGGGCTTACATTTTGGGCACCAAATGTGAATATATTCCGTGACCCCAGGTGGGGAAGGGGACATGAGACATACGGGGAGGACCCATACCTTACATCCCGCCTCGCAGTCCGTTTTATTAAGGGCCTGCAGGGGAATGGTGAATATTTAAAAACAGCAGCGTGTGCAAAACATTTTGCAGTTCATTCCGGCCCGGAAGAAAAGAGACATTTTTTTAATGCTGTTGCTTCCAAAAAGGATATGGAGGAGACATATCTTCCGGCCTTTGAAGCTTGTGTAAAGGAAGCTGATGTGGAAGCAGTGATGGGCGCATATAACCGTACAAACGGAGAACCATGCTGTGCAAGTGAAACATTAATGAAACACTACCTCAGGGGAAAATGGGGATTTCAAGGGCATTATGTTTCTGACTGTTGGGCAATCCGCGATTTCCATGAGAACCATAAGGTGACAGAACGCCCGGAACTGTCAGTTAAAATGGCGCTTGAGGCAGGATGCGACCTGAATTGCGGATGTACCTACCAGAAGATATTAAATGCATATCAGGAAGGGATTATAGATGAAAAGTACATTACAGAGTCTTGTGTGAGATTGTTTACAACCCGTTTTTTACTGGGCATGTTTGATAAGACAGAAATGGATGATATCTCTTATTTGGAAGTTGAGTGTGACAAACATATCAGGCTCTCTGTAACAGCGGCGCAGAAAAGTATGGTATTACTGAAGAACAACGGTATTCTGCCATTAAAAACGACGGATATTCATACAATTGGCGTGATCGGGCCGAATGCAGACAGCAGAAAAGCCCTGATTGGAAACTATCATGGAACATCTTCAGAGTATATCACTGTCCTTGAAGGAATTCGGCAGGCGGCAGGAGAGGATGTGCGCATTTTATATTCAGAAGGATGTCATTTGTGGAAGGATACGGTCGAGCACCTTGCAGATCCAAAGCAGCCTGACCGGCTTGCAGAAGCATTGACAGTCGCCGGGTATGCAGACGTAGTGATCCTTGTTGTCGGGTTAGATGAGACTCTGGAAGGGGAAGAAGGAGATACCGGAAATTCGGATGCGTCAGGGGATAAGCGGGATTTAAGTTTTCCTCCGTCCCAGAGAAAACTTATGGATGAAGTGTTAAAATGCGGGAAACCTGTTGTCGTGCTTAATATGACGGGAAGTGCAATGGATTTAAGAGCAGCAGACAAGAATGCGGATGCAATTCTCCAAGTGTGGTATCCGGGCGCAAGAGGAGGAAAAGCAGTGGCGGATATCCTGTTTGGCAAAGTATCTCCTTCCGGGAAATTGCCAGTAACTTTTTACAATGATATAGAAGATCTTCCGGATTTTGAAGATTATTCTATGGTGGGCAGGACATACAGATATTATAAAGGAGATGTATTATACCCATTTGGCTATGGACTGACTTACGGAAAATGTGCAGTTGAAAGTGTGGCTGTGGAAGTAAAAAAATCTGCGGAAGGTGTTTTTGACGGAGCAGAAATATTAGCGGAAGTTGAGAATAAAGGTGACGTGCCGACAGACGAAGTGCTTCAGGTTTACGTGAAAGATACATACACAGAGTTTGTTCCCCCGTCTGCTTCGCTGGCAGCATTTTCGAGAATCTATCTGGATGCAGGGGAAAAGAAAACAATCCGTATCAAAGTTGACAGAAAAGCATTTACCAGTGTGGATGAAAATGGAAATAGAGCACTGTATGGCAGTAAATTTGAGTTATATACAGGATTTTCCCAGCCGGATAAAAAAAGTGAAAAACTGACAGGATGTTCCTGTAAGAAAGCTTTAATCACAATATAGACAGAAATTAAGCCCGGAAACAGGTATGGTTCCAGGCTTATTTTTTATGGTGGGAAAGGAGCTAAAAAAGGTGAGGAGATTAGCTCCTTCATTAAGTAAACTACTGAAAGTGAAAAAACTTACGGAATATTTAAAAATTTTGTGAATAAATATTATTTTATTCCGACAAAAAAGTGCGGATCTGATTTTTTTTCTGCCGTGTATCTGCATCATGGAAGAATAAGCGAATATTATGCCGGCCGGGCAGATAAGTCCCTCAGAAACAGGTTTGCAATAAAATTAAGAATTTCTTAATAAATTACACAGTTAAATATTCTAATTACATAAGTATGATGTTAAAATAGAGTATACTTATTGGCCTGCTGGTGTTAATTGGGCATATATGGGGGCGTGCTGTCAGACAGGCCCTGCATGCAGCCGGGCATTGGGTATACGGTACAATATGAAGGAGGGACACCGTGAATAAAGTCATTGAGGTAAAGAACTTGTATAAGCTGTACAAGGTTGGCGATTCGGTGGTGCGGGCGCTCAATGGAGTCGACTTTGAGATAAATGAAGGAGAATTCTGTGCAATTGTCGGAACATCCGGTTCGGGAAAATCGACACTTCTAAATATGCTCGCGGGTCTGGAGAAGCCGACAAGAGGTGAAGTAATTATAAACAATGAGCACATGGAGAATTTAAACGAAGACGGACTGGTCAGGTTTAGGAGAGAGAATATCGGATTTATCTTTCAGTCGTTTAACCTGATTGGAACGATGAATGCACTGGAGAATGTGGCGCTTCCGTTAAGTTTCCGGGGAGAAGCAAAGAGCAGCCGCCTGAAAAAGGCCAACCGGATGCTTGACCTGGTCAGCCTGAAAAAGCATAAGAAGCATCTGCCGAACCAGATGTCCGGAGGGCAGCAGCAGAGAGTTGGCGTGGCAAGGGCACTTGTCGTAGATCCTAAGATTATATTTGCGGATGAGCCGACCGGGAATCTGGATTCACATACGTCAGAAGAAGTGATGAAACTGATGCAGAAAGTCGTGCGTGAGCAGAAGAAGACACTTGTCATGGTTACCCATGATAATCATCTGGCTACATATGCAGACCGTATATTCCATATTATAGACGGGAAAATCGTAAAAATAGAAGATAACCATGAAAAGAGGGAGGAAAAGGAACATGAGACCATTTAAAAAAATTGCGGGGATCGCGATGAGCCTTGCTTTGACAGCAGCTATGATACTGCCGGCGGGGGTACGTGCAGAGGATACGGTGGAGCCGATACCGGATATCAAAATATCGGTATCAGAAGGACAGGATGCACCGTCATATCAGGCAGGGGATTCCGAACAGGAATTGAAGATTACTTTAGAGAATACCGGAAAAGCAGATGCTAAAAATGTAAAGATAATCCCAGTATTGAACGATGCCTCAGAATGGCCGTTTAATATTGAAAATATGACGAATGAAGTCACGGTTGGCGATATAGCTTCCGGGCAGAGTGCAGAGGCTGTTTGGGATAAACTAACAGTACGTTCGGATGTAGGAAATAATACGGTGAGACTGTTTTTTAAGATTACCTGTGATGATGGGATTCAGAATCAGTTCCAGACGAATAAATATGTATTTGTAAGGACAAAAGAAAAGCCGAAGGAAGAAAAACCTGAGGAGCCAAAGCCGGAAGAAAACGGGGAACCAGAAGGCGGAGAAGCCGGTTTTTCAAACAGTGACCCTGTCGTTTCAGGCGGCGGGGGCGGTTCAGAATCCGGTAAGGATGCCGTACCGAGGGTCATTGTCACTGGATTCAATACAGATCCGGGGGCAGTGAATGCAGGCAGCGACTTTAAGCTGATTATCCATTTGAAGAATACTTCTACAAAAACGGCGGTTTCCAACATGCTGTTTGATCTGCAGGCACCGTCATCAGGGACCGAAGCAGCAGCGGAGGCACCGGCATTCCTGCCGTCATCAGGATCCAGCTCTATTTATCTGGACTACATCCCGGCAGGCGGGACACAGGATATCTCCATTGCGTTGAATGCAAGGGCGGATTTGGTTCAGAAGCCATACAGTATTGCAATGACGATGAAATATGAAGACAGCAATGCTACACAATATGAGAGTTCTTCAAGTCTGGCGATTCCTGTGAAACAGGCGGCAAGATTTGAATTCAGCGAACTCGAGATTGCACCTGAGGCAGTAGCGGTAGGCGAGGAGGCTAATATTACATGCAGCCTTTATAATACAGGCCGTATTAAATTATACAATGTAAAAGCAAAATTCCAGGGGGATGGAATCGAAGGTAAAGATGTCTTTGTCGGAAATGTGGATTCAGGTGCGACAGGTTCTATCGACGGAATCGTTACAGCTACACAGGAGATGGCGCCGGACCAGAAGTGTAAGATGATTGTCTCATACGAAGATGAATCTGGAAAAGCATCAACCGTAGAGAAGGAATTTTCACTGACGATCACACCGGAGCAGGCACCGATGGATATGTCGCAGATGGTTGATATGCCGGCTGAAAAAGGATTTCCGGTTTTACCGGTTGTAATAGGAGCCGTTGTAGTTGTGGCAGCGATTGTCATCTTGATTATCGTACTCAAGAGAAGAAAGAAAAAGAAGGAGTCTGTAGAAGAGGAGGACTTGTTGGATGAGGTGGATCGATTTACTGAGGATGAGTAGTGGCAACCTCAAGCGAAGAAAGCTTAGAACTTTTCTCACCATCCTGGGAGTCGTTATCGGAACAGCATCCATTGTGGTCATGATTTCTCTGGGGCTTGGAATGCAGGAGTCCATGTACCGTGAAGTCGAGCAGTCCGGCGGAATTACGAACCTGACAGTCACGGGAAAGCAGACAGAAGGTTCCATGTATTATATGTCTTCCGGTGATTCCGACCAGCAGGAGCCAAGTAAGTATATTACGGATGATGTCATTAACCAGCTAAAGCAGTTGGAGCATGTAAAGAGTGCAAATCCAATTCTGGATGTCAGCGCGATTGCATTAAAGGGCAAGTACATGGGATATCTGCAGCTGCGTGGGATGACGCCGGAAGCACTTAAGGAGCAGAATATAAAACTGGCTGCCGGAGGAAGGCTTCCAGACCCTGACAGTGCCAATCTGGAACTTGTTTTTGGAAACGGCGTTCTTACCAGTTTCTATGAGAAGACAACCGGTAAGGGATACTGGGAAACCGGGGAAATACCGGATGTGGATCTGGCACATGACCAGATGTTTCTGATTCTGGACCAGGATGGCTATTTTCAAACACAGAATCAGGGTGCCGGGATGTCGGCAGGGGGCGGTGAAGGAGGAGCGAATCAGACACCGGTTAAACCGCCGAAAAAATATGTTGTCCAGTCCAGCGGAGTAGTGGAAGGGGATATCGATACTTATAATGCTAATTTTTACTATGTTTACTGTGACATAGATAAATTAGAGGAACTGCTGAAGAAAGAGTTCCGCGGCAGAGTAATTCCCGGACAGCCCAGCACGAAGTCAGGCAAGCCGTATAAACAGTTTGTATACAGTTCTGCAAGCGTGCAGGCGGAAAATCTGGACGATGTGGATGAACTGTCCGCTACGATCAGAAATATGGGATATCAGGTTACAACGAATGCAGAATATATGGAGAGCATGAAAAAGCAGTTTGCAATGATTCAGGCTGTTCTCGGGGGAATCGGGGCGGTATCTCTATTCGTAGCTGCAATCGGTATTGCAAATACAATGATGATGTCGATATATGAACGTACAAAGGAGATCGGTGTTATTAAAGTATTGGGATGCGGTCTGAAGAATATTAAACAGATGTTTCTTATGGAGGCGGCATTTATCGGGTTTATAGGAGGTGTAGTGGGGAATATCCTAAGTTTCCTGCTGTCCTTCATTATCAACTTCCTGACGCAGAGCGGCAATGCGATGGGAATTGACGGAAATATTTCCTATATCCCGCCGTGGCTTGTGCTTGCCTCGATGGCATTCGCGGTGTTTGTGGGAATGGCAGCCGGGTATTTCCCGGCGCTGAGGGCGATGAGACTGAGCCCGCTTGCAGCCATACATAACGAGTAATAGAAACGAAGAGTAAGGGAGGTTTTGTTCCCTTACTCTTCTTCTATAATCTGGATTTCAAGGTAATCGAAATCGATGGAATCTACAAAATTATCCTGGTAAAATCTTGCTTTGGCATGTTTCTTGAAGTCATTTATTGTCTTATCGAGCCAGATTGGTTTGCTCAGATCAAATTCATAGCAGATTGCATCGAGTGCATGAAATACTTTATGTGTGCGTGTGTCGTCCGTGTCATCACAGATGACCGTATCACGCAGCATTCTGTTGTCTTTAAATTCTTTACCCCATAAACGGAACATAATTCGACCTCTTTCTTGGATTGGATAGTTACCAGTATATCATTCTTCGAAAAGCTTGTAAATGTTCATATTTAAAGTTGACAAAAAAAGTCCAGTATGCTAAAATTTTAACAAAAGATGAGAGGTGCTTTCATGCTTTTAACAAGAGAGAATGATTATGCGATTCGTATGCTTCGTTCCATGAGAGACGGGGAAAAGCATACGGTAAAAGAGATATGTCAGGCGGAAGAGATTCCGGAGGCGTTTGCTTATAAGATATTGAAGAAGCTTAGGAGAGCCGGCCTGATTGAGGTTGGGCGGGGTGCTTCGGGCGGGTGCCGGCTGAATCAGCCGCTTGAGGAACTGAATCTGTATGATGTGGTGACAGCAGTCGATGAGGAGCCTTTGATCATGCCATGCCTCAGAGAAAGCTGCAGCAGGAATTCCGGTGGCAGCAGGTGCAGGGTACATACGGAGCTCGCAAAGATACAGGGCGTATTGATGAAGGAATTAAGGGCACGGAAACTGTCAGACCTTTTTTAAACTGCAGAGATGATTTAAGGAAATAATCCCTCTTTTTCGGAGGGAAAATTTTATAAAACAAAGTGGACTAAAATTATCAAGTATTGAGGAGGTACAACTATGAATCAATGTTATGGATGCACTACATGTAAGAGCGCTGATAAGCCATTAGAAGGCTTTATTGCCGGACTGCCGATGGAGACGTCCCACCATCGTGTGGAAGGACAGAGCACGAAATGTGCATTTGGGCTTCAGGGAGTCTGCTGCAGGCTCTGTGCTAACGGGCCGTGCCGCATCACACCGGAGGCCCCGAGAGGAATCTGCGGGGCAGATGCTGACACAATCGTAGCCAGAAACTTTCTGCGGGCTGTCGCTTCCGGTTCAGGGTGTTACATACATGTCGTTGAAAATACGGCACTGAATGTTAAGAACGTTGCAAAGTCAAAAGGTGAAATCAAAGGACCGGATACCCTGAACAGGCTGGCCGCGATTTTTGGCATTGAGGAAGAGGACATCCACAGGAGGGCCGAGGCGGTTGCAGACGCAGTGCTGAAAGACCTTTACCTCCCTGAATATGAGAAGATGCAGCTCACGGAAAAAATGGCATATGCTCCGCGTTATAAGAAATGGAAAGAACTCGGAATTCTCCCGGGTGGTGCGAAGTCGGAAGTGTTCCACGGAGTTGTAAAATGTTCTACAAATTTGAACTCAGATCCGGTCAATATGCTGCTGGACTGTTTAAAACTGGGGATTTCCACAGGAATTTACGGACTGGTACTGACGAATCTTCTTAACGACGTAGTGCTTGGGGAGCCGGAGATCCGTTTTGCACCGGTTGGACTGCGGGTCATTGATCCGGATTATATTAATATTATGATTACGGGACACCAGCATTCGATGTTCACCTTCCTGCAGGACCGTCTGACGGATGAGGATGTTGTAAAGAAGGCAGAAAAGGCCGGGGCGAAAGGCTTCAAGCTGGTCGGGTGTACCTGTGTAGGACAGGATCTGCAGCTGCGCGGCGCCCATTATGAGGATATCTTTGATGGTCATGCAGGCAATAACTATACAAGTGAAGCGATACTGGCAACGGGTGGGATTGATGCTGTTATTTCGGAATTTAACTGTACACTGCCGGGGATCGAACCAATCTGCGAAGAATTAAAGATTAAGCAGATATGTATTGACAATGTGGCGAAAAAGGCAAATGCAGAGCTGAAGGAATTTGATTTTGAGAACCGTCCCGCTGTGACAGAGGAGATTATTGATGAGGTGGTTGCGGCTTACAGTGCACGCAGAGGCAGCGTACCGATGAACCTGATGAAAGAGCACGGTTATGATAACACGCTGACAGGTGTCAGTGAAATCTCCCTTAAGAAATTCCTTGGCGGAAGCTGGAAACCGTTGATCGACCTGATTGTATCAGGGGATATAAAGGGTGTTGCCGGCGTGGTTGGGTGTTCTAACCTGACTGCAGGCGGGCACGATGTACTGACGGTAGACCTCGTGAAGGAGCTGATTGCGAAGGATATCATTGTCCTGACGGCCGGATGTTCTTCAGGGGGAATTGAGAACTGCGGACTTATGACACCGGAAGCGGCAAAATATGCAGGGCCTAAGCTGAGAGCTGTCTGTGAGAGCCTTGGCATCCCGCCAGTATTGAACTTTGGACCATGTCTTGCAATCGGCCGCCTTGAGATCGTAGCAACTGAACTGGCAGAAGAACTGGGCGTAGACCTTCCGCAGCTGCCGCTTGTACTTTCTGCGGCACAATGGCTGGAAGAGCAGGCGCTGGCTGACGGGTGCTACGGACTATCACTCGGGCTGCCACTGCACCTTGGGCTGCCGCCATTCATGACTGGAAGTAAGGTGGCTGTAAAAGTGCTGACAGAGGATATGAAGGAGCTGACCGGGGGACAGGTGATTATTAACCCGGATGCAAAGGAATCTGCGGAGATTCTGGAAGAGATTATTCTGGAAAAACGCCGGGGACTTCAGATTTAGAAAGGGGCGGTAAAAATGAAACGTATCATGATCGATTATGAGAAATGCGACGGCTGTAAGAACTGTTCCGCCGCCTGTATGCAGGCGCACAGGGAAACGCCGGGGACGATATATGATCTGGATTTGACAGACCCTAAAAATGAGTCCCGTAATTTTATCCTAAAGGATGCAGAGGGACACTACAAACCCTTGTTCTGCCGGCACTGTGCTGACCCGGAATGTGTGAAATCATGCATGAGCGGGGCGCTTCGCAAGGATGAGGAAAGCGGACACGTATTTTACGATGAAACCCGGTGCGGGTCCTGCTTTATGTGTGTGATGAACTGCCCGTTCGGCGTTTTAAAGCCGGATCAGGTGACGAAAAGTAAAGTGATTAAGTGTGATTTCTGCGTAAATGCGGGAGGGGAACCATCCTGTGTAGCCTCCTGTCCGAAAAAAGCGATTTATGTAGAGGAGGTGTAAAAGTATGAAGCATGTGATTATAGGTGCCGGTGTTGCCGGTACAGAAGCCGCGAAGACGATCAGGGGGCTGGACGATAACGCCGGGATACTGCTGATTTCCGCGGATACACAGATTCATTCCCGCTGTATGCTGCATAAGTTTATCGGGGGAGAGCGCGATGAAAAGAGCCTGAATTTTACGGAAGATGATTTCTTTGAAAAGTATCGTGTTGACTGGAAAAAGGGGGTCCGGGTCGTAGAAGTCTGTCCCGGTGAGAAGGAAATTCATCTGGACACAGGAGAAAAAGTGGGGTATGACAGGCTTTTGATTGCGAATGGCGCGGACAGCTGTATTCCCCCTGTGGGAGATTTAAGAAAGGCTTCCAATGTGTATGGGCTGCGGAATCTTTCCGATGCCCAGGATATTGTAAAGGAAGCAGAAGAGGCAGAAAATGTGCTGATCATCGGTTCCGGACTCGTTGGGCTGGATGCGGCCTACGGACTGCTTGAGAGGGGGAGGAGAGTTACCATTGTAGAAATGGCCCCCCAGATTCTGCCGGTACAGCTCGATGCCCACGGCGCCCAGAGCTATCAGGAACTCTTTGAAAAGGCCGGTGTCCGTTTCCTCCTTGGAAGGCGGGCCAGTGAAGCACAGTGTGGTGAGGACGGCAGGATTCATGAAGTCGTTCTGGACAACGGTGAAAAAGCAGCATGCGATATGATCGTAGTCGCAGCCGGTGTCCGTGCATCAACCGGGTATCTCGAAGGCAGCGGCATCATGTGTGAACGTGGAGTATGCGTGGATTCCTATTTGCAGACAAACCAGCCTGACATCTATGCGGCAGGTGACATCACAGGCCTGTCAGGAATCTGGCCGAATGCAGCCGATCAGGGAAGAGTGGCGGGAAAGAACATGTGCGGTCTAAAAACAGAGTATGCAGACCGCTTTGCCATCAAGAACACGATCAATTTCTTCGGACTTTTAAGCTTATGCGTAGGAAGAATCTGCGAGGAAGAAGGTGATGAAATACAGGTAAGAGAAGATAAAGAGCATTATAAGCGCGTCATCCTAAGAGACGGAAAAGTAGAGGGAATCCTGCTTCAGGGAGATATCTCACATGCCGGGACATGGCAGTACCTGATCAAGAACCACATAGATATACGAGGTACCGGAAAAGATATATTTAAAATCAATTATGCCGACTTCTATCAGGTAGGAGACGGCGGAAAATACGAATGGGCAATTTAAAAGGAACCTTAAATATACCTCTGAATTTGGAAATTTATGCATGACAGAGGTGTGAATAGGGAAAGCTAATGTAACTGTTCAGTACAGGACTGTGCATTTACAAGATAACATGAAAGAAATAGGAGGAGTTTGAAATGAAAAGATATGTATGTGAACCATGCGGATATGTATATGACCCGGAGGAGGGCGATCCGGACGGGGGAATCGAGCCGGGAACCGCATTTGAAGATATACCGGATGACTGGGTATGCCCGATCTGCGGACTTGGAAAAGACGTATTTGTAGAGGAAGAGTAGAGAACATTAAGAAAAAGGCTGTGCATTGAAATGTACGGCCTTTTTTGATAAGATGAAAAGGGGTCAGACCCTTTTGCGGTCCGTATTCAGAATTTTCAGATAAAAGGAGCATAATATGACGGATATCTTGATCGTTGAGGATGATTCAGCATTAAATGAGGGAATTGTTTTGGGTCTTGGAAAAACTTCATACCGTTTCACCCAGTGTTACACGCTGCATGAAGCGCGTTCTGCTGTACAGGGGAATGAGTTTGGACTTGTTATTTTAGATATTAACCTCCCCGACGGGAATGGATATGATTTTCTGAAGGAATACCGCCAGTCGAGCTCACGGCCGGTGCTGATGCTGACGGCGAATGACCTGGAGGTGAATGAGGTGATGGGGTTTGAACTGGGGGCGAACGATTATGTGACCAAGCCGTTCAGCCTTGCAGTTTTGAGAGCGAGGATCGAGAATCTTCTGCGGCTGTCTTTTTCTGATCATGGCAGAGGGCGGTATGAGGATGAGCATCTCTTGCTGGATACGGTAAAAATGGTTTATAAGAGAGATGGACAGAGTCTTGTATTAAGCAGGACGGAGCAGAAGCTTTTGCAGGTCCTTTTGGAGAACCGGGGAAATACCATACCCCGGGATGTTATGATAGATAAGGTATGGACAGACGGAATGGAATATGTGGATGAAAATGCACTTCCGGTTGCAGTCAGCAGGCTTCGCGCAAAGCTGGAAAAGGAACCTGCAAACCCGGAACATATTTTGAACGTATATGGAGTAGGGTATGTCTGGAAATAGAGAGGCGGGAATATAAATGGGGCTGCGGTTTAGGAAAAATACTTATGAAACGCTGAATATGATGCTGGATGAGGCCACTTCGGGAAACTTTCAGGAGTCTGACTATGACGAGAGCGAACTGTCCAAGCTGGAGGTAAAGTGGAAGCGGTTTCTCGGTGCATCTGCACTCAGCAGGCAGAATGTGGAGAAGGAAAAAAAGGCTGTCAAGGAACTGGTTTCAGATATCTCACATCAGGTGAAGACACCGATTTCTAACATCCGGCTCTACGGGGAAATTATTGAGGAAAAACTGGAAGGAGAAGACAAGGAACTGGCAAAGAGACTGATGGCCCAGACAGACCTGTTGGAATCCCTGATTCAGTCCCTTGTCAAGATGTCACGCCTTGAGACGAATATTATACAGGTATACCCTCAGAAGCAGCCGCTTAAGCCGATGCTGGAAGAACTGGTCCTGCGCGGGAAGGAGAAACAGGTGAAACGGGGAATCCAGATTGTAAAGAAGGGATGGACCGATGAATGTCAGGCCTGTTTCGACAGAAAATGGACATCAGAGGCCGTCTATAACATTCTGGATAATGCGCTGAAATACACAGAAGAGAAAAGCTGTGTGACCGTAGCCATCAGAGAATATCCCATGTTTGTCAGTATCTGCATACAGGATGAGGGACCGGGAATTACGGAGGAAGAGATCCCTAAAATCTTTCAGCGGTTTTACCGTGGAAGTCAGTTTCAGGAGAAGGAAGGCGTGGGGCTCGGCCTGTATCTGGCGCGGGAGATTCTGAAAAAGGAACACGGTTATATCAAAGTAAGCACGACGAACCAGACAGGTGCGTCTTTTGCCGTATATCTGCCGCGTGAAAACTTTCAGAACTGTTAGATTTCGGAAAGAGTCTGGAAAGATTCATATGTTAAAGTCTATTCATAGAAGTGAATAGGCTTTTTATTATTTCATAGGAAAGTACGTCCTATGAAATAATAAACCCTCCGGGGGATGCGCACTGCGGCGTATAAGGTAGATGTCGCGATGCGACCGCCGCAGGCGCGAGTTTCGCAAGCGAAACTCTATTTTAGCGTTTTCTAAAATTACATGAATAAAAAGGAGGCAGAATATGAACGGAATATTGAGAACAGAGGAACTCAAGAAATATTATGGATCAGGTGAAAATACAGTAAAAGCATTAGACGGCGTCAGCCTGTCTGTCATGGAAGGAGAATTTGCCGCAGTTGTCGGAACTTCCGGAAGCGGAAAATCAACCCTGCTCCACATGATGGGAGGTCTGGACAGGCCTACATCGGGAAAAGTATATGTGGATGACAAAGACATCTTTTCGCTGAAGGATGATGCGTTGTGCATTTTCCGGAGACGAAAGATTGGATTTGTCTTTCAGAACTACAATCTGGTACCAGTACTAAATGTGGAAGAAAACATCACACTCCCTATAGAACTGGATGGAAATAAGGTGGATAGAAAATACATCCGTGAGATCGTACAGGTACTCGGTCTGGAACAGAAATTGGACAGCCTGCCAGGACAGCTCTCAGGGGGCCAGCAGCAGAGAGTGGCGATTGCACGGGCACTGGCCGCAAAGCCGGCTATCGTGCTCGCGGATGAACCGACAGGAAATCTGGATTCCAATACGAGCCAGGATGTACTGAGCCTGATGAAAGTGACCAGCGACCAGTTCGGACAGACAATCGTCATGATTACCCATAATGAGGAAATCGCACAGATGGCTGACAGGATTATCCGCATAGAAGACGGAAAGGTCAGAAAAGCAGGACAGTTCAGCGACATACCGGATGACCGCATTCCGCAGACAGGCAGGCGCACAACATCCCGGCCGTCAGGGAAAACAGAAGGCAAGGGTGGTGGATACCGTGGCTAGAGTGAAAAATAAAAAGATCATTAGAAAGCTTTCAGCCCGGACACTGGGGGCCCGGAAAAAGAAAAATATCATCAGTGTGCTGGCAATTGCCCTGACTGCCGTCCTTTTTACGACGATCTTTTCCATTGGGGGCAGTATCATGCAAAGCAGTACAGAATCCAGTCTGCGCCAGGTCGGGGGAAGGAGCCATGCAGGGTTCAAAAATTTTACATGGGAAGAATACGAAACACTAAAGGAAGATGGCAAAATCAGAGATTTATCCTACAACATCGTAGTAGGTTTTACTGAAAATCCAGAACTAAATAAAATACAGGGGGAGGTCCGGTATTTCGAAGATCAGGATGCAAAAAACAGTTTTTCTTACCCGACAACAGGAAAGATGCCGGAGAAAATAGATGATATTGCGATGAGCACCATTGTATTGGACGCACTGGAGATCCCGCATAAATTGGGGGAAAAGGTAGAACTTCAGATCAGGGTCCACGATGAAGTAGTGGAACAGACCTTCCGTCTGTGCGGATACTGGGAGGGAGATAAAGCACTTCGTGCACAGGAAATACTGGTATCCCGTCAATACAGCGATAAGACGGCCCCGCTGGAAACGACCCCCTTTTATGAAGCGGAAAATAGCGGGGATTACAGTGGTTACATGAATCCCAATTTTAACTTCAGCAGTTCCTGGGATATCGAAAAACAGATGCTTCAGCTCTGCGAGCGATGCGGATTCGATACGACAAAAGTAGACTATGGTGTGAACTGGGCATATGGATTCTCCTCGGTCGATCCAACAACAGTGATGATGCTTGTAGTAGTTATGGTGTTGATCATGCTGTCAGGCTATCTGATCATTTATAACATCTTCTACTTGAATATTTTTAGTGACATCCGTTTTTACGGCCTGCTAAAAACCATTGGTACGACGGGAAAACAACTGAAAAAACTCGTGCGAAGACAGGCGTGGATGCTGTGCTTATTAGGAATTCCCACCGGGCTGCTGCTTGGTTTTCTGACGGGCAGGCTGCTGGCTCCATCGGTACTCAGCCTTTTAACAAATGATGTACAGATCTATTCTGCAAATCCGCTGATATTTATAGGGGCCGCTGTTTTTACAATCGTAACTGTTTATATCAGCTGTATCAAACCATGCCGGATCGCAGCAAAGGTATCACCGGTGGAGGCTGTGAAATATACAGAAAAACAAAAAAAGGGAAAAAAGAAGCGGACAAAAAAAGCATCCCCATTCCATATGGCGATGGCCAATGTTAAACGGAATCCTAAAAAACTGGTTCTTGTCGTTTTATCCCTGTCCCTGAGCCTGATACTCCTGAACAGCGTTTACACGATGGTGAAGGGGTTTGACATGGATAAATACCTGTCTACTTATATGGTTTCAAATTATATGGTTACAGATGCGTCCATGACAAATTTTGGAAGCCAATATACAAATACGGCAGGCGTTACAAAGGAATTTCAGCAGGAACTTGTGAAGCAGGATGGTGTGAAGGACATCGGAAACATATATATCCATACTGAATATCATTCTTTTTTGGATACTGAATGGAATAATATGGAGACCTATATGCAGGAGTACAAAAAATTCTTTTCCAATCAGGATGTCGCCGGCGAAATCCGGCAGATGAGGGAGTCAAAGGCCAGTAACATCGATATATATGGCGTAAATAAGGAAGCAGCAGACAAGATAAATCTGGCAGATGGAAAGCTGGACTGGGAAAAATTTAAGACTGGGAATTATGTGATTGTCAATTCATTTGAATGGGGTGACCACACCAGTTTTGAGCACCCGTATCTGAATATAGGAGATACAGTTATGCTGGAATCCAGCAGCGGAGAAAGTAAAGCTTATGAGGTGCTGGCCGTAGGAGAACTTCCATATGCCCTGCAGTCACAGTGGTACCATTCTTCTATGCCGGTCGCTTATATCATGCCGGATACTGAGTTTATGGCCCGGTATGGGGAGACGCAGCCGATGAAAACGATTTTTGATGCAGAGGAGGGAAAAGAGGCAGAGATTACTTCATGGATGAAGAACTACTGTGAAAAGGTAAATACGGATCTGGACGGGAAAACGAAGGCAGATTACGTGGCAATGTTTGATAATCTGAAAAACGTGTATGCACTGGCCGGGGGATTTTTAAGCTTTATCCTTGCACTGATCGGAATACTGAACTTTGTAAATGTAACAATCACCTCGATTCTTTCACGGAAGAAAGAGCTGGCTACGCTCGAAGCCATCGGTATGACTGGGCAGCAACAGAAAAAGATGCTGCAGTTTGAGGGACTGCTGTATGCAGTGCTCACCCTGCTGGTGACCTGTACTGTGGGAATGGCTGTCGGTTATGTAATCGTAAATGCCGTAGCCGGGCAGATGGCAATATTCACATGGCACTTCAGGATCCTGCCGGTTCTGCTATGCACACCGGTACTGCTGCTGATATCTGTCATCGTTCCGATACTAAGCTATAAGGGAGCTGTAAAGAACACAGTCGTTGAAAGACTGAGGATTGCGGAAGATTAAAAGCCCCATGATTCATATTCTGTTTATGGAGTACAGATATATTTTATACTCTTAAGATTATCTTTAAAAAGAATCATAAATAGTTAATCTGATGCTCACAGTCATGTCACATTTCCTTTGTATAGTTATATACATCAAAGGAAAACAACCTTTTGATTTTTGAATAGATAGCATAAATTTCATAATTTTCCCTCCCGGGGCTGGAAGTGATTCCAGCCCCTTTCTCCATGTTACAGCCCCCTCAGGATTCTTTGACAAACACGAATGCCCCATGCTAAAATATGTACGGGCAGAAGAGAGGAAACAGGGCGTATATCCGCCCGGTACATCGGCTGACGATTATCTGTCTGTTACTTATTATACGGTGTATTAGAATGATGAACTGTGATGGAAAATATATTGATTATAGAAGACGATGAAATGCTCAATGACGGCCTGTGTTTTAATCTCCAGAGGGCCGGGCTTCATCCGGTCCCGGCATATAACTTAAGACAGGCCCGGGCATATATGAAAGAGCAGGAGTTTCAGATGTTTTTGCTGGATGTAAACCTGCCGGACGGTGACGGGTTTCATTTTTCAGAAGAGATACGCAGTGGGAGCAGCGCGCCTATTGTATTTTTAACGGCCCACGATATGGATGAGGATATGATACGCGGCTTTGAGGCCGGTGCTGACGATTATATTACGAAACCTTTTAACATACGGATTGTGCTCCAGAGGATTCAGGCAATCCTGAGGCGCTGTGAGCCGGCAAAGGAGGAACAGGTACACAGGTGCGGCAGTCTTGAGGTGGATCTTGAGAACCGGACCGTGTCAAAGAACGGGGAAGTACTGACCCTTACTCCGACAGAATTTAAGCTGCTTCAGGTATTCATAAGGAATCCGGGGCAGGTCCTGACAAGACAGGTTCTTCTTGACAAGCTGTGGGATCAGGACGGAAACTTCGTGGATGAACACACACTTACCATTAATATCAGCCGTCTCAGGGGCAAGATCGAGGATGATAACAATTCCTATATCAAGACTGTTTACGGCATGGGATACCAGTGGATGGAGGAAAATAAAAGATGACGATTAGTCTGGGAGCGGCAGTGGTGATTCTGGCAGCAGGCATGTCGGCGGCAGCGGTAATAAGCTTTCTGGTATTCAGGAGAAAGTACCGGAAGCTGACGGGGTATATCAGTGATACGCTGGACGATATGGTCGCTGGGAAAGAACCATCCAGAAATACGGACCTTGAAACGCTTTCATCCAAGCTTGCGATGAAGGTGGAGAAGCTGGGGGAGGTCACCAGATTGTCCGGCGAACAGAATCTCCGCCAGAAACAGGAGATACAGGGAATGGTGTCAGACATTTCTCATCAGCTGAAGACTCCCATTGCGAATATTATGATGTACAGCGATACGGTCAGCATGAGCCCGGATCTGGGGGAAGAAGACAGAAGACTCTTGTCGGTGATGGAAAATCAGGTAAATAAGCTGGACTTTCTGGTACGTTCACTCGTGAAAATGTCACGGCTGGAGAGTAACCTGATTACACTGAAAAAAGAAAATACGCCTCTGTTCCAGACCATATCCGGAGCCGTTTCGTCTGTACTCCCCAAAGCCGAAAAGAAAAAGATTCAACTGGAAGTGCACTGTCCTGAAGCTCTGAGGCTTTTTTATGATCCGAAATGGACGGAAGAAGCGATATTCAATGTATTGGACAATGCAGTGAAATATACGCCTGATGGAGGAAAGATAATTCTTGATGTAGATCACCGGCAGATGTACACGCGGATCAGAATCCGTGATACCGGAACCGGCATAGATCCGGAACACATCAATGATATCTTTAAACGGTTTTACAGGGAAGAGGCCGTTCGTAAGGAAGAGGGCGTCGGAATCGGCCTGTACCTGACAAGGGAGATTCTGATGAAGCAGTCTGGGTATATCATGGCAGAGTCGAGGAAAGGCGAAGGCAGCACATTTTCCCTTTTTCTTTCAAATGAGAGGCCTTAAAAAGGCGGCTAAAATAGTTTCCCATCCCGGGAGGCTATTTTTTTCACACTTTTACAGAATGAAATGTTACAAAACTGATACCTTTTTCTCTTTTTATGAGAGGGTCCTGTAACATTGTGATGATAGGATTGGATTATAAAAAACAACAAGACAATGAAACAGGGATAAGGAGAGAACGATGAGTATTTTAAAAACAAAAGGATTGAAAAAATATTATGGCAGCGAACCATCTATTGTTAAGGCATTGGACGGAGTTGATTTAGAAGTGGAACAGGGGAGTTTTGCGGCGGTCGTGGGAACAAGCGGAAGCGGTAAATCGACACTTCTCCATATGCTGGGCGGTCTGGATAATCCGACAGAAGGCAGTGTCATGGTAGCGGGAAGGGAACTGTCAGAGATGAATGACGATGAACTTACGATTTTCAGGCGCAGGCAGATTGGATTCGTGTTTCAGGCCTATAATCTTGTACCGGTGCTCAATGCATATGAGAATATTGTGCTTCCAATTGAATTGGACGGCAATCAGGTGGACCGGGACTATGTGATGGAAATCGTCAGGATGATCGGAATGGAAAAACGTCTGAAGAACATGCCGAACCAGATGTCCGGTGGAGAACAGCAGCGTATTGCAATTGCAAGGGCCCTTGCTGCAAAGCCGGCGATCCTTCTGGCCGATGAACCGACAGGAAATCTGGACAGCCGTACAAGCCAGGATGTGCTTGGCCTCCTGAAGACCACAGGCGCGCGGTTTGGACAGACAATTGTCATGATCACGCACAATGAAGAAATCGCCCAGATGGCAGATACGCTGATACGCATCGAGGACGGGAAGATCAGAGAAAGCAGGTGGCAGTAATGAAAATGGACCGGAATGTAAATAAGTCTGTGATCCGCCGGCTTGCGAACAAAAGCATGGAAAACAGCCGTACAAGGAATCTCTTTACATGTCTGACGATTGCCCTGTCCGTGGCATTGGTGCTGACATTTATACTGTATGTGTTTGGGAGTTCCAAAGAGAAATTAAGACTTCTGGAAGATTCGCCGCAGGTGTCTTATATGGATATTACACCTGAACAGGCAGAGCAGCTAAAGACGGATGAAAGAGTGAAATGGGCGGCAGCAGACAGTAAGGCAGGCAGCGGAAAGGTCGGGAATAACCGTCTTCTTGTGATGTACCAGGATGAGACTTTTATGGAGCGGGACCAGATCGAATACACAGGAGAACTCCCGGAAGAAGACCATGATATCATGCTGCCGGCAGATTATATAGAGCAGCTTGGACTATCCGTGCAGCCGGGGGATACTGTATCACTCGACCTTGGAAACAAAAAAGTCAGGGAATACCGGGTCACGGCCATTGTAGATACGCCGTCCAAAGCAAAAAATAGTCACAAGATTTATGTATCACTTCCCTGTGCCATGATGCTCAAAGGGGAAAGCGTTCCGACAGTCAGTGCGTCTGTTAATATGAAGGGTGCTATGGATATGGATCTGGGTACAGCCAGACAGAGTGCTCTTAAGATCGGGGAGGCGGCTGGAATACCGGAAGGCCAGATCAAGGTAAACGATGGTTACTTTGGCCAGGCAGGTGTTTCGAGGCTTACAACAGGCAGCATCATTACTCTTGTTCTGGTGGCACTGCTGATACTGGCAGCGGCAGGCCTTGTCATCCATAATATTTTCTACATCGCAGTGGCAGGGAAGGTCCGGGAATACGGACAGATGCGTACACTCGGTATGACGAGGCAGCAGGTGCGTACGCTCGTATCGAGAGAAGGAATGATTCTGGCGCTGAAGGGGATGCCTTTTGGTATTCTGCTTGGAGGTGTGATGGGATATGCCCTTGTCCCGAAAGGCTGGGATACGTTCACATTTTTAGGGGCAGCACTTGTCTGTCTGCTTCTGGGAATGGTTTCCGTTGGCATTTCTGTCAGGAAACCGGCTAAAATTGCGGCGGCAACATCACCGATTGAGGCGCTTGGTTATACCGGTTATACAGAAAAAATGAAGGAATCCACGGTACTGAAACGCCGGCTGACACCTAACAGCCTGGCAGGGATTAACTTAAAAAGGAACAGGAAGAAAAGTATCCTGACGATGAGTTCACTTGTACTTGCAGGAGTACTTTTAGGGACGATTGCCACTTTCATCGTATCTTATGACCCCGGAGCTTCTGCGGATAACTTTTTCCCGGAAGGAGAATATCAGCTACAGCTGACTGCGGAATCTGGTTATGATAACAATGATACAAGTCTTGAAGGGCGCGTGAAAGCCTATGCACAGCTTCAGGCAGAAGATGTGATGGGGGAGGGCCTTAAGGAGGAACTGGAGAGCATAGACGGCGTGATATCTGCGAAACCGTGGAAATATCTCACGATAGCCGCAAATATGTTCGGGGAAGAACAGCAGGAAGGTGTCAATGGTTTTACAGAAGCAGATTTTGCATTACTCAAAGAGATGGACTATGACGGGCCGGAAACATATGACGAACTTCTGGACGCACCGGGAATGGTTGTAGAAACCGAGAGCAATAGTAACTTTAAAGAACATCCTATTAAAAGAGGGGATACGATTTCTGTAGTTTACTATAATCAGACAGGCGAGAGGATAGAAGAGAATGTGCCGGTACTGGCCACCATTAAAATGATTTCGTGGAACAAGAAGAATGTCGAGGAGGGGCGGGATGTAAGACTTCCGTTGTCTGTCATGGGAAGCACCCTCCTTATGCCGGCTAAAATGCTGGACCAGTGGACTACGATGAATACAACCTACGGCTATGAAATCGCTGTGGAACCGGAGGCGGAAAAAGCGGTTGGCAGAGAGCTTGACAAACTGTTTGGGGCAGAAGAAAATATGTATCTGTCATCCAAAACCGAAACACGGGAGTATCTGGAGAATGAGAGTTTCGCCATGAAAATGATTCTCTATGTGCTGGCTGTATTCCTCGTGGCATTTGGTGTGATCAACCTGATGAATACGATCATGACCAATCTGTTTACGCGTAAAAAAGAACTGGGAATCCTGCAGGCAGTCGGAATGACGAAGGAGCAGATAAGGACTATGTTAAGCAGGGAGACCTTGAGTTATGTCGGTGTTTCCGCCATATGTACGCTTGTGTTCGGCGGGGGTCTCGGATACGGCCTGGTGCGCGCATGTATACAGCTGGGACTGGGGGTAAGCTATACTTTCCCGTGGATACCGGTCCTTCTGTACATCGTACTGCTGGCGGCTATGCAGCTGATTATGACACAATATGGCGTGAAGATGCTTCAAAAAGAAACATTAGTGGAGAGAATGAAAGAAACAGATTAAATAAAGGGCTGTGCAGTATCCTTAAGGGAGGATTGCACAGCCTTTTACATGAAGCTTTTTTAAGGTTTTTTAAGTGTGAAAAAAAGTGACTTTTCAAACGGTTTATGATAAAATGGCGGGGAGTGACAAGACAGATGTAAGTGCAGGAGGAACGAAGGGATGAAAAAGTTACTGGACAGGATCTTTATAGACGGTCTGGGCGGAATGGCCCAGGGGCTGTTTGCTACTTTAATCATAGGGACGATTATACAGCAGATTGGTACCTTTATGGGCGGGTCGACAGGAAATATGATTTTTGCCGTGGGGAAAGTTGCGGCGGCGATGACAGGCGCCGGGATAGGTGTCGGCGTGGCAAGGAAGCTGGATGCCAGCCATCTCGTGATTGTGTCTGCGGCCACGGCGGGAATGACAGGTGCCTTTGCGAGTAAGCTTCTGGCGGGGCAGGTGATTCAGGACGGTACAATGGTATTTGCGGGCCCCGGAGAGCCGCTGGGGGCTTTTGTGGCCGCATACATAGCGATAGAATGCGGAATCCTGATTTCAGGGAAGACAAAGCTGGATATTATCCTCACACCGCTTGTGTCAATCGGGACAGGCTCTGCTGTGGGACTGCTGTTGGGGCCTCCGATTTCACGGTTTATGAACTGGCTGGGGTCTCTGATTAACTGGGGAACAGAACAGCAGCCCTTCCTGATGGGAATTATTGTATCGGTGCTGATGGGGATGATTCTGACACTGCCGATCAGTTCAGCCGCGCTCGGGATTATTCTGAATTTGTCCGGTCTTGCGGCAGGCGCGGCAACGATCGGATGCTGCTGCAACATGGTCGGATTTGCAGTGGCCAGCTTCCGGGAAAATAAAATCGGCGGTTTTCTGGCGCAGGGAATCGGAACCTCCATGTTGCAGGTCCCGAATATTGTCAGAAAACCGATTATATGGCTGCCGGCGATACTGTCCAGTGCGATACTGGGCCCGGTCGGTACGATGGTGCTGCATATGACCAGCAACGCGACAGGGTCAGGTATGGGGACGGCCGGGCTGGTAGGACAGATTATGACATGGCAGGTTATGACACAGAATGAGGCCCAGCTGATCGTATTAATAAAGATACTAGTGATCCAGATATTATTGCCGGCATTTGTGACACTGGGAATATCCGAGTTTATGAGAAAACGAAAGTGGATCAAGTTCGGGGATATGAAACTGGAATTGTAGGGGAATATGGCTGCAAGAAGAGTTACGTATGCTTTCTTTTGCTTATGGTACATTATCTTTTCCAGTTTATTCCTTGCCTTTGAATTCTTAAAAAAGAATGAACTGGCTGACATAAAGCGTGTTTTATGATATACTGAAAAAGGCTGGGAAAGGGGGATTTCCGACGTGAGAGGAGAGCAACAGATGCATGACGCTATCAAGAATTACGAAGACGTAGATAGCTGGAAGACGGTTATTTTTCTGTACAATGCCGCATTAAAAGAAGTAGGGACAAAGCTGGAGATTCTGAATGATGAATTTCAACATGTTCACCAGTATAATCCCATCGAACACATCAAGACGAGGATCAAGACTCCGGAGAGCATAGTCAAGAAGCTGAAGAGATACGGCTATGAGACTTCGATAGAGAATATGGTAAAGTACATAAATGATATTGCGGGAGTCAGGCTGATCTGTTCGTTTACTTCAGATATTTACCGTCTGGCGGAGATGATCGGGAACCAGAGTGACCTGAAGGTGCTTTCTATCAAAGACTATATTAAGAATCCAAAAGAAAGCGGCTACAAGAGCTATCATATGCTCGTGTCAGTACCGATTTTTCTTTCCGACAGTGTCGTGGATACGAAGGTAGAGATTCAGATCAGGACAATTGCAATGGATTTCTGGGCAAGCCTGGAGCATAAGATTTACTATAAGTTTGAGGGAAATGCTCCGGATTATATCAGCCGCGAACTCAGGGAATGTGCGCAGATGGTCGCCGAACTGGACGATAAGATGCTGTCATTGAATGATGCCATTCAGGCATGTCTTCTGAATGCCGGTGATAACACAAGTGGCAAAGACAAGCTGGAAGAGATAGCGGAGAATGTAATAGGAAATAAGCGGGCACAGAACAGTGTGCATTTTGTAGACGAAAAGTAAGCGAAATTAAGGGCCGGAACAGGCAGGATATGGAGAAGATTTCCATGTTCTGCGGTTCCGGTTTTTTCTTTATAAAATATATCTTTTTTCATGAAATTCTATTGACAAATCGGCTTCAATGTGATTATATGAACATATGAACAGTTATTCATATGTTGTTTATGATGGAGGGATAGATATGGCACAACAGGCAGTTAATAGAAAGGTTTATCATGCGCATCCTGAATGTGGGTGCGGACATGAGCACCATCACGGGGAAGAACATGAACACGGCCATCAACATGAACACAGCCACCACCATGAACATGGGGAGGAATGTGGGTGCGGGCATGAGCACCATCATGAGGAAGCGCATGTCCACGGTCATCACCATGAACATGGGGAAGAATGCCACTGCGGGCACGATCATGGGGAACATGACGGGCATGTGCATGAGGCCGTGGAACGGCGCCAGGTAAATCATGCATTTGACAACGTCAAGAAGCAGGTATACATTCTGGAAAACCTGAGCTGTGCGAACTGTGCTGCAAAGATGGAGAGAAAGATTCAGGAGCTTCCCCAGGTTGATTTTGCAAACATTACTTATGCAACAAAACAGCTTCAGGTAGTGACGAATACGGAGGAAGAACTGCTCCCTGTTTTCCAGAAAATCTGTTCTTCAATAGAAGGGGAAGTTACGGTATCTAAAAGGGAAAGAAAACCTGTGGCTAAAGAAGAGAGAAAAGCAGGAAAATTCAGTGAAAACAGGAAAGATTTTGTGGAGATCGGTCTTGGGGCGGTTTTCCTGATTGCCGGAAAACTGACAGAACCGGTAAATGGCTATCTTTCTTTCGCATTGTTCATCCTTGGATATCTCATTCTGGGAAGGGCGGTTTTATTTACAGCTGCTAAGAATCTCGGCAAAGGGCATGTGTTTGACGAGAATTTCCTGATGAGTATCGCCACGCTGGGAGCGTTGGTGATCGGGGATTATGCGGAAGCAGTGGGTGTTATGATGTTTTACCGCGTAGGAGAGCTTTTCGAGGAGATTGCGGTGGCAAGGAGCCGCAGCCAGATTATGGATGCTGTGGATATGCGCCCGGAAGTGGTAAACAGGATGAACGGTGGCGATGTTGACGTGATTCCTGCGCAGGAGGCTGTCATCGGAGATGTTCTTTTGGTCAGGCCCGGAGACCGGATTCCGCTGGATGGTACGATCGTGGAAGGAGAGAGCCGGATTGATACTTCACCGGTAACAGGTGAGCCCGTACCCGTTGCTGCAAAAGTGGGAGACAGTGTGACATCAGGCTGTGTGAATACATCGGGCCTGCTGAAAATCCGTGCGGATAAGGCGCTGGAAGATTCTATGGTTACCAGAATTCTGGATTCTGTAGAAAATGCGGCGGCAAACAAGCCTAAGATTGACCGTTTTATTACAAGATTTTCGAGAGTGTATACACCGTTTGTAGTAGTACTTGCTGCTGCAACGGCCATCATTCCGTCCATCGTAACCGGAAACTGGAATTACTGGGTATACACAGCGATTACGTTCCTTGTAATCAGCTGCCCATGCGCACTTGTGTTAAGTGTACCGCTGGCATTTTTCTCGGGAATCGGAGCCGGATCGAAGAAAGGGATTTTATTCAAGGGAGGCGTGGCTATCGAAGCACTCCAGGGTGTGAAAGCGATTGTCATGGATAAGACGGGAACGATTACCGAGGGAAACTTTGTTGTGCAGGACATCGTTCCGGCGGCAGGCGTAGACCGGGAAGAACTACTTAAGCTTGCTGGCAGCTGTGAACTGACTTCTACCCATCCAATTGGAAACAGCATTGTGACTGCGGCTGGGGAAAAAGGGATTGAACTGAAGAGGCCGGCGGCAGTGAAAGAGATTTCTGGTAAAGGAATCAAGGCGGAATTACCAGAGGGTACGGTATTGTGTGGAAATAAAAAACTGCTTGAAAACTACCAGATTGATCTGGCAGAGTGTGAGGATACCACATATGGCACAGAAGTCCTGCTGGCGTTAAATGGCAGGTATGCAGGAAGAATTGTGATTGCCGATACAATCAAGGCGGATGCAAAACAGGCGGTTGCGTCACTGAAAAGGCTTGGCATCCTGACGGCTATGCTGACGGGTGATGCACAGAAAAGTGCGGAAAGTGTCGGGAAAGAGACTGGGATTGATGAAGTGCATGCAAAACTCCTGCCACAGAATAAGGTGGAGGAATTGCAGAAGATCCGCTCAGAACATGGAAGTGTGATGTTTGTCGGCGACGGCATTAATGATGCCCCGGTACTTGCGGGGGCGGATGTGGGTGCGGCAATGGGCAGCGGCGCGGATGCGGCGATTGAGGCGGCAGATGTAGTATTCATGACCTCTTCTATGGAAGCGATTCCGCAGTCACTGAAAATTGCAAGGACAACCGGCGTGATTGCAAAGCAGAATGTAGCCTTTGCCCTCATAGTCAAGGCACTTGTCATGATTCTGGGACTTGCGGGCATGGCGAACATGTGGATGGCCGTATTCGCGGATACAGGGGTGGCTATGATTTGCATCCTGAATTCGATCCGGGTACTTTATAAAAAGTAATTTCAAAAAACGAAATATACGGGTGCACAGGGCTTCCGGCAGAAGGGGTTATTTCTTCGGCCGGGAGTCATTGCTATATCCGGAAGGCCCGCATATTTTTATTCGTTTAATAGGGTGCTGCTGTCCATTTAAAGTCGCCTGCGGCAGGGTGCAGCGCTTGACCTGATGGTGGATTTCACGTATAATAAATTCTGAACTTGAAGGGAGATTCCATATATGGAAAAAATAGAAGTAGAACATTGTGATTTTGTTCATGTACATGAGGATGTGGTGGAGAAGGTTCAGGCACACATGCCGGAGGCGGAAGAACTTCAGGATCTGGCAGATTTTTTTAAGGTGTTTGGAGATTCTACCAGAATCAGAATTCTGTACGTACTGTTCCAGTCAGAGATGTGTGTATGTGATCTGGCACAGACGCTGAATATGACACAGTCTGCGATCTCACACCAGCTTCGTGTACTTAAGCAGATGAAGCTGGTTTCAAACCGGCGGGAAGGGAAGACGGTGTTCTATTCGCTTGCCGACGGGCATATAAAGACAATTATGAATCAGGGAATGGAACATATCAGAGAGTAAGCGCGGGGATATAACCTGACAGCATGCCCCGTATAAGACAGCATGTAAGAAAAAGAGGGGGCCGCAATGGCAAAAGAAGTAAAAAAGAAATGCATTGAAATCGGGATCGGTCTGGTTTTATACATCAGTGCATTATTGGCAGTCAGACACTGGGATCTTTTTGGGAAGACAGAGCTGATATTGTATTTACTGCCGTATCTGGTGGTGACGGTTGGGATTTTTCAGGATATGGCAAAGAACTTCAAAAAACTGCATATTTTTGATGAGAACCTGTTGATGCTGCTGGCGACGATCGGGGCATTTATTATTGGAAAATATACGGAAGCTGTAGGGGCGATGCTTTTTTTCCAGTTTGGAAAGATGGTGGAAGTGATTTCTCTGACAAGGACGAAGAAGTCGATTGCCAGATTTATGGATATCCGTCCTGAGTATGCAAACCGCAAGACACATGGCCGTGAAGAAAAGGTACATCCAAGGGAACTTAAGCCGCGTCACATTATTGTGATCAGGCCCGGGGAGAGGATACCGGTGGATGCGGTTGTTACGATGGGAACAAGCATGGTGGATACTAAGGCGCTGACAGGTGAATCAGAGCCATGTGAAGTAAAGATCGGAGACAGGCTTTACAGCGGGAGCATTAATATCAGCGGTGTGCTTGAGGCTCGCGTTTCAAAGGTTTATGCGGATTCCACCGCATCCAGAATTATTAATCTGGTGGAGAACGCGAATAATAATAAAGCGAAAAGCGAGAACTTTGCGGACCGGTTTACGAGGTTTTATACACCGGCAGTTACCTTGCTCGGGATTCTTGTCATGATCCTTCCTCCGATGATGATATCAGGAGATGCGGAGACGTGGGTATACCGCGGTCTGATTTTTCTTGTGGCAGCCTGTCCATGCGGACTGCTTGTCTCTGTTCCGCTTGCGTTTTTAGGAGGGATCGGGGCGGCATCCAGACAGGGTGTGCTGATTAAGGGGAGTAATTTTCTGGAAGCACTCTCAAAGACAGAGACTTTCGTATTTGATAAAACCGGAACACTGACCGAAGGTGTTTTCCATGTAAAAGAGATATGCCCGAAGCATATGGATGCGGATGAACTTCTCGAGCTTACAGCATACGGGGAAGCATATTCAAACCATCCGATCGCAGTTTCGCTTAGGGAAGCCTATGGAAAAGAGATCGACGGCAGGAGAGTGGAAACGATTAAGGAGTATTCTGGTTTCGGTGTCAGGGCCTATATTGACGGGAGACAGGTCTGCATCGGCAATTCGAAGTTCATGAACCGGCAGGGATTATTCTATCAGCCGGTGCAGGCGATTGGGACTGCCGTGCATGTAGCTGTGGATGACCAGTATGAGGGATATATCCTGATAGCGGATGTTCTAAGGGACGATGTGAAGTGGACGATCCACTGGCTGCAGAGGCACCAGCTTGAGGCTGTCATGCTGACAGGGGACAATGAGCGGGTTGCAGATGATGTGGCGAAGCAGCTCGGGATAGATTATGTCTATGCGAATCTGATGCCGGAAGAAAAGGTGGAACAGGTCAGAGAGTTCATGGAAAGCCAGATGGAAGAGGAGAAGCTTGCGTTTGTAGGGGATGGCATCAACGATGCCCCGGTACTGGCGCTTGCTGATATTGGCATCGCAATGGGCGGTCTGGGAGCGGATGCTGCCCTGGAAGCGGCGGATGTGATCCTGATGGAGGATGAACCCTCGAAGATCGTGAATGCCATTAAGATATCGAAAGGAACCATCCGTGCCGTGAAGCTGAACTTGGTATTTGCAATCGGGATGAAGGTAGTTCTGCTGCTGTTAGCGGTTTTCGGATATGTAACCATGCAGAATGCGATTATTGCCGATATGGCAGTGATGCTGATTAATATATTGAATTCTTTCTGGGTACTGAAGTACCCGGAATAAGAGGAGAGCTATATGAAAAAAGGGATTGTTTGTATGATTCTTGCTGCTTTTATGCTGACCGGCTGCAAGGACAAGGTAAATTATATAGAGCAGGGGACGCAGCAGATGGAGGAGCAGCAGTATGAGGAAGCCGTATCTTCTTTCCAGAAGTCTTTAGAGGAGAAGGAGGATGCCGCGGAAGCATACAGGGGGCTTGGCATGGCCTATTATGAGCAGCAGGATTATGAGGCGGCGAAAGAAGCGTTTCAGAATGTTCTGGACAATGAAGGGGATGAAACCCCGACACTCTATAACTTTATCGGCGTATGTTCCATGCAGCTTAATGATGTGGAAGGGGCGCTGGATGCATTTCAGAAAGGAATAGCGCTTTCCGGGGAAACGGGCGGGAAGAAAGATGAGGATGCCCCTGATTATACCGAGGTTGTCCGGGAAATGAAGTATAACGAGATTGTCTGCTATGAAAGGCAGCAGGATTGGGAGACTGCGGGGGCGAAGGCAGAGGAATATCTGGCTGCGTATCCGGATGATAAGGATATGCAGAAGGAAGCAGAATTTTTAAGAACAAGATAGTTGCATTCTGGGAGTTTCATATGAAATATAGTTATAGGATTACAGATTACTGCCACCGGTTTCTGAAGCAGTATATAGAGCCGGGGGATATTTGTGTGGATGCCACTGCGGGGAACGGCAATGATACAGAGTTCCTCTGCAGGCTCTGTGGGGAAGACGGCATGGTATATGCATTTGATATACAGGAAGAGGCGATTCTTGGCACAAAAGAACGGCTGGAGAAATGCGGTTATGAAAACAGATTCTGCCTGATACATGACGGGCATGAAAAGATGGGAGAATACGTGAAAGAAAGCGTATCTGCCATCGTTTTTAATTTTGGCTATCTGCCGGGGGCGGACCACACAGTTTCGACAAAGCCTGACACGAGTATCCGTGCGGTCGGGGAGGGGCTTAAGCTTCTAAAGAAAGACGGGATTATGAGTCTGTGTATTTACAGTGGGAAGGATACAGGGTATGAAGAACGGGATGCTTTACTTTCCTATTTAGAGTCTCTGGACCCGAAACGCTGGCTGGTCATTGTTAACCAGTATTTTAACCGGAAGAACGACCCCCCGCTGCCGGTATTTATTATCCGGTTAAAATAGACGTTACTGTTTACAGGCTTGCCTGTGAAAATAAAAATTAGGGTGGTATTTTTTAAAAAATGAATTATAATATAAAAGGAAAACTGTTACCAAAAAGTTAACGGTTAGAATACAGTATGATTAGGAGTGGGAGAAGATGACAAGTGAATTTTCGGTTGCAGTGCATGCCCTTGTATTTTTAAATCATAAAGGATGTGTATATTCCAGTGAGGGACTGGCAGAAAATATCTGCACGAACCCTGCAAGAATACGCAAGGTTATGGCAAAACTAAAAAAGGCAGAGCTGGTAGAGACAAAAGAGGGGATCGAGGGCGGCTATCATTTTGTAATGGACAGCAAAGACGTGACGCTATATATGATTGCAGATGCGCTGGACTTTACCTTCGTATCATCAGGCTGGAAAAGCGGCAGCTCCGAGATGAAATGTCTGATAGCTTCAGGAATGGGCGGACTCATGGAAGAAGTCTATGAAGACTTGAACCAGCGGTGTCTGGCGCGTTTGAAGGAAATAACCATAGCAGATCTGGATAAAAAAATATTCAAATCTTGAGAATATTCTGAAAATGAAGGGCAAAGGGGTCAGACCCCTTTGAAAAGGTTAATATATGCCGGTATATGAAATGCAGGAACAGGAAGAACGTATGGTTCTTGTTGGTATTCAGGTGAATGAGTATGAGAAGACGGAGGAATCGCTGGATGAGCTGGCGGAACTTGTGAAGACCGCGAATGCGTCTGTGGCGGGACGGCTGATCCAGAAGAGGGAGGCAGTCCATCCGACTACTTATGTGGGAAAAGGTAAGATTCTGGAACTGAAGGAGCTGCTCTGGGAGACGGAGGCGACAGGGATTGTCTGTGACGATGAGCTGAGCTCTGTGCAGCTTCATAATCTGGAGCGGGAGCTGGAATGCAAGGTGATCGACAGAACGCTTTTGATCCTGGATATTTTTGCGGCCAGGGCGACCAGCAGCGAAGGAAAGATTCAGGTGGAACTGGCCCAGTTGAAGTACCGGGCGGCCCGCCTTGTGGGGCTCCGGGATTCGCTGTCGCGTCTGGGCGGAGGGATCGGCACGAGGGGACCCGGGGAGAAGAAGCTGGAGATGGACCGGCGCCTGATCAGGGGGAGAATCGGCAAGCTGAAAAGGGAACTGGAAGAAGTCGAGCAGCACAGGGAACTGATCCGTACACAGAGGAAGGATTCCCACATGAAAGTGGCGGCGCTTGTCGGCTATACATCTGCCGGAAAGAGCAGTATTGAAAATGCATTGACTGATGCCGGGATTCTGGCAGATGCAATGCTCTTTTCTACGCTGGATACCACGACAAGAGTGCTGGAACTGGACAAGAAGCAGGAGATTCTTCTGACGGACACGGTCGGGTTTATTAATAAACTCCCGCATCATTTGATCGAGGCTTTTAAGAGTACGCTCGAGGAAGCAAAGTATGCAGATATCATCATTCATGTGGTAGACGCATCCAATCCCCAGATGGATAATCAGATGTATGTGGTCTATGAGACACTCAGGCAGCTCGGTGTGGAAGGAAAACCAGTTGTCACGTTGTTTAATAAGCAGGATAAGCTTGAAGGGACAGGTAATTTCCGGGATTTTCAGGCGGACTATTCGATCCTGACTTCGGCGAAGACGGGACAGGGGCTTGAAAAGCTGAAGGAAGTGCTGCTGGAGATTATACGGAAGGAGCAGATCTATATAGAAAGGCTGTATCCGTTTACAGATGCAGGTAAGATTCAGCTTATTCGTAAGAATGGACAGCTGCTGGAAGAAGAATATGTGCCTGAGGGGATTTCCGTGAAGGCATACGTTACAAAAGAAATTTATGGAAAGATTTGAGAGTGATTAAATGAGTGAAAAACAAAATCCACTGGCATCAGCGCCTCTCGGAGGGCTGATTGCCAAGTTTGCAGTGCCGGCAGTGATCAGTATGCTGGTGAGTGCATTATATAATATTGTAGATCAGATATTTATCGGACAGGGCGTTGGTATGCTGGGAAATGCGGCAACCAATATTGCATTTCCGGTTTCCATTATAGCAACGGCGACGGCACTCCTCCTCGGAATCGGAAGTGCATCCAACTATAATCTGGAGATGGGGGCCGGAAAAGAAAAGCGGGCCAGCGAGATTGCAGGAACAGGGCTTTCAATGCTGGTTATTTCGGGAACCGTGATAGGTGTGGTCATACTGCTGTTTTTGGAGCCGCTCCTTCACGTCTTCGGCGCCACAAAAGATGTCCTGCCCTATGCGTTGGATTACACGGGCATTACGGCACTGGGACTGCCGTTTTTTGTACTGACAACCGGGGGCAACCATATTATCAGGGCCGACAGAAGTCCTACATATTCTATGGTATGTATGCTGACCGGGGCGATCCTGAATACCATACTCGACCCGGTGTTTATTTTCGTATTCCACTGGGGAATCAAGGGGGCGGCAGCCGCTACGATTATCGGGCAGATTGTTTCTGGGCTGCTTGTCATTCTATACTTTGCAAAGTTCAGGAATATGGAACTGAAGGCCTCGTCATTCAGGCCGAAAGGAGAATATCTGAAAGCGATTGCCGCACTGGGAATGGCCTCCTGTTTTAACCAGATCGCAATGGCGGTTGTACAGATTGCGATGAATAATACGCTCCGCCACTATGGCGCCTCATCTGCCTATGGGAGCGATATCCCGCTCGCCTGTGTGGGGGTAATTTCCAAGGTCAACAGTGTATTTATGGCAATCTGTATCGGTATATCACAGGGATGCCAGCCAATCTGGGGATTTAACTATGGGGCAAAAAATTATGAACGGGTACGGGGAACTTACAAGAGGGCCGCTGTTTTGTGTACTGCAATTGCAACCTTGTTCTTCCTGTGCTTTCAGATTTTCCCGAGACAGATTGTCAGCATATTCGGAACCGGAAGTGAAGCGTACTTCCACTTTGCGGACCGTTACCTGAAAATATTTATGTTTATGACGTTTGCAAACGGAATCCAGCCGATGTCATCCGGATTCTTTACTTCCATCGGGAAGGCCAGACTGGGAATCGTAATGTCCCTGACAAGGCAGGTGCTCTTCCTGCTTCCGCTGATCTTAATATTCCCTCTCTTCATGGGGATCGACGGTGTTATGTATGCGGGACCGATTGCAGATGCGGCGGCAGCATCGCTTGCTGTTATATTTGCGGTGAGAGAATTGAGGAAAATGAAATAACTACCGCAGATAAGGGACGGAAGGTGTTTCCGGATAACTTCCCAATGATATGAGCAGTTTAAGCCCCGTCTCACGTGCGGTGAGGACCGCATTTTTCACCGCGCTCGCATCTCCTGTGACTGCAACGATGACCTCGTTGGAATGGCTGGTGCCCTTGTCGGGAGTCATATACTTGATAATCTCCACAGGGGAGGATTTCACTGCAAGGTCAGCCATTACAAGCCCGATGGCAGCCGGGGAACCACAGAAGAATCCGAAAGCCTTGCCGATTGGTGCATTGAATGCCATATTCAGCGCTTGTCCGGCATTTGCCGAGAATGTAAATTCCAAATGCCCGGCCTCGCTTATATAGAGTTCTCCTGCGTATTTCCCGGTATATTCGAGTGCAATCTCCACGGCTCTGCGGACATCGGAGACATTTTCACCGCCGATGATGATAAAGTTGCCGTGGCCGCCCCATCCTTTCGTATCTCTTGGGAGTTCGATGGATACGACTTCGGTATTGGTGGATTTCACCGCTTCATCTACAGCGTTGATCTGCCCGGCGGCACCGGTGCGGGAGCTGATCAGCCCGAGACTTGGATAAGCTTTTGAGAGGTTCATCTGCTCCAACAGGGCAGGCGTAACTCCCGGTATGACAAGTCCGATCGTATCAAGTACTGTAGTACCAACAAACTCTGTCATGGTACAGTCCACAGGTATTCTTTCGATATCTTTTACTTTCAGCATAGAGAAACTCCTTTTTATAATTATAACGTGTTAAATAAATCCTCCGTCCAGTCCGATCACCTGTCCGGTCATGTAACTATGGCGTTCTGCCAGATCAATCACCAGTTCTGCAACCTCTTCCGGAGTGCCGAACCGTCCCGCAGGCACCTCATCCATAAGCAGCAGGCGGTCTTCTTCTGACAGCTGCGCATTCATGGCAGTGTCAATTACTCCGCAGGCAATGGCATTTACCTGAATATTGCTTGGCGCCAGCTCTTTTGCCAGTGCTCTTGTCAGCCCGTTTACTCCTGACTTTGCAGCCGAATACGCGGCCTCACAGGATGCGCCGGAGGTACCCCACATGGAAGAAATATTGATGATCCGGCCGGATTTTTTTGACACCATATAAGGGACTGCCGCACGGGAGCAGTAGAATACAGAGGAAAGATTCGTTCCCAGAACCGTCTCCCAGTCAGTGTCTGTCATATCGGTCAGCAGGCCGATATAAGCCACTCCCGCATTATTGACCAGAACATCGAGTCCGCCGCAGGTATTGCTGATCTGTTGGAAGATGCGCGCCACCTCGGATGACCGGCTGATATCACCCGGAACACACTGGCACATACCACCGTGCGAGAGGATTTTGTCACGGACAAGATGAAGTTCTTCGAGGGAACTCTTACAATTTATAAATACCTGATAACCATGCCGCGCAAATATAATGGCGCAGGCCTTTCCGATTCCCCGGGAGGCCCCTGTTACCAGTACGGATTTGTTTTTCATAAATGTCTCCTTGTGATTCATGGGATTCTTTTGCTATTATATCTTATCCGTGAAATTTTGTATAGCTAATTTCCCTAAAGTTTTCCTGGTTTCGGGTCTGTTTGAAAGCACGATGGGAAAGAGAAATGTTGTTGTGATTCGTCCTGCCGTGTGTTATGATTTCTTTATAAATCGGGTTTTTCCCGATGTGATTACGAGAAAAAGAGGTAGTACCAATGTTATCTAAGTTCAGTGTGAAGAGACCGTATACAGTGGTTGTTACTGTTGTATTGATTCTGATTCTGGGATTTGTGTCTTTCGATAAAATGACGGTGGATCTTCTGCCGGACATGAATCTCCCTTATGCCATTGTCATGACTACATATCCGGGAGCCAGTCCCGAGGAGGTGGAGACTGCGGTTACAAAGCCGGTGGAACAGGCGATGGCTACGATCAGCAACATCAAGAATGTAAGTTCATCATCAAGGGAAAATGCATCCACAGTCATTTTGGAGTTTGAACAGACAGCCAATATGGACTCGGCCACGATCGAGATGAGGGAAAGTCTGGACCAGATAAGCGGCTACTGGCCGGATACAGTAGGGAACCCTATTATTATGAAACTGAACCCTGCCATGATGCCTGTCATGATACCGGCCATCAGTGTGGACGGGGCTGAACCGTCAGAGACGACAAGGATTATAGAGGAAGAAGTCCTTCCGGAGATTGAGAGTCTGGAAGGGGTTGCGTCAGTCAGTACATTTGGAGATGTGGAACAGACAATCCGTGTTACGGTAAAGGAAAATAAAGTAAGTAATGTAGACAGCTCCATTCAGGGGCAGCTGGACAAGAAGTTTAATGAGGCATCCGACGCTCTGAATCAGGCAAAAGCGCAGATGGAAAGCGGAAAAGCGCAGCTTGAAGACGGGAAGAACCAGGCTGCCGGACAGATGGCGCAGGCAGAGGAACAGCTAGCTGTGAGTGAATCAGAACTGGCACAGGGAAAACTGGAAGTCAGCACGAAGATGAGTGAACTTGAACTGGCGGAGGTGGCACTGGAACAGTTTCAGGCACAGGTTGATGCCAGCGAACAGGCATTGCTTGAACAGAAGCAGGAGCTGGAAGAACTAAATGCAGGCAGAGAGCAGATCGAAGCAGAATATCAGCAGGTACTTCAGGCAATCGCGGAAAACGGAGAAACTTCAGAACTTCAGATTGCGAGGGCAGCTCTGGCCGGGAAACTGGCCCTTCTGGAGCAATACGACCAGTCAATGGCAGTTATCGACCAGGGACTGGCCCAGGTTGCGGAAGGCAGACAGACGATAGCGGATAAGCAGGCGGAACTTGCACAGGCAAAGGAGATGCTGACCCAGGTGCAGGACCAGTTAAATGCAGGAACCCTTACACTGGCCCAGGCGAGGGCACAGCTTAGCAGTGCACAGCTCGAAGGTGCACTTCAGATGAGTGAGGCTTCTGCACAGCTCGCTGTCGGTGAGGCTGAATTAAAGAGCAGGGAAGAAGAACTGAAATCTGCTAAAGAGCAGGCGAAAGCAAGTGCGGATGTCAAATCCATGCTGACTGCGGAGATGATACAGACGGTACTGACAGCGCAGAACTTTAACATGCCGGCAGGGTATGTAAAGGAAGACGGGATCGATTATTTAATCCGCGTCGGAGATAAATTTGATTCAATAGAGGACCTGAAGAATCTGGTTCTGGTTGATATGGAAGGCATTACCCCCATCAAGCTTTCAGATATTGCCGATGTGGAACAGACGGATAATGCGGCGGACACATATGCCAAGTTAAATAAAGAGAACGGGATCCTGCTCCAGGTGCAGAAGCAGACCGGCTATTCTACGGGAGATGTGACAGACCGCATTCTGGACAGGTTTGAACAGATCCAGAAGGAAAACAAGGATATAAAAGTGGTAGTCCTGATGAACCAGGGCGTGTATATTGACATGGTAATCGGGTCCGTTCTCCAGAATCTGGTATTCGGTGCAATTCTGGCGATTCTGATCCTGCTGCTGTTTCTAAAGGATATCAGGCCGACTTTTGTAATTGCCTGCTCCATCCCGATCAGTATACTGGCGGCCATTGTCCTGATGTATTTCAGCGGGGTTACGATGAATGTGATTTCACTTTCAGGACTTGCCCTCGGCGTAGGGATGCTGGTGGACAACTCGATTGTTGTCATTGAGAACATTTACCGGATGAGAAATGAAGAACATGCCACAGCAAAGGAAGCCGCAATCAAGGGTGCACAGCAGGTAGCAGGTGCGATCATGGCATCTACGCTGACGACGGTGTGTGTATTTCTTCCGATTGTATTTACGGAGGGTATTGCAAGACAGCTTTTTGTTGATATGGGACTGACCATCGCATATTCGCTGCTAGCAAGTCTGGTCGTTGCACTGACGCTTGTGCCGATGATGTCGGCCGGACTGCTAAAGAGAACAAAGCAGAAGGAATCCGGATTTTTCCATCATTTGAAGAATGGTTATGAAAAACTTCTGCGGAAGGCACTGCGTTTCAGGCCTCTTGTCCTGGCCGGGGCACTGGCGCTGTTTGTCCTGAGCGGGGTTCTGGCAATATCCAGAGGAACTGCTTTTATGCCGGATATGCAGAGCACACAGATTAGTATGTCGATCACGACACCGGAGGGAACTTCTCTGGAAGATACGGCGAAGGCAGCCGATCAGTTTACTGATCAATTAATGAAACTGAAAGATATTGGTGATGTAGGCGGCATGGCTATGAGCGGCGGAATGATGGGCGGCGGGAATACTGTCACGAATCAGGTGGAATTCTATGCCCTGCTGGCCGAAAAGCGGACAATGTCTGATGAGAAACTGCAGAAATCAATAGAGAAGATTGCAAAAGAGGAAGGTGTCGAACTGTCAATCAGCATGTCCGATATGGATATGAGTGCGCTTGGGTCATCCGGAATTTCCGTCCAGATAAAGGGCCGCGATCTGGACCGGCTGCAAAAGATGGCAAAGGAAATCGCTGAAATCGTGGAAAATGTGAAGGGAACAAAGAATGTCTCGGACGGTATGGATGAGACGACGGAGGAACTCAGGGTCGTTGTAGACAAGAAGAAAGCGATTTCCCATAATTTAACTGTTGCCCAGGTATATCAGGAACTGGCAAAGAAGCTGAAAGACCCGGCTTCTTCTACCAGTCTGGATCTGGATACGTCATCTATCGGTATTATTGTGGCAGAGCAGAAGAATCAGGACCTGACAAGAGAATCTGTCCGGGACCTGAAACTGGATGTGACGAAGCAGGATGGATCAAAAGAACAGATTGCCCTGAAAGATATCGCTTCGTTCGAGACAGGCTACGGGCTGCAGTCGATCTCGAGGGATGCCCAGAGCCGGTATATGAATGTGACGGCGGAGATTGAAGAAGATGACAACATTGGTCTGGTAAGCGGGCGTGTGGAAAAGGCCTTGAAGAATTATAAGCTGCCGGACGGTTATACGATAGAGATGAAAGGGGAGGACGAGACAATTAATGAGACAATGACAGAGCTGTTTAAGATGCTCGGGCTTGCGGTTGTGTTTATGTATCTGATCATGGTTGCACAGTTCCAGTCTTTAAGATCTCCGTTTATTGTCATGTTTACTGTACCTCTTGCGTTTACGGGAGGCCTGTTCGGACTGTGGATGACAGGAAGTCCGGTCAGCGTGATTGCCATGATCGGTTTTGTAATGTTATCCGGAATTATTGTAAATAATGGTATTGTGTTCATTGATTATACGAACCAGCTGACTGCATCGGGAATGGAGCAGAAGGAAGCTCTTGTAGAGGCCGGAAGGACAAGGCTGCGCCCGATTATCATGACAGCCCTGACGACGATCCTTGGGCTGTCGACTATGGCACTCGGGTTTGGTTCAGGGGCGGATATGGTTCAGCCGATGGCGATCGTAACAATCGGCGGTCTCATATATGGAACTGTGTTAACACTGTTTGTGGTACCGTGCATCTATTCTTTATTCCATAACAGGGAAAAGGCAAGATTACGGGAAGGCATTGAGGAGGAGCAGGAGAATGATTGATGAAGCCATTGAATTTGCAGCAAGAGCACATGAGGGTCAGTTTCGGAAAGGGACGAAGCGCCCGTATATTGTGCATCCGATTGAAGTGGCAGATATTGTGGCAACTATGACACAGGATGAAGATATCATCTGTGCCGCGGTCCTTCATGATACGATCGAGGACTGCAAGGGAGTAACGGAAGAGATTTTACAGGCAGAATTTGGGGAACGGGTGGCTGCGATGGTCCGGCAGGAAAGTGAGGACAAGTCCAAAACGTGGGAGGAACGGAAAGGGACTACGATCCGCCACCTGAAAGATGCGCCGATGGAAATAAAGATGATCGGGCTGGCTGATAAGCTGTCGAATATGCGCGACATTGACAGGGATTATCCGGCAGCGGGAGAAGATTTGTGGAAGAGGTTCCGCATGAACAGCAAGGCTGCAATGGGATGGTATTATAAGGGGATCCGGGATGCCCTGAAAGAGGATTTTAAAGGGATACCGGTTTTCGAAGAATACTGTGCACTTGTCGAGAAAAACTTCGGCAGTGAACCGGCTTCTCTGGAATGGTAGAAGAAATCAAATCAGTGTTTTTGAAAATAAAAATGATCTGGGGGCAGATAAAATGAAGAAACGTATTTTGATGTTGGGGACAGGCGGGACGATTGCCTGTAAACATACGGACGGAGGGCTGAGTCCGGCTATCACATCTGAGGAATTAGTGGGGTATATTCCGGATGTAGAGGAATTTTGTGAGGTACACACGGTCCAGGTATGCAATGTGGACAGTACGAATGTGACTCCTGAGCACTGGAGCATGGTGAGCAGGGCGATTGAGGAGCATTATGAGAGGTATGACGGGTTTGTGGTGTGCCACGGCACAGATACACTTGCCTATACAGCCGCGGCGCTGTCCTATATGATCCAGAACTCCAGAAAACCTATCGTCATAACCGGGGCACAGAAACCGATTGATGTCGAGAACACGGATGCAAGGATGAACCTGCTAGACAGCTTCATCTATGCAGCGAACGACGGATCCCGGGATGTCAATATCGTATTTGACGGTAAAGTGATAGTCGGAACAAGAGCCAAAAAAGAGCGTGCAAAAAGTTACAACGCGTTTTCCAGCATTAACTTTCCATATCCGGCGGTCATTCAGGACCAGAGGGTGATCCGTTACATTCCGCCGGAGGATTATAAAGGCGGTGTACAGTTTTTCCATGAGATGAATAACAGCATCTACGTGCTGAAACTAATCCCGGGACAGAATCCCGATATTCTGGAGTATGTATTCGATAAATACCAGTGTATCGTAATCGAGAGCTTCGGAGTAGGCGGAATCCCCGAATATCTTGTGACAAAATTCTACGAAGTCATGAAAGACTGGGAGTCCCGCGGCAAACTGGCAATTGTCGCAACACAGGTCGTAAAAGAAGGCAGCAACATGATGGTATACGAAGTCGGCAAAAAAGTGAAACAGGATTTCGACCTGCTGGAGACATACGACATGACCCTCGAGGCAACCATCACAAAAGCCATGTGGCTGATGGCCAGAAAGCATGACGGGTATGAAGAGATGAAGAGAGAGTTTTACAGGATGATCAACCATGATATAATGGGAAACGGACAAGCCTGATTAAAGTTAGGCGGATATAACTTAAGAATATTCTGAAAATGGAGAGCAAAGGGGTCAGACCCCTTTGAAGTTCCCGCGGAGGTACGAGATGGATAAGACGAGAGTGATATGTTTTGCGAATAACAAAGGAGGAAGTGGGAAGTCCACGACATGTTCGAATGTGGGCTATGGACTGACCCAGCTTGGATATAAAGTGCTTTTGATTGACGGGGACATGCAGCTGAATCTTTCCCTCTCCCTCTTTGACGAGGACCAGGTGCTGGCGTTTGCGCAGGGGGAAAAGAATCTTTACGAAGGAATCAGGAAGCAGGCTGACCTTACGGATTATATTGTGCATTCACCATATGAAGGGCTGGACCTGATCCCGTCATCGACGCTGATGAGCTCCATTGAATATGAATTATTTACAAAGTGGCAGAGGGAATACATACTGAGAAAATGCCTTGCACCGGTTAAAGAGGCGGGAACATATGACTATATTCTGATTGATGCCCCGCCGACGCTGGGGGGATGGGTCATGAACATCCTGTGTGCGTCGGATGAGGTGGTGATTCCGGTAGAATCGACTCCGTGGGGACTTTTCGGGCTCGGGAATATGTTTGAATTTCTGGAAGAGGTAAAACAGATTGCTCCTGAATTAAAACTGGGCGGGATTGTGATCACGAAGGTGGATACAAGGAAAAATTATTTTAAGCAGACACTGGATAGCTTAAAAGAGCTGGAAAATGTGAAAGTTTTTGATACATTTATCCGTGTAGACAGTGGGATTGAATGGTCCCAGGACAATAATGTGCCGATCATGGCATATAAGAAGAGCAGCAGAAGTGCTTCGGAATATATGGAACTTGCAAAAGAAATCGCAGAACAGAAATAGGTGAGTAGATGCATCCGGAATTGATCAAAGAACTGTCAGTAATCACGGAGGAAGAACAAAAGATACTGGATGGAAAGGACGGGATCGATCCACATCTTTATACAGAGAAGAAAGAACTGATTGTGGATTGTGAGAAGCTTTTAAAAAAGGGAAAGCTGATCCAGGTCAGGCCGCATACCCGTTTTGTCCGGTTTCCGAAGCACCGGCATAACTATGTAGAAGTAATCTATATGTGTCAGGGCTCTACGACGCATATTGTGGATGGGGACGAGGTGGTTCTGGAAGAAGGGGACCTGCTCTTTCTGAATCAGAATGCCGTGCAGGAGATCCTTCCCGCCAGAGAGGAAGATATTGCCGTAAACTTTATTATCCTGCCGGAGTTCTTCAACATGGCCTTCTCCATGATGGGGGAGGAAGAAAACATGCTGAAGGAATTTCTGGTCGGGACTTTATGTGGGAAAAACGAGATGACGTCATACCTTTACTTCCATGTGGCTGACATACTCCCTATTCAGAACCTTGTGGAAAATATGGTATGGACGATCTTTTATGACCTTTCGAATAAGCGCAGCTGCAATCAGATCACGATGGGACTCCTGCTGCTGATGCTGTTAAACCACATGGATAAAATGGAGACTGGCAGCAGCCGCTTCGATAAGGAATTGACCGGTGTGGTGCTCAGTTATGTGGAGGAGCATTATAAAAACGGCAGCCTTTCAGAGCTGGCGGAGATGCTGGGCTATGACGTATACTGGCTGAGCAGGGAGATCAAGAAACGGACAGGAAAGACATACAAAGAACTGCTTCAGGCAAAACGGATGAATCAGGCGCTTTACCTTTTGAACAGCAGTACTTTGCCGATACTGGATATCATCGAATCCGTCGGTTATGACAATACCAGTTATTTTTACCGGAAGTTTAAGGAAAAGTACGGGATGAGTCCAAAAGAATACAGAGAAAAATGACAGAGGCAGGGAAAAAGATGACTCACGCAAATTATACATGTGATCTGCACACACATTCGACGCGTTCAGACGGGGCGGACACGCCAAGGGAAGTAATCATGCGGGCAAAAGAAAACGGTGTAAAAATACTGGCGCTGACAGACCACGATATTGTTCCGGATGATACAGACATAGATGCAGCCGGGAACAGGGGGAGCCTGAGTGAATATGCGTCTTCCCACGGTGTTACACTTTTGCTCGGAACAGAAATTTCCTGTGATACGGATGTGGATGATGTACATATCGTCTGTCTGGGCTGTGACTGGCAGGATAAATGGTTTAAGGAACTCGAATATGATGTTGCTATATCGAGAACAGAAGGATATAAAGAACTGGTCAGACGCCTGAATGAAGATAAAATAGCTGTCAGCTGGGAAGAAGTACTGTATAACGGCGGCCATCCGGTGGAGGAGGATCATGTCCTGAAAAAGATGATTTTCGAATTGATGGCGAAAAAGGGATATACAAAGGACTGGAGTGAGGCAAAACTGCTTGTAAAGAATACAAAGCGCTATCAGGTAAAACGGAAGAAACCGGATCCGAAGACTGTCATTGAAATGGTCCACCGTACCGGCGGCATCGCCATTCTGGCCCATCCCTTCCTGATCAGCAGCCGTGTCATGAAAGATGGAAAGGTGACAGAACGCAAACGGTACATAGACGATCTCGTGGAAGCAGGGCTGGACGGGATCGAGGCATGCTACACGTATGATAAGACGAGCTATGAAGGTACTATGAACAAAACGGAAATAGAGACTTATATACGAGAGACTTATGGCAGCAGGGTACGGATTCTGTCAGGAGGATCGGATTATCATGCAGACCAGAAAAAAGGTGTGGAAGACCCGCGGTATGTGGGGGAATGCGGAGTTACGGAAACATATTTTTACGAAAACGAGCTGCTGGCCGGACTGCTCAGATCAGGAAAATAGAAAAGGAGATAACATCTATGAAGTATGGGATTTATTTTGCATATTGGGAGAAGGAATGGGATGCAGACCAGGCAAGCTACATTAAGAAGGCAAAAGAGCTCGGTTTTGATATACTGGAGATTTCCTGTGCTGCATTGAAAGATATCAGCAAGGCCGGTCTGGACAGATTCAAAGAGACTGCGAAGGAATATGATATGGTCCTGACTGCAGGTTATGGCCCGGCGGCAAATGAAAATCTCGCGTCTGCCGATGAGGCGGTCGTAAGACATGCCATAGAATTCTATACGGACATACTGGGAAAGCTGGAATATCTGGATATCCATACGCTGGGTGGCGGGATATATTCCTACTGGCCGGTTGACTATTCCAGGCCTATCGATAAAAAAGGGGACTGGGAGCGGAGCGTGAAGAACGTGCGCACAGTTTCCAGAATCGCAGAGGACTGTGGCGTAGATTACTGTCTGGAAGTATTGAACCGGTTTGAAGGCTACCTGCTCAACACAGCGAAAGAAGCGGTACAGTTCGTTGAAGAGGTGGGCACGCCTGCCGTGAAAGTGATGCTGGACACTTTCCATATGAACATAGAAGAAGACAGCATGCCGGATGCGATACTGACTGCCGGAGATAAGCTGGGACATTTCCATGTAGGTGAGAATAACAGAAGAGTCCCCGGCAAAGGGAACATCCCGTGGGCCGAGATCGGCAAGGCGCTCGACAGGGCAGGCTATCAGGGAAATGTCGTGATGGAACCGTTTGTCCTTACCGGTGGAGGCGTTGGAAGTGATATAAAAATATGGCGTGAAATGCTGCCGGACGCAAGTCTGGAAAAACTGGATGAAGACGCGAAAAATTCGGTTCAGTTTTTGAGGCATGTGTTTGGAAGATAGTAAATGTGAAATAACAGCGGGTTTTTAAGGGCTGCCTATGTGCAATAGCATGCAGGCAGTTTTTTTATTATCTAAATAAGAATGTACATTCAACAAAATGGCGAAATCACACAAAGAAAAAGTAATACAATGTGAAACCTGTATGCTATAATTATTTCAGATAAGGAGGCTGTTATGAAAAAGTGGGGGTTAGCGATCATCGGAATTATCATAGCAGGCATGACTGTGTGTGGAGTTCTGGGAAAATATGAAAAAACAATGGCGGAAGATCATGAAAATGTGCAGGTTGCGGTTTCTTTCTGTAACATAAAGAACCCAAGGACAACCGCCATATGGAAGGATGTTCTCGAGAATCTTGATCTTGCTCATTTTACAGTAGAGTGGAGAGATGCGGATTCAGATATGGAGAAGCAGCAGACAGATATTCAGGAGTTGATGGAGTACAGTCCTGAATATCTCGTTGTAATGCCCGTAAAAACAATTGGTCTGGAAGAAGAACTGCAGAAAGTTTCAGATACAGATACGAAGATAATTTTACTGGACCGAAGCATTGCAGGATCGAATGAAATTCCGATTCTGGCAGAAATAAGAACTGACCAGCATTGGGAAGGAGAGGTTTGCGCAAATCTGCTGAATCAGTATTTTGCCGGCAGGGAAGGGCAGATTCTTGAATTGAGAGGGGAAAGCGGTTCCTCGATCAGCAGAGAACACAGTACGGGTTTTAGAAATCAGCTGAGGGAATACGAAAATCTTGAAATCAAAGGCAGTATTGAGGGGAACGGGGACAGAGGAATTGCGCGCAATAATGTGATGAATTATCTTCTGAACAGCCCGGGGTCTATAGATGCTATATTTGCAGACACGGATGAGGATGGCATCGGGGCTGTCAGCGCACTGGAAGAACTGGGGCTGCGAGGGCAGATTCCGGTGGTATCCATAAATGGAATCAAGGATGTAAAGACTGCGATACAGGCAGGCGGGTATCTGGGAACCATAGAAGCTGTTCCCTATATGGGGAAAATACTGTCTGAACTGATCCAAAAAGACATGCAGGGAACAGAGATCAGTTATGAGAATATTTTACATGGAAGTATATTTACAAAAGAAAATCTGGATGAAATGCAGGGGTACTGATCTATGAAGAAGAAATCAATTCGTGATAAACTGCTGAAAAACTTTGCGTTGTTTTCCTTGATCCCTGTTATCCTTTTCTGTGTTGTTATGCTGTTTTATATTCTGGTGAATGTACAGGAGAAGAGGAAAGATGAAATATGTTCGACACTTGGCAATCAGGCGGACCAGATAGATAAGATTCTTCAACAGGCGTATCAGATCGGGCAGACAGTTGCAGACGATGAAGCCGTGAACCAGATATTGGCAAATAAGTTTCAAACTGAACAGGAGCAGCATGCCAGTGAAATAAAACTGAACAGTTTGCTGCTGGGGACATCCGGGTATTTTGATGGCTCCGTAAAAGTATATATAATTGGAGAAAATGGCGGTTTATATAAAAATAGCCCGTACTCTCTAAAGGAAAAGGAGTATACACAGGAAGACTGGTATACGCTTGTAAAAGAGCAGAAAGAATCTCACTGGTTTGAACTGCACAGTGAGTCATATTTTGCTGAGAATGCTGAAACGGAATTTATTTCCCTCGGGATTCCTGTTTCAGAGGCACGGACCGGGCGTATTCTGGGCTGTGTCATGGTAGAGATCGGGGTATCTGATATTCTCAGGAATAGTCATTATGTGGAAGACGGCGGTGAATTATATCTGTTTTATCCGGATACAAAATTCAGGATTGTAGATGAGAAAGTAGAATTGTATGATAACGACAGGTTAACGTTGATTCAGAAAGACGGACTGGCAGAACAGGAAGAAGTAGAACAACTAAGGCCGGAGGTTCTTAAGACCACGAAGCTTCTGACATATTGGAAAAAAGACTTCCCCCAAAAGAGCTTTGGCGCTGTGTCAGGATATATGACGGCATACCAGCAGATGGATGTGAATGACTGGATTCTGGTTTATTTTCTCCCACAGGTTAATTATTACCGTCTCCTGATTGTCGTGGTGACCGTTTCACTTTTTGTGACTGCACTTTTGATCGTGGGAAGTGTGTATGTATCGTATAAGGTTGCCGGAAGTATTACCAGACCTATCTTGTCATTAAAAGAAAATGTAGAGAGGGTACAGGAGGGGGATTTTGAAACTACGGTGACCTGTGAAGCAGAAGATGAAATTGGGGAGCTGGGGGCACAGTTCAATGAGATGGTCGTGGAAATCCGCAATTTGATGGATCGTATCCGGACGGAGCATGAACGACAGAGGCATTACGAACTGCTGCTGCTCCAGGCACAGATAAATCCGCATTTTTTATATAACACACTCGATTCACTGATGTGGCTGATCCGAATGAAAAATCAGGAGGATGCAGAAAATATGCTGGATGCACTGACACGTTTTTTTAAGACCGGACTAAATAAGGGCAGTGAGCGGGTGGCAATTAAAAATGAGATATCCAATGTAGAGAGTTACCTGACAATACAACTGATGAGATATAAGAAAAAATTGTCATTCTCAATCTCTGTAGATGAAGAAGTAGAGTCGTACATAGTTCCCAAATTGATTCTCCAGCCTCTGGTTGAAAATTCCATTTATCACGGAATTAAAGGAAAAGATAAGGGAGGGAGCATCGAAATAAAAGGCACGAAAAAGAATGGAAGGGTGGTCCTGTGTGTAGAGGATACCGGATTGGGAATGCCTCCCAAGCGGCTGGGGAAAATCCAGAGAATGTTGTCGGAAGGTATTGTGGAGGAGTCTGACAGTTATGGGCTGACAAATGTAAATGAACGGCTGAAGCTGTTTTTCGGAGAAGGCTGTATCATGAAGGTTGACAGTACAGATGGAATGGGAACGAAGGTGTCCATTGAGATAAGAGAGGAGTGTATGCATGTATAAATTGGTGATTGCAGATGATGATGAGATCCAGCTTCAGGGCATGTGCTGTGCATTCCCGTGGGAGGAACTGGACATTGAGGTGGCCGCAGGAGTGGATGACGGAGATAAAGCGCTAAAGGCAGTCGTAGAGAAGCAGGCGGATGTCCTTCTGACAGATATTAAGATGTCCAATATGGACGGACTTAAGCTGACGGAGCAGATACGCACTCTGTGCCCGGATACCCATGTCGTGATTATGAGTGCCTATGATGATTTCCAGTTTGCCCAGAAGGCACTGCGGCTCGGGGTGGATGACTATCTTTTGAAACCAATTGACCTTAACCAGATGCGCGAGACAATGCGCCAGATTGTGTACCAGAAGGAAGAAAAGAAGAGAAATGAGCAGATACAGAAGAAGAGCAGCAGGCTGGAAGAAATGGTAATGGAAGACGAGGGGATTCTGGAGGAAACATTTTTTCAGAATGTCCTGAACCAGAAATACACCAGAACAGTCTGCAGTAAACTGGAGGAACCCTATCTTAGGGGGCCCGGGCAGAAATGGCTGGTAGTTGAGGCGTTGTTCGACCATTCCGAAAAAGAGGACGAGTATCGGAAGATACTCAGGGATGCCGGCAGGGAGAGAGGGTTTAAATATATCCACAGTTTCGGACATCACTTGTTCTGCTGCCTGTGTGATGAAGAAACGGCAGAGCAGGAAGTATCCAGTTTTGAGGAGGACTGCCGAAACAGGATGAAGGGTGTGGATGCCTGTGTGCCGGTCACATTTATAGCAGGACCGGCCGTCTCAGAGCTCTATTACCTGAGTCTGTCATACGAAAAGATCAGACAAATATGCAGTTACCAGTTCAGTGAGGGGAAAGATAAGAATCTTTCGGAAAAGGATCTGGATAAATATTTTGACCAGAACCATACTGTGAACAAAAGCCTGGTGGAATATCTGGCAAAATTAGTGACGACAGGTTATACGGATATGCTCCATGAATATGTAGGGAGGCTGAAAAATAATCTGAGGTATACAGGCAGTGATTCGATTTTGATGCTTTCTTTTTCTGTGAGCTCGATTCTCGGTGAGATCAGGAGGATGCCTCAGTTTAAGGAAGAAGAGGAGGAACTAGATGCGCTGTATTACCGGATTATCAAGCAGAAAACACTGGATGATGCAATGGAGCTTTTAGAAGCAGAGTTAATAAGGCTCACTGAAAATGTGAAGGAAAATGATCCGGCCGGTGTAGAACAGAGCATTGTAAAAGCCTGCGAATATATAGAAGAACATTTTTCGGAGCCCGGACTACGGATCGGAGATGCTGCGGCCTATGCCGGGCTGAGCCGGAATTATTTCAGTACCGTGTTTACAGAAGTGACAGGGGAAAGTTTTACAGATTACCTGATCAAAAGGAGGATGAAAGAGGCGCAGATTCTTCTTATGAACCCTGATTATAAGATTCAGGAGATCGGTTATATGACGGGTTATGATAATCCCGCATATTTCAGCGCGGCATTTAAAAAGTTCACTGGAGTAAGTGTATCACAGTATAAGAAAATGATAAAAGGCATGGGCAATCGCTGATTCAAAATCATGTAATGGCTATATCAGAGGATGGTATAGCCATTTTCTTATTATCATAATCGGATGATATCTAAAGTTTATAGTATCATATTGGATTATCAAATGGACAGACTAAATTTATAATAAAGATATCTTAATTGGAAGGAGAAAAATATATGAAAAAGAAAGTATTAAGCGTATTGATTGCAGCTGCAATGGTTCTCACAATGGGAGGGTGCGGACTCGTAAAAACTTCGGATGATGCCCCGGATAAGGGTGGCACTTCGACTAAAAAGGAAGAAGACGGCGGGACAATAAAAGTAGGTTACACGGTCCAGAGTATGGAAAATGCTTATTTTGTATCCATTGTAGAAGGAATGAAAGCGGCCGCAAAAGAGAAGGGGATTGATCTCGTCGTCGCAGATGCGGCTGCGGATGCCTCCAAACATATCAGTCAGATCGAAGACTTTGTTTCTCAGGGGGTTGATGCCATTATCATTAGTCCTGTTGATCAGGAAGCACCGGCAGACGCAGTTAAGAAGGCTCAGGATGCAGGGATACCGGTCATCAGCCTGGATCAGGAGGTGAAGGGATCGGATGCGTTTTTCGGTATTGATGAGGAAGAATACGGAAGGCTCGGAGGAGAACTGGCAGGCAAGTGGCTGAATGAAAAGGAGAGTGACGGTACGATTGATGAGATCGTCAATGATGCGGATGAGATAGAGGTAGTGGTGGTGCGTTATGACCAGATCCCTTCCGTAATCAAACGTGCCGAGGGGCTGAAAAAGGGTCTTGAGGATACTTACACAGGTGATAAGAAGATCAACTATGTGTATGAGCAGAATGCAGCAGATGCCGATACCGGATATAATCTTTCAGAGACGGCCCTGACGACAAATCCAAAAGTTTCCATGTTTATTTGTATTAATGATTCTTCCGCACTTGGTGTGTACGAATCATGTCTGACACACAAGGAGCATACGCCGGATAACACATGCATCATTGGGCTGGATGCTTTGCCGGAAGCACTCAAGCTGGTTTCACAGGATACGATGTATAAGGGAACCGTTGATATCAAGCCCGCAGAAAAAGGGGCAGACGTATTGGATCTGGTAAAAGATGTACTGGAAAACGGACCGAAATCAGAAATGATCGTCTATGATATGAGCCAGGTAACAAAGGATAATATCGGTGACTACGATATCGAATAGTATAAGGTGAAAGGTCGTTAAAGATGGAGCAGAATATACTGGAATTAAGACATATTACAAAGCTTTATCCCGGCGTTGCGGCCCTCGATGATGTCTCCCTGGGTTTTTCCCAGGGAGAGGTCCATGCCATAGTCGGTGAAAACGGCGCGGGCAAGTCAACATTTATCAAAGTGATTACGGGAGCTATCCAGCCGACAAAGGGGGAAGTGGTCTTTGAAGGAAAAAAGATAGAGGATAATTCGCCCCAGAAGTCAATGGCGCTGGGAATAACTGCAATCTATCAGGAACTAAACCTGTTGAAACATCTGTCGGTTGCAGAAAATATTTATTACAACCGATATAAAAAGAAAAGGGGGCTGATTGATTTTGCGGCGATGGAAAGAGATGCATCGGAGGTGCTGGACAGGCTGGGTGTGAGTATAGACCCTAAAATGCTTGTAAAAGATCTTACAGTTGGATATCAGCAGCTCGTGGAAATCGCAAAGTCGCTTTCCCAGAATGTAAAAGTAATGATTATGGATGAGCCGTCGGCAGCTCTTACGAACAATGAATTGGAATATTTATTTGAAATTGTTAAGACGTTGAAAAAAGAAGGAATGGCCATTCTTTATATATCCCACCGTATGGAAGAAATTTTTGAATTGTGCGATAAGGTTTCTGTTTTCAGGGACGGACATTATATCAGGACAATGAACATAGAAGATACGACGCAGGAAGAGTTGATCCGGCTTATGGTAAACAGAGAATTAAACGATACATTCCCCGCGTTTGTCCCGCAAAGGGGAGAAAAAATACTGGAAGTGAAGAACATTGCTACAGAACTTTTAAGAGGTGTTTCTTTTGAGGCATACAGGGGTGAACGCCTCGGATTCGCGGGACTGGTCGGAGCAGGGCGTACTGAGACGGCACGTGCGGTATATGGTGCGGACAAGATCCTGCAGGGAGAGATCTATATCCGGGGAGAGAAGACAAAAATACAGTCACCCGAAGACGCCATTAAACATGGAATCGCATTAATTCCTGAGGACAGAAAACAACAGGGACTGTTTTTAAACATGTCAGTGAAGGACAATATAAGTTTTGTTTACGCCTCCCAGATTACGAATGGAATGGGGATTATCAACAGAAAAAAGGAAGAGGAAATCTGCGGAGAGCAGATTGAAAAATTAACGGTAAAAACGCCCTCCATGCACCAGCTTGTGAAAAACCTAAGCGGGGGCAACCAACAGAAGGTTATCCTTGGAAAATGGCTGCTGATGAATTGTGATATCATCATTTTCGACGAACCTACACGCGGGATTGACGTAGGGGCAAAGCAGGAAATTTATGAACTGATCGATGAACTCGCAAGACAGGGCAAGGCTGTCATACTTATATCTTCGGAGCTGCCAGAATTAATGGGAATGTCGGACCGCATTATAGTCATGGCAGAAGGTAGAATTTCAGGCGAGTTGGAAAAATCAGAAATTAATCAGGAAAAAATATTGGAATTAGCTTCAAAAGCACAGGAGGTCTTGGCATGAAAGAAAAGATAGATACAAAAGTAAAGAAGATTGAATGGAGTAATATGGGGATTATTATTGCGCTGATCGTTATGGTGCTGTTCTTTTCTTTCTCGACCGCTACATTTTTAACACCAAATAATCTGGCCAATATTGCACGCCAGATTTCGATTGTTGGAATCTGCGCGCTGGGAATGACATGTGTAATCCTCACAGGCGGCATCGACCTGTCCATTGGTTCACTGATAGGTGTAGTGGTGGTTACATGTGCGCTGCTGATGAGCAAAGGGATCAATCCGGTTCTTGTTGTCCTCGTTGGTTTTCTAATTGGCGCCGTTATCGGAATCATAAATGCAACATGCATTACATACCTGAAAATCCCTCCGATTATAACAACGTTAGGAATGATGATCAGTCTGAGAGGTGCAACCTACCTTATTTCCGGGGGGATGCCGATTTATGGAATCCCGGAAGGGTTTAAAATTCTCGGACAGGGAAGTATCGGGATCATTCCGATTTCAATGATAATCATGGTTATCGTATTTATCTTTGGTTACATTATGCTGAATAAAACTGTTTTTGGCAGGCGGATTTACGGTATTGGAGGCAACGAGGAGACAACCCGGCTGTCCGGTGTAAACGTGAAAAAGGAGATTTATAAAATCTATATTATGGTCGGCCTGCTCGGAACGCTGGCATCTCTGATCCTGATGTCCCGTGTAAACAGCGGGCAGCCCAGTGCCGGGGACGGTTATGAAATGGATATTATCACGGCCGTGGTTTTGGGCGGCGTCAGTGTCAGCGGAGGAGAAGGCAGGCTGTCCAAAGTCATCGTGGGGGTTGTTTTTATGGGAGTCCTTGCCAATGGAATGATGATGCTGAATATTAATGAATACTGGCAGAGGGTTGTGAAAGGAATTGTACTGATTGTGGCCGTGGCCGTAGATATCAGGTCAAGGGAGAAAAAGGCAAAATTAAAAACAGCCTGATTGTGAAGGGAGCGATGATATGGGTGAAACTAATTTTTATGATCTGGATCTGGAAACAAAGCCGGATTTTGTGCAGTGTATGAAACGCATTTACGCGTGGTATGACGGAGAAATTATCGATCGTGTCCCGGTACGGTTTTCCGCGCATAATGAGGAATATGACAAAGCAGACAAAGGTGGGGGATGGAAGAATTTCAGGGATAAATGGTTTGATACCGAATATCAGGTGAATCAATTTATCAGTGCTTTAGACAGTCATCCTTGGCTGGGTGAAACATTCCCCATGTATTATCCGAATCTGGGCCCTAATTTTTTTGCGGCAGCTATAACGGACAGCGAATTAGAGTTTGGTGAGGTAACATCGTGGGGAAAACCACAGATATTGAAGGAGGATGATCTCGAACAGATCGCTTTTCGCAGAGGAAATTCCTATTATCAGAAAATAATAGAGATGACCAAGTATGCTCTGGAACGCTGTGACAACCGGTTTATGGTGGGGTATACGGATATGCATCCCAGCCTCGATTGTGCCGATGCACTGCGCGGAACGGAAGAATTGTGTATGGATATGTTCGATGCGGAAGAATTTGTAATTGCTCTGACGGAGAAGTGCTTTCAGGCATTTTTCCCGATGATGGATGAATTCCATTCACTTCTGAAGTCTAAAAATCAATTATCGGTTTCATGGATGAACATCCCCTCCTATGAATCCATGCATATCCCGAGCTGTGATCTGGGAGCCATGATTTCCAGAGACTTTTTTAATCAGTTCTCACTGCCGTATATTAAAAAAGAGGTCAAACATTTTCGCCATAATATCTTCCATCTTGATGGAAAGGGCGTTGCAAATCATGTAGATGAGCTTCTGAAGATAGAAGAAATACAGGCGATCCAGTGGGTGCAGGGAGTGGGAGATGATAAGCCCATTATGCAGTGGGTTGATTTCATTAAGAAGATACAGGGGGCGGGGAAAAGCATCGTGGTTGATCTGGAGCCGGAAGAGCTGGAACCGTTTATGGACGCAATGGACCCGCGGGGGATATATTTGTGTATACCAGAGAAAGAACCGGAGCAGCAGAGGCGGATTATGGATCGGCTGATGAAATGGAAATAGAAGAAGTGAGTTGCAAATAAGGACGCTGTTTTAAATAAATAGCGTCCTTTTTTTGTCCTCTTCTACCAATTATAATAAGTGTAGAATCGAGAAGATATGAAGGAGGCACAAAATGGAGAAATATTATTTAGCCGTTGATATTGGGGCATCCAGCGGACGCCACATGCTCGCTTCCATGAAGGACGGGAACATGCAGCTGGAGGAAGTGTACCGGTTTGCGAACGGAATGGATAATAAGGACGGTACATTGTGCTGGGATGTTGGGCGTCTGTTTCAGGAGATTAAGAACGGTTTGAAGAAGTGCAGAGAACTCGGAAAGATACCGGTCTCTATGGCGATTGATACATGGGGAGTGGATTATGTGCTGCTCGACAAAGACGACCAGATTCTTGGAGATACTGTCGGCTACCGTGACAGCCGCACGAACGGCATGGATGAAAAAGTATATGAGAAGATATCACCCAAAGCCCTGTATGCAAGGACCGGAATCCAGAAGCAGATTTTCAACACTATCTACCAGCTAATGGCGGTAAAAGAGACACACCCTGAGTACCTTGAACAGGCAGAATCAATGTTGATGATACCGGATTACTTCCATTTCTTATTAACTGGTGTTAAGAAGATGGAATATACCAATGCGACGACAGGACAGTTGATTGATCCTAAGACAAATGACTGGGATTATGAACTGATCGAAATGCTTGGTTACAATAGAAAGATGTTCCAGCCTGTTTCGATGCCGGGAACAGTTGTAGGAAATTTTACCAAAGAGATTCAGGAAGAAGTTGGATTTGACTGTGAGGTGGTCCTGCCGGCAACACATGATACAGGCTCCGCAGTACTGGCGGTGCCGACCAATGATGATAATGCCATCTATATCAGTTCAGGCACATGGTCATTAATGGGGATCGAGAGAAAAGAAGCGGATTGTTCAGAGGAGAGCATGAAGGCAAACTTTACAAACGAGGGCGGTTACGGCCACAGATTCCGTTATCTGAAGAACATCATGGGATTGTGGATGATACAGTCCGTGAAAAAAGAGTTTGAAGAGGACTTATCCTTTGCCGAGATCTGCGACAGAGCATCGAAGGAAACAATTACTTCTATCGTAGACTGCAATGACGACTGCTTCCTTGCACCGGAGAGCATGATTCAGGCCGTACAGGACTTCTGCAAAAAGACAGGCCAGCCGGTCCCGAAGACCGTGGGCGAGATTGCTGCAGTGATTTATAATAGTCTTGGAAAGTGTTACGGAGACACAGTCAAAGAGATAGAAGCAATTACAGGCAATACATACGATACAATCTACGTTGTAGGCGGCGGTGCAAACGCAGGATATTTGAACGAATTAACTGCAAAATACACACAAAAGAAAGTTTCCGCAGGTCCTACCGAAGCGACAGCAATCGGGAACATGATCGTACAAATGTTGCATGACGGCGTATTTGCGAGCCTTCCGGAAGCAAGAGTATGTGTGGGCAGGTCATTTGACATAAAGAACTACGACGAAAAAGGAAAACAATTCTGAAAACGGAGCGCAAAGGGGTCTGACCCCTTTGAAAAATAAGGAGGATTTATGATGACGACAAGAGAAAGATATGAATCAGCAAGGGAGATTTATGCAAAGCTGGGGGTGGATACGGACGCTGCGATTGAAAAATGTAAGAATGTGCCTGTATCACTGCACTGCTGGCAGGGGGATGATGTGACGGGATTCGATCATGACGGTCCTCTGACAGGAGGAATCCAGACGACCGGAAATTATCCCGGGAAGGCAAGAACTCCAGAGGAGCTGCTTGCTGATATGGATAAGGCTATGAGCCTGATGCCGGGAATGAAGAAGATTAATGTGCATGCAAGCTATGCGATTTTTGAAGATGGTGAGTTTGTTGACCGTGATAAACTGGAGCCAAAGCATTTCCAGAAATGGGTTGACTTTGCGAAGGAAAGAGGAATGGGACTGGACTTTAACCCGACCTTCTTCTCTCATGATAAAGTGAAAGACGGACTGACTCTGTCAAGCCCGGATGAAGAGACAAGAAAGTTCTGGATCGAGCATGGAAAAGCCTGCATCCGGATCTCGACATATTTTGCAGAGCAGACAGGGATCCCTTGTGTTATGAATATCTGGACGGGTGACGGTTATAAAGATGTACCGGCAGACCGCATGGGACCAAGGGTTCGTTATAAAGAGTCTATCGACGAGATTCTTTCTGAAGCCTATGATCCGAAGATGGTGAAACCTTGCGTAGAGTCCAAGGTATTTGGTATTGGTGTAGAAGCCTATACAGTTGGTTCTGCCGAGTTTGCTTTAAGTTATGCAGCTGCAAATATGGATAAATGCCTTCCTCTGATGGATAACGGACATTATCACCCGACAGAAGTTGTTTCCGATAAGATTCCAGCGCTGCTTACATTCTTTCCGGAAATCGCACTCCATGTCACACGCCCGATCCGCTGGGATTCTGACCATGTAGTTCTTTACGATGATGAGACAAAGGAAATTGCGCAGGAAATCGTGCGCTGCGATGGTCTTGACCGTACATATATTGCACTGGATTACTTTGATGCATCCATCAACCGTGTATCTGCATGGGTAACGGGATTCAGAAGCTTCCAGAAGGCACTCCTGAATGCTCTGTGTACTCCGAGCGCAATGCTCAAAGAGCTGCAGGATACAAACCAGTTTAGCAAGAAGATGGTTATGATGGAAGAATGCAAGACACTTCCAATCGGGGATATCTGGAATGAATATTGTGCTCAGTGTGGTGTAGATCCAGAAGGATGGTTCTCAGAAATTGAGAAATATGAAACAGAAGTGCTTTCAAAGAGAGCATAAGCACAATAAGATGCTGCAAATACTGCCAAAAGGGGTCAGCCGCCCTTTTGAATATATATTGGATATGAATTGTCCAATAGACATAACATATATTTTTCGATTTTTCCTCCAAAAAAATAGAAAAATAAATACCTAATCCGAGAAATGCTTCAGCCACACGGGCTGAAGCATTTCTTGTTTTCTTTAAAAACATTGTCATATCTGATATACTTGAACAAAATGGAAAGGGGAATGACATGAAAAAAATGTTACTTGGAATTGCGATGCTGCTTTTCACAATCATTCTTGCGTTGATTGGGATAAATGACGGGATCTATATTGCGGCCGGATTGTTTGCGCTTGCCTTAACAGGGGTTGGTTATGCTGAACAGGAAAAGTAAATAAGATAGCTGAGAGAGCGGTGGATTATAATATTAAGTTATAAACTGCTTGACACATGATTCAGTAGATTAATGATAAAATTATGTGCTATTATAAAAGAAAATCAAAACAAGTAGGATAAGGTGATATTTCTTAATAGTATTTTTTGAGGAAAACACTGAAAAAGAAGGGAAGATGAGCATATGAAGGGGAATGAATATCCCGGGATTAACATGGTAAGAACCGGCAACTGGCTGCGGTTTATCTGCAGATCCAGAAATATTGCGGTAAAAGATCTTTGCAGCCTTTTGAGATTGGGTTCACCGCAGTCTATTTATGGCTGGTTTGCAGGGAGGACACTGCCGTCACTGGATAATTTTTATGCGCTCAGCCAGATATTCTGCACGACACTAGATGAACTGATCGTGAATCAGGCTGAAGCTATACCGTCAAATTTTTGCAAAAAAGTAGGGCCCCAGAACGCAAGGCTCGTCCGGTACCGGATAAAGTTTGCATTTTGAGCGCCCATTCTGATTTTGTTAACGTTCCAGAAAGCATTTGAATGCTTTCGTGGAATAATTCATGATCAATGACTCAGGCATTCCTGCAAGCTTTGCGAGCTCTAAGGCATAACTGAAGTCTCCTACATGCCTGGTTCCGTGGCTGTCGCTTGCCAGAACGACCGGATAATGAAAGTGTCTGCACAGATTCAGGATCATCAGGTCGTTGAATCTGGTGTCGCCGCGATAGCCGTCGGGACTTAGGGAACTGTTATTAATCTCAAGAAGTACGTCATATTTCATTGCCGCTTTTACAATTGCAAGATAGTCGACAGGATATTTCACGTCATCACAGTGTCCGATGATCCGGACGTTGGGATTCTGCATCGCAGCGATATAGGCTGCTGTATTTTCTTCTATAGTTCCCGGTTTTTTAACTGGTTTATGGATGCTTGCGATGGCATAATCCAGCTTTTCTAATATAGTATCATCCAGATCCAGCTTCCCTTTATTATCCAGAATATTCACCTCTGCACCATAGAGCATTTCGATACCGACCCGCTTTTTCTGTGCATGCGCAAGGCTCCTGAAATAAGAGACCCTTCCGCCCCCGAGCGTAGCGGGGCCGTGATCTGTGATTCCGAGCATTTTTAAATTATGTGCAGCGGCGGCTTTTGCCATATCGGTGATTGTGGCAGTAGATCCATGTCCGCTGGCGATTGTGTGGGTATGTATGTCAAATTCTAACAAAGACATAAGATTCAGGCCTTTCTATATTTGTGCAGCCAGTTCCATATATTCAGTGGTCTGCAATAACAACGTTAATTGTGTCTTATCTGTTCTGTATGAGATATCATAAAACCTCTAACATATAGTATGCGTGATTGGCGCTGTTTTGTCAATATAAAGTGAGTCAGAATCTCATGTAAAACAAATAAAAACAACGATTAGTATGTTGGGAAGTGTTGGGTTCATGTATATAAATTATGCGGCAAGTGTTGTTTTTTGTTGACTTAGACAGGCTATAATAGTATAATGGTAACAACTGGGTGGAGAAGCATTACGATTAATGCAGGTGTATGTTTTGCAGGCAGAAACAGGGGCTTTTCCCTTAGGACTATAGAACATATAAGCGTATCCTGTTTATATGGAAGAAAGGAGTGACAGGGCAAATGGGATTATATACCTATGACAGCACGGATATACCCAAGTCAGAGCGTATTACGAAGCTTGTTGAGAATCTGTATGCTAAGATGCCGGAGATTGAGTCGGCGAGAGCTGTATTGATTACTGAGTCTTACAGACAGACGGAACAGGAACCTATGATCATCCGGCGTGCAAAAGCATTTCAGCATATTCTGGAGAATATACCGATCATCATTCGTGATCTGGAGTTGATCGTAGGCAGTACGACAATTGCTCCGAGAGGATGCCAGACTTATCCGGAATTTTCTTATGACTGGCTGGAGGCAGAATTCGACACCGTAGAGACGAGGTCAGCAGACCCGTTCTATATTGCTGAGAAGACAAAAGCAGAACTTAAGGAAGCGAACGCGTACTGGGCAGGGAAGACAACGAGTGAACTGGCAACATCTTACATGGAGCCGGAGACGCTGTTAGCCATAGAACATAATATCTTTACGCCGGGCAATTATTTTTACAATGGTGTAGGCCATGTGACGGTAAAATACGGTGAAGTTCTTTCGATCGGATTTTCGGGGATTAAAGAGAAGGCACAGGCAGAACTCGCGAAGCTCAGTCTGGCGGACGGAGACTATCAGAAGAAGTCGAGATTTCTGGAAGCCGTGATGATCAGCTGTGATGCAGTGATTACATATGCAAGACGTTATGCGAAGCTGGCACTGGAAGAAGCAGAAAAGTGTTCTGATATGACACGCAGGAAAGAGCTGCTCCAGATCGCACAGAATTGTGCAAATGTACCTGAAAAAGGTGCATCAGGATTTTACGAGGCATGCCAGTCATTCTGGTTTGTGCAGCAGCTGCTTCAGATCGAATCCAGTGGACATTCTATTTCTCCGGGGAGATTTGACCAATATATGTATCCTTATTATAAGAAGGATATTGAAAGCGGCAGGATTACAAGAGGATTCGCACAGGAGCTGATGGACTGCATCTGGGTGAAGTTAAATGACCTGAACAAATGCCGTGATGCTGTTTCAGCAGAAGGGTTTGCAGGCTACAGTCTGTTCCAGAACCTGATCGCCGGAGGACAGAATGAGGAAGGCGTAGATGTGACGAATGATCTGTCATTCATGAGTATACAAGCTTCCGTGCATGTATTTCTTCCACAGCCGTCATTATCCGTCAGAGTATGGAACGGGACACCCCACGAATTCCTGATCAAGGCGGCGGAACTGACCCGTACGGGTATCGGGCTTCCGGCATATTATAATGATGAGGTTATTATTCCGTCACTGGTAAGCAGGGGGCTGACACTTGAAGATGCCAGGGACTATAATATCATCGGTTGTGTAGAGCCGCAGAAGTCAGGCAAGACCGAGGGCTGGCATGATGCTGCGTTCTTCAATATGTGCCGTCCGCTTGAACTTGTATTCAGCAGTGGAGTGGACAAGGGTGTACAGATCGGGCCGAAGACAGGCAAAGTAGAAGACATGAAGAGCTTTGAGGAATTCTACCATGCATATAAGATCCAGATGGATTACGCAATTAAGCTGCTTGTGAATGCCGACAACGCGATTGATATGGCCCATGCCGAGAGATGTCCTCTCCCATTCCTTTCTTCTATGGTCGATGACTGTATGAAGAAGGGAAAGACAGTTCAGGAAGGCGGAGCTGTTTACAACTTTACCGGTCCTCAGGGATTTGGTGTTGCAAACATGGCAGACTCGCTGTATGCAGTCAAGAAGCTTGTTTACGATGAGAAGAAGATCAGCATGAAGGAACTGAAGGAAGCGCTTGCAACGAATTATGGCAAAGGATTAAGCAGTGAGGATGTGGCAGGAATTACTTCAGAGATCGCGGGAAGCATGAAGGAAGCCGGACAGGCAGTAGGCGGGCGTGAGATTGCCGCAATACTTAAGACTGTTGTTGCTGCATCCGAAGCACCGGAAGTGAAAGCGAACGGAGAAAGAATCCTGAAGCTGATTGAGGAAGTGCCAAAATTCGGAAACGATATCCCGGAAGTAGATGCGTTTGCAAGGGATGTTGCATATACATACACGAAGCCGCTTCTGGATTACAAGAACCCGAGGGGCGGTATGTTCCAGGCAGGACTGTACCCGGTATCAGCCAATGTTCCGCTGGGAGCACAGACAGGGGCTACGCCTGACGGACGTCTGGCACATACCCCGGTAGCTGACGGTGTATCACCTTCGGCAGGGAAAGATGTGAACGGGCCGACGGCGGCAGCTAATTCCGTTTCCAGACTCGACCATTATATTGCGTCAAACGGTACGCTGTTTAATCAGAAGTTCCATCCGTCCGCACTGAGCGGAAGAAGGGGGCTTGAGAATTTTGTCGGACTGGTCCGCTCATACTTTGATCAGAAGGGAAGTCATATGCAGTTCAATGTCGTGAGCCGCGAGACACTTCTGGATGCACAGAAGAATCCGGAGCAGTACAAGCATCTTGTCGTCCGGGTTGCCGGATACAGCGCATTGTTTACAACATTGTCCAAGTCACTTCAGGATGACATTATCCGCAGGACAGAGCAGGGATTCTGACAGGAAGCAGAAAGGGAAAAGCAGCATGGATGATTATTTAAAGACAAAAGGCCGTATCTTTGACATACAGAGATACTCCATCCACGACGGCAACGGAATCCGTACCATTGTTTTCCTGAAAGGCTGCGTCTTAAGGTGCCGCTGGTGCTGTAATCCGGAATCTCAGCGGTTTGAGATTGAGACCATGCTTGTGCAGGGAGAGAAAAAGACGATAGGAAGAGATGTTACAGTCGCCGAAGTCATGGAGACCGTGGAAAAGGACCGGACGTATTACCGCAGGACCGGAGGCGGACTCACCCTGTCAGGGGGTGAAAGCCTGTGCCAGCCGGAATTTGCCGAAGCCCTGTTAAGAGCGGCGAACGAGTCAGGGATCAGCACTGCGTTGGAGAGCATGGGATATGCGGACTATTCTATTATAGAAAGAATCCTTCCATATTTAGACCAGTACCTTCTGGATATCAAACATATGAACCCGGCAAAACATAAGGAATTCACCGGGCATTCAAATGAATTAATGCTGGAGAATGCGATGCGTATTGCCAGATCCGGCATGACAGAACTCAGTATCCGCGTTCCGGTTATACCGGGGTTCAACGATACGGTGGAGGAAATCAGAGATATTGCAGAGTATACAAAGGCTCTGGGAACTGTAAAGCGGCTGCATCTGCTGCCGTACCACAGGCTTGGCCAGGATAAATATGAAGGTCTTGGAAGACGGTATCTGATGGGAAACGTGGAACCGCCTGCCAACGAAAAGATGGAGATGCTGCTTGAGACTGCTGTTAAGGCGTCGGGAGTGGAATGTCAGATAGGAGGTTAATGGAAATGAATCATGAACAAATGCCGGAACGAATCGTACAGGAACTCGTCCCCGGCAAAGAGATTACAATCGCCCATTTGATTGCAAGCCCGGATATCATATTATATGAGAAGCTGGGACTCGACCCGAGGGTGGAGCACAGTAAGTCTGCAATCGGTGTACTGACGATCAGCCCGGCCGAGACTGCAATCATAGCAGCCGATATAGCGACTAAGGCGGCTGGAATCGAGCTTGGTTTTGTGGACCGTTTCAGCGGTACACTGATCGTGACAGGGACGATTTCCGAGGTGGAGGCATCTATCCGTGCGGTTCTGGATTACGTCAGGGATAAGATGGGATTCTCCGTATGTGATATCACAAGGACTTAAATATATGAAAAAAATTGTACTGATGGGCAGAAGCGAGTGTGGGAAAACCACACTGACTCAGGCATTAAAGGGTGAAAAAATCCAGTATCACAAGACCCAATATGTAAATAACTTCGATGTTATCATAGATACCCCCGGCGAATATGCCCAGACAAAGCATCTTGGATATGCGCTTGCGCTGTATTCTTACGAGGCTGATGTTGTGGGATTGTTATTATCCGCGACAGAGCCGTATTCTTTATATCCGCCGTGCTGTACGTCCATGTGTAACCGTGAGGTGATCGGCATCGTGACAAAAATCCACGATAAGAAGGCAGATGTAGCACGTGCAGAGCGCTGGTTAAGGCTGACCGGATGTAAGAAGATCTTCTATGTAGACTCTAAAAATTACGAAGGAATCCCCGAGATTCTGGAGTATTTGAAGGAAGAAGGCGACGTACTTCCGTGGGAAACGTAAAGAGGACGGGGAAACTACGTAAAAACAACAAATCCAACACAGAAATAAGTTGACTGTTGTGGGGTTATGTGGTAATATCGAGTTAGAAACAACATAAAACAAAAAAGTTTTGTTTTAAGAATCCAAGGAGGAAAAAAAGGATGCAAAACGAATACGAAATCAAAAAAGAAATGTGTGAAATCGGTAAGAGAGTGTACAACCGCGGTATGGTTGCTGCTAATGATGGTAACTTCTCTGTAAAACTGAATGACAATGAGTTCTTATGCACACCTACAGGTGTCAGCAAAGGATTTATGACACCGGAATATATCTGTAAAGTCGATGCAAAAGGAAATGTACTTCAGGCAAACAAAGGGTTCAGACCTTCTTCTGAGATCAAGATGCACATGCGTGTTTATCAGGAGAGACCGGATGTTAACGCAGTAGTACATGCCCACCCGCTGTACGCTACAACATTTGCAATCTGTGGTATTCCTCTGACACAGCCGATCATGCCTGAGGCTGTAATCGCTCTGGGATGTGTTCCGATCGCTAAATATGGTACACCTTCTACAATGGAGATCCCGGATGCTGTATCTGAGCACTTACAGTATTTTGATGCAGTTCTGCTTGAGAATCATGGCGCACTTGCTTATTCAAATTCTCTGCTGAATGCATATCATAAGATGGAATCCGTAGAGTTCTACGCACAGCTCTTATATCAGTCAAAGATGCTCGGTGAACCACAGGAATTCAACAAAGAGCAGATGGACAAGTTATACGAGATCAGAAGACAGATGGGACTTCCTGGAAAACATCCTGCAAATGTATGCCCGAACGCAAAAGCAGGCAAGCCAAGCTGCCACAGCTGCGGCGGATCATGCGGCGCTGCTGCACCGGAAGCTGCTACAGCAGATGCTGATTTAGTTGCATCTATCACAAAGAAAGTAATGGATCAGCTGGGACTGTAATTCGAATACCAGGCGTTGATAGAAATAATAGGGGACTGCTATGAATGAACAGGATATTACCAATGCCGTGAAAGCGGTACTGGATCAGATGAAAGATAATGGCGCACATCACCATGCGGCCGGACATGTCTGTACATGCAAGAAGCATAAGATGACATTACAGGCAGCGAATACCTTAATCGAAAAGGTAAAAGAAAAAGCCGCCAGTATGGGAGTAAACGTGGTAATCGCGGTTTCCGACCAGGCAGGAAGGCCTGTTGCCGTGCAGTGCATGGATGACGCCTACATAGCAAGTTTTGATATTGCAATTAATAAGACATTTACTTCAGCAAGCCTCAAGATGTCGACGGAAGAGCTTAGCCACTTAAGCCAGCCGGGACAGCCTTTATACGGCATCCAGTTTACGAATGAAGGTAAGATCGTAATATTCGGAGGCGGAGAACCGTTGGAAGCGGGCGGGAAAATAATCGGAGCATTAGGCGTGAGCGGCGGTACAGCCGAACAGGATACTGCAATTGCGGCTTATGGCAAAGAGGTTTTCAGCCAGATGTATGAAGTCTAATGCAGGAATAAATAAGGAGGTATTAGCGTGTCTGTAAATGAACAGATGGTCCAGGACATTGTTCAGGAAGTTATGGCAAAGATGCAGATCGCTTCTGATGTAACAGGAAGCCACGGCGTATTTGCTGACATGAACGAGGCAATTGAAGCGGCTAAAAAAGCACAGAAGATTGTCGGCAAGATGTCTATGGACGGCAGAGAGAAGATAATTTCAAATATTAGGAAGAAGACAGTAGAAAATGCGGAGATCCTTGCACGCATGGGCGTTGAGGAGACCGGCATGGGAAATGTCGGACATAAAATCCTGAAGCACCAGTTAGTTGCTGAGAAGACACCGGGAACGGAAGATATCACAACAACTGCATGGTCAGGGGACAGAGGACTGACTCTGATTGAAATGGGACCGTTTGGCGTAATCGGAGCAATTACACCATGTACGAACCCGAGTGAGACTGTTCTTTGCAATACAATCGGTATGTTAGCCGGAGGCAATACAGTCGTATTTAATCCGCATCCGGGAGCAATCAAGACTTCTATCTATGCAATCAACATGATTAACGAGGCTTCTATCGAAGCAGGCGGACCTGACAACATCGCCTGCACCGTCCAGAAACCGACGCTGGATTCCAGCAATATCATGATGAAACACAAGGATATCCACCTGATTGCTGCAACAGGAGGACCGGGAGTTGTAACAGCGGTTCTTTCATCAGGTAAAAGAGGAATCGGCGCAGGGGCAGGAAATCCTCCGGCACTTGTAGACGAGACAGCAGATATCCGCAAGGCAGCAGAAGACATCGTGAATGGCTGTACATTTGATAACAACCTTCCATGTATCGCTGAGAAGGAGATCGTTGCTGTAGATTCTATCGCAGATGAACTGATGCACTACATGGTATCTGAGCAGGGATGCTATCTGGCTTCCAAAGAAGAACAGGATGCACTCACTGCAGTTGTTATGAAAGACGGCAGACTGAACAGAAAATGTGTAGGAAGAGATGCAAAGACACTCCTTGGTATGATCGGTGTAACAGTTCCGGACAACATCAGATGTATTACATTTGAAGGTCCGAAGGAACACCCACTGATTGCTACAGAACTGATGATGCCGATTCTGGGTGTTGTGAGAGCGAAAGATTTTGACGATGCTGTTGAACAGTCTGTATGGCTTGAGCACGGCAACAGACACTCTGCGCATATCCATTCAAAGAACATTGACAACATCACAAAGTATGCAAAGGCGATTGACACGGCAATTCTTGTAAAGAACGGACCGTCCTATGCGGCAATCGGATTTGGGGGCGAAGGCTTCTGCACATTCACAATTGCCAGCAGAACCGGTGAAGGCCTTACGAGTGCAAGTTCATTCACAAAAAGAAGACGCTGCGTAATGACAGACAGTCTGTGCATACGTTAAAATAAGGTGATTGTCTAATACAGGAGGAAATAAAATGGAAATGAATTCTGCAAATGTAGAAGCAGTTGTAAAACAGGTACTGGAAAGTATGCTGGACAAAAAAGCTGCTCCTGCTGCAAATACAACAGCACCGGCAGGTGCAATACCAAAAACTGCCCGCGTAGCTATGCTGACAGCTTTAGAACACTATGACATCAAGGAATATCCGATCCCGGAAGTCGGTGACGGAGACATTCTTGTTAAGGTAGAAGGATGCGGCGTATGTGGTACTGACGCCCACGAATTCAAGAGAGACCCGTTCAGCCTGATCCCGGTTGTACTTGGACACGAAGGAACCGGAGAGATCGTTAAGATGGGTAAGAATGTAAAGGCTGACAGTGCCGGAAAAGAACTGAAGGTCGGAGACAAGGTTGTTACCTGTATGATCTTCAAAGATGACCCGGATATCACAATGTATGACCTGAACAAACAGAACGTAGGCGGAGCTGATGTATACGGACTTCTTCCGGATGATGACATTCATCTGAACGGATGGTTCTCAGATTACATATTGATCCGTGAAGGTTCAACCGTATTCAACGTAAGCGACCTTGACCTGAAATCCAGAATTCTGATCGAGCCTTGTGCAGTTCTGATCCACGCAGTGGAGAGGGCAAAGACAACGGGAATCTTAAGATTCAACAGCAGGGTAGTCGTACAGGGATGCGGACCGATCGGTCTGATCTGTATTGCAGTCCTGCGTACAATGGGAATCGAGAACATCGTAGCAGTTGACGGTGAGCAGAAGAGGCTTGATTTTGCTAAGAGAATGGGAGCAGAGAAATCTGTAAACTTTAAGGATTTCAAGGGCATCGAAGCTCTGGCAGATGGTGTAAAGGCTGCATTTGACGGGCATCCGGCAGACTTTGCATTCCAGTGTACTGGTTCACCTGTTGCACACGCTAATATCTATAAGTTCATCAGAAACGGCGGCGGACTTTGTGAATTAGGATTCTTCATCAACGGAGGAGACGCAACAATCAACCCACACTTTGACCTGTGCTCTAAAGAAATCACATTGGTTGGTTCATGGGTATATACTTTAAGGGACTACGCTACAACATTTGATTTCTTAAAGAGAGCAAAAGGAATCGGCCTTCCGATGGATGACCTCATTACACATGAGTTCCCACTGGATCAGATTAACGAAGCTCATCAGACAAACCTGAAGATGGAAGGTCTGAAGATTGCTATTGTGAATAAATAGCAATTGTCCCAAGAAGGAGAATTAATATGGGAGAAGCAGTAGGCATGTTAGAGGTATTCGGGCTGGCAACAGCTTATGCGGCGGCAGATGCCGGTTGTAAGGCAGGCAATGTAACGCTCGAAACCTTTGATAAGAATAAACCGGCGAATGCGGATGAATTACCTGTTCCACTGATTGTCATGGTTAAGTTTCGTGGAAGTGTATCCGATGTGCAGGCCGCATTGGAAGCAGCGAGAGCAAGGGCAGAACAGCTTGCTGGAGTTGTGAACGAATATGAAATTGCAAGACCGACAGCGGATACAGAGAAGATGCTGAAACTGAGCGGTTTAGATAAAGGGAAACCCAATAAAATCTATATAGAAGAAGTTTAGGAGGAAATATAAAATGGCACAGCAGGCATTAGGAATGGTAGAAACAAGAGGACTTACAGCAGCAATCGAAGCAGCAGACGCAATGACAAAAGCAGCTGAGGTAACATTAGTAGGAACAGAGAAGATCGGATCAGGACTTGTAACAGTTATGGTACGCGGAGATGTTGGAGCTGTTAAGGCAGCAGTTGAAACAGGAGCTGACGCAGCAGGAAGACTTGGCGAATTAGTAGCAACACACGTAATCCCAAGACCGCACAATGATGTTGAGAAAATCCTTCCTACAGTATAGGAACTGCGAAGAGCACATATTTCCGGAAACAAACGGGAATGGATCGAAGAAGTAAAGGAGCAGTCTCATGGGACAGGCGTATGGATTTTTTGAAGTTCCAAGTGTGACGGGAGCAGTTGTTGCCATTGACATTATGTGCAAGACAGCAGATGTACAGCTCGTTACCTGGGAGAAAAAGTTAGGTGGAAGACTTGTAACAATCATCATCCGCGGAGACGTATCTGCTGTAACCGGGGCCATTGAAACTGCCGCAGCAAACGGAATTAAAAAGCCTGTAGCGCATGTAGTGATTGCAAGTCCTCACGAGGAGATATTAAAGCTTATCAATAACAGCGCGAACAGGGTAAGTTAGGAGGCAGTCAGATGGCAGAAGAGAAGAAACCGACAGGTGCAGAAAACGCCGAAGGTTCCCAGAAACCAGCAGGGGCAGCACGAAAGAGCACTGCTAAGTCAGCCGGAACTGCGAGAAGTACGGCAAAGAAGACAACCGGCACTGCTAAAGCTGCATCCACCAAAAAAACGACTACAGCTAAGGCACCGGCTAAAACGCTCCAGAGAGTGAAACAGACGGCGCAGCAGGCGGAACAAGTAGAAGAAAAGATTCAATTAAAGGAGGAAAAAAGAATGTCACAGGAAGCATTAGGAATGGTTGAAACAAGAGGTTTAGTAGCATCAATCGAAGCAGCAGATACAATGCTCAAAGCAGCTAATGTTGTATTAGTAGGAACAGAGAAGATCGGTTCCGGTCTTGTAACAGTAATGGTTCGCGGAGACGTTGGAGCAGTTAAATCTGCAGTTGAATCTGGTGCAGAAGCAGCAGGCAGACTCGGAGAATTAGTAGCAACACACGTAATCCCAAGACCGCACACAGATGTAGAGAAGATTCTTCCAGCAATCAAATAATTCGTTTTGGCAGTTACAGGGCCTTACAGTTTGTCATTGGCAGGCTGTAAGGCCTGTAAATACCACAGTATGCATGAAAAAGCAGGACTCTTAAAAGAAGGAATTCGTTTCATGCATGCAAGTGAGGAGAATTGATATGGACAATAGTAATGTAGCATTGATTACCAAAATGGTACTGGAAGCTGTCGAGAAACAAAAGGCTTCTGAAGATAACGGATACATGGTGCCGATTGGTGTGTCTGCAAGACATATCCATCTGACACAGGAGCATGTAGAAGCTCTGTTTGGTCCGGGATATCAGTTAACTAAGAAAAAAGAGCTGATGGGCGGACAGTTCGCATCCAACGAACTGGTTACTATTGTGGGCCTGAAGCTTAGAGCAATAGAGAATGTCAGAATTTTAGGACCTGTAAGAAGCAAATCACAGGTAGAGGTTTCAGCAACTGATGCGATCCGCCTTGGTGTTAAGGCGCCGATCAGAGAATCCGGTAATGTTGCAGGTTCAGCAGCAATTGCAGTAGTTGGGCCGAAAGGCGCAATCTATCTGGATGAAGGGTGCATCATTGCCAAGAGGCATATCCATATGCCGCCCAAAGATGCGGCTGCTGCCGGAGTACATGACGGTGACGTTGTGTCTGTAAAGGCAGATAACGAAAGAGGAACTGTTTTCAATCATGTGCAGATCCGTGTGGATGACAGCTTTACCCTCGAGATGCATATCGATACTGATGAAGCGAATGCAGCTAAGATTGCGACAGGTGATACAGTCAGAATTATTAAATAAGAATGGAATAAAAGCAGTACACTGACACATTGGCATTTTTCCTGCCAATGTGTCAGTGTATAAAAAAAGAAATGTAAAGTCGCATGAGGAGGATGTTATGCTGATAGGTAAAGTTAAAGGAAGTGTTGTCTCGACACGCAAATGTGAAAATCTGGTCGGCAATAAGTTTATGATTGTGGATGTTTTGGAACATATGCAGACCGGTGCAAAACAACTCATTGCGATTGATAAGATTGGTGCTGGTATAGGTGACTATGTATTAGTGGCACAGGGAAGTGCTGCGCGAATCGGTTCCGGAATGCCGGAGGCACCTGTTGATGCAGCGATTGTTGGAATTATTGACGATGGAACAGGACTGGAGTAGTGAAATGATGGAAATGAAAGAATTAAGCAGCATATTGCAGCAGAATGGTATTGTTGGTGCAGGTGGTGCGGGCTTTCCTACTTATGCAAAGTTAGATGAACGTGCTGAGACAATCATCCTGAACTGTGCAGAATGTGAACCACTCTTAAGATTACATAGACAATTACTTGAAAAATATGCACAGGAAATCGTTGAGACCTTCCATATGATGGGGCAGGCTGTAGGTGCAAAAGAAGTAGTTATTGGTATAAAAAAGGCTTATAAAAAGACGATTGAAGCGTTGAATGAGGTCATCGGAGACTATCCGGAGGTCAGGCTGGGACTGCTCGATGAAGTATATCCGGCCGGAGATGAAGTCGTACTGATTTATGAAGTGACGGGTAAGGTTGTAAGGCCCGGAGGACTTCCGATAGAAAGCGGAGTGGCCGTGTTCAATGTTGAGACTGTATATAATGTTTACAGGGCTCTGAATCAGGAGACTCCGGTTGTTGATAAACTTGTTTCCGTTGTGGCGGAAGTAGAAAATCCGGTAACGGTACGTGTTCCGATCGGAACGACAATCGAGGAAGTTGTAAGACTCGCCGGAGGCGTGACAACAAAAGACCCTGTTTATTTTATCGGGGGCCCGATGATGGGATTCATCGGAAGCGGGTCGCAGCCGGTTACGAAGACGACAAATGCCGTCCTCGTGCTGCCTGAGGACCACCTGATTATCCAGAAGAAGAGACGGAAGTCATCCATTGACTTAAAGCGTGCGGCAGCATGCTGCTGCCAGTGTACGATGTGTACAGATCTGTGCCCGAGAAATCGTCTCGGACATCCGATAGAGCCGCATTTATTTATGAGGGCGGCTACCTGTAAAGATTTGCAGGAACCAAACATATTTATCAATACCATGTTTTGTTCTTCCTGTGGTCTGTGTGAGATGTATTCCTGTATGCAGGGATTGTCACCGAGATCATTAATGGCGGAATACAAAGCAGGTTTACGTGCCAATGGAATCAAACCGCCGCAGGGTGTTGTGCCAAAGCCGGTGGGAGAGGAAAGAGAATACCGTAAAGTTCCTATGGAACGGCTGATGGCCAGGCTTGATCTGACGAAGTATGACCGGGAGGCTCCTCTTGACGAGTCTGCGGTTCCGGTTAGAAAAGTCAAAATACTCCTGAGCCAGCATATCGGGGCACCTGCATCTGCAGTTGTAAAACGCGGCGACAAGGTGGCAAGAGGACATTTGATCGCTGAACCTGCCAAAGGCTTAAGCGTGGGAATCCATGCGAGCATTGATGGTATCGTAAGCGATGTGAATGAGAAATATATAATCATAGAAACTCAGGAGGGACGTGCAGGCAATGAGTAAGGCAATTGGAATGGTAGAATATAAGACTGTTTCATCGGGTGTAGTAGCAGCGGATGCTATGGTAAAGACTTCTGAAGTAAGCATCATAGAGGCTCAGACAGTATGTCCGGGTAAATATATTGTTATTATTTCAGGAGATTTAAGCGCCGTGAATGCAGCCATTGAGACATCGAAGACACTGCATGGAAAACACCTGATTAACAGTTTCGTACTCGGCAATCCGCACAAATCTATTTTTCCAGCGATTTATGGGGCTACGAACATCGAAGAGGTGTCCGCACTTGGCATTATGGAGACGTATGATGCGACTTCCATTATCGTTGCGGCAGATGAAGCAGCCAAGACTGCAATCGTAGATCTGATCGAACTCCGTATTGCAAGAGGTATGTGTGGTAAATCATACCTGATGCTGACAGGTGATGTGGCAGCGGTAGAAGCGGCTATAGAAAGGGCGAAGGCTGCAGTTGCAGATGAAGGAATGTATCTTGACTCCTCTGTAATTGCACATCCGGATGCTAAGATTCGCGAAGTAATTTTGTAATTTACGGTGAAAGTCTGGGCGGGAGGCAGTACTATGCTTGCAATAGAAAGACGGAATGAAATATTAGAGAAACTGCAGGCTGATCGGCGTGTAGTGGTAAGTGAATTAAGCCAGATTTATGATGTTTCTGAGGAGACGATCCGAAGAGATCTGGAGAAACTGGTAAATGACGGGTATGCGATAAAGAGTTACGGCGGGGCCGTCATCAATGAAAATGTAAATATTGATTTACCGTTTAACATCAGGAAGAATCACAATGTGATAGGCAAACAGCGTATAGCAGAGCTGATAAGCTCCAGGATAAAAGATGGTGAGAGTATTATGCTGGATGCCAGCTCCACCGCAGTGTATGTTGCCAAGGCATTGAAAGGAAAACGGAATTTGACACTGATAACGAATTCAGTAGAGATTATCATCGAATTGTTTGATGTGCCGGACTGGAGTGTGTTGTCAACAGGCGGTGTTTCCAGAGAGGGGTCTTTTGCTCTCGTAGGGCCCCAGACAGATAAAATGCTGCGTTCCTATCATGTAGACAGAACTGTTATATCCTGCAAAGGTTTCGACCTTGCATCCGGACTTACAGATTCTGATGAGCTTTTAGCGAATAATAAGAAAACGATGCTGGATGCCGCCAAGGAGAAGATCCTTGCAGTGGATTCAAGTAAGTTTGACAAAACGGCGTTTACAGCAGTCGGTATGCTGGAAGATGTAACCACCGTTGTTACTGATGAAAAGCCGGCGGCCAAATGGCTTCAGGCATTCAAAGAGTTAGGGATAGAGTGCATCTATCCGAAGTAGAGGAAGGGCACTATGAAGAGTTTTGATATAAAGACTAAAATATACTTTGGCGACCAGGCACTGGATCGCCTGACTGAGATTCCATACAGAAAAGTACTGATTATTACGGACCCATTCATGGCACAGAGCAGTAGTCTGAATCTGATCTTAGATCCTCTTAAGAAGGCAGATATCCAGTTTGATATCTTCAAAGAGGTAGTGCCGGATGCACCGATCGACAAGATCAGTGAAGGCGTAAAGAAGATGCTGGAGTACAGGCCGGAGGCAATTATCGCTGTTGGAGGCGGTTCCTCTATTGACTCCTCCAAATCAATCCGTGAGTTTGCACTCCGTGTAGATAATTACGGGGAGGTTGGCCTCATTGCGATACCGACAACAAGCGGTACCGGATCAGAGGTTACTTCTTTTGCAGTTGTCTCTGACCCGTCCGAACAGATGAAATATCCGCTTGTATCCAGAGAGCTTACTCCGGATGAAGCGATTCTGGATGCAGAACTCGTGAAAAGTGTGCCGCCGTCAGTCACGGCGGATACCGGTATGGATGTGTTTACACATGCCCTGGAGGCGTGCGTAAGTACGAACCGGAATGACTTTTCTACAGCACTGGCAGAGAAGGCGATCGAGATATGCGGAGTTTTCCTGCTTCGTGCATATCTTGACGGCAACGATACCCATGCGAGACAGAAGATGCATTCCGCTTCCTGTCTGGCAGGTCTTGCGTTCAATTCCGCATCATTGGGAATTAACCACAGCATGGCACACCAGCTCGGGGCAACATTCCATATCCCCCACGGACGTGCAAATGCAATGCTGCTGCCGCATATCATTGAGTTTAACAGTGATATCAACAAACACAGCAAGAGCCGTACAGAGTACCTGCCGGCTGTAAAGCGGTATTCAACAGTGGCACAGCTGCTGGGACTGAGCAGCTACAATAAGATCATGACTGTCCGTTCACTTGTCAACTGGGTACAGTTTATGCTCAAAGAGATGGACATCCCGCTGTCAATTTCACAGATGGGGAAAATCGAGAAGGAAGATTATTTCAACGCAATTGACCGTATGGCTGATGCAGCTCTGGCTGATGCATGTACGCCGACGAATCCGCGTGTTCCGAGAAAAGCGGATATTGTCCAGATTTATAAAGATCTCTGGTAAAAGCCAACACATAGAGTAAACTTAATACGTTTGTAACAGGGCTCCCTCCCTGTATACAAAAAATGCGGGTCCGTCTGAGGTTTCACGGACCCGCATTTTAACTTCTCCAGGCTTTCCGGTAAACGAGAGGCGTCTGTCCTTCCCTTGCCTTAAAAAGATTAATAAAATGCGTCACATTATTCATGCCGCACTCGAAGGCGATCTCACCGACCGGAAGTTCTGAATATTTCAGAAGCTCTTTTGCATAGGTGATTCTGGCTGTGATCAGGTATTCGTTAATCGTAACTCCGATATATTTTTTAAATTCCTTCAGGATATGATAGCGGCTTCTGTGTGTCATCTCCTCAAAATATTTCAGCGACAAATCCGTTTTGAAATTCTTATCAATCTCTCTTGCGATTTCTTTTATATAATCAGGGATGAGGAATGTGTCTGCATTGTTGGTTGCGGTCAGAACAAGTAATTCCGTAAGAATCCCGTTGATTAAATTAGAAGTGACAATCTCCGTAGTCAGGTTTTTCTTTTTGTGCAGAGAGATCATTTGCCGGAGAGTGCGGTCTATAAGGGAATCATCCCTTAAGTCCAGTATCCTGAACCCATTTCTTGTAAATTCTTTATAATACCCGAGAGCACTGTTTCCGTTAAAATGAATCCAGAGGATCTCCCAGTCCTCGTCCTCACCGGTCCAGTACATGTGGTGCTCCTCGCAGTTAATGTAGAAGCACTGTCCCTTTTTCAGAGTGTATGTATTTCCTTCATATTCCAGAAACCCTTTGCCGGAAACGGTATATACGATAAGGAACGAGTCCAGATTCTGGCGTTCTGAAAAGTATGGGTGGCAGGTCTTGAAATAACCAATCTCCTGTGTATAAAAATACGTTGTTTTGGCGGTTGTACCGGGAGTTAGGATCAGCCGGACGGAGTCTTCACTCCATGTATGGGAGCCGCGCTCTAAAAGTTCTGTTTTTGTCTTCATAGTATCACCACAACATTCTGTTATTTTTGGACAATTTGCTTGGATGTAATTCCAATTTTACAGGATTATAATGTGTTTGTAAACAGAAACGAAAGAACGGTCAGGAGGAGATAAAATGATGACAAGAAAAGAAGTAAAGAAACCACGGATCGGTATTTACTCTATGGGGCTGAAGCATTACTGGGGACAATTTCCCGGTTTGCGCGAACGGCTGATTGAGTATGGGGAATTTATCGTAAGAAGTGTAGAAGATTTCGGGGCGGAAGTATACTATTATGGCCTTGTTGACTGTGAGCAGGAGGGACAGAAGGCTGGCTGCTACTTTAATGAGAAAAATGTTGATCTGATTTTTATCCATTCGGCAACCTATGTGACAAGCGCATCGATCCTGCCGGTCCACCAGATCTGTAAGGCACCGGCTGTCGTACTGAACCTGCAGCCTGCGGCCAGAATAAATTATGAAAAAACGACGACCGGGGAATGGCTTGCACACTGTGGTGCATGTCCGGTCCCGGAGGTATCCAATGCTTTTAACCGTGCGGGAATCAAGTACCATGTTGTGAACGGACTGCTTGGTCTGGACTACACACCGGTTATTTCCATGACGGACGAAGTAACAGCCCATCGTCCCGAGGCGAAGCGTGCATGGAAGAAGATTGAGGAGTGGGTGCTTGCAGCGAAGGTAAAACGCAATCTGGAGGGGGCAAGATTTGGGTTCCTCGGCAATACATACAGCGGCATGCTGGATATGTACAGTGATTTTACCATGTTTCAGGCCCAGACAGGTGCACATGTTGAAGTGTTGGAGATGTGTGATCTGGACAGGATGCTTCAGAGCGTGACAGAGGAAGAGACGGAAGAAAAAAGAAAAGAGATTGAGGAGTTCTTTACCATCAGCGGGGATGCCGCGGCAGACCCGCTGGCACAGAAGCCGACAGAAGAACAGATGAACTGGTCTGCTAAGATAGCGGCCGCGCAGGAGAAAATGGTGGAAGAGTTTGATCTGGATGCACTGACATATTATTATCACGGCGCTCCGGGCAATCATTATGAAGACATGCAGGGCGGCTTTATAGTTGGTCATTCGCTTCTCACCGCAGAAGGGATTCCATGTGCCGGGGAAGGCGACCTGAAGACATGTCTCGCCATGAAAATCTGTGATATCCTTGGAAAGGGCGGCAGTTTCTGTGAAATTGTGACCGTGGATTATGAGGACGGCACAATCCTCCTCGGACACGACGGCCCGTTTCATTTGGAGATTGCAAAAGGAAAGCCGATCCTGAGAGGCATGGGGTTATATCATGGGAAACAGGGGACCGGGGTATCTGTAGAGGCAAAGGTAAGAGCGGGGGATATTACAAACCTCGGCTGTACACAGACAATCGACGGAAAACTCAAATTCATCATCACGGAAGCGGAGTCGACAGACGGTACGATCATGACGATCGGCAATACCCAGACGCCTGTAAAGTTCAAAAAAGATCCGGATTCTTTCATGGATGAATGGTTTGCAGAGGCGCCTACGCATCATTTTGCCATGAGTGTGGGGCATAATGGATCACTCTATGAGAAAGTTGCAGAGCTGCTGGAAATACCGGCGGTGGTACTGGATAAATAAGTCACAGGAAAAACTGCCGCAGGAAGCCTGTTATACATTAAGCTTCCTGTGGCAGTTTTTCAGAATATATTACAGCACCTGCCTGCGGTATTCCTCAGGCGAGCACCCGAACCGTTCTCTGAATTCCGTAAAAAACAGCTGCGGATTGTCATACCCGCATTCTTTTGCAATCTCATAAATATTGATTTCCGGCCTCGTGAGCAGCGTCAGTGCCTGGATAAAGTGGCTTTCCTTCAGGGGGTCTTCGGCCGTACCGTCCGGCGAAGCATCGATCAGTCCATCTTCTGGATAGCGCGCCGGGATGCGGATCTCGACATCAGTGCCTGTACCGTAGGTGCTGGAGTACTTCAGGCCATATTCCGGCCCGTACATTAACTGGAGGCGGCGGTGCGTGTTATATACTGCGATGTTGGAGCCCTTGCCGCCGGATGAACCGTTTCCTGTTAAAATATTCTCCAGCTTTTCTTCCGGCATGCCAATTCCGTCGTCGGATATCAGAATTACGATATCATCCTCATCAAGCCACCCTGTCAGAACGATGGTCCCCTGTTTCGACTCTTTTTCCAGTATCCCGTGGAGAATACAGTTTTCTATAACAGGCTGGAAGGTCAGCTTTGGTATGGAATAATCCAGCAGATTATCCGGTATATCGATCAGGAGGTCAATCGTATCATGAAAACGCATATTCTGCAGTTGTACATAGATAGATACATGTTCAATCTCATCGTTTATTGTGCTCAGGCTCTTTTTGCGGCTCAGTGTCAGCTTATAGAAACGTGACAGCTTTTGTATTGCAGATGTGACATCAGCGGACCGCCCCTGTTGGGAGAGCCAGTTGATCATATCCATTGTGTTGTACAGGAAGTGTGGATTGATCTGTGACTGCAGGGAGTGGAATTCCGCGATACGGAGATCCTCCGCCGCTTTTGCCTGATCCTCCATCAGCTGGTTGATGACCCGTGTCATGTAATTATAGGTAGATATCAGGTCCCCGATCTCATCATGCGTGTCCGCGGCAGGCAGGGCCACAGGCGGTCCAATCCGGGCTTTAGACATCTGGTTGATTACGACAGAAAGCCGGTTGGTGATGGAATGGGAGAGCAGCGTCGCAATCAGGAAGGCAATCAGGATACATGCCACGTAAACAAGGATAAAGCCAGCCATTATATTGATACTTTTCTTCATCATAGGCTGGGACGGCATGGCGACAACCATGTACCAGTCCGTATTCCGTATACTATAGAAACCGGCGTATACGTCTTCGTCCAGAACACGTTTCAGGATAAAGTTGTTAGAGGACATAAAGTGTTCCTGAACCTCATCGTAACTGAAGTGATAAGTCCCGGAGAGCGCCTGATCCGAGGTGGCAACGAGGCTGTCTCTCCCGTTGATGATATATGCCACATTGCTGCTGGAAGAAAGATTATCCTTAAGCATTGTATCGAAGTGCTTCTGTGAAAAATAAATGGCAAGATAACAGGGGGTCCTTTCACCCTCATAAATAATCGTTGATTTTGCAATGTATGCCATGTCCCCGTTATGCTTGATCTCGTAAGAGCCAAGATAGAAGGAAGGGCAGAACAGTGCATGGAGCGAGGGACTTCCGTTGAAGATCCCGTACCAGTACGTCCCCCATGCCTGATTAATGGGGAGGACTGTTTTACAGACTGGGTAGTTTGAGAAAACGGGATCTGTCCTCGGTATATCGATATATAATTTCACATCAGTAATCAGGTCCAGGTCGATAGTCTCATCGAGTGTATCCAGGAAGGCATCGGCTGCATCCGAGGAGGCAAGTTCATTCAGGCTCTCCGTACGGTGCGCGCTTACGACCTGATGGTAAAAATCTTCATTTTTAATCTTATCCAGTGCATTCAGAATTTCTGTGACACTTTCTTCAATCATAGGAGCAGTCTGTGTGGCGGCATCCTGCTCTGTGCGGATTGTATCGGCTATGATCATATCATACAGTTTCGTGTAAAAAAATATTGCCAGTACAATCATAGGGATGGTAGCGATCACAAGGTGTGTAATCGTAAACTTGGTCTGGAGCTTCAGACTTTTATATATGCTGCTCATTTTCCGGGCGATTAATCTCATCCTAACATCTTCTCTCTGTATTTTGACGGGGTAAGCCCCGTAAATTTCTTGAAACTCTTGCTGAAATAATTCCCATTGCTGTAGCCTACTTTCGAGGAAATATCCGTGATCTGGTAACGGGCGTCAGCGAGGAGCTGCATGGCCTTTTCCATCCGGTACTCTGTCAGGTACTGGTTCAGCGTTTGTCCGGTCTGGCTCTTGAAATAGGTACAGACATAGGAAGCGGAAAGAAATACATGGTCGCTGATTTCCTTGATAGAGAGCGCATCGTTGGCATAATTCTTGCTAATATAGTCCTTAATCATGAAAATCGTTGAATCCTCCGGCACATAGGAATGAATATTCTGGAAAAATAATTCTGTCTTAGAGACAAGCATCTGGTGGAGTTCCTGATACGTGAAGCATTTTTCCAAATGTTCTATAATGCTTTCCTCGGTATTGCCGTCCGCTAAATCATAGTTGAGCTTCAACACCTGACGGCTGTCATTGATACATATAAACAACTTATAATAAATATCCTTTACCTGGTTGGGCAGAAAAATCCGGTTCTCAAAATAGCACTCATAGAGGCTGTTAAGCAGCTGTGTGCAGGTATCCTGATCCTTATTCAGCAGCGCCTCCTTAAAAGATGGAACGGCACTTTCCGTCAATTCGAAGGCCGACGGGGCCGGTGCAGATTTTTCCATGCTGTCGGATGATAAGAGTGTGCCCGGACAGAAGAAGAAACTGCTTTGGAGCATAACAACCGCATTGGTGTAGGAATGGTATGTCTTACTGATTCCTGTGACTGTATCCCCGCGGCCGATGAAAAAGTCCCCTAATTGTGAGAACTGGTCCTTCAGGTAACTCTCCACAGCCGACAATGCAACAGGGGACGGCAGATTGTTTCCCATTATATGGAAAACATGGTAAACAGCATGAATCTGGATGTAGAATACCTGAAGATGGTAATGGGTCAGATAATCTGTAAAATCACTGCGTATGTCATGGAGCAGGGTGCTGTCGGGATCATTTGTCTTTAACTTTACGATGTATGTAGTGAAGCTGCTCCCGGGCATCAGCCTGAGGGAAAGTTCATCGGCAAGGCCTGTGATTTCTTCCTCATTTTCTTTATAAGGCTTCGTCAGAAGCAGTGCGAGCTGGGAAGCCTTTTCCAGAGAATACAGGTTTTCACTCTGACGTGTGCGGAGGTTTTTCTCATGCCTCTGGGCCGCTTCAAGTACAGCCTCTTTGATCTCCAGAGGATTTAGAGGCTTTTCAACATAATTAACAGCCTTCAGCTTAATAGCGGCTTTTAAATATTCCTTATCAGAGTAACCGCTCATGAAGATCACGCTTGTATCGGGCAGAAATGATTCGAGACGTTCTACCATCTGAATGCCGTCCATGCGCGGCATACGCACATCGCTCAGTATGATGTCCGGTTTCTGCAGGCGGGCAATTGCCAGGGCGTTGATGCCGTCATCCGCCTGGAAAATCTGTTCGACCCCAAGGGATTCCCAGTCAAGGGAAGCGATCAGGCCTTCCCGCGTCAGTTCCTCATCATCGACGATCAGTAGCTTCATTATACAAAGTCCTCCTTTGTGAAATGGGTATGATACCGTATGTTTTCATTCTAACAAACTAATCCGGCAAAATCCACATAAAAAAAACTGAGACAGGAAGACAAAAATAAATTACCCACAATCGAAAAATTTTGCTGTTTTAGAAAAATTTTACAGATGATACACTTATTTCAACAAGGAAACATCAATGTTAGTAAGCTTGGTTTGATGAGCGAAGGAGGGAAACACGGTGTCTGAATACGTTTTGGAATTAAAAGGTATTACGAAGATTTTTCCTGGTGTAAAAGCATTGGACAATGTGCATTTCCAGCTTAAAAAAGGGGAAGTCCATGCACTGATGGGCGAAAACGGAGCTGGTAAGTCCACATTTATCAAAGTAATAACCGGTGTACATAAAGCAGAAGAAGGCGAGATGTTCCTGGACGGTAAGAAGGTAGACTTCAAGGGTCCAAGGGATGCACAGGCGGCAGGGATTGCCGCGGTTTACCAGCATCCGACATCTTATCCGGACCTGACAGTGGCCGAGAATATCTTTATGGGCCATGAGATCATTAAGAAAGGTATCATTCAGTGGAAACGCATGAATGAGGAGGCGGCAAACCTTCTGAAACAGCTGAATGCGGATTTTAAGCCGACGGATGAAATGGGAGCCTTAAGCGTGGCACAGCAGCAGATGGTTGAGATTGCGAAGGCACTCTCCACACATGCGAGAATCATCATTCTGGATGAACCTACTGCGGCGCTGACAAAGAATGAGTCAGAGGAGCTTTACAGAATTGTTGATAAGCTGAAAGAAGACGGTGTATCTGTTATTTTCATTTCACACCGTTTCGAGGATATGTACAGGCTGGCAAGTACAGTTACGGTATTTAGGGATTCACAATATATCGGTACATACGATGTAAACGGAATCACGAATGCAGACCTGATCAAGGCAATGGTTGGCCGTGAGATCAAGGACCTGTTCCCGAAACCGGAGGTCCAGATCGGGCCGGAAGTGCTGAGGGTGGAAGGACTTACAAGACTTGGTTATTTCAAGAACGTATCCTTCAATGTCCACGCAGGCGAGATTGTGGGACTGACAGGACTGGTAGGTGCGGGACGTACCGAAGTCGTGGAAAGTGTCTGTGGGATTACAAGGCCGGATGATGGAAAAGTCTTTCTGGAAGGAAAGGAAACACATATCAAACAGCCGTCAGATGCCATGAAAAAGGGAATTATCCTTCTCCCTGAGGACCGCCAGAAGGAAGGTCTGATCATGACATGGGGACTGGGAAGAAACGTAATGCTTCCGACGATGGGCAAGCATGCAAAACATGGATTTAATGACGAGAAGAAAGAACGCGAGATAGCAAAGAAACTTCTGGAAGATGTAGATACAAAGGCGGTTACGATCTTTGATCCTGCAACCTCCCTTTCAGGCGGTAACCAGCAGAAGGTAGTCGTAGCCAAGGCACTCGGCCAGGAAATGAAGGTTGTCATCATGGATGAACCTACGAAGGGTGTCGATGTCGGCGCAAAGGCTGAGATCTATCAGATCATGGGAGATCTGGCGAAGCAGGGATATGCGATTATACTGATATCCTCCGAGATGCCGGAAATCCTGGGAATGAGTGACAGAATCGTAGTGATGTGCGGCGGAAAAGTAACTGGTGAACTGAACCGTAATGAAGCAACTCAGGAAGGAATTCTTGAGCTTGCGATGGAAAAATCAAAATAGAGGAGGGAATGGGAAAGATGAAAGACAATAAATCTATCTGGAAAAAAATTACCGGCTCCCGTGAAGCAAGTCTGCTGATTGTTTTGATTATCCTCTGCGTGGTCATTTCATTCAGGAGTCCTTCATTCATGACATTAAAGTCGATTACAGATATGCTTAAAAATAATGCAGTCATCATGATTATGACACTTGGAATGCTCGGTGTACTGCTGCTCGGCGGAATTGACATTTCAATTGCTTCAACACTTGCTTTTTCAGGAATGACGGTCGGAATGCTTTTGAAATATAACATCGTGGAAAATGCATTCCTGCTCTTCCTGATTGCGATCGGGCTCGGAGCACTGTGCGGACTGGTTGTGGGGCTTGTTATAGCAAAAGGAAAAGTACTGCCGATCATCGCAACGATGGGATTTATGTACATATACCGGGGGCTCGCCTACCTGATTGGGAACAGCCAGTGGGCAAGTGCCGAGAACCTGGGAGAATTCAAGAATTTTGCCCTCGGTAAGGTTCTGGGAATAAATAATGTAGTATTGATTATGCTGCTGTGTTATGTTATCTTCTTCATTGTCATGAAATGGACAAAAATAGGAAGAAAAGTATATGCAGTAGGAAGTAACCGTGAGGCGGCTGCCATTTCAGGTATCAATACTTCCAATGTGGAACTGATGGTCTATACAGTAATGGGAACACTTGCAGGTCTCTGCGGTGCGCTGGCAGTAGCAGTTTATTCCTCCGCACAGCCAAATATGCTGTATGGAAAAGAGATGGATGTAATCGCTGCCTGCGTAATCGGCGGCGTCAGCATGACAGGCGGGCGCGGAAGCGTCGCAGGGGCATTCTTAGGTTCCCTGATCCTGGCAATTATCGCAAAAGCGCTTCCTCTTGTAGGAATTGACTCTATTGCCCAGAATACTGTAAAAGGTGTAATCATCTTAGTCGTTGTTATCCTGAACGTCGTTACACAGCGAGTAATGGATAAAAACAATCTGAAGGGAAGGGAGATGTAATTATGGCTGGAAAATCCGGAAGAACAATATCCAATGTGCCTGAGAAATCATGGAAGAAAACAGTCTTAAGCTGGGAAGGCATGCTGGTCCTGTTAATTATCCTGATCAACATTTTTTGCGCAAGCATTTCCCCGAGTTACCAGCTTGCCAATGTACTAAGAGAGATGCCGAAGTATCTGACCGAAGTATTCCTGATGCTTCCGATGGCATATATCCTGATCCTCGGTGAGATTGATATTTCCGTAGGTGCAACCGTCTGCCTTTCTGCGACGATGACCTGTATGGTCTGCAACAAAGATATGCCGTTTATCGTGGTTGTCCTGACGGCGCTGCTGGTAGGAACAATATGCGGGTTCATTAACGGCATGATCCTGACAAGATTTACTGAACTGCCTCCAATGATCGTTACACTGGGAACCCAGATTGTATTCAGGGGAATTGCAGAGATCGCCCTTGGCAGCGGCGGATCTATTTCCTTAAGCAACACAGACGGGTTCCGCATGATCGCCGGAAAAGCGGGTATGATTCCATACATCCTTTTCGTAGTCCTGATATTTGCGGTTATATTTACTCTGGTCTTAAGCAGGACAACATTTGGAAGAAGTGTATATGCGATCGGTTCAAACAGACTGGCTGCTTATTATTCAGGAATTCATGTACAGAACATAAGGCTGATTATCTATACGGCAATGGGATTCATGGCCGGGCTTGCAGCACTGTTTTTGACATCTGTTCTCTACGGTGCAAATACGACGACCGGAAACGGATTTGAGCTTGACGCGATTGCGATGGCAGTATTCGGCGGCATCTCAACGGCCGGAGGAAAAGGAAAGTTACAGGGCGGCATTATATCAGCATTCATCATCATCTGTCTTAGAATCGGTCTCGGACAGATCAACATGAATCCACAGCTGATCCTGATTATATTAGGTGCCCTGCTCATTCTGGCAGTATTACTGCCGAATATCGGCGGAGAAGTAAAGCTGAAGAAAAAAACGGTTTCAGCAAAATAACTATAATACAACTTTATTATGATACCAGGCACCGGGAAGCGTGCTTTGTATAAAACAATATTCCAAGGGAGGAAGTAAGCATGAAGAAAAAAGTTTTAAGCGTACTGTTATGTGTAGCTATGGTGGGAACTCTGGCCGTTGGCTGTGGTTCAAAGGATGAGGGCTCAGACAGCAAGGCAGATGCAAAGACGGAGGATACCCAGAAAGATGACGCTGGCGATTCCGGAAAGAAGACTTATGCTATCGTAACAAAGGCAGCAGGAAATCCTTACAATGAGAAAGAAGCAGAAGGATTCCAGGAAGTAATCGAAGCTGAAGGCGGAGAATGCATCGTGAAGCATCCGGAAGCTGCAACAGCTGATGCACAGGTATCTGTTATTCAGTCTCTGATCTCTCAGGGTGTTGACTCTATCGCAATTGCAGCAAATGATGAGAATGCTCTTCAGGCAGCACTGGAAGAAGCTATGGATGCAGGCATCAAAGTATCCTGCCTCGACTCAAAAGCAAACGCTGACAGCCGTCAGACATTTGTAAACCAGGCTGGTGTTACTGAAATCGGCCAGGCTCTGATGGATGCAGTTCTTGACATCACAGGCGGAGAAGGACAGTGGGCAATTCTTTCAGCTACATCACAGGCAGCAAACCAGAATGCATGGATCGATTCTATGAAAGAGATCATGAAAGACGACAAATATTCCAAACTGGAACTCGTAGAAGTTGCTTACGGTGATGACGAACCACAGAAATCTACAGACCAGACACAGGCTCTGTTATCCAAATACCCAGACCTGAAAGTGATCTGTGCTCCTACAACAGTTGGTATTAACGCAGCAGCAAAAGTTCTTCAGGATGAGAAATCTTCTGTAAAACTGACAGGTCTTGGATTACCTTCAGAGATGGCAGAATATATCGGCGACGATGATGCACATTCATGCCCGTATATGTACCTGTGGAATCCGATCGATGTTGGACGCCTTGGCGCTTACACATCAATCGCATTAGTTGACGGAACAATCACAGGCGCAGCAGGAGACCAGTTCACAGCAGGAGACATGGGAGACTATGAAGTAGTAGAAGCTGACGACGGCGGAACAGAAGTTATTCTTGGCGCACCATTCAAATTCGATCCAGACAACATTGGAGAATGGAAAGACGTATACTAAAATTTACTCCTCATAAATAATAATTAATATGGCGGGCCGTTAAAGGTCCGCCATATTAATTATTCAACACAGACCAGTCTGGAAACTGGACAAAAGCGGACGATGATGATATGTTTAAATCAGAAAAAATTATAGGAGGCCGCGGCCGAAAGGAGAAAATGATCATGGTAAGAAAAAGCTTTAAAATGAAATTATATCCGGGGATGGAGAAGGAATATGAGAAGCGTCACAATGCACTCTGGCCGGAGATGAAGGAGATGATCCATGAGTACGGCGGATCTAATTATTCCATTTTCCTAGATACGGAAACGGATATACTCTATGGCTACATCGAACTGGAGGATGCAGAAAAGTGGGACAAGAGTGCGGATACAGAAATCTGCCGCAAGTGGTGGGATTACATGGCAGATATCATGGAAACGAATCCAGACAACAGTCCGGTCTCTGTAGACCTGATGCCTGTTTTCCATCTGGATTAACATACCGGGGATGAAGAAAAAAGCAGCCGGCAGAGCATAACAGAAGCTCTGTCAGCTGCTTTATTATTTCATATTAGTATTTCTATACGGATTGCACAAAAAAATAGAAGGAGAAATAGAACATATTACTAAAAATGAAATTCCCTTCAACTAACAATTGACTTTTCCGGAGAGCAGAGTTATTATAAAACCATAAAAACCGAAACGTTTCGGTTTGACAAAAAGGAGGATATTACATATGCCATTAGTTACATCAGAACAAATGTTATTGGACGCACAAAAGGGCGGTTATGCAGTAGGCGCTTTTAATGTGGAGAACATGGAGATGGTGAAGGCCGTGATCGCAGCAGCAGAAGAACTGCGCGCACCTGTTATGCTTCAGACAACTCCGTCTACGGTGAAGTATGGTACACTTGAGACTTATTTCGGAATCGTTGCAGCAGAAGCTGAGAAAGCTACTGTGCCGGTATGTCTTCATCTTGACCACGGCAGCAGTTTTGAACTGGCTGTACAGGCAATCAAGGCGGGATATACATCTGTCATGATTGACGGTTCACATGAAAGCTTCGAAGATAACATTGCAGTGAGCAGGAAGGTTGTGGATGTAGCTAAGGCATGTGGGATACCGGTAGAGGCAGAACTTGGTAAGGTCGGGGGCAAGGAGGATGACCTCGAGGCAGAGGCAGACACCAACACAGATCCGGCAGAGGCAAAGGAATTTGTAGAGCGCACAGGGGTTTCCTCTCTTGCAATCGCGATCGGCACGGCTCATGGATTCTATGCGGGAACACCGGTCCTTGATAAAGAGAGAGTATCCGAAATCAAAAAAGTTGTTTCCGTCCCGCTCGTACTCCACGGTGCATCAGGTTTAAGTGATGAGGATGTCAGGGAATGTGTACAGCGCGGTATGTGCAAGGTGAATTTTGCTACAGAACTTCGCGTTGCATACACAGACGCAGGCAAGAAGCTTCTGGAAGAGAAGCCGGACACCTTCGATCCTAAGAAGTTTGGCACTGTAGGGATGGAAGCTGTAAAGAAACTGGTGATGGAACGCATGAAAGTGTGTGGATGCGACCACAAGGCATAGGTATGGCAGCTACAATCAAAGATATAGCAAAGAAGACGGGACTCGGACTCGCAACAATCTCTTCTTATTTAAATGGGGGAAATGTCAGAGAAAAGAACCGCATCAAAATAGAGGCAGCCATAGAGGAACTTCATTTCGAGGTAAATGAGGTTGCCAGGGGGCTCAAGACGAACAAGACAAAGATCATCGGTATCATCATTCCGGAGCTGAACAACATTTTCTGTGCAGAGATCATCACAGAAGTAGAAGACCAGCTCAGAAGCCAGGGATATGCGACGATGATCTGCGACTGCCGTACAGATGAGAGACGCGAGGAAGAAGCGGTAGAATTCCTGCTCCACAGAAGAGTGGATGGACTGATTATCATGCCCTCCGGGCGACAGGGAAAATATCTGAACCGTTTTACGAAAGCCGGAAAGCCAGTGGTCGTGATCGACAGAAAACTGGACGGAGTCGACTGTGACAGTGTACTGGTTGACAATGAAGGGGCGGCGCGTGACGCGGTCGGGAGGCTTTTGAAAGCCGGACACAGGAAGATCGGTATGATTGCCGGCCCGAAGGATATCTACACAGCACAGGAGAGGTACAGAGGCTACTGCCTTGCATTGAAAGAAGCAGGGATAGAGCCGGAGGCGAGGTTTGCGGCGTGGGGGGATTACACCATCGAAGGCGGCGCGTCGGCAATGAAAGAACTGGTCACCAGAAACCCGGACATGACGGCAATCTTTGTATCGAACTACGAAATGACGATGGGGGCCATCATTGAGATCAATGAATTGGGAATCCGCATACCGGATGAGCTGTCTTTCATCGGATTCGATAACGTGGAATTTGCAAAGGCAAGTATTCCGAAACTGAGTATTGTGACGCAGCCTACGGAAGAGATAGCCCGGCATGTGGCGGCGCTGATGCTTAAGAGACTGGAAGAATCTGGGGATACTGACGGGCATCAGGCTGTGAAGCTGAAAACAAGCTTTGTGGAAGGAAAATCGGTATAATAGCCGCGTGGGAGGTTAGTAATGAAACAATATTTATTAGGAATTGATATAGGGACGAGTGCTTGTAAGATCGCCGTTTTTAACAGGGAAGGGCATGTGATCGCATCTGTAAATGGCGATTATCCGGTGTATTACCCCAAACCAGGCTGGGCAGAGCAGAATCCCGAGGAATGGTGGCAGGCAGTATGCTCTGCTGTCAGGGAAGTACTGGAAAAGGGTCAGATTTCAGCAGGGGAGATTGCTGGTATAGGAATCGACGGACAGAGCTGGTCGGCGATTGCGGTTGACAAAGACGGCAATGTGCTGACGAACACACCGATCTGGATGGATACAAGGGCCGCAGATATCTGTGAGGAGCTGAATGAAACAATCGGTTCAGAAGAGATATTCGGGCTTTCAGGGAATTCACTCCAGCCATCCTACACGACGGCAAAGATTATCTGGTACAAGAGGAACCTGCCTGAGGTGTATCAGAATACATATAAGATACTCCAGTCAAACAGCTACATTGCCTATAAGCTGACCGGAGAGATGACACAGGACATGTCCCAGGGATACGGACTTCACTGCTTTAATATGCATACCGGAACATGGGATGAAGAGATGTGCAAAAAGCTTGGAATCCCAAGAGAACTTCTTCCGGAAATCCATCCCTGCCATGAGGTGATCGGCACCGTGACCGGAAAGGCGGCAGAGGAAAGCGGGCTCGCGGAAGGGACACCAGTCGTTGCAGGAGGACTTGATGCGGCATGCGGTACGCTCGGAGCAGGCGTGATCCATCCGGGTGAGACGCAGGAGCAGGGCGGTCAGGCAGGTGGGATGAGCATCTGCACAGACAAGTACATAGCGGATGAAAGGCTGATACTCGGCTATCATGTCGTTCCCGGACAATGGCTCCTTCAGGGGGGCACGACCGGAGGCGGCGGTGTCATGAGGTGGCTGGAGCAGCAGTTTGGTGATTACGAAAGAGAAGAAGGGAAGAGACAGGGAAAAAGCTCTCTGACCTTATTTAACGAGATGGCCGAAAAAGTAGCCCCGGGCAGTGACGGTGTAGTATTCCTTCCTTATATGTCCGGCGAGCGTTCGCCTATATGGGACCCGGATGCAAAAGGCGTCTTTTATGGACTTGATTTCAGCAAGACGAAGGCACACTTTATCCGGTCTGCGATGGAAGGCGTTGCATACGCACTGAAACACAACCTGGATGTGGCAAAAGAAGCCGGGGCAGAAGTGAGTGTACTGCGGGCAATGGGCGGTTCGGCCAACTCACTTCTATGGACACAGATCAAATCCGATATTACCGGGAAACCGATTATCGTACCGTCATCCGATACGGCAACGACGCTAGGGGCAGTAATACTGGCCGGTGTAGGCGTCGGGATGTATGAAAGCTTTGAGGAGGCGGTTGCGCTGACAGTGGAAGAGAAGCGTAAGCATGAGCCAAATCAAGAAAATGCCGGGACTTACGGGGAGAATTATCAGATTTATCTGGAACTTTATCATAATTTAAAAGAGACAATGAAAAAAACAGGAGGCAGGTAAGATGAAAGCAGCAGTTGTATGTGCAAACGAGGATGTGCAGTATCTCGAGTATGAGGAGCCGCAGGCAGGACCGGGAGAAGTGAAAGTAAAAGTAAAAGCTTCCGGAATCTGCGGTTCCGATATCCCGAGAGTTCTCCACAATGGAGTACATTTCTATCCCATCGTTCTGGGACATGAGTTTTCAGGCGATGTGGTTGCCGTAGGAGAAGGTGTGACAAAGGTTAAGGTCGGAGACAGAGTATCCGGAGCGCCGCTTCTTCCCTGTATGAAATGTGATGACTGCCAGAACGGGAACTTTTCCCTCTGCAAACATTACAGCTTCATCGGCTCCAGACAGCAGGGAAGTAATGCAGATTACGTCGTGCTCCCGGAGCAGAATGCGGTCGTATTTGACAAGAGTGTTTCCTATGAGCAGGGTGCCATGTTTGAGCCATCCACAGTCGCGCTGCACGGCCTTCTGCAGAATGACTATCAGGGCGGACAGTATGTGGCGATCCTGGGCGGCGGAACCATTGGGATGTTCACCATGCAGTGGGCGAAAATCTTTGGCTCCAAAAAAGTCGTCGTATTCGATATCAGTGATGAAAGACTGGAACTCGCGAAACGCCTCGGCGCAGACGAAGTGATCAATACGACAAAAGAAAATTATATGGAAGAGGCAATGGCGGTTACTGGTGGAAAGGGCTATGCTTATGTATATGAGACAGCGGGACAGGCGCCTACGATGTACATGGCATTTGAGCTGGCTGCAAATAAAGCCCATGTATGCTTCATCGGCACCCCTCATGTGGACCTTACGTTCACACCGGCAATGTGGGAAAACATGAACCGTAAAGAATTCAAACTGACCGGGTCATGGATGTCATACAGCGCACCTTTCCCGGGAAAAGAATGGGAACTGACGGCACATTATTTTGCAACAGGACAGCTGAAATTCGATCCGGGCTTCATCTTTAAGAAAATGCCGATGAGTCAGGCACAGGAAGCGTTCCAGATGTTCAAGACGCCGGGGCTTGTAAAAGGGAAAGTCCTGCTCATGAATGAAGATTAGGAGGTTCAGGCATGATACTGACAGTAACCTTAAATGCAGCGATTGACAAACGCTATGTGGTTGAGGAATTTAGGATAGGTGAAGTCAACCGTGTAAAGGAATGTGCCTATACACCCGGCGGAAAGGGCCTGAATGTGTCGAAACCGGCAGCAATAGCGGGAGCCGAAGTAGTGGCGACCGGATTTGTCGGAGGGCATGCAGGTAATTATATAGAAGATTCTCTGAAACCGTTCCATGTAACAAGTGCATTCTATCATCTGGAGGCAGAGAGCCGTTCCTGCATCAATATATGGGACGAGGCAAACAAGGTACAGACTGAATTTCTGGAGCCGGGATTCACGGTGACAGAAGAGGATTTTCAGGGATTCATGGAAACATTTAAAGAGCTTGTACAGAAGGCCGATGTTGTATCCATGTCCGGGAGTGTCCCGAAAGGCCTGGACGGCACAGCATACCAGAGGCTTGTAAAAATCGTGAAGGATGCGGGGAAAAAGGTGATTCTGGATACGAGCGGGAAACTGCTTGAGATGGGGATCGAAGCCTGCCCGACCATGATTAAGCCGAATATCGATGAGATTCGTATGCTGACGGGGAAATCCTGTGACAACATGATGGAAATGATAGAGGCGGCAAAAGAAATCCACAGGCGGGGAGTAGAGATTGTTGCAGTTTCCCTCGGAGGAGACGGCTCCTTCGTCGTATGTGACGAGGGGATCTATCAGGCAAAAGTGCCGAAGATTGATGCGGTCAATACCGTGGGCTGCGGAGACTCCATGATTGCAGGCTTTGCCCTTGGCCTGAGTGAAGGTATGGGGATTGAAGGCATCTTACGCAAGGCAAGCGCGATATCGGCGGCAGCGGCGTTAAGAAAGGAAACCGGATTTTTCGTAAAGGAAGATATGGAAAGAATCTTCCCTGAAGTTGTGATAACAAAATTAACATAAAAGAAAAAAGGAGATATGATTATGGGAACATGTATTAACCCGGCAGATGTGCCAAAAGTAAAGTTTTACACAGGAGAGGAAGTACCATGCGTAGGTATGGGAACATTCGGATCAGACAGATTCACGGCAGAGCAGGTATCAGCTGCAGTGGCAGGCGCAATCCGCTGTGGATACCGTATGTTTGACTGTGCGGCATGCTATGGAAACGAGGACCAGATCGGGGAAGTTTTCAAAGCTGCATTTGATGAAGGCGTTGTAGAACGCAAGGACCTCTATATCATGACAAAAGTATGGAATGATATGCACGACAGAGTGGAAGAATCCTGCAGAAAGAGCATTGCAGATTTACAGTGTGAATACATCGACCTGTTCTTCATCCACTGGCCTTTCCCGAACTATCATGCACCGGGATGTGATGTAGATTCCCGCAACCCGGATTCCAAACCATTTAGTGTAGAGGAATTCATGAGTACATACAGACAGTGCGAAGAACTGGTAGAAAAAGGCCTGATCCGCCACATCGGTATTTCCAACATGACAATTCCGAAACTGGAAGCTGTTCTGCCGGAAATGAAGATCATGCCTGTAGCATGTGAACTGGAACTTCATGTATGTTTCCAGCAGCAGGAATTATTCGATTATCTTGTGGCACACAATATCCAGCCAATTGGATTCATGCCGCTTGGATCACCTCAGAGACCGGAAAGAGATATGTGTCCGGAAGATGTCGCTGACCTGCAGACACCGGAGATGAAAGAGATTGCACAGGCACACGGAGTGCACCCGGCAACAATCGCCCTGAAGTGGGCACACCAGAGAGGCCAGATCCCGATTCCGTTCTCAGTTCATGAAGCGGAGTATGTGAGCAACTTAAAATGTATGACAGAAGATCCGCTGACAGACGAGGAAATGGCTAAGATCGCGACACTGGAGAGAAACAACAGACTCGTTAAGGGTCAGGTATTCCTCTGGGAAGGTGCGAAAGACTGGCATGACTTGTGGGATGAAGACGGAGTAATTGTAACTTTATAAGTCTGAATATAAATAAAAGCCAGCACGGCACTCATTACCGTGCTGGCCTTTATTTTTGATTTCTGTTGCTTCTGATATCCAATTGTAATATGATAGAAAAATATAGAGAATATCAATATAATACTATGGTTATACAGGAGGCTGAGGGAAGGAAGGTTTGGACCATGTATATTTTATACCAGCGGCTGGCTACTCTGATCAACGGAGAAGATGCGGATACGACAGAATACCATATTGCCAGTGTGATGATGGAGAATATGGACCATATTGTTGAAAATTCGATCGGGGAGATTGCGAAGCTGTGCAATGTTTCGAAATCCACGATCTCAAAGTTTGTCAGGGGCCTTGGCTTTGAAGACTATACGGATTTTAAGTGGGCCGCTATGGGCGAGAAGAAAAAGGAGATATATACAAAGGACGGAAGTACGATTAATATTACGGATTTTATCTGCCAGAACGGAGTGAATACCTATATGGATGTTCTGGCGAGGGATATCCGGCATTTGTTTGAAGGGGCAGATTTCCGCAAGATTGATGCCCTTGTCAGGGATATCCATGAGTATAAGAAGGTTGCTGCTTTCGGAGAAGTCTATTCGGAGACAGCGGCTTTGAACTTCCAGTATAAGATGTCACTATACAGAAAGTTTGTCTATACGACTATCGACGATATGAAACAGACCCGGTATATTGAAAATGCAGAAGAAGATACCGTTCTTGTTATTTTCTCGAATTCCGGCAGATATATCAATGTATACTCCAGACTGGAGGGCTGCCCGAAGAAGACCTGCTTCGATAAAACAAAGGCAAAGGTAGTACTTGTTACATCCAACGAGAAGATGCGGGATGATCCGCGGGTGGATGACTGCCTGATTCTGGATTATTCTGACAAGGTACAGAACCACCCCATTCTTTACCAGCTCCTTATAGAGCAGATTGCACTGAGATACCAGCAAATCTATGGTTTCCCGCAGGAAAATACAACAGAAGAAACAGAAATAAAAAGATGATACAAGAGAGAAATTACTGAAGGAGTTTCCAATATGCGAACTTTTCAGGAATTTCTTTTTTTGTTGCTATAATACCAATATAAAAAGGAGAGAGGAGAGGTGAGGATGAGTAAATTGTGGTTCCAAAAGGAAGCTGAAAACTGGAATGAGGCGCTTCCGGTAGGAAATGGATTTCTGGGCGCCATGTTTTTTGGCGGGACTGCATCTGAACGGATACAGGTGAATGAAGATTCTGTCTGGTCCGGTGGATTTATGGACAGGGTAAATCCGGATGCAGGGGCGAATCTGGATAAGGTCAGAAGACTTTTGGATGACGGGAATGTCAGAGAAGCCGAAAAACTTGCGGCCAGAAGCATGTATGGAACATATCCGCATATGCGCCATTATCAGACGCTCGGTGATGTCTGGATTGATTTTGCGGACATGCAGGACGGGCATCAGCTGGAATATACGAAAGACCATTTTCCAGTTGTTAAGATACAGGAGAAGGAAGTCTCGGACTATGAAAGATATCTGGACCTGGAAACGGCCACGGGAGGCATGTCCTACCGGACGGAAGGCGGGACACACGTAAGGGAGTATTTTGCATCTTATCCGGCAGAGGTGATTGTCTGCAGAATCAAAGCGGACGGGAAGAACCTGCTGAATTTCGAGGTGTCTGCGACAAGGAAGGACAACCGGAGCGGCCGGGGCGCTTCTTACTGTGATGGTGTCTGTGCACTGGATGACCGGACGATCTGTCTTCATGGCTGGCAGGGAAACCGGGACGGAATCGGGTTTGAAATGGCTGTTCGGGTAGAAGCATCGGGCGGAACCCGGTATAGTATGGGCAGCCGTATAATCGTAGAAGGTGCGGCAGAGGCTGTACTTTATATTACCGGCAGGACGACATACCGTAGCGGCGATCCCCATAAGTGGTGCATAGAGGCTCTCGCGCGTGCATGTACGCGGGGCGTCAGAGAACTGAAAGCGGAACATGTCTGTGATTACCAGAAATATTTTAATGCAGGCAGACTGTACCTGAAATCAGACGACGGGGGAAAACAATATACAGTACCAGAGCGTCTGGCAAGGATGAGGGAAGGCAGTTCGGATATCGGACTTATCAATATTTACTATGATTATGCTAGATACCTGCTGATTAGTTCGAGCCGGGAACACAGCCTCCCGTCAAATCTCCAGGGAATCTGGAATGAAGAATTCGAACCCGCATGGGGGTCAAAGTATACGATTAATATTAACATAGAAATGAATTACTGGCTGGCGGAAAAAACAGGCCTTTCCGCCCTCCACCTTCCGCTGATTGAGCATTTGAAGAAGATGCATGGACACGGGAAGGACGTTGCCGCACGAATGTATAAAGCGAGGGGCTTTTGCTGCCATCACAATACAGATATATGGGGGGACTGTGCACCGCAGGACAACCATACAACCTCGACGATCTGGCCGATGGGCGGGGCATGGCTATGCCTGCACCTGATCGAACATTACCAGTATACAAAGGACGAAGCATTTATTCAGGAGTATTTTAATATTTTGAGAGACAGTGTTTTGTTCTTTATGGATTATATGGTTCAGGATGCAGAAGGTTTTTGGATCACCGGACCTTCCAGTTCTCCGGAAAATATCTATCTGAATGATAAAGGAGAATTCGGCTGCCTGTGTATGGGGCCGACGATGGATATTGAGATACTGCGGGAACTGTTCAGTGGTTTTCTGGAAATCTCAGCCGGCCTTGGAGTGAAAGACGAACTGTATGCAGATGTCGAAAAGCATCTGAATGGACTGCCGCCTTTAAAAATCGGGAAACATGGCCAGATTCAGGAGTGGCGCAGTGATTATGAGGAAATAGACAGGGGGCACCGGCACATTTCCCAGTTGTTCGCCCTTTACCCGGGCAGCCAGATCAGGATAGGCGGTGCGCCCGAACTTCTGGAAGCGGCAGAGCGGACGCTGGAGAGACGACTTGAATCAGGAGGCGGACACACAGGCTGGAGCAAGGCATGGATTATTTTATTTTATGCACGGCTGGGAAAAGGAAAAAAGGCATGGCAGAACCTGAAGGAACTGCTGAGCAATGCGACTCTTGATAATCTGCTGGATAACCATCCCCCATTCCAGATAGACGGTAACTTTGGCGGGGCTGCGGGTATTATGGAAATGCTTGTACAGGATTTCCGGGAAGAAGTATATCTCCTGGGGGCCCTGCCGGAAGAGCTGGAAGAGGGAAGGGTAACCGGGGTTCATTTGAAGTGTGGCTGTGTGATAGATTTCACATGGGCCGGCGGGCATGTTGTGGAGGTTAAACTTCACGGGCTGCGTGACGGAAGTGTACAGATGATGGATGAGAACAGGAAATCTGTGAAGATAAGTTTTAAAAAGAATGAGGATAAAATCATAAAATTCTAATGAAAGGGTGGATAAATAGAATGAAATATGAAGCAATGATCAGAGAGATCATCACCAAAATAGGCGGAAGAGAGAATATTATCAGTGCATACCACTGTGCGACAAGACTGCGCTTTAAACTGAAAGAGGAGTCAAAGGCTGATGAGGCAGGAATCAAGGAGATCGAAGGTGTTCTCTCTGTAATCAAAAGCGGAGGTCAGTTTCAGGTGGTCATCGGGCAGCATGTTGGTGACGTGTATAAAGAGATGACGGCAATGTACAGTCTGGACGGAGAAAATACGGAACTCAAAGATGCAAAAGAGTTTAAAGAAGAGATGAAGGATAAAAAAGTAAGCAGCCGTCTTCTGGACACGATCTCCGGCGTATTTACCCCTGTGCTGGGAATGCTTATGGCAATCGGTGCTTCTCTTGTATATCCCTCCATCGCTGTGATTATGGCAGGGGAACCGTTATTCACCGCGTTTAGCGGAACGATATTCGAGTCACCGGTATATGTGACATTTCTCGGAATCCCCGTGATTCTGATGAATTATGCAAGCTCTGTTATTCCTGTTATTATCATCTGCTATTTTGCGGCAAAAGTGGAGAAGTTCCTTGCAAAGAGGATCGGGGACCTGCTTCGTTCCTTCCTTGTCCCGGCACTGACACTTATAATCAGCGTGATTCTGGGACTGCTTATCATCGGACCGGTTGTAAGCTTTATCAGCAGCCTGCTGGGAGCAGGTATGTCGGCACTGTTTAATTTAAATGCGACCATTGCAGGATTTTTGTATGGTGCGCTGATTCAGGTATGCGTCATGTTCGGGGTACACTGGGGATTTGTTGCCATTTCAATCAACAATCTGGCTACGCTTGGTTTTGATCCGATTACCATTGCAGGGCTCGCATCTGCATTCGGGCAGGCAGGGGTCGTATTAGTCATTCTTCTGAAGACAAGAAATAAGAAACTGAAGTCCATATGTGGGCCTGCGCTGATTTCTTCCATGTTTGGAATCACGGAACCGTGTGTATACGGTGTGACCCTGCAGTATAAGAAATCCTTTTTACTGGCCTGTATCGCATCCGGATTCGGCGGTGCGATTATCGGTGCAGCAGGGGTAAAACAGTATATTTACGGAGTGAACGGTGTATTTGGCTGGCTCCAGACCATTAATCCGGCGGTAGGATTTGATTCCACGACGGCTGCGGCGATCATGGCCTGCGTGGTAAGCTTTGTTGCAGCAATCGTATTGATGCTTATTTTCGGCAAAAATGTGATTCAGGAAACTAATAAATAAAACGCTATGTGCAGTCTTTCTCAATCTGGAGGGAGGCTGTACTTTTTTGCAGATGTTTATATGGAATCTCATGCCTGAAACACAGGGCCGGAACCCTCAAGGCAGCCTCAAGGCTGACCTCAAGGTTGAAAAAAATCTTCCACAATCTCTTTGGGTGATGTATACTATTCTTAGTATGTCGTTTAATTTGTTTACACGGGAGGAAACAGCAGTGTACAAGGTATTACTGGTAGATGATGAAATTCTGGTGCGTGAAGCGATCAGCGCCAAAATTGAATGGAATAAGCTTGGATTTGAACTGGCGAAGGATTGTGAGAACGGAAAAGATGCAATAGAGTTTATGAAGGAGAATCCGGTGGATGTAGTGCTCACGGATATCTGTATGCCATACATAGACGGAATGGGGTTAAGTAAGTTTGTATATGAGAACTTTCCCCAGACAACCATTATTATTTTCAGTGGTTACAGTGATTTTGAATATGCGAAAATGGCAATCCAGTACAAGGTGGCCGAGTATATTCTGAAGCCCGTTACTGCGAAGGAACTCTCCGAGGTTCTTGTCAGGATTAAGGAGAAACTGGACAGTGAGCGCCAGCAGGAACAGAAGATGGATGAACTAACGAAAGTTTACCACAGCTATACAAAGAACGAATCCCTGATCATTTCCAGAACGCTGTCCCGCCTTGTGAAGGGGACGCAGGAAGTAGAGACGAGCCTGAAAGAGCTAGAGGAATTCGGGATCTCGGTGGAGGGGGATTCCTACCGGGTGGTGGCGGTGGATATTGATGTTTATTCAGACCTGTATGAGGTCGATGACGAGCTGAAGAAGGAGAGTGCACTGATGTCGTTTGTGGTGGAGAATATCTCCAGTGAGATTGTCGGGAACCACAAGGCCGGTCTGGCATACAGGGATTCGGATAACCGAGTCTGCCTTCTTTTCCATACAAATAAACCAAAGGAGTTTGCAGCCGAGGCTGTGAAGATATGCAGTGAGATTAAAGAGACCGTATACGATACCATGAAACTGAGCATTTCGATGGGAATCGGGAAGTATGTGAATTCTCTGGATGAGCTTTATAAGTCATACGATTCGGCGGCCGAGATGCTGAAATACCGCTATACAAAAGGCGGCGGGGTGATCTTCGACTGTGAGAAGGAGGTCATGGCCGGCAATCCGATGGAGCTGGAGCAGGATTTTAAAGATATTGCCTCTGCACTGCGCAGTAAGGACGAAAAAACACTGACAGATACGATCAATCATATTGAAAGCTGGATGAAAACAGGTTATGTACGCAGAAATAAGTGCGTGGCATATCTTCACCAGGTCCTGCGCATTATTTATGAGACAGTGCTGGAGACGGAGGAGAATTTCCAACTGGACGATTCTGAGATTTCGAATATTACGGACGCCCGTAGTATTGAAAAGGCGGTCGGCCTGATACGTGATTATGCCGCAAGGGGGCTGGAAGCCGCCCTGGCAGCGGGACAGTCCAGCGGGGAACGCCAGGCAGTCATGGCGATAGATTACCTGAAGGAAAATTACAGCAATCCGGATCTGAGCCTGAACCATATCTGTGAGTATTTGAACATCAGCACAAGCCGTTTCAGCAGTATTTTTAAGGAAACAACGGGCAAGACGTTTACGGAGGTACTGACAAATATACGCATGGAGCGGGCAAAGCAGCTTCTCCGCCAGACAAGCCTGAAGAACTATGAGATTGCAGAAAAGGTGGGGTTCAGTGACCCGCACTACTTCAGCATCGCATTTAAGAAAATGACCGGGAAGACTCCGAAAGAGTATGCCAGGGAGAATTAGACTATGAAAAAGGAAACGGAAACCAGAACATTATTTGGCAGATTCAAAAGTATACAGAGCACAATGATGGTTTCATTTTCTGCGCTGATGGTGATTGCCGTGCTTATTTTCCTGTTTATTGCCCTGAACTATACGAAGAATTCGATTTATGAGAACTCCATCAACTACACGTCCCAGATTATCAAACAGGTGAATTATGACATTGATTCTTATGTGAAGTATCTGGAGAATATTTCGTTTATTGTCTCCACAAGCAGTGATGTTTCCAATTACCTGTACAATGAGGGGCAGACGGATATGGAAAGAGAGGAGGAAAAGGAGCGGATTCTTTCTCAGTTCAAGACGATTATGGACAGCCGCAGCGACATCTATAATATTGCGGTTGTAGCAAATAACGGGCGCAGCATCCTCAATGACGGGGAGGATGAATTCACGGAATACATTAATGTCAGGGATCAGGACTGGTACAAGGCTGCACTGGAGGCGAAGGACGGGACGGCAATCTCTTCTTCCCATGTACAGAATGCAATCAAAAGCAGCTATAAATGGGTAATCACACTGAGCAAGGCGCTGATTAATTACAATAATGCCCAGAATGAGGGAGTATTTTTTGTTGACCTGAATTATACGTCTATCAGTGAGCTCTGCAACAATAATAATATAGGCAATAAAGGATATATATTTATTCTGGATGAGGACGGGAATATTATCTACCATCCCAAGCAGCAGCTGATGTACGGCGGGCTGATCACGGAAAATGTGGATGATATCATGGCCTGCAAAGAGAATTATTTTAACACAGGTGATAAGATTTATACCATTTCAAAATCAGACAAGACTGGATGGACCGTAGTGGGGGCGGCAAACACTTCTGAGCTTCTGAAGAATAACAAACAGGCGCAGATGATGTACCTGCTCGTGGCGGCGGTGCTGCTTCTGGGGGTTATCCTGATTTCAAGCATTATTGCCAGAGAAATCACAAGGCCGATCCGGCAGCTTCGTGATTCCATGAGCATGGTGGAGGAAGGTCAGTTTGATAAGGCGAATGTGGCAGTTACGGCCAAGAATGAGATCGGAAGCCTGAGCAAGTCTTTTAATGTCATGACCGAGCGTATCCATACCCTTATGGAACAGAATGTATATGAACAGAAACAGAAGCGGAAGAATGAAATGAAGGCGCTTCAGGCGCAGATTAACCCCCATTTTTTGTATAATACTCTGGACTCTATTATCTGGATGTCTGAGGCGGGACAGAACGAGGAAGTTGTCCTGATGACTTCTGCTCTGGCAAAGCTTCTCAGGCAGAGTATCAGCAATGACAGGGAACAGGTCACGGTTGCGGAGGAGATTGAATATGTACGCAGTTATCTGACAATCCAGAAGATGAGGTATAAAGATAAACTGGAGTATTCCATAGAAGTATCACCGGAGATTAACCATATCATGATCATCAAGTTTGCCCTGCAGCCGCTTGTGGAGAATGCGATTTACCACGGCCTGAAGTATAAAGAGACAAAGGGAAACCTGAATATCAGAGGGTACGAGCGCGGTGACAAGGCGTATATCACGATTGCAGATGACGGAGTGGGTATGGATGATGCGGTGCTGGAACATATTTTTGACGAGACAGCGAAGGAGCATAAGTCAAACGGTGTAGGGGTACCGAATGTACAGAAGCGGCTTCAGCTATATTACGGGCCGGAGTATGGGATTTCATATATCAGCAGAAAGGGGGTAGGGACAGTGGCGACTGTCACAGTGCCGCTGAACAGCAGAGTGGATGATGAAGAGACAGACAAGTAAAAAAGTGTTGACAGGGATCTTTTTATTTTGTATATTTGCTTCGATTCTGGTGGTCGCATACAGCATGTTTATTTCCAGAGACCAGGAAAAGCAGATCTATAATATTATCATGGTGCCAAAGACGATAGACGATACAAACGATTTCTGGACATCGCTGATAGCCGGGGCAGAGCTGGGAGCTGAAGAATTCAATACAAATCTGGAAGTTCTTGGCGGAAAGTCGGAAGTGGATATAGCCGGGCAGATCGAGCGTATTGAAGAAGCTATCAAAAAGAAACCGGATGTGATGCTTGTTGCGCCATGCAGTTATTCGGAGACGACGGAAGCACTGCAGAAGGTGGTTGATAACGGAATTAAACTGATTCTGATTGACTCTGTGATCGATAAGGATATTGCACAGAGCGTCGTGGCAACCGATAATTATCTGGCGGGAAAGCAGCTGGGAGAGTTTGCGAGAGGGCTGATTGATGAGAATACGCAGATCGGTATCGTTGCCCATGTCAAGGGTGCCTCCACGGCCATCGAGAGGGAGAACGGACTGCGGGATGGTCTGGGGAAATATGAACCACAGGTGAAAGACGTCGTATTCTGCGGGTCATCTTATGATAAGGCGTATTCCCTGACCCTTGAGATGCTGGCAGACTACCCGGACCTGGGGATGATTCTTGGGACAAATGAGTATTCTGCGGTCGGTGCGGCCAGAGCGATCAAGGATTTAGGCCTGACCGGAAAAGTGAAGGTAGTAGGATTCGATAATTCAGTAGAGGAAATCCAGCTCATGGAAGAGGGCGTCTTTCAGGGTATTATTATCCAGAAACCGTTTAACATGGGGTATCTGGGGATTGAGCAGGCGGTGGATTTAATGAACGGCAAGAACATCGAGAAAAATCTGGATTCCGGCTGCAAGCTGATCAACAGGAATAACATGTACGAGGAAGAAAACCAGAGGCTTTTATATCCGTTTACAGGGCAGCAGTAGGTGTGATTTTGGGATGACACAGTATGAAAAAAGGTTAAAAAATTACCGGGTGTAATTTTTTAACCTTTTTTAGTAAGATTTTCAATTTTCAAAAATAGTTCTAAAGAGTATACTAACAACATAAAAGTTACAAAAAGTTAATAAATTGTTCATCTTTAGAATATAAACGATGGATTGTACGGCAGGAACTCTCAGCGGAATTATTCATCTGCTGCAGTAGATACTTTAGGATTCAGATAAGAATACTGGAGTGCTTTCTGCGTATCTGTGGTCATGGCACTCAATATAATGTTGCCTTCCTCGAGATACCAGACATCGCCGTAGCTAGACGGGGTCTTCGGATCATAGCCGCTTTCACCGTAAGCCTTCTCGACTTCCTCATGGATTGCATCGTAGGTTTCCTGAAGGTCTTCATCAGATTCGGCACTGTAGGTCCAGGCGACACACATCAGTTTATTATCACCGTCGTACATATATTTGATGGTACCGTCCAGATCCATATATTTCTTCGGATAGGTATAAGTGGTTCCGTCGTATACGGAATCGTAAGTATTGTCGCTGTCACCTTCCAGTTCGACCATGTCATCGTAAGAATTTTCCCAGGTGAGTTCCGTAAAAGGAAAACCTGCAGGTTTCTTTTCAGACTGACATCCGGTCAGGACTCCGGACACAAGAACAAGTGTAAGAACGACAGACAGCAGAGAACGTAAATGCTTCATAAGTAATTAATAACCTCCTTTTGCTGGCCAGCGAACAGCCGGCCGCGGTTGAATAACGACATTATAATGAGTTTCCGGCACAAATGCAAGAGGTTATTATTTTTTTGGGGCCGGCGGCATAACAACCGCAATATAAATGTGAACGTAATGCAGCAAGTAAACATATATGAGGGAGAAGGAGGGATTGTAATGTTGAAAAGCACAGCAACAGAAGAAGGGATGGCTGGTGCGGGATAAATTCTGCATGGCCGGTGCCGGCAGTATACCGGCACAAAAAATATTACGAAAATCAGTATGGCTGAAGAAGTAGGAGGAAGAAAAGTGGGAAAGATTAAGCAAAATCCTTTTGTGAAAAAGGTGGGGTTTAACAGAATCGTGTTATGCTTCGTTTTGATTCTTCTGTATGGATTCTTCTGTGTGATGACGCAGGGAAAATTTGCAGGGATGAACCGAATCTTAAGTGCCCTTAACTATGCATATTTTCTAGGATTCTTATCATTGGGAGTTACTTTTGTAATTGCAACAGGCGGAATTGATTTCTCGATCGGACCGGTTATGTTCTGCTGTGCACTTGTTTCTGGTTTCAGTCTGATCTCATACGGCGTTCCGATGCCGCTTGCGATGGTGATCAGTGTTATTGTAGGACTGGCTTTTGGTATTTTCAATGGTTATCTGGTTGCATACTGGTCAGTACCGTCATTCATTACTTCAATGGCAAGTATGAATATTGCAAAAGGTCTTGCATCTGTATTTACAAAGACTCAGTCAGTCAGCTGGCCGCAGTCAACGGCAGAGGGCGGATGGTACAGATATCTGGTTAAGGTAGGGGATATCCCGGTAGGGCTTATCATTTTCCTGATAGTTGCAGTAATCTGTGCAGTGATCCTGAATAAGACAAAGATCGGACGTTACATCCTGTCTCTTGGAAGCAACAAAGAAGCGGTCAGGCTTTCAGGAGTCAATGTTAAGAAATGGGAAATGACCGCATACATTATTTGTGGAGTTCTGGTTGGAATCAGTGCACTGTTCTATGTATCGGCATATACTACAGTTCAGCCTGGTTATGGTGATCAGTATAACAATGAAGCAATTGCAGGGTGCGTAATGGGAGGAACTTCTATGGCAGGAGGTCTTGCATCCATAAGCGGTACTGTGATTGGTGTGTTTATCATCGCTTTGCTCCAGGAAGGAATTCTGGCTCTTGGCTTTACGAAAGATTATCAGCTTATAATTACAGGTATTATTGTTATTGTCGCAGTATTCAGTGACGTTGTTTCAAGACGCAGAAAGAATTAATTTGGAGTCTTCCATAGCAGCTAAAGCAATGATACATGGAAATCGAAGAGTGAAAGTAGATAGAAAGGCAAGGGTAAGAGAATGGGCGAAGTTATATTAACAATGAAAGATATTGATAAATCTTTCCCTGGTGTTCATGCACTGGACCATGTAAATCTGGAAGTCAGAAAAGGTGAGGTTCATGCACTAATGGGAGAGAATGGTGCCGGTAAGTCTACACTGATGAAGGTACTGACTGGTATTTATAAGAAAGATTCCGGTACAATTACATATGAAGGTAAAGATGTAGAATTCGCAAATACGAGGGAAGCACAAGATGCAGGGGTAGTAATCGTGCATCAGGAACTGAACATGCTTGGCCACCTGACGGTTGCACAGAATATCTTCATCGGAAGAGAATTTAAGAAGGGCATCCGCATCGACGACAAGAAGATGAACGACGAAGCAAGAAAACTTTTTGAGAGAATGAACATCGACATCGATCCGAAAGAAACCATGAGCAGACTGACCGTCGGCAAACAGCAGATGTGTGAGATTGCGAAGGCCATTTCCCACGAAGCAAAGGTTATTATCTTTGATGAGCCTTCAGCGGCCCTGACAGAGACCGAGATCGAGGAACTGTTCAAGATCATCCGTGATTTGAGAGAAAAGGGACTGGGTATTGTTTATATCTCCCACCGTATGGACGAGATTAAGAAGATTACAGACCGTGTTACAGTCATGAGAGACGGTACATATGTCGGAACTCTGATTACAAAAGACAGTACAAAGGATGACATCATTAACATGATGGTTGGCCGTGTTATTTATGAAGATCCTAAGACAGAGAGTATGGTTCCGAAGGATGCTCCGGTTGTGCTCAAGGTGGATCACCTGAATGCCGGAAAGATGGTTCAGGATGTAAGCTTTGAATTACATAAAGGCGAGATCCTCGGCTTCTCAGGACTGATGGGCGCAGGACGTACAGAGACAGCACGTGCGTTGTTTGGTGCAGACCCGATTGAGAGCGGAGATATCTATATTAACGGACAGAAGGTTACCATTAACAATCCGCAGGATGCTGTTAAGAACGGTATCGGATATTTGTCTGAGGATAGAAAGAGATACGGAATCGTAGTCCAGAAATCAGTTGCCGAGAATACAACAATGGCAACACTGGAAAATTATATGAACGGTATCTTTATCGATAAGAAGAAGGAGAAGGAAGTTGCAGAAAAGTATGTAGAATCACTTGCAACAAAGACTCCGGATGTTGACCAGCTTGTGGTGAACCTGTCAGGTGGTAACCAGCAGAAAGTCGTTATTGCAAAATGGCTGACAAGAGACTGTGACATCCTGATATTCGATGAGCCTACAAGAGGTATTGATGTCGGGGCAAAGAGTGAGATTTACAAACTGATGAATCAGCTGGCAGCAGATGGAAAAGCCATTATTATGATATCCTCTGAGATGACGGAAATATTACGTATGAGTGATAGAATTATCGTAATGTGTGAAGGCAAGAAGACAGGTGAGCTGGATATTTCCGAAGCTACACAGGAAAATATCATGAATCTGGCTACACGAGAGATTGAGTAGGGAGGAAAAGAAAATGGCAGACAATAAGACTAAAACGGCTGTTAGAAAGGAGTCTACGATCGAAAGACTCGGAGGACAGAAATTCGTTGTTCTTCTTGTAGTAATCGCATTGTTTATCTTCTTCTGTGCGCTCAGCCCGAATTTTAGAAAATATACAACGTTTGTAAGTATTCTGGATTATTCATATTACATTACATTGATGGCAGTAGGTGTTGCATTCCCGCTGATGACAGCAGGTGTTGACCTTTCCATAGGTACCGGACTTATTTGTTACTCACTGGTAGGTGGCTACCTGATCGCATTCCACGGATGGCCGACATGGGCAGGCATGCTGATAAGTGTACTGTTTGGCGTTGCTATAGGAGTAGTAAATGGATGTCTTGTAGCCCTGATGGATTTACCACCATTCCTTGCAACTTTGTGTACATGTATGATTACAAGAGGACTTGGATCCATTATTGTAGGTGGATTTGGAATCTCATGGCCGGCAGCAGCAGCTCCGGGAGGATGGTTCAGAAGTATTTTCAAGATCCAAATGAATGGGACTAATATTCCGATAGGTTTCTTATGGATTATTTTAATTGTCATTGCAATGACATTTGTCTTGAATCATACTAAGATCGGTCGTTATACACTGGCAATCGGAAGTAATAAAGAAGCAACGAAGCTATCAGGAGTTAATGTTAAATTCTATCATATTTTTGCTTATGTGATTTCAGGATTTTTTGCAGGGCTGGCAGCTATCTCTTATTCTGCTATCTTTGCAACAGTTCAGCCGGGTACCGGAGCAGGATTCGAGCTGGAGGCAATCGGTGGTGCAATCATCGGTGGTGTATCCATGTCAGGCGGTGCGGGCAGCATCAGCGGAACACTGGCCGGAGTATTCGTTATCTGTCTTCTGAAGACGGGGCTTCCGTTCATCGGACTGACGGCAAACTGGCAGCAGATCATTATCGGTCTCGTGCTGATTGCAGCCGTACTCGTAGATATTCTGAGAAGAAAGAAAGACAATGTATAATCGAATATAGGCAACTCTGTAACTCTATTTTAAGGATAGATAGCGGTCAGAGGAACTGGTCTGTGTACCAAGCTCTAACTGTTACTATAAAAAACTATTTTATGTCAGGAGGACAAAAAGTATGAAAAAGAAAGTATTGGCAGTATTACTTAGCGGATGCATGGTAGCTGGAATGATCGCAGGCTGTGGAAGCAAGGGCGAGGATGCAAAGACAGATGACGGTGCAAAGACAGAAGATCAGGCTGACGACAAAGGCTCTGATGATAGCAAAGGTGGGGACTATCATTTTGAAGTCGTTGTAAAGAGCTTCCAGTCATCATACTGGCAGGCTGCTGTTCAGGGAATCAAACAGGCAGAGGATGAACTGGGCGTTACAGCTAACACAACAGGACCTAACGCTGAGTCTGATATTGCTGACCAGGTTAACATGCTGAACAACGCAATCAGTCAGGAGCCGGACGGAATCGCTCTTGCGGCTTGTGATCAGAACTCAGTTATTGACTCACTGCAGACAGCACTCGACAAGAAGATCCCGGTAGTCTGCTTCGACTCAGGTGTGCCGGATGCTCCGGACGGATCTGTATATGCAACAGTTGTTACAAACAATGGTGCAGCAGGAGCTATCGCAGCAGAGAAAATTTATGAATCAGTAAAAGACAAAATTGCAAAAGCTGACAAACCAGTCAGAGTTGGTGAAGTTAACCAGGATGCAACATCTGCTAACATCACAGAGCGTGGTATGGGATTTGTTAACAAATTTATCGAACTTGCAGAAGCAGACGGAAAGAAAGTTGCTGTTGTAGGAAATGACTACTATGTAGGTAAAGTTGAGAATAACAACGATGAGAAGTCAGCTGACATCATCATCGAGATCGCAGTACCGGCTCAGACAACAGTTGAACTGTGTGCTACAGAAGCTTCTAACATCATGAACAAAGACGATACAATTGCTATTTTCGGTTCTAACCAGGTTTCAGCAGAAGGTGTTTTAACAGCTAACCAGAACTTAAACGTATTAGGATCTGACCCAGAGAAAAACATCATCGCAGCTGGATTCGATGCTGGTTCAACAATCAAAGCAGCTGTTAAAGATGGCACATTACTTGGCGCTGTTACACAGTCTCCTCTGATGCAGGGTAAATTATCTATCGAAACACTGACAAAGATCTGTAACGGTGAAGAAGTAGAAGATATCGAGACAGATGGTTACTGGTATGACTCTACAAACATGGAAGATCCTGACATCTCTCCAAACCTGTATGACTAATTCATAACAGAACAGATAATAACAAATAATTTAGAAAGGAACCGGGAGTGTCCCGGTTCCTTTTTAACATATGATCTGATATAATATAGGACAATAAGGTGCGTGCAATCCAGTACCGGAATGAAAATGAAAGACACAGGAGGAATCATATGCTTCAGGGTATAGAAACGATTTTTAACAATAAGGAAAAGATGATCGGGCATCTGAAAAAGAAGAGCTATGAGAAGAATACGGAGCTGTTTAAAGAGGAAAACGGCCACTTCTTCAGGGAAATGGCCGAGTATGTAGGACAGGCCGAAGATAAAGAGAAGGCGGCGGAAGAGATCGGTGAATGTCTGGTGCAGGCAGTAAAAGAGCACCTTTCTAATAAGAAAGGAAAGGTTGAGGCCCGCACGCAGGTGGATCTGAATTTCTTTATGATCTACTATGTCTTTCCTACCATTCTGGGGATGGAATGTGAGGACCCCAAAGTGATCGCGGAAGGGATCCGCAGGGTCTGGGGGAAAAGTTTCAAGGAGAGCGACATAAACTATACGGATTACGATACATTATACGGAGCCTTCCGGGAAAAGATATTCGGAATTTTTTAATTTCATTTCAAATATTGTTTCGGAGTCGTACCTTTGTATTTTTTAAAAGTTTTGATAAAGTAGCTTAAATCATTGAATCCGGAACTATATGCCACCTCTGTTATGGACTGGTCTGTTGTCATGAGCTGGTAGCATGCGCGCTCTATGCGGTAATAATTGAGGTAGTCTATCGGCGTGCGGTGTGTCATCTCATGGAAGAAACGGCAGAAGTATTTAGGGGACATATCCACACTGCCTGCCATTTCTTCGAGTGTGATCTGCTTATTATAGGAAGATTCCATGAATTCAAGTGCGGTTTTTAGTTGTATGATACGTTTATGGTTGCGCGGCGGCTGGGCTGGTGCAGGGTTGTAGTATTGTTTCGCGAAAATAGTGCCGATTACCTGGTAAAGTGCTCCAAGGACGACAAGCTGGTATCCATCCTTTTTAGAGGCAATCGCGTCGAACAGTGACCAGACCGTTTGGTGGATATCGTTATGAGATTCAGGATAGACAAAGGCTGGCTCCACTTCGTGGTCAATGATTTTACGTATGAGCTTGCAGCAGGAATCGTTTTTGTTCATAAGCATATTCATATCAAAGACGACACATTCATAGGTGCAGTCACGGGGAAGTCCCGAGTGCACGGAACCGGCAGGGATAAAGATGGCAGAACCCTGCTCAACGGTGTATTCCAGCTCATCTATGGATAGTTGGAAGGTTCCTTTGAGAACCCGCACAATTTCAAATTCCACATGCCAGTGCAGTGCCATGATATATTGCGGGTGCGTGGGGGTGATATGGTGGTATTCAAAGGGAAAGTCGACAGTTCCCCGCTGCCAGCTTTCGCGGTAATTGATATATTGCATAATTCTCCTTTATGTGAATATTGTTATATTTTTTACTATTATAGCACAAGTATATTTTCCGGGACAATGATAAAATGAAATCAGTGGCGAGATGAATGTGGCTATGAAAGGAGGAAGACGTGTGAGTAGTGAGAAGAAACAGGTACTTGCTTTTGACTTCGGGGCATCCAGCGGACGTGCGATTCTGGGAACTCTGGAGGACGGAAAGATACATATGGAAGAAGTTTACCGCTTTTCCAATGATCCGGTCATCATCGGCAAGACTATGTACTGGGACACACTGAGACAATTTTTCGAGATTAAGCAGGGAATTATCAAGGCAAAGCAAAAAGGCGGTTTTGAAAGTCTCGGAATCGATACATGGGGAGTTGATTTCGGACTTCTGGATGAACACGGGGTACTGCTTGAGAGTGCCGTGCATTACAGGGATGACAGAACACTCGGAATGCAGGAAGAGGTATTCAAGGCAATTCCGAAAGATGAACTGTATGATATGACAGGGAATCAGTTCGAGAACTTCAATACTGTATTCCAGCTTTATTCCCTTGTGCAGAAGAGACCGTGGATTCTGGAACGTGCAGACAAGCTTCTGCTGACTCCGGATCTGTTCAACTATTTCCTGACAGGTGAGAAGAAGGCAGAATATACTATGTCTACGACGACTCAGCTGATGGATGCAAGGAACAAAGTATGGTCTGATAAAATAATGGATGCACTTCAGATTCCAAAAGAGATCTTCCCTGAAATCGTGCCGAGCGGTACGGTGGTAGGAAACTTAAGCGATGATATCTGTGAGGAACTTGGAATAAAGCCGGCCAAGGTTATTGCAGTGGCCAGCCATGATACACAGAGTGCCGTTGTGGCGGTTCCGACACAGGAAGAAGATTTTATGTTTATCAGCTGCGGAACATGGAGCTTATTCGGAACAGAGCTGAAGGCTCCGGTTATTGGTGAAAAGTCACTGGAATGCAACGTAAGTAACGAAGGTGGTTATGGAAATACAACGACCCTTCTGAAGAATATTATTGGTTTGTGGCTTGTACAGGAGAGCCGGAGACAATGGATCCGTGAGGGACAGGAATATTCCTTTGGTGAGCTGGAGCAGATGGCTATGAAAGCAGAGCCGTTCTTAAGCTTTATCGATCCGGATGCACCGGAGTTCGTGCCGGCAGGCAATATACCGGAACGTATCAGGGAGTTCTGCAGAAGGACAGGGCAGAGGGTGCCGGAGACGATCGGAGAGATTGTATGCTGCATCAACCAGAGCCTTGCACTGAAGTACAGATATGCCCTGGAACAGATTGAATCATGTACAGGAAAGCATTATCCGACCATCCATATGATCGGCGGCGGTATCCAGAGTAAGCTTCTCTGCCAGATGACAGCGGGAGCGAACGGACGCAAAGTAATCGCGGGACCTGTGGAAGCGACGGCACTGGGCAACATAGCCGTGCAGTTCATGTCACTTGGGGAAATCAAAGACGTGAATGAAGCGAGAAGGATTATTGCAGATTCAGAAACGACATATGAATATATTCCGCAGAACGAAGAAAAGTGGAATGCGGCATACGAAAAGTTTATTACCATTCTAAGCTGACCAGCCTGGAATGTGAATGGATATTAACTCATTAATCAAGAATAAGGAGGAAACAAACTATGGCAAAATCAAGACTCATCGGGGACTATCCAGTAATCGGAATCAGACCTACTATCGACGGACGCAGAGGTGTACTTAAGGTACGTGAATCTCTGGAAGAGCAGACAATGAACATGGCTAAATCTGCTGCAAAACTGTTTGAGGAAAACTTAAGATACTCAAATGGTGAGCCGGTTAAGGTTGTTATCGCTGATACAACAATCGGACGTGTTGCAGAAGCAGCTGCATGTGCTGATAAATTCAAAAAAGAAGGCGTTGACATCACTTTAACAGTTACACCATGCTGGTGCTACGGAGCAGAGACAATGGATATGGACCCGCAGACAATCAAGGCTGTATGGGGATTCAACGGAACTGAGAGACCGGGAGCCGTTTACCTTGCATCTGTTCTTGCTACACATGCACAGAAAGGTCTTCCTGCATTTGGTATCTACGGACATGATGTTCAGGAAGCTGATGATACAGAGATTCCTTGTGACGTAAAAGAGAAGTTATTGAGATTCGGACGCGCTTCTGTTGCAGCAGCAACGATGAGAGGCAAATCCTATCTGCAGATCGGTTCTATCTGTATGGGAATCGGCGGATCCATTATTGATCCTGCATTTATCGAAGAGTACCTTGGCATGCGTGTTGAGTCTGTTGATGAGGTGGAAATCATCCGCCGTATGACAGAAGGCATCTACGATGAAGCTGAGTTCCAGAAAGCTCTTGCATGGACCAAAGAAAAATGTAAAGAAGGCTTTGATAAGAACCGCGAAGACATCCAGAGAAACCGTGAGGAAAAGGATGCTGATTGGGAATTTGTAGTAAAGATGATGTGCATTATCAAAGACCTGATGAACGGCAACGAAAACCTGCCGGAAGGAAGAGAAGAAGAGAGAGTCGGACACAATGCACTGGCAGCCGGATTCCAGGGACAGAGACAGTGGACAGACTTCTATCCGAACTGTGACTTCCCAGAGGCTATGCTGAATTCTTCCTTCGACTGGAACGGGGCAAGAGAGCCGTACATCCTTGCAACAGAGAACGATGTACTGAACGGACTCGGAATGCTGTTCAGCAAACTGCTTACTAACTCAGCACAGATTTTTGCTGATGTGCGTACATACTGGAGCCCGGAAGCTGTTAAGAGAGCGACGGACGGATACGAACTGGAAGGCCATGCAAAAGAAGCAGGCGGATTTATTCATCTGATCAATTCAGGTGCAGCATGTCTGGATGCAAACGGACAGTCTAAAGATGCAGACGGCAACGGATGCATGAAGCCTTGGTATGAAGTAACAGAAGAAGATCAGGAAGCAATGATGAACGCAACAACATGGAACTATGCTGATTTCGGATACTTCAGAGGCGGCGGATATTCATCCAGATTCGTAACAGAAGCAGAGATGCCTGTGACGATGATCCGTCTTAACCTCGTTAAGAACTTAGGACCAATGCTTCAGATCGCTGAAGGATGGACTGTGAAACTTCCTGATGAAGTTACAGATGTTCTTTGGAAGAGAACTGACTATACATGGCCATGTACATGGTTTGCACCAAGAGTTACAGGAGAAGGTGCGTTTGCATCTGCTTATGATGTTATGAACAACTGGGGAGCTAACCACGGAGCAATCAGCTACGGACACATCGGGGCTGACCTGATTACACTCTGCTCTATCTTAAGAATCCCGGTAGCTATGCACAATGTACCGGAAGAGAAGATCTTCAGACCTGCATCATGGGGCGCATTCGGACAGGATAAAGAGGGACAGGATTTCAGAGCCTGCCAGGCTTACGGACCAATGTACAAATCTATCAGATAATTGATATTGAGAGAATGATACTGTCATTCATATCTGTCAGACAACAGAGAGTGCCTATGATAAATAGGCGCTCTTTGTGTTGAAAACGAGAAGGAGGATACAAACATGTTAAAAGGAATTCCACAGATTTTATCACCTGAATTATTAAAAGTTTTATGCGAGATGGGACACAGTGACCGCCTTGTTATCTCCGACGGTAATTTCCCGGCAGAGTCTATGGGAAAAGACGCAATCGTGATCCGCTGTGACGGACATGGCGTACCGGAGATTCTGGATGCGATTCTTAAGGTTTTCCCACTGGATACTTATGTAGAAAAACCAGTGAACCTGATGGAAGTTATGCCGGGAGACGATGTTGAGACACCGATCTGGGATACTTACAAGGAGATTATTGCAAAACACGATGACAGAGGCGCTGAGGCTGTCGGTAACATCGAGAGATTTGCATTCTATGATGAGGCAAAGACTGCATATGCAATTATTGCAACAAGCGAGAAGGCACTTTATGCGAATATCATGCTCCAAAAAGGGGTCGTTGTTGAATAAATCTGTAGGCATCAGGGGGCAAAAGACCTTTTGACCCCAACATCATTTTATAAAAGGATTAATGTAAAAGGCACCCACGCATAGTGAGTGCCTTTACTGTCCTCACGACATTTATCGTTTCTTTCATCTGTACACAATGCCCGGTTTTATGTACTAAAAACGTGAGAAATATTCTTCTGATTGTTCTCTGGTAAGGGAAAAGCGGGTTTGCAGTTTCATAAGGATCTTTTCTTTGTCATAGCCTTCCTCACGATAGTCCAGAATAAATGCTTTAATACCCTGCTCTATGCCCTGCTGCATTCCTCTCTTAATGCCGGTCTTAATTCCCTCGTCAACTCCATCCTGATATAAATCATCCAATGCTTTGCACATATCAATCCCTCCTGATTTTAGTTTCGCTTCGGGTAACTGCTGTCCTGAGCCGAGCAGTACCCGTATTGCGTTATATGAATTCTCGTCCATACTGCCAAAATAATTCTTGTTAGTCTGCATATATTTCTGCAGACCTTCTTTACTTTTTCTATATTCTAACATGCCGAATACCAGCTGTAAATCTGTCTGAAAACATAAATCATTATTCATACGCCTTGGATCAACCAAATTTATCCGGTAGTTGGGAATATATTTTTTTAACAGTTCATATTCTTTTGCGTTAAGCCCTAAAAGTCCATGCAGGTCCTGTGCGCCGTCCCATTCTTTTTCACCATAGTAAAAGACAACAGTAATAACGGGGGTGAGCCGGTCATTTTTCTTGAGGCCGGACAAAAATTCAGAGGAATTTTCCAATTCCTTGTTTTCTCTCCTGATTTTTCTAATCTGGCTGATTTGTTCAGTATAGTTCAATGCATCATACAGCATTCCCCGGACAGGCATGGCATAGTGGATTTCATCCTGGTTTTCACATGCCAGTACCACGATCCTTGTCCCGTCTTCTGCCACCATCATGATGTCCCGGTATCTTTGAACACTGATATTTTCGCCGTTCGGTTTCCGTAAGATAAGGGTTTGTTCAGGGTTGCTTTCCTTAAGGTGATTCGGCAGAAATACCTGTTTTCCCTGAAACAGGGAGCCATTAATCAAATCCGCAAATCGGCGTTTATCGGAGAGCCAGCGTTTCATATAAATATCATTTTTTGCCATATGTAATTTTCTCCTTGTCTGTTTTTGGATATTTCAAAATGAAGTGAGTGTTCCCAAGACAAGTTTATACTTTCAATAGACATCACCAGCCTTTATTGTTTGAATTTTTTAAATGATTGTTGTTTGTCCGATGTTGAAACATGGATTGTTGGAATGATTTGATTAGATTCTAAGAATGTATGAAATACACCAGATCTTTTCAAGTACATATACCCTATCATAGATTACTATTTGAATCCATAAAATTTGTATGAATTTTATACCAAAATTTTGTAAAGTAAGGAGGCGTGCCTGAGAACAATAACCAGTAACCTTTTTCATCCTACGAAATACCTCTGATAAGTTGATCTGTACTTGAATCGGCATAGGGATGATGCTACAATAATTTATAATTGGCGGGGCAGTCCGTTTTTCTGGCGGTTACCGGGATTTGATAGTGGTGGTGTTTTCGGAGAATGAAGGAGAAGAGGGCAGGGATATGACTATTACAGAGATTGCTAAGATGGCAGGGGTATCGGTTTCTGCGGTATCCAGATATTTGAATGACGGTTATATCAGTGAGGAAAAGAGAAAAAAGATTAAAGCTGTAATTGATAAGACGGGGTATAAGCCGTCCAAGCAGGCCCAGATTTTAAGGACGAAAAAGTCGAAGGTTATTGGTGTGATTCTTCCTAAGATTAGTTCTGAGTCTATCGCGAGGGTTGCGGACGGGATCAGTTCAGTCCTTTCTAAGGCAGGTTACCAGATGCTGCTTGCAAGTACCGAGAATAGTCCGAAGAAGGAGCTTGAATATTTGAATCTGCTGCAGAATAACCCGGTGGATGGGATACTGTTTTCTGCATCTGTTTATGACAAAGCCCATCAGGAGGCGCTGAAGAAGATGCAGATTCCGGTGGTGGTCATCAGCCAGCGGTTTGACGGCCTTGCCTGCGTTTACCATGATGATTACGGGGCGGCAAAGGCGATGACAGAGCTTCTACTGGACAGCGGGAAACGAAATGTGGCCCATATTGCCGTCACACAAAGTGACGAAGCTGCCGGAAAGAGCCGGACGCAGGGATATCGGGATGCCCTGCAAAACAGGGGGATTGAGCCGGCAGAGAATATGATTGTAACGGCTGGATTTACGATGGATGCGGGTTATGACTGTATGAAAAAGCTGCTGAAGAGGGCGCCTCGTCTGGATGCTGTATTCTGTGCGACGGATACGCTGGCTGTGGGGGCTATGACCTGTCTGCGGGACATGGGGAAAAAAGTACCGGATGAGATAAGCATTGCGGGGGTCGGACATAACAGGATGTCCAGAGTAGTGACCCCGAAGCTGACAACAGCGCATCTTTTTTACAAGACAAGCGGCATAGAAGCTGCCAATATGCTGCTTGAGATGATAGAAAATCAGGATCATGTGGCAAAGCAGACGAAACTGGGGTATGAAGTAATAAAGGCAGAGAGTGTTTAAAAAGGCAGATGTATAACGGCAGGGACCGGGAATTTCATAGAAGCGTAATGCTTCTACGGAATTCCCGGTTTTTTATTTGGTAAACTGGCAAATGATTTGTGGATTATATACAAAAAATATAAGGCAATTTTGTATTATCTTCCTATTTACAAATCTAGAAAAAGTGATAATATATAAACATAAAGTGAAAACGATTTCATATAGAAAAATCATGTAATGTGAAAAATATAGTGAAATCAATGAATTAGTAGCTGATAACGTTATCATAAAGGAGGAAGTTATGGATTACCAATCAATCGCCAGACAGATTTTGGAGAATGTAGGCGGGAAAGAGAATTTAATTTCAGCGGCTCACTGTGCCACAAGGCTCAGACTGGTCATTGCTGACAACGAAAAGTGTAACAGCAAGGCAGTGGAGAATATTGACGCAGTGAAAGGAGTATTCTTTGCATCCGGCCAGATGCAGATTATTCTTGGTACAGGGACTGTCAACAAAGTATACGATGAGTTCATTAAGATCGCCGGTATATCCGAGGCGAGCAAAGAAGATGTGAAGAGGGAGGCCGCGAAGAAAGCGAACCCGTTCCAGAGAGTGATCAAGACGATCGGGGACATTTTTGTTCCCATTATACCGGCCATTGTTGCAAGCGGATTTTTAATGGGAATTATGGAAGCGCTGAATTTCATGGTGAATAACGGCTTCCTGAATATTAATACAAATGGTTCTATTTACCAGTTTGCAGTATTGTTCAGCAATGTAGCCTATGTGTTCCTGCCAATTTTGATTGCATTCAGTGCGGCGAAAGTGTTCGGTGCGAATCCGTTTCTCGGTGCGGTCATCGGTATGATTATGATACACCCGGACCTGCAGAATGCTTGGACCGTTGCTACGGAAGGTGTCCAGAAGACGCAGGAAGTATTCTTCGGACTGTGGAAGGTTGATATGGTCGGCTATCAGGGTCATGTCATCCCGGTTATCATTGCTGTATTTGTCCTGAGTATCATAGAAAAGAAGCTGCACAAGATCGTACCACCTATGTTTGATCTGTTTGTTACGCCTCTGGTCAGTGTATTTGTAACAGGGTACCTTACCCTTGCAGCGATCGGACCAGTTTTCGTTTTCCTTGAGAACGGCCTGTTAAATGGGATTCAGAGTCTGCTGACACTGCCATTTGGAATTGGAAGTTTCATCATGGGAGGTGCCTATGCGACAACGGTTGTATCCGGCATCCACCATATGTACACAGTCATAGACATCGGACAGCTTGCCAAATACGGACTCACATTCTGGCTTCCTCTCGCTTCTGCAGCTAACGTGGCACAGGGTGGTGCGGCTCTCGCAGTTGCATTGAAAAGTAAAAACAAGAAGATGAAATCTGTTGCCCTGCCATCTGCATTAAGTGCATGCATGGGTATTACAGAACCTGCCATTTTCGGTGTAAACTTACGCCTTGTCAGACCATTTATTGCGGCATCAGTCGGAGGTGCATGCGGTGCGTTATATGCATCCATTGTAAATCTCGGGGCAACAGGAACAGGTGTTACAGGTATTTTCGGAATTCTTCTGCATCTTCACAGCCCAATTCACTATATCATAGCGATGGCAATCGCATTCGGTGTGGCTTTTGTGTTGACAGGAATTCTGGGATTTAAAGAAGAGACGGATGAATCAGATGCTGTGACGGAAAACAAGGAATCCGATAAGGCTCTATCTGTAGAGGAAACTGTTACAGAGGATCAGACAGAGGAGTCAGTCACAGTTCAATCAGGCAATAATACAGAAGAATTTACGTTTGCCTGCCCGATTCAGGGTGAGGTGATACCACTGTCAGAAGTTCCGGATGAGACATTTGCATCAGGCGTGCTGGGTGACGGTGTTGGTGTGAAGCCGGAGGAGGGGAAAGTATATGCTCCGTTTAACTGTACAGTAGCCACGGTTTTTGATACAAAACATGCTATCGGCCTTGAAACGGCAGATGGTATGGAACTGTTGATCCATGTAGGTCTCGATACGGTCACATTAAATGGGGAACCATTTACAGTACACGTGGAAACGGGCCAGCAGGTGAAAAAAGGGGAACTGCTTGCGGAATTTGACATGGAAAAGATCCTGAATGCGGGACTGAAAACTGTCAGTCCGATTATTATCACAAACCAGGGAAGCTATCAGGCGGTCCATATCACACAAAGATAAGGAGCAGCCGGGCGGTACTTAAAATGACGATTCAGAATAGAGGATGGTATTTATGGCAGGTATAAAAGGGAATGATAAGTGGAGGCTGGGATTCCACCTGATGCCTCCAGCAGGCTGGCTTAACGACCCGAACGGACTGTGCCAGTTCAAGGGTGTCTATCATGTGTTTTTTCAATATGCACCGGATGACCCAAATGGCGGAATGAAGTACTGGGGACATTATACGAGCCCGGATCTCCTGAACTGGAAATATGAGGGAATTGCACTCTCTCCGGAGGAGGACTTCGAAAGCAATGGAGTATATTCCGGATCAGCATTGATTGCAGACGGGAAGATGAACCTGTATTATACGGGAAATGTAAAACTGAAGGGGGACTATAATTATATCACAGACGGACGTCAGGGAAATACGGTACTGGTCAGCAGTGAGGACGGGATTACGTTTGGCAGAAAAGAATGCCTGATGACGAATGCAGATTACCCGTCCGGTCTCACATGCCATATCCGGGACCCAAAGGTAGTGACAGGGAAGAGTATAGGTAAGGATGACGAAAACTATTACATGTTTCTCGGTGCAAGGACTCAGAGTGATGTGGGAGAAGTGCTTGTATACAAAAGCAGCGGCCTGAGAGACTGGGAACTTGTCAACATCCTGAAATCAAAAATCCCCTTTGGATATATGTGGGAATGTCCGGATGCATTTACAGCCGGAGGCAGGAAATTCCTGAGCGTCTCGCCCCAGGGTGTGGAACAAAGTGGTGTGGATTATCAGAACCTCTATCAGTCAGGGTACTACGAGCTGACAGGAGAGTTTGATCAGTCATATGAATTGAAGAATTTCAGGGAATGGGACCGGGGGTTTGATTTTTATGCCCCACAGACATTTCTGGATGAAAGCGGCAGGAGAATCCTGATCGGCTGGGTCGGAATGCCGGATGAACCGTCACAGTCGAATCCGACGGTGGAATGGGGATGGCAGAATGCCCTGACAGTGCCGAGAGAAATATTGGAAAAAGACGGTAAGCTCCTACAGTATCCGGTAAAAGAATTAGAAAGACTCCGTCAGGAGGAACGAATATTGGATATGTCAGAGTCATCCGAAGAAATGGAAACATATGATATAGAAGTAACTGTATTAAGTAAAGACATTACTATAACGATTAGTGACGCAATCGACCTTGCTTACAGCAGTCAAACCGGACAATTTGGCATTTCCTTCCGGCAGGATAAAAATCTGGGATACGGAAGAGGCGGCCGCTCAGTCAATATAAAGGAATGCCGGAATATCCGGGTTCTTGTGGATACCTCCTGTATAGAAATATACCTGAACAAAGGCGAAGAAGTATTTACAACACGCTTTTATCCGGAGGGTGGAAGAAGCTGCTTCAGCCTGTCGGAAGGTAAAGCGGAAATAAAATACTGGAAGATGGAAAAGATGGCTGTGGCCGAAATGTGATATATTTTTTATGCTCACGAAATTTCCTCATACTTGCATTTTTTTTGCATATATTGTAAAGTAATAGGAACTTAATCTTAGGACAAGGGTGAGCGAATGGAATTTAAGGATTTTAATAAAGATAAGCTAAAAATATGGCTGGAGATTTTCCTTGCAGTTGTACTTGTGGCAGTAGTGGGGATCGCCGGGAACAAAGGTGTGTTTGACAAAAAGTCTGCCAAGGCGGCAGAAACGGTTCAGGCAAAGGAAGCCGAAGCACTTAAAAATGCCGAGAAGGAAAATGAGGCGGCTAAAACGGAAGGCACGGCGGACAAGGATGCATCTGGGGAAAAGAACAAAAAATCAGATACAGGTGAGACAGAAGAAGTGATAGCAGAAGGCCAGTACCCGATTATGGGTAAGAGTTCTGTCACTGTAGAACAGATGGTGGATTTTTTCAACTCCAGCGGTGAAAAGTACCCGGAGAGTGCACTGGGAAAAGGCGGGGCCGACAGCATAGAGACTTTCTGCCAGATGTATTATGATGAGGCAGTGGCAGAGGGCGTACGCCCAGAAGTGGCTTTCGTACAGACTATGAAAGAGACCGGATGGCTCCAGTATGGCGGGGATGCATCCATAGAACAGTTTAATTTCGCCGGACTCGGCACAACAGGCGGCGGGGTGGCGGGAAATTCATACCCTGACGTAAAGACAGGAATACGGGCCCAGATCCAGCATCTGAAAGCATATGCGACGGCAGACTCACTGACACAGGAGTGCGTGGATGACCGCTATGAATATGTTACAAAGGGATGTGCACCTTATGTAGAATGGCTCGGACAGCAGGAGAACCCGGAGGGATATGGATGGGCCACTGCGGATAATTATGGATATTCCATTGTAGATATGATTTCAAAATTAAAAGAAATGAAGTAAAACAAAAGGGGCATAACTTCTTATTTTAAAGATAGAAAGCTATGCCCCTTCACATGGAGTATACGGGATTCGAACCCGTGGCCTCAACAATGCGAATGTTGCGCGCTCCCAACTGCGCTAATACCCCATGAGAAAAGTATAACACTTCTGCACAGAATGGCAAGTATGAAATAGACTCTAGTCCTGATTTGACTGCAGTTCCTCGATTAACCTATCAATAACAGCAGGATCCTCCTCCAGCAAATCTGCGATTTGTGCGGTTGAGCAGCCTTTTTTCAACTTTTTCTGTATTTGGATTTTTAAATGAGCGATATTTCCATCTTCAAAACCATTTTCAAAGCCACTTTCGTAGCCCTCATCATATCCCTCTTTACGCAGTGCTTCAAAGTGAAGCTTATCATTAAAATTAGAGAGTATCATGTCCATCACCTCATTACGGTTCTTTCTGAGAATATCAGCCAGTATCCCCTCTTCTATACATTCATCGAGCGCTCTGTTCACGGCATCTTCTAGATTGTAGTTTCGATCCAGATATCCCCGGATGCGTGCAATGAAGCTGGCATACTCGTTGAGTTTCTGGCAGCGTCCCATCAGTTCTTTATTATGTCCCAGATTAACGTTCAGCATTTTGGCCCGGCACTCCAATGCAGGAATCTGGCCGTCAGGTAAATCGTAGAAGGCGTCAGACAGCCGTAATACCATCTCATCGGGGGCTGAATCTAATCCGTTATAAAAGATGAGATAGACAGGTGCTGGCAGGGAAATTAATTTATTTCCATAAATGTTAATCTGTTTGGAATCTACATAGGCCCTCAGGACGTCTGAAAAATAAAATAGTCCCCTAAGCGGCATATTTGGATTCAGTGTGCTTTGATGTTCATACAGGTTCAAAACATTGGCAATGAGAAAAGACAGATCATTTTTCATACCAAGGTAAACTGCATCGCTGATTGTAGTTATGATCAGCTCATCTGGATTTGTGTAACAGGTAGAGTTAATCGCGTTGTATAAAGCAAGAAGGTCTTCCTTATTATGAAAGATTAACCGGAAGAGCTGATCTTTATATGTCCTGTTTATTCGATACTTGCGGCTGAATTTCCTGAACCTTTTAATTAATACGTTTTTCATATGTTCCTTCCTTTCATTTTAGCATAATTAGATTGGGAAAAATAGCAGTTTTCACCAGATACTTAGATATTAATAGATGGCAATATTTTTAGAATTGCAATAAGATTAAATGAGGATGGCATCACCAGACTTTCAAAAAGGAATGTAAAGTTTATAGAGTACGGAATATTTGCAGATACTGCAAGATAAATATAAAAAAGAATACTTGTATGGCATGAAACGCCGTATCGAAGTAGAATTATAATAACAGAAAAGGCAGGTAAAATCAACCCGGTTTACCTGAAAAATTTTACTAAAAGCATTTTACGGTTACTGCTCACTCCCCAGCCTATCACTACGCTGATAGGTTGGGAGGAAGAACGTAAAGTAGCCAATAAGCCTGCTCCTCGCCGTAGGCGACTTTAAATGAGCAGGCGCGTTACTGTTTACAGGCTTGTCTGTGAACAGTAACATTTTACGTTAAATAATATTTAAAAGCAGTAAATAATATGTTAGTATAAAAAATATAACATTTGATATTAGCTTTTTGACGATAAGAAAGGTATTCATATGATAGAAAGAACAGAAGCAAAAAAAATAGATAGAGTTAAAAAAATTTATTTGTATTTGAATTGCCTGTTTGAATTTTATGCTGGAATTACTGGCGCAACATTTATACTATTCTTATACAGTAATCATCTTGATACAATGGAAACGAATATCATTGTTGCAGTTTCTCTTATTACAACGTTTTTTGTGGAAATACCAACCGGGGCTTTGGCTGATTATTTAGGCTATGTAAAAACATCGATTCTTACGGGGATATTATTATGTATCACGAATATAATTTTTCTGTTTTGTAATACGATACCGTTGTTTGTTGTGGCTCAAATTAGTCTTGGTTTAGCCAGTGCATTTGAATCAGGAACATTGGATGCCTGGGTTATAGAAAATACTTCTCAAAAAGAAAGTGAACATATTTTTATAAAAAAGAATAAATTCATTTCTATTATAATGATCGTGGCTGGATTTATGGGTGGTATTATTGCAGATTTTTGTTTGAAGGGAATTTTCCTGTTTGCATTAATAGCATCTTTATTATTTGTCGGCCTTAGTGTTTTTATTATGCCTAAGTTACAAGGGAGCTTTGCAAGAGAACAGAAATATAGTATTTTGGATAATGTTAATGGAATGAAAAAAATTGTAATTGATAGTTTTCACTATTGTGTTAAGGACAAAAGTATCAGAAACATTATTTTATTCAACAGTGTTTTGACATTTGCATTTTCGCCAGTATTTGTTTTTTGGTCGCCGGCGTTGCACAATTTTGAAAATGTCAACTATACTCTAATAGGACTGGCGTGGGTTTTTATGCGGGCAGCTATGTTAGTGGGAAATATTGTATTGGAAAAATGGCTGCATAAATCATTTCTTACACTTTCCGCAGTTTCTGTTGCATGTGGCCTGTGTATTATTGGATTAGCATTTTTTAAGAAATTTTGGTTATTGTTTCTAGGTATACTATTATTTGAATTTCTATTAGGGTTAATTTATCCACTGAAAGAAACTGTTTTAAATGTAGGAATTGAGAGTGAAAATCGTGCTACTATTTTATCGTTTAATTCATTAGTTGCAAGTTTATTTAATTATGTCTCTATGATTTTAATGGGGAAATTGGCAACAATTTTTACGATAGAGATGACATGGATAAGTAGTGGAATTGCACTTGTCATTATATCAACAGTGATATTGGTTCCCAATATCAGAAAAATGGCTTGAGACCAAAGGGGGGACCGATGTTAAAGAAAGGCCTTGAAAATGAAATTAGGTGAAAAGATCGTAATTGTAGGTTCGTGCGGAAGCGGGAAGACAACGCTTAGTAATCGTCTTAGTGAGATTAGCGGCATAGAAGTTATTCATTTGGACAGAATATATTGGCAGGCTGATTGGATAAGTATTTCTGAGGATGCATTTAGAAATGAACAGATAAAACTTTTAAGAAAAGCGCGGTGGATTGTTGATGGTAATTATGCTTCAAGTTTTGAACTTAGACTGACGAAAGCAGATACTGTGATTTTTTTGGATTATAATAGATACATATGTATTTGGAGAGTGCTGAAACGCTGGATGAAGTTTCGGGACAGATTAAGACCAGATGTGGCGGACGGATGCTATGAAAAGATGGAGTGGGATTTTTTGAAATATATTTGGAGGTTCCCCAAGGATACAAGACCATTAATGCTAGATATTCTTGATAAATATGAAAATTTAAATAAGATCATTTTAAAAAATACACAAGAAACGAATAGGATGATTGAAACTTTAGAAAATAGGTTAGGATAAGGGAAAAATACAAACAAGAAAAATGTACAGATAGCTTTGCACCTGACTGCACACGTTTTATTGAAAAATCTTAAGTTTCTTTAAACATCCTTGACAAATCGCCACTTCAAAGATATGATATTCTGTAGTTAATATAAAGTTAACAATTTATTCATATGTATAAAGGTGCTGATGAAGAGGAGTACATAATGACTCTTGCCAGAGAGAACCATCCATTGGCTGTAAGATGGTTTCAAGAAAGGATTATGGAAGGTAGCTTCTGAACCGGATATCTGAAGCGTGTAATAGGATGTCCCGGAGTTGTTCGCGTTAAAGGACTGTTAAGAAATGCCACAGGCAGGAAGCATATGAGGCATGAAAATTAAGGTGGTACCGCGTAGAACACGCCCTTTACATATTTGTAAAGGGCTTTTTAAATGTTCAAAAGTGTGAAAAAACAGTGAAAACATAACTGGCCGGACCCCGGGCAGTTACGGAAAATTTATTATTCTTATGAGGGAGAGCAAGGAGGACACTATGAGTAAGGAATTGGCTAAGACTTATAATCCAAAAGAAATCGAAGAAAAATTGTATGACAAATGGTGTGAGAACAAGTATTTTCATGCAGAAGTGGACAGGAGCAGGAAGCCGTTTACAACGGTAATGCCTCCTCCGAATATTACAGGCAAGCTGCATATGGGACATGCGCTGGATAATACACTGCAGGATATCCTGATCCGTTATAAAAGAATGGAAGGATACAATGCACTGTGGATTCCGGGAACGGACCATGCTGCAATCTCCACAGAAGTCAAGGTTACGAACCAGCTGAAAGAAGAAGGCATTGATAAAAAAGAATTGGGACGTGAAGGATTTCTGGAGAGAACATGGCAGTGGAAGGAAGAATATGCCGGAACGATTGAGAACCAGCTGAAGAAACTGGGGATTTCCTGCGACTGGGACAGAGAGCGTTTCACAATGGACGAGGGCTGTTCCAAGGCTGTAGAGGAAGTATTTATTAAATTATATGAAAAGGGATATATCTACAAAGGGTCCAGAATTATCAACTGGTGTCCGGTATGTAAAACATCATTATCAGATGCAGAAGTTGAGCATGAGGAGCAGGACGGACATTTCTGGCATATTAAGTATCCGATCGTGGGAACAGACCGTTTCCTTGAGATCGCTACGACACGGCCGGAGACTATGCTGGGTGATACGGCAATTGCGGTTCACCCGGACGACGAACGTTATAAAGATATTGTAGGAAAGAAAGCACTGCTGCCGCTGGTAAACAGGGAGATTCCGATTGTAGCCGATTATTATGTAGATAAAGAGTTTGGAACAGGTGCAGTTAAGATCACACCTGCACATGACCCGAACGACTTTGAGGTGGGAAAACGCCATGACCTGCCGGAAATCAACATCATGAATGATGACGCCACCATCAATGAAAAGGGTGGTAAATATGCAGGAATGGAACGCTATGAGGCGAGAAAGGCAATTGTAGCCGACTTAGAAGAACAGGGATATCTTGTTAAGATTGAGCCGCATTCTCATAATGTGGGAACACATGACCGCTGTAAGACAACGGTCGAGCCGCTCATCAAGCAGCAGTGGTTCGTGAAGATGGAAGAACTGGCAAAACCTGCAATCAACGCTTTAAAGACCGGCGAATTGAAATTTGTGCCGGAGAGATTCGATAAGATTTATCTGCACTGGCTTGAGAACATCAAAGACTGGTGTATATCCAGACAGATCTGGTGGGGACACAGAATTCCGGCATATTACTGCGATGAGTGCGGGGAATTTGTTGTAGCAAAAGAAGTTCCGGAAAAATGCCCGCATTGCGGCTGTACCCATTTTACACAGGACGAGGATACACTGGATACATGGTTCAGTTCAGCACTGTGGCCGTTCTCCACACTGGGATGGCCTGAGAAAACAGAAGATCTGGATTATTTTTACCCGACAGACGTACTTGTAACGGGTTATGACATTATTTTCTTCTGGGTAATCCGCATGGTATTCTCCGGCTATGAGCATACAGGGAAATCTCCATTCCACACAGTCCTGATTCACGGCCTTATCAGAGATTCACAGGGACGTAAGATGAGTAAATCTCTCGGAAACGGGATCGATCCGCTGGAGGTTATAGACCAGTACGGGTCAGATGCCCTGCGTCTTACACTTGTTACAGGGAATGCTCCTGGTAATGATATGCGTTTCTACCATGAAAGAGTGGAGGCGAGCAGAAACTTTGCAAACAAGGTATGGAATGCATCCAGATTCATTCTGATGAACATTGAAAATGAACAGCTGACACGGCCGGAGTTATCTGATCTTGCAGAAGCTGATAAATGGATTTTATCGAAAGTAAACACTCTGGCAAAAGATGTGACAGAGAACATGGATAAATTCGAGCTCGGTATAGCAGTACAGAAGGTCTATGATTTCATATGGGATGAATTCTGCGACTGGTATATTGAGATGGCTAAATTCCGTATCTATCACAAAGAGGAAAACCCACAGGCCGCAAACTGTGCACTCTGGACCCTGAAGACGGTTCTGGGTCAGGCACTGAAGATGCTGCATCCATTTATGCCTTTTGTAACGGAAGAAATCTACAGCGCCCTTGTTCCGGAGGAGGAATCACTGATGATTTCAAGCTGGCCGGTATATCAGGAGGAATTCTGTTTTGAATCAGCCGAGAATATTGTGGACCATATGAAGGAAGTCATCCGTGGAATCCGTAACATCAGGGCAGAGATGAATGTAGAAAACGGACGCAAAACGAAGGTTTATATTGTAACAGGGAGCAGTGAATTATGCAGCGGGTTCGAAACGCTGACTGATTCTGTAAGGCCTCTGATGAATGCCTCAGAGATATTTATCAGTAAGGAAAAGCAGGGGATTGCAGAGGATGCGGTTTCCATCGTTGTTCCGGATGCTTCAGTATATCTTCCACTGGAAGATCTGGTTGATTTCGAGCAGGAGATGGAACGTCTGAAAAAAGAAGAAGAAAAATTGACCAAAGAAATTGCGAGGGCAAAAGGAATGCTCGCGAATGAAAAGTTTGTCAGCAAGGCTCCTGAGGCAAAGGTTCAGGAAGAAAAGGAAAAACTGGAGAAGTATACACAAATGCTTACCCAGGTTCAGGAGAGAATGGCTGGCTTAAAGAAAGCATAGAGAGGTCTTAAATGAAACACATTCAAATTAAGAAACCTGATATTAAAGGATTTTTTCACAAGATCAAGAACTTGAAAAAGGAAGATATAAAAGCACACTGGGAGGAGAGAAAAAAGCGGCGCGAGCGGATACTGGAACAGCGCCGCAACAGCAGGTTTGCGAAGAAGATGCAGCCGGTCTATAGGTTCATGGACAGATTTTCACTTGTTTTCCACTATCTGCTTGCCTGTGTGCTGAACTTTATCATCGAAATCATATCCAGACATTCTCTGTTCGAGGCATGGGATTATATGGTTGGGACTCCAAAAGTGTTCCTGTTTAATGCATTCCTGATATTTGCCACATTTTCCATTGTATATATGGTCAGGCGGAGAGTGTTTGCCAGAATCCTGTTAAGTGTATTCTGGCTGTTCCTTGGGACATGTAACGGATACCTGCTGTTAAAGAGGGTTACGCCTTTTAATGCCCAGGACCTGAAAGTATTGTCGGATGCACTGGCACTGACGGGGAATTATTTCAATACATTTGAGCTGATCCTTCTGATTGTGGGTATTGTGGCAGTTGTACTGTGGGTAATCTCCATGTGGCGCAGGGGCGGTCAGTTTACAGGTAAGATGCACCGTATTATCGCTCTGATCGGTGTTGTGTTCTGGCTGGGGGCCTACGTGGTCCTGACAAATATAGCAATTGACAAGAGAGTGGTATCAAACTACTTCGGGAACATCGCATTTGCATATGAAGACTATGGTTTCCCGTACTGCTTCACAGCGAGTATTTTTAACACCGGGATATCAGAACCGGCCGGATACAGTGAGGCTGCGATGGATAAGATCAGCAATAACGGGGATATCACCAAAAGTGAGACCGGCAGGTCTGAAGATGAACTACCTAACATCATCTTTGTGCAGCTGGAATCTTATTTTGACCCGACAGAGGTAGACTGGCTTCAGTTTTCCGAGGACCCGATCCCGAATCTGCGGAAAATGTACAGTGAGCATTCGGCCGGCTATTTTAAGGTGCCGTCTGTTGGCGCAGGAACAGCGAATACCGAGTTTGAAGTACTGACTGGTATGAGCATGCGTTTCTTCGGACCGGGAGAATATCCGTATAAGACTTATGCAAAGACGAAAGTATTGGAGAGTGCGGCGACGGCTCTTGGCAGTCTGGGATATGGGGCAGAAGCACTTCATAACAATGGCGGTAACTTCTACAGCCGTGCACAGGTGTTCAACCATATGGGATTTGACCATTATACAAGCAAGGAGTTTATGAATATCCTGCAGACCACGCCGAAGGGCTGGGCAACGGATGATATCCTGATCCCTAATATTCTGGAATCTATGGATACGACAGAACAGCAGGATTTTGTATTTACTATTAGTGTTCAGGGACACGGCGATTATCCGACGGAGAAAATGATAGAGAACCCGGAGATTGTTGTCAGCGGCGTAGAGGATGAAGGAAAACGCAATTCATGGGAATATTATGTCAATGAAGTCCACGAGATGGATAAATTTGCCGGCAATCTTGTGAAGGCAATCGAAGAACGAGGAGAGCCGACAGTCATTGTATTTTACGGTGACCATCTGCCGACGATGGGACTGGAAGCGAAGGACTTGAAGAGCAGATATCTCTATAATACAAATTATGTTATCTGGGACAACATCGGACTGAAGAAAGAAGACAGGAACATCCCGGCATATCAGATAATGGCAGACGTTTTTGAGCGGCTTGATATTCATTCAGGTACGGTATTCAATTATCACCAACAGAGAAGGCAGACGAAGAATTACCTGTCCGACCTCGAACTTCTTCAGTATGACATCCTGTATGGCAAGCAATACGTCTATAAGGACAGCGGGCAGCCGATCACGGAAGGCCATATGGCGATGGGGGTAAAGGATGCGGTCATTACAGAACTGGTGTCACAGCTTGATGGAACTTACAGTATATATGGAGAGAACTTTACGAAGCAGAGTAAAGTATATATCAATGGCGAGAAACAGAGCAGCAGTTTCCTCAATAATACAAGAATTGACCTGAAGGACGCCACCCTGTCAGACGGCGATATCATACAGGTGAACCAGGTGGGCTCCAGCAGCACGATCTTCAGGACTTCCGCAGAGTATGAGTATAAGGAAGGGAAGCTGACGGAACTGCCGGCTGATCCGGATGCACCTGCACAGGGAACAAATGCGTTTACGACGCAGAATGCAGGTGAGGAAAAGTGACATACACGGAAGCAGCAGAATATATCCTGAATATACCGAAGTTTACGACAAAAAATAAACCGGAGCATACCCGTGCGTTTCTTTCTTTTCTCGGAGAGCCGCAGGAGCGCGTCAAAGTTCTGCATGCAGCCGGAACGAACGGGAAAGGTTCAGTCTGTGCATACCTCCATGCCATGCTTCTTGCACAGGGGAAGACGGCAGGGCTGTTTACCTCGCCGCACCTTGTAAAAATTAATGAAAGAATCGTAATAAACAGAGATCAGATCAGCGATGATGCCTTTCTGGATATCTTTGAATTTGTATTGGGAAAAGTGAAGGAGATGGAGGCGGAAGGACTGCCCCATCCGACCTTCTTTGAGTTTCTGTTCGGCATGGCGGTGACGGCGTTTGCATCGGCCGGTGTAGAATATGCCGTGCTGGAGACAGGCCTTGGCGGACGTCTGGATGCGACAAATTCAGTTCAGCATCCGCTTGTTACGGCTATCACGTCAATCGGTCTGGATCATATGGCGATCCTCGGTGACACCCTTGCAGCTATTGCATTTGAAAAAGCAGGGATCATAAAGCCGGGTGTGCCTGTTTTCTATGCAGATACCACGGAAGAGAGCAATCGTGTGATCGAACAGAGGGCCGCAGAACTTGGGGCACCCTGTAAAAAAATAGGGAAAGACGCGTACGAAATTCTAGGAATCAGGGACAAACATATTGCATTTTCCTGCGTAAATGCGTATTATGGAAATACCACATGGAGTCTGAATAATATAGGGATTTACCAGCCGGGCAATGCCGTACTGGCTTTGGAAATCATGAGGTTTGTCTTTGGAGAGGAAGGACGTCCTGATCTCTGGAGAGAGGCCCTGCATGAACTCAAGTGGGAAGGGCGCATGGAAGAAGTCCTTAAGGATGTATACGTGGACGGGGCGCATAATGTCAGTGCAGTGGAAGGTTTTTTGCGCAGTCTTCCGGAGAAAGAGGCGAATATCATCCTTTTTTCTGCGGTAAATGATAAAGACTACGAAGAAATGATCGCCTGCCTGTGCAGGAATGTGGATACGGATTTTTATATCATTACCCGGATTGAAGACAAAAGAGCAGCACATACTAAGGAGCTGCAGCATATTTTTGAAACATACACAGATAAACCTGTTTTTGTGAGAGAATCTTTGGAAGAGGCAATTGACTTTGCACTCGAACATCAGCATGGCAGGAAAATATACTGTCTGGGTTCTCTTTATCTGGCAGGAATGATGAAAGGGTACTGTAACTCCGGTGAACAGTAACGATAAATGAACTGATTAAGAAAAGGAGGCCGCATGATGCTTGATTATGAAGAGGAACTTAAGAAGTTTAAGCCGAGTCTGGAAGTGGAAGACATAGAAGATGCAGTTTATCAGGAAGATTTATCAGACATGACGGACCTGCTTCGGGAAGTCATGGATCAGACGAAGTAAAAGTAAGAGTAGCTGTTCATGCTTCTGAACAGATACAGGAAAGATTATGGTGAGCATAGATGGACTATACGAAGAAGATCTTGTACCAGTCGAACTACTGGTATAATGATGGGCTGAGGAAAGCACAGATACGGGATATGTCCGGCGCGGTTACCTCCCTTCGGCGGAGTTTACAATATAATAGAGAGAATATTGCAGCCAGGAATCTTTTGGGGCTAGTTTATTACGGACGGGGAGAAGTGGCAGAAGGACTGGTAGAGTGGATCATCAGCAAGAATTTAAAGCCGAGAGATAATATAGCAAGTTACTTTATCAGCAGGGTGCAGGCATCAGCAAGTGAGCTGGATGTGGTGAATCAGGCGATCAGAAGATACAACCAGTGTCTGGTTTACTGTGAGCAGAACGGGGAAGATCTGGCAATCATACAGCTGAAAAAGGTGATTGCAGCCCACCCGTCATTTTTGAAAGCCTATCAGCTGCTGGCACTTCTGTATCTGCACACGGAGCAGTACGCGAAGGCGAGGCAGGCCTTAAGGACAGCAAGAAAGCTGGATACGACCAATGAGATGACGCTGCGGTACATGCATGAGCTGACAAACTTAAGGGGCCAGAAGATCAAGGATGATAAACCGAAGAAAGAGGAAGCGGTTGAGTATAATCTTGGAAATGAGACGATCATTCAGCCGAAGCACTCGGCGGCAAAAGCGCTCGCGAGTAAGTTTACAGTGATGAATATTGTTGTAGGGGCGTTTATAGGGGCCGCGATCATCTGGTTTCTGATTGTTCCGGCGGTCGACCAGACAAAGAATGAGAAGGTGAACCAGCAGATTGTCGAATACAGTGAGCGGATCAATGCCCTTGAGGCACAGATCAGCGCCCAGACAAGGACACTGGATGAATACCGTAAGAATGATACAGATACTGAGAATAATGCCCAAAGTGCGGCAAGTACTGCTGACAGCTATGAAAATCTGCTGACGGCGTATAACCAGTGGACATCCCAGAGTTATACCGATGATGTGATGGCAGACTCCCTTTTGAATGTAAACAGAGATTCGCTGGGAGACGGCGGAAAGGCACTTTATGACGAGATGTCCGCAGATGTATTCCCGGGGGCAAGTGAGTCTTTATATTCGGGTGGAACCGCATCTCTGGAAGTAGCCAACTATGACACAGCTATCGCCTCTCTTGGAAAGGTAATCCGTATGGATGAAAACTATGACAGCGGAGGCGCGCTTCTGAATCTCGGTCTGGCATATATGAGGAACGGAGATAATGACAACGCAGTAAAGTATCTGAAGCGTGTGATTGAGCTTTTTCCGGATACAGATAATGCGCAGGAGGCCCAGAACGGTCTGAGCAGCATTTCCCAGGGCGGGAGCACCGATGGCGGTGCGGACACCCAGAATGCAGATGGCCAGAATTCTGATACCGGCAGTACGGATGCAGGCAATACCGATTCGGGGGATACCGATGTTCCGGTACAGGATACCGGTGCAGAAGACGGTTATTAAAGCAGGGCCCAAATTAGTGAAAGATAAAGATACAGCACAGATATGGAACATACATAAGAGACAGGAAAAGCAGGGCAATAAATTTTTTCAGTCTGATTTACGCAGGATAAGGATATGTAGGATATTACATATCCTTTTTCTGATACCTGAAACGGGACTGGTGGGGAGCACCTTGAAGACCGGAACGATATGATTTAAAATAGAGGAGGAGTACTATGAAGTATCAGGTGCAGGAGAACTGCCTGACGATCTACCTGCCCAAAGAGGTAGACCATCATAATGCGGAGGAAATGCGTAAAAACGCAGACACATTAATTGAGAAAAACCATATCAAATATGTCATTTTTGACTTTGGGATGACAGATTTCATGGACAGTTCGGGAATCGGCGTCATAATGGGAAGATATAAGATTATCCGCCTGATCGGCGGGGAAGTCTGGGCGGTTCATGCAAATGCAAGAATTAAGAAGATCCTGACCATGTCGGGGGTGACAAAAATAATGCAGATATATGAGGAGGACGAGGCATGAAAAACACAAATGAAATGGAGATCATTTTTGACAGCCATTCGTCAAATGAGGGGTTTGCGAGAGTATCAGTGGCGGCATTTTTAACCCAGTTAAATCCTACAGTTGAAGAAGTGGCAGATGTAAAGACCGCGATATCAGAGGCAGTGACGAATGCAGTCATCCACGGCTACGAAAATGAGATACATAAGGTTTCCATCCGCTGCCGGATTGAGGGACAGCAGATTACGGTGGAAGTAAAAGATAACGGGGTCGGCATCGAAGATGTGGAACAGGCAATGACTCCCTTATATACAAGCAAGCCAGAGCTGGAACGTTCCGGAATGGGATTTGCGTTCATGGAAGCCTTTATGGATTCAGTAGAAGTCGAGTCCGCCCCGGGTGAAGGCACAACGGTGCGGATGAAGAAAACCATCGGTAAAGGAAGGGAGCTATGGACCACACAATCGCTTTAATCAGACAATCACACGATGGGGATAAAAAAGCGAGAGAACAGTTAGTAGAAGAAAATGTGGGACTTATCTGGTGTGTTGTGAAAAGATTCTACGGCAGGGGCACGGATGCGGAAGACCTGTTCCAGATCGGAAGCATAGGCTTATTGAAAGCAATCGATAAATTCGACCTGTCCTATGACGTGAAATTTTCCACTTACGCGGTCCCCATGATTTCAGGAGAAATCAAACGTTTCCTGCGGGATGACGGTATGATAAAAGTAAGCCGTTCTTTAAAAGAACTGTCTTACAAGATCTTCCAGACAAGAGAGGCACTCATAGCTAAACTGGACCGGGAGCCTACGCTGGAAGAATTGGCAGAGACGATGGAGGTTGATAAAGAGGAGATTGTACAGGCAATGGAGGCCGGAGGTGAAGTTGAATCACTGTACAAGCCGATCCACCAGAAGGAGGGCAATGAAATCCGGCTCGTGGACAAGCTGGAAGAAAAAGACAGGAAAGAAGACAAGATTCTGGACCATATGCTTCTGAAACAATTGCTGGAGAGTCTGGATAAGGAGGAACGGCAGTTGATCTATCTGCGGTATTTTGCAGATGAAACGCAGACACAGGTTGGGAAAAAACTTGGAATTTCACAGGTACAAGTCTCGCGTATGGAGAAGCGGATTATAGAAAATATGCGGCGGCTGGGAACTGTTTGAGTGAAGGAGGACGTCTGAAAGGAGTAGGAAGGAGCTACTCTGCGGGGTGTCCTCCTGTGTTTTCAAGGGAAGGCACTTAGTGAAGAAACACTAATAGTTTATTCGGGCAATCTTATGGTACTGGCCGTAAGATTGCCCAAATTTTTTTCTGCATATCAATTAAAAAGGACAATCAAACTATAATGGTTTAAATATAAAAAAATATGCTTTAAATTGAAACTTTTCACTCAGAAATTAAGTATATATTAGTAAGAGAGGAGGGGACAATGTGAATTATATTGATATAATAACTCGTTTAAAAGAGAGAGATACAAAAGCGCTTGAAGAAATCATACTGGAATTTAATCAATATGTTGCGGCCATAGTTTATACTATATTGCAGGGATATATAGATGAGATTGATATACAGGGGATTATTAATCAGGTGTTTTTCATATTGTGGGAAAAGGCAGAGAAAATTGATATTAAAGATTATAATGATTTAAAACCTTATTTAGGAGCCATTGCAAGAAATACCGCTATTAATGAAAAAAAGAAAATAACACCTACGGTCCCACTTGATGAGCATATCCTTGGCGAAATAAATGAGAATTTTTCACAAGTCGAGTTAAGGGCCATTTTGCTTTCGGCCCTGAAACAATTGAGTACAGAAAATCAAATTATATTATTAAAATTTTATTTTCAAGAAAAGACGATTAAACAAATAGCGGAAGAAGAAAAACAGCCAGAATCAACAGTTAAGACAAAGCTAAAACGGAGTAAGGCGAAACTTAAACGAATCTTAGAGAAGGAAGGTTTTATTTATGAAAATTAGTTTCTATGAAGCCTTTGATTTTATTGCGGAGGAAGCAGTAGAATTACTGGCTGACTATTCATCAGATGATGACAAAGTACAGAACTATTCTGCTAACACAACGATTAACGAAGTGATGAAGAATATCCCCACAGTTAGAAAAAAAAGAAAAAACAAGACCACATGGACTTTACGTCTATTGGTTGCCATTCTAGTTATATTTGCATTATCATCAACTGTTTTTGCAATCAGACAGAGACTATTAGTAAAAGATGGCGGGATTGAACTTGTGACTGACGCTAACAGAAATTTAATAGGCAAGGAAATTGAGGGTAGGTCTGATATAGCAGATTCAAATGGAAACATAAAAAAAGTATCGGAAGAAGATAATAATGAGCTATATAGTTGGAAAGAGAGCACTATTATAACAAGCGTACAAGAAGGTGCCCATGTTCCTCGTATTATAAGCGAATTTGCGGTTGTAGATGAAGAAAGCTCCTTCCTTACACCAGAGATTATCTTTACTAATGATTCTATGGTTATTTTAGAGAAAGAAGATGGAAAAGGATGGTACATGGAAAAGGGAGAACAACTGGATTTTAAAGTAGAATTATATCCGTCGGAAATAAATTTGAGTAAAGGACAAAGTATTATATATCAGTACATTTTTAATGGCGAATTAATGAATGAATCATTGACATATAATGGGTTAATTCAGAACTACAGTATAACAGCAGAAAAATCAGGTGAATATTTTCTCTGCCTAGTTGGAGCAAGTTCTGATCCGATTACATTAAAACAAGGAAAAATCGTGATTAGGTAATGAGATATAATTTAATACTTCATAGCACGATGCTTTATAATTCATGCTATGAAGTATAAAAAACATACAATGGATTACAAAAGAGGAAGCATAAACGTACATTGATTGTTACCTTTGTTTAATTATAAATGATAATCGTATATTTCATAACCTAACCTATGTATAGCACCTTCATTATTTGATGTTGAATCTGCTGCAAAAACATTCAAGCCTAAAGAACCTATAGCCATTAATAAAGTTAATAAAAAGGCCAAACTTTTTCTTACATTTTTTCTCATATAATTTTCCTACTTTGATTGTACATACTTCCTTCTTTACATATATATACAATTATTTCATAATAAAAGTTTCAATTATTTTATATTTTATTGATAAATAAGCACTTCTGCTTATCTTTGTAGACTGTTGTGTATGATCAATTAGGAAAACATCGACAAAAGTCTCATATATCATTAAATACACTGTATTATGTATAGTTTTTCCGAAATTTAAGATACTAGCATTAAGCGATTTTTATTTCAGGAAAGGTCAGGTGGTTTTTATGGAGAACGGCAGGAGGAAGATTCGTATTTGTTTATTCGGAATCGTGCTTGCGGCAGTTGTGGTTGGAATCTTTTACTATTATTTCAGCGGCAGCGGACAGGTCAGGAGCAGTGAGGGGACTTTAATCAAAGGGCCTGAGGTGGAATACTATGGCTGTTAATCATGATACTGTTTATTTGAAAGGCGACCGGGATGTGGAGGTCCAGAAAAAGGATATCACTCTCGGGGATATCGTAGCTCTGGAATGCAGCAACAAGGATATCATTCCAAAACTGAAGACTCTGAAAATTCTAAAGATCCCGGATAATGGAAAACAGCGTTTTGTCATTTCTATATTAAAGATTATTGCCTGTATACACGAAAAATATCCGGGACTTGAGGTTCAGAATCTGGGTGAGCAGGATATTATTATCACTTATGAAGAACAGAAAACTCCCGGCATGTTTTACCATGTCTTAAAGACAGGCATTGTCGTGCTGATTACGTTCTGTGGCGCGGCTTTTTCAATTATGGCATTCAATAATGACGTTTCGTCAGCCAAACTGTTTAAACAAATTTACGAATTTGTGACAGGGACGAAGTCGAATGGCTTTACAATTATGGAAGTCACATATTCGATCGGAATTACTGTCGGCATACTCGTCTTTTTCAACCATTTCGGGAAAAAGCGTTTTACGGTTGACCCGACGCCGATGGAAGTACAGATGCGTCTTTATGAGAATGATATTCAGACAACTCTGATTGAAGATGCATCCAGAAGGGAGCAGGAACTTGATGTGGGTAAATCAAATCATATTAGCAGTCATCGGACTTAGCGGCGGACTTGTCGTTGCAGGAGGCTTGTTTTCATTTATTATCGAGCTGGGGGTGGTCGCGGATTTTGCAGACAGGACCCATACGGCGGAACATATCCTGCTCTATGAAGACTGTGTGGCCATCGGTGGAATCGCAGGGAATTTGATTTCTGTTTTTCAGATCCATATCCCGAACGGGGCATGGCTGCTTCCCGTGTTTGGCCTGCTTGCAGGAATATTTGTAGGATGCTGGTCAATGGCGCTGGCGGAAATACTGAATGTTTTTCCAATCTTTGTCAGGAGGCTTAAAATTGTAAGGTATATATCTGTTTTTGTAGTTAGTATGGCGTTGGGGAAAGGGCTCGGTTCCCTGCTGTTCTTTTTCAAGGGATGGTAGGAACCGATATCAGGCAGGAAATTGGTAGAATTGCAAGCACAACGTGTTAAATATTCTGAAAAAATACTACAGATATCTTGACTTATTTTTGCGGTCAGTGTAATATTTAAATATAGTAATCGGCTATCCAATGAAGGAATATGTTTCTTAAAAGGGTAGCCAGTTTTTTTGTAGGAGGAGAAGATATGAAAAAGAAGATTTTGAGCGCAATACTGTGCGCGACAATGGTCATCGGTATGTTGGCCGGATGTGGTTCCAAACCGGCAGCGGAAGCGGACAAGTCCACGAGTGACGACACAAAGACAGAGAGCACAAAGGGCATCGCCAAGGAAGACATTAAAGTCGGATTTGTGCATGTATCCGACGCGAGTGACATGGGATATACATACAACCATGACCTTGGGACAAAGGAAATGCAGGAAGCAATTGGCTTAAGTGATGACCAGATCGTCAATAAGTTCAATGTTCCAGAGGGAGCAGAGTGTGATACTGCTTTAAGGGAACTCGTAGATGCAGGCTGCAATATCATCTTTGCAACCAGTTTTGGATTTGAGGATTATGTAAAAGAAGTAGCGGCAGAGTATCCAGACATTCAGTTCTGCCACGCAACAGGATATCAGGCAAAAGATTCCGGACTTGACAACATGCATAACTATTTCGCATCTATTTATGAAGCACGTTATCTCGCAGGTATTGCAGCAGGTATGAAGACAGAATCCAACAAGCTCGGATATGTAGCTGCATTCCCGTTTGCAGAGGTTATTAGCGGATACACTGCATTTTATCTTGGCGCAAAGAGTGTGAATCCTGACGTAACTATGGATATCATGTATACAAACTCATGGAATGACCCAACCGTTGAGTCACAGGTTGCAAAGGCACTGATCGAGCGCGGATGTGATGTGATTTCCCAGCATTCCGACTCTACAGCTCCGGCAACAACAGCAGAAGAGAACGGCGCATTCCAGGTTGGATATAACAATGACATGATTGAAGCAGCTCCGAAGGCTTCCCTGGTTTCTGCACGTATCGACTGGGGCATCTATGTAACAGAAGCCGTACAGAATTTGATCGACGGAAAAGAGATTCCAGTAGACTGGTGCAAGGGTCTTGCAGACGGCGCAGTTTATCTGTCACCTCTGAATACCGACATTGCAGCAGAAGGAACCCAGGAAGCGATTGATAAGGCTTCAGACGCACTGAAATCAGGAGAACTCTATGTATTTGCAGGACCGCTGAAGGGTACAAGCCCTGACGGCGAGACAATTGAAGTTGCAGATGGCGATCATTACCCTGAGCAGGAAGAAGCATCCGCACCATCCTGGAGCTACATTATCGAAGGATGCAATGTGGTTGAATAAGTAAAGCTTCAGACTGAGAGAAGTTCAGTTCATTGACAGAGCCGTTGTATGACGGCTCTGTTTTTAAAGTTACAGGGCCCGCAGCAGGCTAAAACCTTTTCGGGCATCACGTAATATGTACCTTACTGCCCGCAGGGCATGAGTTACGGTATGCCCTTTAGGGTATACCTTATTCTGCAGCCTGTGCTGCTAAATCAAGGCATATATTACGGGGTACCTGAATAGGGGGAAGACATAAGAAGGAGGGTGAAGATTTGGGTGAGACTACAGGATATGCGGTTCGTATGCAGCATGTCACTAAAACATTCGGTAAGGTTGTTGCCAACAAGGACATTAACCTGGAATTAAAGGACGGAGAGATTCTTGCACTTCTCGGAGAGAACGGGAGCGGGAAGACAACATTGATGAATATGCTTTCCGGAATCTATTTCCCGGATCATGGGGAAATTGAAGTGCATGGCAGGACGGTGACGATCCGTTCCCCGAGGGATGCGTTCGATCTGGGGATTGGTATGATCCATCAGCATTTTAAACTTGTGGATGTACTGACGGCAGCAGAGAATATCGTATTAGGGCTGGACGGAAAGGCTACGGTGAACCGGAAAGAGATTAATCAGAAGGTAAAAGACCTGGCATCCAGATATGGATTCGAGATTGATCCTGCAAAAAAAGTCTATAACATGGCGGTATCTGAAAAACAGACGGTTGAAATTCTGAAAGTGCTTTACCGGGGGGCGGATATTCTGATTCTGGATGAGCCGACGGCGGTTCTGACCCCACAGGAGACGGAAAAACTGTTTGCCGTGCTTCGTAATATGAAGAAAGACGGAAAGTCGATTATCATCATCACACATAAACTATATGAGGTGCTTGCGATATCTGACCGTGTGGCTATCCTGCGGAAAGGGGAATACATAGGTGCAGTGGATACGGAAAAGACCAATCAGGCACAGCTTACTGAGATGATGGTCGGCAGGCCGATTAGTCTGGAGATAGAACGTCCTGAAATGGAAGATAAGGTCGAGAGACTGCAGGTGATCGGACTGACCTGCCTGAACGGTGACGGGGTGAAGGCGCTGGATAATGTTTCGTTTTCTGCATATGGAGGGGAAATCTTAGGCGTGGCAGGAATCGCGGGAAGCGGGCAGAAGGAGCTCTGTGAGGCAATTGCCGGCCTGTATCCGACAATCGGAGGTTCTGTCCTGTATACCGGAGAACATGACGGTGAGCCCATCAAAGAGAGAATCTTAGGACTCAGACCGGATGAAATCGTAAAAAAGGGAATTTCAATGGCGTTTGTGCCGGAGGACAGGCTTGGTATGGGGCTTGTTGCCGGAATGGATATGACGGATAATGTCATGCTGCGCAGTTATAAGAATAAAAAGGGGATTTTCACAGACAGGAAGACGCCAAAAGCCCTTGCAGAACAGCTGATCGAGGAGCTTGAGATCGTGACTCCGGGTGTAGAAACGCCGGTGGGCAGGCTCTCCGGCGGAAATGTCCAGAAAGTACTGCTCGGGCGTGAGATTGCATTAAGCCCGTCTGTCCTGATTGTAGCGTACCCGGTCCGCGGACTGGATATCAATTCTTCCTACCGTATTTATGAGCTTCTGAATGAACAGAAGAAAAAAGGAGTTGCGGTTATTTTCATCGGGGAGGACCTTGATGTGCTGATCGAACTTTCGGACCGCATCATGGTATTGTGCGGCGGAAAAGTGAGCGGAATTGTAGATCCGCGGGAGGTAACGAAAGAGGATATTGGCCTTATGATGATCCATGTAGATGAGAAAGATACAGAAGAGAAAGAGGAGGTGAACGTATGAGCAGACATTCAATGCAGGCCAAAGAGCCTCTGATCCGTATGGTAAAAAGAGACGCGATTTCCCAACAGAAGGCGTGGGGGATCCGGGCGGCTGCGTTCATACTTTCCCTGATTACCGGGGGACTCCTGATATTCGTCCTTGGACATAATCCGCTCGCTGTTTATAAGGCGATGGTTGTCGGGTCATGGGGGTCCAGGACGGTTATACATGAGACTGTAAAATTAGCGGTCCCGCTTTTGATTACTGCGATTGGAATTTCATTTGCCTTTAAGATGAAATTCTGGAATATCGGTGCTGAAGGACAGATTCTGGTAGGTGCGGTGGCGGCAGGCGCGTTCGGATTGTTTACTGCACATATCTTCCCGAAGCTGCCGCTGGTTATCCTTATGATGCTTGCAGGTATGGTGGCGGGCGGCCTGTACGGGCTTCTTCCGGCAGTCTGCAAGGCAAAATGGGGGACGAATGAGACACTGTTTACCCTGATGCTCAATTATATTGCGCTGGCATTCATCAAATATCTGATGAACGGACCGTGGAAGGCGCCGGGAAGCAGTTTCCCGAAAATTGCCATGCTGGTGCCGGGGGCAAGGCTCAGTAAGGTGCTGGGGGTTCACTGGGGCTGGATTCTGGCACTGATCCTTGTTGTTGTGTCATGGATTTACTTTAATAAGACGAAACAGGGATATGAGATTGCTGTTGTAGGTGAAAGTAACAATACCGCGCGTTATGCCGGCATCAATGTCAGCAGAGTGTTCAAACGGACGATGTTCCTGTCCGGTGCGCTCTGTGGACTGGTAGGAATGCTGCAGTTTGCCGGCGCCGATTATACGATAACAGAGGGAACAGCAGGCGGTGTCGGATTTACAGCCATCACTGTTGCATGGCTTGCAAAAATGAATCCATACGGAATGCTGATCGTATCTGTGTTTATAGCGATGCTTGAGAGAGGCTCCAATACCATCCAGACAAACTTCAAGATACCTGCATCTGCATCTGACCTGCTGATTGGTATCATACTGTTTTTCATGCTGGGATGTGAGTTCTTCATAACCTACAGGCTGATTTTCAGAGGAAAGGAGGAACATCATGCTTAGTACATTAAATAGTTTGTTTATTGCCGCCGTGCTGGCCGGGACCCCGCTGCTTCTAGGGGCACTCGGAGAGATCCTCACAGAGAAATCCGGTAACTTAAACCTTGGTGTGGAAGGTATGATGTTCATGGGCGCCATTACCGGACTTGCCGGTTCCTACTATTATGAACAGGCAGTTACGAAATCCGGAGGTACGCCAAACGGGGCAGTGTCTGCGGTCCTCGCCCTTCTCGTATCTTTTATAGCGGGTTCGTTCGGTGCATTGATTTACAGCTTCCTCACAATTTCGCTGAGGGCGAATCAGAACGTAACCGGACTGACACTGACCATTTTTGGTACAGGTTTTGGAAACTTCTTCGGAGAATATATCGGTCAAAAGGCAGGCGGATATGTAACGGTTAGCGGCGTTACAAAGGATGCATTTTCAAAGCTCCATATTCCGGTTTTATCGGATATTCCGGTTTTAGGGAAATTATTGTTCCAGTATAACTGGCTCGTATATTTTGCGATCATTCTTGCTGTTGTAATGGCATGGTTCTTTAATAAATCGCGGGTAGGTCTGAATCTGCGTGCGATTGGGGAGGACCCGGCAACCGCGGATGCGGCAGGAATTAATATCACGAAATATAAATATATTGCAACGATCGTGGGCGGTGGAATCTGCGGGATCGGTGGTATGTACATGAGTATGGTAACAACAAAAGGTGTATGGGTGCACGGATGCGTAAGCGGATACGGCTGGCTGGCGGTTGCGCTGGTTATCTTCGCAACATGGAGTCCTGCAAGAGGCATACTTGTCGCGCTGATATTCGGCGGACTTACAATCATGCGCATGTATATCAAGATACCGGGGCTTCCTGCACAAATATACGATATGGCCCCCTATGTGGCGACGATTATCGTGCTTGTCGTTACGAGCATGAGACAGAGTAAAGAGCATGCACAGCCAAAGAGCTGCGGATTAAACTACTTCCGTGAAGAGAGATAGGAAGCAGGATGATTAAATTTACATAAAGAGAAAGAATTGATTAGGGAGCTGCGGGGTTTTCGCAGCTCCCTAGTCGTTACTGAACGTATCTCAGAAGAGATATCCGGTGTAATTGATTTGAGAATACAAATGACTTTTTAACGGAAGTGTGGTAAAATTTAGATAGGTATTTCAATACACAAGATAATGTGATTATTAGGAGATTATTATGCAGGAGATAAGTGAGTTTGAGGTAAAAAGCAGTATCATTGGCGGATATAATAAAAAACAGATGGATGCTTACATTCAGGAGCTTCAGGGTATGATTGAGGAGCTCCAGAAGGAAGCGGAGGAAGAACGGATTGAGAAGGAAAAGCTGAACCAGAAGATTGTGAAGGCAGAGAACTGCTATAAGAACCTCTGGGAACGGAGTAAGGGGCAGGATGAGGTGATTAAGGCTCAGGAAAAGACGATCCGCCAGCAGGAGGAGAATATCAGGCGCAGAGAAGCGCAGATTAAGACCCAGGAGGGAACGATCAGAAACTGGGAAGCGCAGGTGAAAGCCCAGAAAGAGACGATCAGCAATTGTGAGGCTCAGATAAAGAATCAGGAAGAGACAATCAATAATTGGGAGGAACAGGTCAGGGTCCAGAAAGAAACGATCAGTAACTGTGAGGCTCAGATTAGAAATCAGGAAGAGACGATCAGCAACTGTGAGGCGCAGATTAGAAATCAGGAAGAGACGATCAGAAACTGGGAAGCACAGATGAAAGTACAGGAAGAAAGTTTAAAAAGCCGGGATGAGCAGATCACTGCACAGGAAGGCATCATGAAACGTCTGGAAAGCAGGATGAATAAGATGCTTCAGGAAGTGGAAGGTCTGAAGGTTCAGGACAGTGGCGAACATGTCAAGAAGATCGAAAAGCTGATTAAGAAGCAGCTCAGAAAAGCCGGCGGAAAGAAAGGCAGTAAGATCAAAGAATGAAAGAGGAACGGTTGGACCCGGTGCCAGAAGAAATTCCATCGCCGGAAGAGTTATTTCATACAGAATCGCAGGATGATTACATTACAGTGCCTGAGAAAAAGAGGAAGCCGGTTCCCCGTTTCAGGGCCGTAAGACGTTTTTCGGCAGGATTTCTGCTGGTTCTTGTTCTTGTTGTTGTAGTTCTGCTGAATCTGGACAAAGTTGGGATCACTTACTATTATATGGAATCAACCAGCATGGAGCATGTGATACCAAAGGGCAGCTTCTTGTTTGTATATAAAACAAAAGCAGAGAATTTGAAAGTGAAGGATATGATTACATTTCATAACAGCGAAGACATTTCAGTCACACATGTCATCGTCGAAGTGGTTCCGGATTATGATGAATATGGTCCGGGATTCAGGACAAAAGGGACGGAGAATGTAGAGTGGGACGAGGATACTGTATCATACGGAGACATATGCGGAAAAGTCGTGTTCCATATTCCCTATATCGGGAAATGGCTTTCTGTGTGGAGAAACAGGTGATAAAAAAGAACAGCTGCAGCCAGATATTTTCCGGTGCAGCTGTTCTCTTGATTTCATAGGGATTAATTGTTTCAAATATCAGAGCAGTTTATAAATCCAGTAAACGAATCCCAGAACCCAGCTCGTAAATATTCCATACAGGATAACAGGTCCGGCGATTGTAAAAATTTTGCATCCGATTCCGAAAACCTGTCCTTCTTTTTTATACTCTATAGCAGGAGAGGCAACCGAATTCGCGAATCCCGTGATAGGAACCAGCGCGCCTGCACCACCCCATTTTGCAATCTTCGGATAGAGATTAATACCGGTCAGAATAACACTAAGCAGGACGAGGAGCATAGAAGTCCAGCCGCTGCATTCATCTTTAGACAGGTTCTGCAGTTCACAGTAATTATAGATAAACTGACCTATCGTACAGATGATTCCCCCGGTAATAAAGGCTTTTGCCATATCCACATAAACATTATGGACAGGGGTCTTCTGCTTCACATACTGTTCATACTGCTTTTCCTGTTTCATCTTTTCAACCTTATCCATAACAAAATCTCCTTTAAATTCGTGATTACGGATAGTATCTGGAAAAGAAGAAAAAATATACCACAGAAAAGTATTTTATAAGGTTTTGTCAAAGCATTTTATGGAAATTATATAACTGGCAAGCAGGATCAGGATATCAAAGCAGCAGGCAATTATGAATATCCATGCTGTATTTAATGAGGAAATCTGTGCAAGAATCCCTGTCTTAACACCGGTAAATAGAAAAAGCACATATCCCGCACCCACCGCTATGACTGTAATTAAATATATAATTGCACTGGCGTTGAATCCTGTTGTAAAACTGACGAGCAGGTTAACAGCAGTCATGAAAATCCCGACCAGCCAGCCACCTGCTATGAAAAGAAGATAAGTAACCCAGGAAATCCCACCTTTTATAAAGTGATGGCATACTGCGAACAAAACCATCTCCGCAACATAAAATAACTGGTTAAATAAGGCGGACAGGAATCTTCCTTTTACAAGGTCTTTCTTACTATACGGCAGAAGCCTTGCCGCCCTCATCCCTTTATAATTGGAATCAATCTCCTTCATCGTATTAGGAAGACCTGACATATTGATCGGGGCGAGGAGCAAAAAGAATGTGAGTGCACCGTATGCATTTTTGAAAAATAAGAGGAAGAAGAAAAAGTATACTGCTTCCATAATATAGGACATCTTGCCCAGCCTTCTAAAGGATATTAATAAATCCCGGTGTATTAATCCTGTCATATGATAACCCCCTTTATATAAAATAACATGATATCTTCGATAGAAGCGCGCTCGATGACCAGATCCTGAAAATGCCTGAGCAGCTCCTGTTTGTGGTGGACCAGAACTTTTACAGAATATTCTTCTTTTATGTATGCACAGTAGTCATCCGGTGAGAGTGCTTCAAAGAAGTCATTTCTGCACTGGAGGACTCCGTAATTATTTTCTATATCCTCTTTAGACTTGATAAACTGAATATTCCCTTCATGCATAAAAATGATATAATCCGCAATCTTATCAAGGTCACTTGTAATGTGGGTGGATAGGAGGACGGAGTGGTTTTCATCCAGGACAAATTCCTGGAGAAGCTGCAGTATATCATCCCGCATGACCGGGTCAAGTCCTGAAGTTGCCTCATCCAGTATGAGGAATTCTGCATTGTGGGAAAGAGCAACCGCAAAATTCAGTTTTACATTCATTCCTTTTGACAGCTCTTTCACTTTTTTCTTCTGCGGCAGCTTGAAGTTTTCTAGGTACTGGAAGAAAAGCCTGCTGTCCCAGCTGGTGTATATTTTTTTCATGATAGTATCGATATCTTTGCAGTAAAGGTGGGGAATCTGGTTCAGTTCATCCAGAACGACGCCGACACGCTGCTTGATTTTTTTCTCGTCTTCTCTGTAATCCATGTCCAGAATCCGGATGTCTCCACTGTCCGGTGTGATGATATTCAGCATCGCAGAAATGGCGGTTGTCTTGCCGGCGCCGTTTTCGCCGATCAGGCCGCAGATGGAGCCTCGTGGGACCTGAAAAGAAACATCGTCTAGCGTGAAGTCCTTATAAGTCTTTGTCAGATGGCTGACGGTTAGTGTGTTTTCCATGTGTTAGACCTCCTTGTAAAGCAGTGTTAGAATTTGAACGAGCTCTGAAAGGGAAATGCCGCTGCGCCGGGCAATATCAGCAGCTTCCTGTAGCTTTTCCTCGGCATTGCGCAGTTCTTCTTCCCGTATAAAATCTTTGTTCTGCGCCGCAACAAATGTGCCTTTGCCGGCGATAGTTTCTATAAATCCGTCGCGCTGCAAATCTTCATAGGCATGCTGTGCCGTGATTACGCTGATATGAAGGCTTTTGGCGAGGTTTCGCATGGAAGGGAGCGCATCGCCGGTCTTCAGTTCATTGCTCATGATCATGCCTTTGATCTGCGTGGTGATCTGTTCGTAGATTGGTTTGCTGCTGCTGTTGCTTAATATAATTTCCAAAATATCACCGCCTTTTGCCTTACGAATATTTTCATATCAATCCCCCCGTTACTGTTCACAGAAACACCTGTATTCAATAACAAGCTACCTGTATTTTTATGGGTGTACTTACTGTATATATACTGTACTTGTTTGATAAGTACAGTATAACAGAAATTAAGTAAATGTCAAGATGAATAGTTTTAAAAAAGCAAGATATACTAAGCATTAAAAGTCTGAAATAATATTATGAAATGAGGGAAAGATATGAATCAGGTAATAGGCAGCCAGAGTATCGGTTTTGGAGAATCTCCCTATCTTATCAGCAGCGGTTCTGTAGTAGGTAGCAAAGAATCAGAAGGTCCGCTCGCGAAACTATTCGATATGGCGAATCATGATGATCTTTTCGGGGCAAAGACCTGGGAAGAGGCGGAGAGTAACATGCAGAAAGAAGCATGCGTTCTGGCGCTTGGAAAGGCACACGTACCACCGGAAAAGGTCCGGTACCTTTTTGGGGGTGACCTGCTACGCCAGGGAATCGCCACTTCTATGGGGGTGGAAGCTCTGCAGATTCCGATGTTCGGCCTGTATGGGGCGTGTTCCACTTCGGGTGAGGCACTGGCACTCAGCGCAATGAGTGTGGCGGCAGGTTATGGGGACTATATGCTGGCAGTAACCTCCAGCCATTTCGGCAGCGCTGAAAAAGAATTCCGCTTTCCACTCGGATATGCGAACCAGCGGCCGCTGTCTGCACACTGGACCGTGACAGGTAGCGGGGCATTCCTTGTAGGGACAGAAAAAAGCCATATCAGGATCAGCGGTGTGACCGTAGGGAAAATAGTGGATTACGGGCTGAAAGATTCCCAGAATATGGGGGCATGCATGGCACCCGCCGCAGCCGACACCATCATACAGAACTTCAAAGACTTCGGCCGCACGGCAGAGGACTATAACCGCATAGTAACCGGCGATCTCGGATACGTAGGGCAGGACATCCTCTTTGACCTGATGCAGGGAAAAGGCTACGATATCAGAACAAAACATATAGACTGCGGAATGACCATATACGACCAGAAAGAGCAGGACACCCACGCCGGGGGCAGCGGATGCGGATGCGCTGCCGTCACACTGGCCGCCTATATCCTGCCCAAAATCAAAAAAGGCGAGTGGAAACGCATCTTATTCGTGCCCACAGGCGCACTCATGTCGACCGTAAGCTTCAACGAAGGCGCAAGCGTGCCGGGGATCGCACACGCAATCGTGTTAGAACACTGCTGATAAACAGCAAAAAGGTACACCACTAAAGTCAAAAAGGTACACCACTTACGTTAATTAGGGACGTAGTAAACCTGAGAAATATTACGTCCTCAAAGGAGGGTTTTATGGACTATTTGAATGCATTCTGGATTGGAGGTCTTATCTGTGCTGCCGTGCAGATTCTCTTAGACCGTACGAAGCTGATGCCGGGGAGGATTATGGTTCTTCTTGTCTGTACTGGCGCGGTGCTGGGTTTTTGTAATATTTATGAGCCGTTTCAGAAGTTTGCTGGTGCGGGGGCGAGTGTGCCTCTGCTCGGTTTTGGAAATGTGTTATGGCAGGGCGTAAAAGAAGCTGTTGACGCCAACGGATTCCTGGGGATTTTTATGGGGGGATTTACGGCGAGTGCGGTCGGGATTTCGGCAGCGCTGATATTTGGTTATCTTGCATCTTTCATTTTTGAGCCCAGGATGAAAAAATAAAAAGGAAAAGTGGATTACTTGGCTGTTCAGGGCAGGGGATGTGGATAATTTCGTTGTTCTGAACAGTTTCCTGTGTATAGAATAAGTAAAATATGAGCAAAAATTATGTTGTTTTTTGTAAATGTAAATGTTATCGTAATAGTACGGGATTTTTATCCTGAAAGCAGAGAGTAAGCTCTTTCCTGATGGAGTGAGAGCGGGCAGCAGGTATGGGAGGCGGCAGATTACCTAAGAAGCCTCGGGATACCTGAATCAGCTGTATATTATAGGAGGAGGCGTATGAATTACGTAAGCATTATTATCCCTTTTGTCGGGGGTCTTGGTATGTTCATATACGGCATGCAGATCATGGCCCAGGGGCTGGAGAATGCGGCCGGCAGCAAGATGAAGACATTATTGGAGGCACTGACGAAGAATAAGTTTTTTGGTGTTCTGCTCGGTGCTTTTATTACGGCAGTTATCCAGAGTTCTTCCGCGACAACGGTCATGGTGGTTGGTTTTGTTAATGCGGGGATTATGAACCTGACTCAGGCGATGGGCGTTATCATGGGGGCCAATATTGGTACAACGGTTACCGGATGGCTCGTTTCCAGTGTGGAGTGGGCGAAGTTCTTAAGCCCTGGTAATCTTGCCCCGATCGCGATTATGCTCGGTGTGATTGTCATGCTGACAGGGACAAGGCGTTCTACAAAAGACGTTTCCAGCATTATCATTGGGTTCGGTCTTTTGTTTGTAGGTATCACGACTATGTCATCAGCGGTATCACCGCTTCAGGATTCAGAAGGATTCCGCAATATTTTTGTGACCCTGGGACATAATCCGTTCCTTGGCATCATAGCCGGAGCCGTGGTTACAGCGGTTATCCAGAGTTCTTCAGCCTCGGTAGGTATCCTGCAGAGTCTTGCCGCGGCGGGACTGGTTCCGTTCAATGCGGCAGTGTACATCATTATGGGACAGAATATCGGTACCTGTGTGACCGCGATCATGTCCAGTATTGGGGCGAAGAAGACTGCAAAGACAGCTGCAGTTATGCACCTTTTATTTAACATTATCGGTACCGTCCTGTTTAGTATTGTGGCAATCGTATTTTTCAAGGTCATCTATCCAAATGCGGGCGGCGGAGTTATCACACAGACAGAGATCAGTACGGTGCATACGATCTTCAACATTGGAACAACAGTTCTTCTCTTCCCGGTATCTGACCTGATCATCAAACTGGCCAAGAAGCTGGAGAAGGAAGATGAAAGAGAAGTGGATGAAAGCAAAGTACTTCTGGACGACAGAATGCTGGAAACCCCTGGTATCGCACTGCAGTCAACGGTCAGTGAAGTAGTCCGCATGGGTAATATCGTAAGGGCTACCCTTGATAAATCTAAGAGAGTCATGTTTACGAAAGACTATCAGGAGATTCTTGATATCAAAGAAGAAGAAAGCACTGTTGACAGACTGTGCAGCGGTATTACAGATTATGTGATCAAGATCAGTTCACTGTCTATCAACGAAAAGGAGCATCAGCATGTGGCAAGCCTCCTGCAGATTATCTCGGACATAGAGCGTATCAGTGATTACTGTGAAAATATTTCCGAGTTTGCGGAGACACTCCAGATCAGAAAGGCGGAATTTTCAGAGACGGGAACTGCCGAGATGCGGGAAATGATCGATGTCTGTACAGACAGCTACATCTATGCAATAGAAGCATTCGCAGAGAATAGTAAAGAAAAGGCAATGAAAGTTATTGAGAAGGAAAGCCAGGCAGATGATCTGGAAATCAGACTTCGTGCAGAACACATGAAGAGGCTGGCAAGCAACCAGTGCAACACAGATGCCGGTATCGTATATCTTGATGCTCTGGTTTGTCTGGAGCGTATCTCTGACCATTCACGTAACATTGCAGAAGAAGTCCTGACTGTTGCAGTCTAAGAAAATTGAAGATATCATACAAGATTTTCATTCATAACGGATGATAAAATAAATCGCGTGAAAGCCGAATAAGCTTGATCGCGATTTTTTGTTGTTTTGGAAGCAAAGTGTCAAGGCAAATATGAAAGAATAGGAGAGGTATAAGTTATGAATTTTGAAGGAAAAAAATGTGTCATGGTGATTGATGAGGAACTGCCGCTGGGGATTATCACAAATACGGCTGCAATTATGGGGATTACCCTTGGGAAAATGATACCGGAGTATGTCGGCCCGGATGTGAAAGACCAGACGGGGCACGAGCATTTGGGGATCATTGCGCTGCCGGTTCCGATACTGAAAAGTACGGCAGATGGAATCAGGAAGATCAGAGAACGCCTCTTCGAACCCGAATTCGAAGAACTGACCGTTGTAGATTTTTCTGACGTGGCACAGAGCTGCAATGTGTACGATGAATTTATCGAAAAAATCGGGCAGGTACCGGAAGAAACGCTGAAATATTTCGGTGTGGCAATCTGCGGGGCCAAAAAGAAAGTGAACAAACTGACGGGAAGCATGCCGCTTTTACGGTAACGAAAAAGATATTCCGGTATTTAACACAGATTTAACATTCCGCCAATTCTATATTTTACATTCCCCCTTTATGATTACAACTGTGAAGAAGATATTCAAAGAAAACAGGCAGGTATTTGACCTGCGTATCAATGTAGGGTAAAGGAGAAATGTAAATTATGAAAATGAAAAAGTTAATAGCAGCGTTATCTATGGTCAGCATGCTTGCAGTCGCAGTGACTGGATGCGGCAGCAGCAAAGATACATCGGCAGATGCTTCATCAGATGCAAATGCAGATACAAAAACAGAGCAAAGCGGTTCCGAATGGGACAGCTCCAATGATATCACAATCGTATCCCGTGAGGACGGATCAGGTACGAGAGGTGCTTTCATTGAGCTTTTCGGGATTGAGGAAAAGAACGGTGACGAAAAGATTGATATGACAACAGAGGAAGCACAGATTACAAATAGCACTTCTGTTATGCTGACAACCGTTGCAGATAACGAGTATGCAATCGGCTATGTATCACTGGGTTCACTCGATGACAGTGTAAAAGCTGTTAAGATTGACGGTGCCGAGGCAACGGCTGAAAATGTTAAATCAGGTACATACAAAGTATCCAGACCGTTTAATATCGCGGTAAAGGAAGGTCTTGATAATGAGGTAGCTAAAGATTTTATTAACTTCATCATGAGTGAAGAAGGGCAGTCCGTTGTGGAAGAGAACCACTATATTGCAATTGATGATGTGAAGCCGTTTGAGGGAACATCTCCTTCCGGTAAAGCTGTAATCGGCGGCTCATCCTCTGTATCACCGGTAATGGAAAAACTGATCGAGGCATACAACAAGCTGAATCCAGGTGCTGAGCTTGAGCTCCAGACAACAGATTCTACAACAGGAATGACATCTGCAGTTGACGGAAGCTACGACATCGGTATGGCGTCCAGAGAATTGAAAGACACAGAACTTTCAGAAGGATTACAGGCAACTGTTATTGCAACAGACGGTATTGCCGTAATCATGAACAAGAACAGTTCTGTAGATAATCTGAGCAGCGAGCAGGTGAAATCCATCTATACAGGTGAAGCTCTTACATGGGATGAGGTAATCGAATAAATGAAATCAAAAGCATGGAGTGAGAAATTCATGCAGGGAGTGTTCTTCATTGCCGCCTGTGCTTCGGTACTGGCGGTAGCTCTTATTTGCATATTTTTATTTGCAAATGGTATCCCTGCGATGAAGGAGATAGGTTTTTTGAAATTTATTTCAGGTGAGAAGTGGAGACCGAATAACGACATATACGGCGTACTCCCGATGATTGTGGGCAGCATATATGTGACCGCGGGAGCAATCATCATCGGTGTGCCAATCGGAATCCTGACCTCTGTGTTCATGGCAATGTATTGTCCAAAAAGGATATACAAGCCATTGAAAGCAGCTACGGAGCTTCTGGCAGGTATCCCTTCTGTTGTATATGGATTCTTCGGGTTAGTAGTGCTCGTGCCCTGGGTCAGAGAACTGGGGATTACATTAAAGCAGCTGGGAATCACAAGGACAAGCGGAGACGGAAACAGTATGCTGACCGCATCGATCCTTCTGGGAATGATGATTCTGCCTACTATAATCGGTGTAACGGAGTCGGCTATCCGCTCAGTTCCGCCACAATATTATGAGGGGGCCCTGGCACTTGGCGCAACACATGAGAGAAGTATTTTCCGGGTCATCATACCGGCCGCAAAGTCTGGCGTCATTGCAGGTATTGTTCTTGGGATCGGGCGTGCGATCGGCGAGACTATGGCAGTTATCATGGTAGCAGGAAATCAGGCAAGAATGCCGGCAGGAATTCTCAAAGGAATCCGTACACTGACTGCCAACATCGTTATGGAGATGGGATATGCGACAGATCTGCACAGAGAAGCGCTGATTGCGACCGGTGTTGTCCTGTTTGTATTTATTCTGATCATCAACTTCAGTGTAGCCTTATTAAACAGGAGGACGGAACGTGAATAATCAAACAACATTCAGCCAGAAATTGAAAAATTACTTGAAACATCCCGGCTCTTTCATCACGATGCTGTTTGTCATGCTGGGGGCAGTCCTTACGTTTACGGTTTTGATTTTCTTAATCGTTTATATACTTGTTCATGGAGTACCATATATCAAACCTTCTCTGTTTTCATTAACTTATACATCAGAGAATGCATCATTGATGCCTGCGCTGATCAACACGGTGACTATGACTCTGCTGTCACTTTTGATCGCAGTTCCATTTGGAATTTTTGCAGCTATTTTTCTTGTAGAGTATGCAAAAAGAGGAAATAAATTCATGGGCGTGATCCGTCTGACGACTGAAACACTTTCCGGAATTCCCTCCATCGTTTATGGCCTTTTTGGAATGCTGTTCTTTGTAAACACTCTGGGGTGGGGATTTTCCCTTCTGGCAGGCGCATTTACGCTTTCGATCATGATTCTGCCACTGATTATGAGAACGACTGAGGAAGCGCTGAAAGCCGTACCTGATACTTTTCGGGAAGGCAGCTTCGGTCTGGGTGCGGGAAAACTCAGGACGGTTTTTCGAATTGTTCTCCCATCAGCGGTTCCGGGGATTCTGGCGGGGATTATTCTTTCTGTCGGAAGGATTGTCGGTGAGACGGCTGCCCTGATGTATACGGCCGGGACAGTAGCAAAAGTTCCCACCAGTGTGATGGGATCGGGAAGAACCCTGGCCCTGCATATGTACAATTTGTCAAATGAAGGCCTGTATATGGATCAGGCCTATGCGACAGCAGTCATCCTGCTCGTGCTGGTAGTGGGAATCAACGCATTGTCCGGCGTGATCGCAAGAAAATTAACGAAAGCGTAGAAAGGAATCGAAAGATGGGAAAAATAAGCATCAAAAATCTGGATTTATATTACGAAGATTTTAAAGCCCTGAAAAAAGTAAATCTGGAGATAGAAGCAAATAAGATCACGGCATTTATCGGTCCCAGCGGGTGTGGAAAGTCTACCCTGCTTAAGTCCATCAACCGCATGAATGATCTGGTGCAGGGATGCCGCATTGAAGGAGAAATCATGCTGGACGGCCAGAGTATTTTCGGGGGAATGGACGTGAACCTGCTCAGAAAACGTGTGGGAATGGTATTTCAGAAACCAAATCCGTTTCCGATGAGCATCTATGACAACATTGCCTTCGGACCACGGACACACGGCATTCATTCGAAATCAAAACTGGATGATATTGTGGAGAGGTCACTGCGCAGTGCGGCTATTTGGGAGGAATGTAAAGACAGGCTGAAAAAAAGTGCTCTTGGAATGTCAGGAGGACAGCAGCAGCGCCTGTGCATTGCAAGGGCGCTTGCGGTAGAGCCGGAAGTACTGCTGATGGATGAGCCGACGTCCGCCCTGGACCCGATCTCAACGTCGAAGATAGAAGACCTTGCGATGGAGCTGAAAAAAGATTATACTATTGTCATGGTGACACATAACATGCAGCAGGCAGTTCGTGTCTCAGACAATACGGCATTTTTCCTTCTCGGTGAGGTAGTGGAATACAACGATACAGAAAAATTATTCTCCATACCGGCAGATAAACGGACAGAGGATTATATCACAGGGAGGTTTGGCTAAAATGCGGAATAGATTTGACAAACAGTTACAGTTATTGGATGAGCAGCTTACCCATATGGGGGAGCTGTGTGAGATTGCAATTTCAAATGCTACAAAGGCGCTGCAGGAAGGCAATCTCGAGCAGGCAAAAGCGATTATGGATGCAGATGAAGAGATCGACCAGATGGAGAAAGACATCGAGAGGCTGTGTCTGAAGCTGCTTCTCCAACAGCAGCCGGTGGCAAAAGACCTGAGAAGGATTTCGGCCGCACTGAAGATGATCACGGACATGGAGCGCATTGGCGACCAGACGGCCGATATAGCAGAGATTGTGCTGTCATCCAAACATAATACAGCCACGGACATTAAGGAAATCGGCACGATGGCGGCCGCGGCCAGCAAGATGGTACGCGAAAGCGTGACTGCTTATGTAACAAAGGATCTGGAGCTGGCGAAGAATGTCATGGAGGCGGATGATTATGTGGATCATCTGTTCAATACGATCCGTGATGAACTTGTGGAGTACATCCGCTCAGCAAAGGGTGAGAATGGAAAGCGGATATTCGATCTGATCATGGTAACAAAATATCTGGAACGCATCGGCGACCATGCAACGAATATTGCAGAATGGGTAGAATTCTCTATCACGGGCGTTCATAAAAACGGCATCTCACTGGCCGGGAGATAAAAAAGAAGTATGACTGTTCCACATTTTGTACGGGCCGTGCATCAAATGTACAGTTCTGTACCGGACAGTTGCGAAGGAGTGACAAGATGATATATTGTGTGGAAGACGATGATAACATCCGGGAGCTTGTGATATATACACTGGAAACTACAGGGCTGAAAGCGCAGGGATTTGCCGAAGGAGGCGCTTTTATGGAGGCTCTGGCGTTTGATACGCCAGAGCTTATTTTGCTTGATATCATGCTCCCCGGTGAAGACGGGCTTGCGCTGTTGAAAAAATTAAAAAACTCTGCCAGAACAAAAGATATTCCTGTCATTATGGTAACGGCCAAAGGGGCAGAGTATGATAAGGTGATCGGACTGGATTCCGGTGCGGACGACTATGTGACAAAGCCGTTTGGCATGATGGAGCTGGTATCCAGAGTGAAAGCTGTTTTACGGCGTTCGGGCCGGGTTCCGGACAAGGACGAACTAAGTGCATCGGGCGTCAGTGTGAATGTAAGAAAGCATGAAGTGACGGTTGACGGCAGACCGGTGACACTCACACTGAAAGAATTTGAACTGCTTGAGAGACTGGTAAGGAACCGGAATATTGTCCTCACCAGAGACCAGCTTCTGGAGGATATATGGGGATATGATTTTGACGGAGAAACGAGGACCGTTGATGTGCATGTCCGTACACTACGGCAGAAACTGGGGGATAAAGGAGAGATCATTGAGACTGTGAGAGGAGTCGGCTACCGGGTGGGGGATGCAGATGAGAGCTAGAATCCAGAAAAGCATGGTGCTTGTACTTACGATTACACTGCTGATATCTTATGCCGTCATGACAATCGTGGTGTACAGCCAGAACCTTGGACTGCTGAAAAGCGAAGTCAGGCAGGAGGCACGTTATATCAGGACGGCTATCAATATATCAGGTCCAGCCTACTTGGAACAGATGGACGATGTGGATACCGGGACACGGGTGACCCGGATCGATACGGCGGGTACCGTGCTGTATGATTCCCGCCGTGATGAGGCGGCACTCGATAATCACGGGTCAAGGAGCGAGGTATTACAAGCCCTGAAACAGGGGGCAGGTGAGGATATCAGAATGTCCGGAACTGTCGGAAAAGAGATGTATTACTATGCGATTCTTCTGGAGGATGGGACGGTGCTGCGTGTATCGAAGACGATGGATAATCTCGTGAGCACTGCCTTAAATGTCCTTCCGGTCATGTGCATCCTTGCTGCAGGTGTGCTGTTTCTTGCATGGCTGATGGCAAAATGGCAAACGGCCAGGCTGATCAAGCCGATCAATGAACTGGACCTTGAACATCCTCTGGATAATGAGATTTATCCGGAGCTGTCCCCACTCCTTCAGGCGATGGATGAGCAGAACAAGGCAAAGGATGCAGTAGCGAATATGCGAAAGGAGTTTTCAGCGAATGTGTCCCATGAACTGAAGACCCCGCTGACTTCTATATCCGGATATGCCGAAATCATGAAAAACGGAATGGTCAGACCCCAGGATATCCCTAATTTTTCAGAACGTATCTATAAAGAGGCCAGAAGGCTGATCACACTGGTGGAAGATATTATCAAGCTGTCCAGACTGGATGAAGAATCTGTGGAGTTAGAAAAAGAAGATGTAGATCTCTATGCCCTGAGCAGGGAGGTGGTCAGCAGGCTGTCTCCGCAGGCGGGGGCTAAAAATGTACAGATCATGATCGAGGGGGAATCCGTAACCTATCACGGGATCCGCCAGATTCTTGATGAGATGATCTATAATGTCTGTGAAAATGCAGTCAAATATAATGTTTCAGGCGGGCAGGTGAGCGTATGGGCAGGAAATACACTAGAGGGGCCGAAGGTGAGCGTTTCCGATACCGGGATCGGTATCCCGAAAGAACATCAGGAGCGTATATTTGAGCGCTTTTACAGGGTGGATAAGAGCCATTCCAAAGAACGCGGAGGAACAGGCCTGGGGCTTTCCATTGTGAAACATGGTGCCCTGCTTCACGGCGCCAGAGTGACAGTGGACAGTGAACCGGGAAAAGGGACCAGAATTGAGATTAAGTTTTAAATAATAAAATTTCTATGTCAACTATTAAAAAAGTATAAAATTTATCATTGTAAAACCGTTTTTTATAGTGTAAACTATAAAAAGCGGTTTTATTACATTCATGTAGTAAAGTGATAGAGCCTTAAAGGAGAATAGGAATATGACAGGACAGGAATTTTTAGAGAAGCTTCTGCAGTCTTATCAGTCAGCTTTTGATATAACCCGTCCGTATGATGTCAATGGGGACAAATTTGATGCGTATGCGGCTTTCAATGTAACCAGTGCCAAGTATGTCCTCGTAAAGAAGGCAGAACTATGGCGGGCAAATTGCTTTGAGCATACGTTTTTTGCGTGCAGGCCTGCGCTGACAACGGAGGATCTGGCAAGGTTCCGTGAGGATATCGTTACCTTCATAGAGCCTCAGCTTGTAAGGGGCGGAGAAGCCTGTACGGCTGAGCATCATATGTATACATATATAACGGGAATATTCATCTGTGAGAATGGCATCCCGGGGGAAGTCAAAAAGCAGGTAAAGCAGTTTAAATATTTTAAGAACTACCGGCTTGGATTCCGGGGCTATGCAGAGGCAAGGCTTCTTGTCTTTGACAGGGAGAACCATAAAGTGTTAGGCAACCGGGCAGCGAAGGACCTGGTCAAAGGATATGAAAAAGTAAGGGTATGAAAAGGTTATGAACCTTTTTATATAGAAAAGCTACTACTAAACAACAAAAAAGGAGTGTGAACTATGAATGCAGTAGTAATTTTATTAGTAGGAATCCTGATTCTTGTCATTGCCTACGTTACATACGGTAAATGGCTGGCAGGACAGTGGGGAGTAGACCCGTCCAGAAAAACTCCGGCACACGAACTCGAAGACGGGATGGATTATTGCCCGGCAAAGGCACCGGTACTGATGGGACATCATTTCTCATCCATCGCAGGTGCGGGCCCGATCAACGGACCGATCCAGGCAGCAGTATTTGGCTGGGTTCCGGTATTATTATGGATCCTGATCGGAGGTATTTTCTTCGGTGCTGTTCATGACTTTGGTGCATTATTTGCATCCATCCGCCATAAAGGACAGTCTATCGGTGAGGTTATCGCTGACACAATGGGAACAAAGTCCAAGAAGATTTTCATTATATTCTCATATCTGACATTGCTCCTCGTTGTTGCAGCATTTGCATCTATTGTTGCAAATACATTTATGGCTACATTTACAGAGACAGGTGCAGTAGACTATGCAGCATCCTCCGCAAATGCGTCAACAGCCATGATTTCTATTTTATTTATTGTGATTTCCATCGTTTTTGGTTTTCTGGTTTATAGAAAGAATGCATCCCTTGGTGTATCTACAATCGTTGGTGTTATTGCAATTATTGCCTGCATGGTAATCGGGCTGAACTGGCATCCGCTGTACCTGAGCAATAAGACATGGATGATTATTGTTGGAATCTACATCCTGATAGCATCTGTAACACCTGTATGGATTCTGCTCCAGCCGCGTGATTACCTGAGTTCCTTTTTGCTTTACTTTATGATGGCTGTGGCTATCGTTGGTGTAATCGGAGCCGGACTCACAGGAAATGCGGGCCTTGATATTCCTGCATTTACAGGATTTAAGGATACTCTGATGCCGACAGGGACCTCTCTGGGATATATGTTCCCTGCATTGTTTATTACAATTGCCTGCGGGGCGATCTCTGGTTTCCATTCACTGGTTGGTTCCGGAACGACGGCAAAACAGCTGAACAGTGAAAAAGATGCACGCCCAATCGCATACGGCGGTATGCTGATTGAATGTGCTCTGGCGATTATTTCTCTTTGTGCAGTTGGATACGTATGGAAAAACTACTCTGCAGGAGAGCTTGTTGTTCCGACAAACGTATTTGCAACCGGTATTTCAAAGATGACATCTACCATTCCTTTCCTGAAAGGTGCCGAGAGTGTAATCTTCTCCATGCTGGTGCTTGCAGTTTCTGCATTCTGCCTGACATCACTGGATACAGCGACACGTCTCGCACGCTATATGTTCCAGGAATTCTGGCTGGAGCCGGGCGAGGATGTGAAGACAGCAACCGGGTATAAGAAAGTCCTGACAAATCCATATGTAGCGACTATCATAACAGTTGTGCTCGGTATAGCACTCGGTATGACAGGCTATGCAAATGTATGGCCGTTGTTCGGTGCTGCGAACCAGCTTCTTGCTGCACTCGGCCTGCTGGCTGTTGCAACATGGCTCGGAAAAGTCGGAAAGAACAACAAGATGTTCCTGCTTCCGATGGCATTCATGCTGATTGTGACACTGACATCACTCTGCCTGACAATTAAAACAAACTTTGCCGGAATTATGGCAGGGGCAGACGGAGTCGTATGGTGCTATATCCGCCTGATTATCAGCGTACTGCTTATTGTACTGGCGGCAGTGCTGGCAGTAGACGGAGTCAGGACACTGACAGGACAGAACAAAAAGGCTAAGGCATAAAGAAAAAGCGGCTGTAATCTGATATGTACATCGGATTACAGCCGCTTTTTATGACCGCGGATACCCGTAGAGAGAAAACAATGTCTGTGAACTGTTGTTAAATAAATAACTTAACATATGGCCGATGACTTTCTTACAAAAGCGTGCTACAATAGATTACTTGAAAGCAGAATGTGAATAAAACTGTGTAAATGCAGGTGTTTTGGGGGATTTTGTATGGATGACAGAATAGATTGCACGACGGATAAGAAGGCGCAGGATGAAAGTGTCGACATGAGGGATGTTTTGGATCTGGCCATGAATATGGGGAGGGTGCTCCTGAAAAACGGAGCCGAGATATTCCGGGTGGAGGAGACGATCGACCATGTATGCGGACGGTATAAGATCGGAGACGTGGAGTCGTTCGTTATGAGCAACGGGATCTTTATTACGGCCCGGGATGAGACAGAGGATATCTATGCGAAGGTGAAGCACATTCCGATTTCCGGCTTCCATCTGGGGATCGTGACTGAGGTGAATGACCTATCGAGAGAGATTTCGGCGGGGAAGATCGGATTGAAGGAAGCACGCATGCGGCTGGAAGAGATAGAGAAGATGCCTCCGAAGCGGGGGCGGTTCCGTATTTTAGCCGCAGGAATCGGGAGCGGGTGTTTCTGTTACCTTTTGCAGGCGAATTTCTGGGAGAGTATGATTGCAGTGCTGATCGGGTGCCTCCTCTATGTCTTTGTGATCTTTGCGGAGAACCACAGACTGACGAAGATTATTACGAATATTGTGGGAGGCGGATTTATAACGGTGATGGCTTTACTGGCGCTTTCGATACCGTGGCCGTTTCCTGTCAGGATGGATAAGCTGATCATCGGGTCCATTCTGCCGCTTGTACCCGGGGTTGCATTTGTAAACTCGATTCGTGATATTGCCAACAGTGACTTTATTTCCGGGATTGTAAGGATCGTAGATGCGCTTCTGGTATTTGTTTACATTGCCATCGGGGTTGGATTTGTGCTCGGGTGCTATAACAAGATTACAGGAGGTGGATGGATTTGATCGGGGATATTATTATTAATATGTTTTGTTCCTTTCTCGGGACAATCGCATTCTCTGTCCTATTTAACGTGCCGAAAAGATTCTACATCTGCTGTGGGTTTACCGGAATGGCAGGCTGGCTGTGTTATCTGATCTGTATCAACGGCGCTTCGGTATCCACTTCCACGTTTTTCGGGACCGTACTGGTCGTTTTAATGTCCCGGATACTGGCCGTGTGGAAAAAGTGCCCCATTACCGTATTCCTTGTATCCGGGATATTCCCGCTGATACCGGGAGCCGGGGTCTACTATACCGTATACAACGTCGTACAGGGAAATCTGGCCGAGGCCGCCGGCCGCGGGATCGGCGCTATAAAGGTGGCATTTGCGATTGTTCTTGGCATTGTGTTTGTTGTATCCATACCGAAGCAGTGGTTTCAGGTAAATTATTGGCGGAGCAGGTTCCGGGGAGCCTCGGAAAATTCCGATTTATAGGCGCGGGAAAATGTGGAATAGTCATGGAACCCACTGGCGAAGCATGCCTGTGTGATAGGCATGCCGTCAAAAATCAGGTCTCTTGCATGCAGGAGACGCCGGTAAGTGATATAATTGCCGATTGTGTAACCTGTTTCTGCTTTAAACAGGCGCATCATATAATACCTGCTGATGTAAAATGTCTTTGCAAGAGTGTCGATATCGAGGTTTTCCGTGAGATGGGTATTGATATACTGCATAATGTCAACGATTTTCGTGTTATACAGTTCTGTGTCAAGGAACTCCACATGATTCTTGATTGCTGCACGGTTCAGCTGGATCATAAACTCAAGGAACAGGATCTGCCGGTATAAACTGCTGGCATACTCTTCATCAAGAAAGGAACGCTCAAGGCGGTTCGTCACCCGGAACAGAGAACTTTTCTCGAGGGAATGGATGCGAAGCACGTTAGAGTGTTCTTTTCTTGCTTTTTCGAAGCAGTAGTTCAGATCATACTCGGATGTCTTGTAGTCCTCCATGAACCCCGGTGATATATAGACGATGATCCGTTCATAAGGCTGGGAACTGTCTGCCTGTACCCGGTGTATATCATTGCGGTTCACAAGGACGATATCGTAAGGCTCCAGTGCATAGGACTTTCCTTCTATAATATACTGCACCTTCCCTTTTATAAAAATCGTGATTTTGTGAAAATCGTGGTAATGAAATTCGAACTCTCTGGAAACAGTATCTTTTATATGGAAGATACGGAAATCGCTGTTTAAGTACCCGCGTTTATTATATTGCTGCATAATTGCTCCTTTCTGTTCTAAATTCCTTTTTTATTATAGAGCATTATTTGCAATATGAAAAGCATTTACTCCGTATTATATGAAGAAAATGCCTGATATAATGTTAGAAACAGGAGGTGCGTGAGTATGAAAATTACATTGGAACGTTATCATGGACTTGGAAATGATTATCTTGTATTTGACCCGAATAAGAATGAACTGAAATTGAATAAAGAGAATGTTGAGATGCTTTGCAACAGAAATATGGGACTTGGATCTGACGGTATTCTGGAAGGCCCTTTTATCGGTGAGAAGCATATGTCTTTAAAAATCTGGAACCCGGACGGAAGTATCGCTGAGAAGAGTGGGAACGGCGTCCGCATTTTTGCAAAATATTTAAAGGATGCCGGATATGTGCAGAAGAAAAACTATAAGCTGGTCACGGACGGCGGACTGGTTGAGATCACATATCTCAATGAGGACGGAAGCCGGCTTCGTATATCAATGGGAAAGATGTCTTTCTGGAGCGATGAGGTTCCGGTGACGGGAGAGCGCAGAGAAGTAATCAATGAGGATATGGTATTCGGAAGGACCCTGTATCCTGTAACATGTGTGTCAGTAGGAAACCCGCACTGCGTTATTCCGATGCGTGAGATTTCCAAACCGCTTGTATGCAAGATCGGTAATTATTCAGAAGTAGCAAGATATTTCCCAGAGCGTATCAACACAGAGATCATGAAAGTGATTGATAATAATAACATTGCGATAGAAACTTTTGAGCGCGGAGCCGGCTACACGATGGCTACAGGAACAGGGGCATGCGCCGCAGCCGGAGTTGCTTACAAACTGGGGCTGACCGGGAACAAGGTAATCGTGCACATGCCGGGTGGTGAACTGCAGGTGGAGATCGATGAAAACTGGGATGTGTATATGACTGGGGAAGTATTCTATGTGGCTAAGATCTGCCTGAGTAATGAATTTGTGGAAAAACTAAGGGCCCTGTAGGATCAGGCCGGATATCCGGGATTAATTTTCAAGCATAAGCATGGCGATGGCGACATAATCTTCTTCTGCCAGCGACTGTGCACACAATAAAATATCATGTATATAAGACTGGGGAAAATCAAGTTCAGATGCAATATCTGGGATTGATTTTCCTTCTTTATTTTAATATAGAATCAGGCAAAATACAAGAATGGAAGTGCCTGCATGTGCCATGCCTGTCATCTTTCGTCTGCGGGTAATTATAAAGACTGTTAGCTAGAAGTTTATATGGTTATATGATATTATAATTTCTAAATAAACGAAATTCATAAACAACGAAAACCATAGTCAGCAAAATTGCTATAGGGGAGGAACGGTTATGAAGAGAAGAAAAATAAGCGCATTAGTATTATTTTTAGCGGCTGTATTGCTAATTGGAACAGTTACATTCTACTCCCGCGCAGACGACTCTTCTGCGTCTCTCATGTCCAGATGGGGAGCCCGGCTGAATGAATATGCCAGTAGAAAAACGGAGACTTCCGCTCAGGAAGAGATAAATCAGGCAAAGGAATTTTATATGCTAAGCGGAATGGATGAAGAGATGGCAGAAGCAAAGGCAGAAGAATACATGGCTGAACGAGAAATGTTATACCAAAAAGCGGTTCAGTCTGGCTATGGGGTGACGGATGAAGATATCCGGGCTTATCTGGAGGAATTAAAGACCCTCATGGATTCGGCAGACAACAAAGAGGATGTTCAGGCACTTATAGACCAGTTTGGCACAGAAGAAGAATACTGGGATTACCAATACAGGGTCTATGAGAAGAACCTGCCAATACAAAATTACGTAAAAGATCTTGAAAGGCAGCAGGCAGACCAGTAACGTTTCTCAGTCTGGAAATATTTCCGCTGCAGAATCCGGGCTTGCTAAAACAAGTCCATGTGTGCTAACATATGTATAACAAAAAGGCAGGTGATGTTATGCTGATTGAGATAGATTTTAACAGTGATGAAGCGATATATATTCAATTGCGCAACCAGATCATTATAGGGATTGCGACGTCCACTATTCACGAGGGGGACCCTCTGCCGTCCGTAAGGCAGCTGGCCGATACGGTAGGCGTGAACATGCATACTGTGAATAAGGCATACAGTGTCTTAAAACAGGAAGGATTTATCCAGCTGGACAGGAGGCGCGGGGCAGTGATTGCCCTCGATATCGACAAGATAAAGGCGATGGAAGAGATGAAGACGCAGCTTATCATTTTACTTGCAAAAGGATGCTGCAAGAATATTTCCAGGGAAGAAGTGCATAATCTGGTGGATGAGATATTTGATGAATATGAAAATTAAGGTAACTGTTCATGGTCCTGAACAGTTACAAATTAAGAAAGCAGACCGCTGAATTAGGAAAAGTGACAGGAGGAAGACATGCTGAATAATTATACAAAACAGGCCGAGCGCGCGATCAAGTATGCGGGGACGATGGCAAAGAAGCTGAAGCATCCGTATATTGGGACGGAACATTTGCTTCTCGGGTTAAGGAAAGAGTTTACAGGGGTTGCAGGACAGATACTGGCAATGAATGATGTGGATGAGGAGAAGATACTCCGTCTGATGGATGAACTGATTGTGCCGGCTTCGGAGGAACTGGAAAAGGAGAATCCAAAGGAAAGCCCGAGGCTTCTATATCTGCTGGATAACAGTGCGAAGGAGGCACAGCACCTGCACACAAGGAGTGTGGGGACGGAGCACCTTCTGCTGGCTATGATCCATGATGTGGACTGCGTGGCAACGAGGGTCCTGATTACATTAAATATCAGTCTCCAGAAGATTCTGCAGGATGTGCTGAATGCCGTCGGCATGGACCCGAAGGAATATCAGGAAGAGATGCAGGACGATTCCAGAGGGAAAAGCAGTTCAGTCGAGCAGTTCTGCACGGACCTGACAGGGGAGGCGGAGGAAGGCCGTCTGGACCCGGTGATTGGAAGAGAGGATGAGATTTACCGCCTCATGCAGGTGTTAAGCAGGCGGACAAAGAATAACCCGTGTCTGGTAGGGGAGCCGGGGGTCGGCAAGACTGCTATCATTGAGGGGCTTGCGGCAAGGATTGCGACAGGCGTTGTGCCAGAGAATATGAAAGGGAAGAGAATCTATACTCTGGACCTTCCCGGACTGATCGCGGGATCAAAATACCGCGGTGAATTTGAGGAGAGAATGAAAGGCCTGATTTCGGAAGTGAAATCAAGCGGCAATATTATCCTGTTCCTTGATGAGCTGCATACCATTATCGGCGCAGGCGGGGCGGAAGGTGCGATAGATGCATCCAGTATTCTGAAGCCGGCGCTTGCCCGCGGGGAGATGCAGCTGATTGGAGCAACTACGATCGCTGAATATCGCAAGTACATTGAAAAAGATGCAGCGCTGGAGCGTCGTTTCCAGCCCATTACCGTAGAGGAACCGTCTAAAGAACAGTGTCTGGAGATTCTGAAAGGACTGTCGAATAAGTACGAGATACATCATAAAGTAGCCATTACAGAGGAAGCGCTGGAGGCGTCTGTTCATTTATCTGAGCGCTATATTACAGACAGGAATCTTCCGGATAAAGCAATCGACGTGCTGGATGAGGCGTGTTCCAAGGTGAGTATGCGCGGATATAAGGTTCCGGAGAATTTGAAGACTCTGGAAGAGACGCTTAAAAGCCTGATTAAGCAGAAGGAAGATAGTATCAAAGCAGGTAATTTTGACGAGGCCTCCAGACTTCATAAAGAACAGAAGGACGTGGAGGATAAGCTGGAAGGTTTAAGAAAACGTTTCCAGAAGAAGACGGCTGCACACCATCCGGAGGTGAAAGAGGATGATATCGCAGAAGTTGTATCTGCATGGACCAAGGTGCCGGTACAGAAACTGGCGGAGAGTGATACAGACCGTCTGAAGAAGCTGGAACAGGTCCTGCATAAAAGAGTGATTGGGCAGGATGAAGCTGTCAGCGCGGTTGCCAGAGCTGTCAAGAGGGGACGCGTGGGCCTGAAAGATCCAAAGCGCCCGATTGGTTCCTTCTTATTCCTGGGACCGACAGGTGTCGGAAAGACAGAGCTGTCAAAGGCATTGGCCGAGGCACTGTTCGGCAATGAAGAGTCCATGATACGGGTTGACATGTCCGAGTATATGGAGAAGCATTCCGTGTCCAAGATGATCGGTTCACCTCCGGGATATGTCGGACATGAGGAAGGCGGACAGCTGAGTGACCAGGTGCGCACGCATCCATACTCGGTAATTCTTTTTGACGAAGTGGAGAAGGCACATCCGGATGTGTTCAATATCCTCCTTCAGGTACTGGATGACGGGCACATTACTGATTCACAGGGACGGAAGGTAGATTTCTGCAACACGGTCATTATTATGACATCCAATGCGGGTGCAAAGGCAATTGTGGAGCCAAAGAAACTCGGCTTTGCCACAAAAGAGAATCCGGCAGATGATTACAAGCGTATGAAGCAGAATGTCATGGATGAAGTTAAGACAATCTTCCGGCCGGAATTCCTGAACAGGATCGATGAAATCATCGTATTCCATGCCCTGAACAGCACACATATGAAGCAGATTGTAACACTGCTGTGCAGAGCATTTACGAAGCGTGTCAAAGGCCAGATGAATATTACCCTGACTATGCGTGATTCTGCCAAGAAGCATATTGTCGAGAAAGGGACCGATGCGAAATATGGCGCGCGGCCGCTCAAAAGGGCCATGCAGACAGAACTGGAGGATAAGCTGGCAGAGGCGATTCTAAACGGTGAAGTGAAAGAAGGCGACCATGTCGAAGTTGGATTATCTAAAAAAGAAATTAAATTTTACCCAAAGTCCACAAATGAGTAGAAAATAAAATCGAATTATTATATAATAGATACCAGACAGGATACAAATAGGATAACCAACAATCTGAAATACCTAGGAGGACAAGGAAAGATGGCAACAGTAAAAGAATTATTACGCGCAGAAGAGGACGGAACACTCAGCTTTGGAGATTATACACTCGATAAGAAGACAAAACTGGATAATTTCGAATTTGAAGGCGATATTTATAAAGTAAAGACATTCAAGGAGATCACGAAGCTGGAGAAGAACGGCATGTTCGTATACGAATCCGTACCGGGAAGCACAGTAGAGAACTTCAGCGCGGCAGATACATCCGTAGCATTTAAAGTATCTGCACCGGAAGATGTACAGTTTACACTGGAGCTCGAGCCGGAGAGTGAATATGAAGTGTTCATTGATGAAGTGTCCGCAGGTAAGATGATGACGAACTTAAGCGGAAAGTTAAGCGTAAGTGTGGAATTTACATCCGATGACGGTGTTGTTGTAGAAGTTGTAAAGTGCTAAGAAGCACCGGTTTTAAGGCGTGGTGGGACTTTATGACAGGATGATAAAAGGATAAGGAATAAAAGGGGGCAGGAGATCTGTCCCTTTTTTCACGGAGAGGAGCAGCATGGCAAAGGCTAAGAAGAGCGTATTTTTCTGCCAGAACTGTGGTCATGAGGAAACGAAATGGCTGGGGCAGTGTCCGGCATGTAAAGAATGGAATTCTTTTGTGGAAGAAAAGGTTAGTGTTACAAAGAGCAGTACGGTGAAGACAGCGAGAGAGACCCAGGTAGTCTCTCTTTCAGAAGTCAGTGCGGACGATCATACAAGGGTTTTGACAGGAATCCGGGAACTGGACCGGGTGCTGGGGGGAGGCATTGTGCCGGGATCGCTTGTACTGGTCGGCGGTGATCCGGGTATCGGTAAGTCGACGCTTCTGCTGCAGGTATGCCAGAACCTGTCGCAGACGAAACATACACTGTATATCTCCGGTGAGGAATCTCTTGCGCAGATCAAACTGCGTGCAAACCGGATGGGGGAATTTAAGGAGAATCTGAAGCTCCTCTGTGAAACGAATCTGGAGACGATCCGGACTGTGATTGAGAACCAGCGTCCGGAGATGGTCATCATTGATTCCATCCAGACAATGTACAGTGAGGAAGTTGCATCCGCACCGGGGAGTGTGTCGCAGGTCAGGGAGTCTACAAATGTTTTTATGCAGCTTGCGAAAGGGCTCGGAATATCAATCTTCATCGTCGGGCACGTTACAAAGGAGGGGACCGTTGCAGGACCGAGAGTACTGGAGCACATGGTAGACACGGTGCTTTATTTCGAGGGGGACAGACATGCCTCCTACCGTATCCTGCGGGGCGTGAAGAACAGATTTGGTTCTACGAATGAAATCGGGGTGTTCGAGATGAGGCAGAACGGCCTTGTGGAGGTGGAAAACCCGTCCGAGTATATGCTGAGCGGCAAACCTGAAAATGCCTCCGGTTCAGTAGTGGCGTGTTCGATGGAAGGAACCAGGCCGATCCTGATAGAAATACAGGCGCTGGTCTGCCAGAGCAACTTCGGACTGCCGAGGCGGACTGCGGCCGGTACAGATTATAACAGGGTGAATCTGCTCATGGCGGTTCTGGAAAAACGTATCGGGCTGCCCCTTTCCAATTATGATGCATATGTAAATATTGCAGGCGGGATTAAGATGAATGAACCTGCGATTGACCTTGGAATCGTCATGGCGCTTGTATCTAGCTATAAAAACCGCCCGATTGATGAGAAAATGATTGTGTTCGGTGAAGTTGGATTAAGCGGTGAAGTGCGGGCGGTCAACATGCCGGAACAGAGAGTCGGGGAGGCGAAGAAGCTGGGATTTGAGACCTGCATCATCCCGGAGGTATGCAGGGAAATGGTGAAGGAAATAAAAGGAATTAAAGTAGTCGGGGTCAGGACGATCAACGATGCTATGAATCTATTGTAAAGAAGATGCTGTTGCTGTGCATGCCAGAAGGGGTGAAGCAGTAACAATGCACAAGAGCCGCACGACAGGTATTAATAACAATAATATCTGCCGGGCGGCTCTTTCTAAAACATATAGCATGCTATCATTTATATATTTTCTGGCTGGAGAACCCGCGCCCTTTTACCTCATTCACATGACTGATAATAATGAATGCCTTCGGATCAAGATCCATGACAAGTTTATTCAGTTTAACCAGCTCGCGGTTAGAGATAACAGTGAGCACAATCGGTTGGTTTATATTTAAATAACCTGTTTCCGCCTGAAGAAAGGTTGTTCCCCGGTCAAGCTGTTTCTGGATCATGTGGTTGATTGCATCATACTGCGTGCTGATAATCTTTACCTCTGTCTGTGAAGTACCCATAATCAGGAATTTATCCAGTATGACAGAATAGATCATAACGAGTACAATTCCATAAATAGTCTGTTCTGCGTTAGAAAATGTCATCTGCAGAATCAGGATGGAACAGTCGAATACATACAGCATTGCAGAAACTGAAAGTCCCAGTTTCTTATTCAGCACAAGGGGCGGAATATCCATGCCTCCCGTGGATGCCCCGGCACGGATGACAAGTCCGATGGAAAAGCCGATCATGATCCCCCCGCAGATTGTGGAGAGCATTCTGTCGTCAGTGACCTGCCCAAGGGCAGGAATCTTCTGGAAGACACCCAGGATAACCGGATAGTAAAATGTACTGACTAATGTGGTCAGCGCAAAATGTTTTCCGAGAACGGCGGCACCCAGAATAAACATGACGAAGTTAAAGCCGAATACAAATACAGAAATCGGAACCTGAAAGTAGTGGTTGAAGGTAAGCGCGAGTCCGGTTGTACCTCCGGTGATCATTTTGCCGGGCAGAATGAACATAGTAATGCCAAGTGCGTAGATTGTATTGCCAAGCAGAACTAAAAATAAGTTTTTCAAATGAGAAGTATTCATAATTTTCCCCCTTTATCCTATAATCCGGCAGCAGAGTAGCAATTTACCTGAATAAAGTGAAAAAAGCAGATGACTTTCGCCATCTGCTTTTTGATTCTTTAATTTTCCTGATTGATTCCAACTGTATTCTGATAAAATGTATGTCCATTGTCCTGCCACCTTTATGAATAATACCTTAGCATAGAATACGCAGAATGTAAAGGAAAGGCTATTCCATTCTTAACCGTTCGACAATGCTTTGCTTCTCAAGGTTCTTAAAGCAGGCGTACGGTATAAGTACTGCAAGGGCAAGGATAACCGGTGTGCAGACGAAGAGTGGGAACAGTGTGAAGCGGAAGGTTGCGTATCCGTCTGCGGCCATAGCCCTGATTACGGTTCCCACGGCCAGGGAGCTGACGGCGTAGGAAACAAGGAGAGTAAAGCCGGCATAGAAAAGCCCTTCAAAAACGAGCATTCTGCAAAGCTGCCTTTTGGTCATTCCGATACTCTGGATCATTGCGAATTCTTTTTTTCTGGATACGATCGCGGTCACCATACTGTTTACAAAATTCAGGATTCCAACCAGTGCAATGACGATACTGATGGCATTGCCGATGACGGTGGAGGCACGGGTCTCTTCTTTATACTGTTCCTCCATTGTTTTTCTGGATGTGACAGGAAGGGTTGTATCTACATTCCTGGTGTAGTCATCCAGCATTTTTTGTGCGGCAGCAATTTCCTGATCATCCACATTGAAGAATAGTTTACGAAGTGTGTGATCGGGCCAGAGTTCTTTGAAGTGTTCGGACGGAATGATAAAACTCATATGGAACTGACGCTTTTGTGTGTCTTCCACTGCACCGTTAGCAATAGAATTTACAGGAAAAACATTTGCCATAACGGTGTAAGTATTATCACCGATTATGACTTCACTTCCGATAGAAGCGGTTGGAAGTACAGTATTCTGATCAATGGAATCTTTTTCTATAGCAGGTGCAAGTGCCAGTACATATTTCCCGGTACTGAATTTTTCGGCATCAAAATCACCCTTCAGGAGATACTGCTCCTGTACAATGGTATCCAATGGAATCCCATCGAGTCCATATACCACTGCCGCGGCCTTCTTATCCTCCATTGCCTGTGCTGCGGCCTGGGCCCCCTGTTTGTCATAGCTGGCCCATTCTTTTAGGACATCCTCTGTATAATAGGTTTTTAAATTTTGCAGGGTCTGATGATCTATCTCTAAGGACAGCTGGCTGGAATACATGTGCCCTATACCTTCTAATCCATTCAGTGCTTCTACGCGTGCCGACAGCTCCTGATTCAGGGTGGTGCCGTTGGGATTATAGCCGGCAGTCCGGTCTTCGTGTGTGGAATCTGACAGCTCAAAATCCGAAATCGTCAGGCCGGACAGATATTTTTCCATGTCAAAGGAAGCATTTTTGGCATAAAAACAGCTCAGCAGTACAAGGCCAAGAGAAAGAGAGCTTATGACCAGTACGGTGCGCTTTTTGTTTCTTCCAAGATTGGCAAAGGCCATGCCGGGAAGTGAGGCCCCCTTCCTGCTTTTTTTTGTTTTCTTTTTGGAAGAGGTACCACTGTCATTGTAACGAAGAGCTTCAATCGGGGACACCTTCCCCGCAAGGCGTGCCGGACGCAGGCAGGAAATAAGCACGGTAAGCCATGCAAAGAGCGTGGAGCCGATAAAAATCAAAGGATTGGCAGAAACGGAAATCTGTCCGTCCATCATACCGAGCATGACGGGGACAAGCACCATGCCCAACAGGTATCCGAGCACAAGCCCGGCCGGAATACCGATCAGACACAGTCTGTCAGCCTGTCCGTATATGATCTTCTTAATCTGTTTTGTCGTCGTACCAAGTGTTTTCAACTGTCCGTAAAACTGAATATCAGCGGTCACGGAAATCTGGAAAATGTTATAAATAATTAGATAGCCTGCTATGAAAACAAGTACCATTCCAAGGTACATTGGTATGGTTTCCTGAGCCGCTGAAGCGTTCATTTCCGGAGAGTATGCAAGATTCATTGAATAGCGAAGGCCGGACAGGTCTAAATCCTTAAGGATATCATCCATTGTTTCTTCGATATGGCTGTCGCTTTTCAGAGAAACCTGTGCCATATGAAGTCCCAGAATCTGGCTCTCGCCGGAGGAATCCAGACCGGCCGTCATCTCATCGGCAAAGGTGCGGCTGACCCATGCCATGCTTGCATAGGCTGACTGGTTGCCATCCCAGTAACCACAGAGTGTAAAGGTGGAGGAGGTTATTTCATCAGAAGCCGGATCTTTGCGCCATTCCAGAGTCACTGCTTCCCCCAGCGTATGCGGGATGCCCAGCCGGTCCAGTACAAGCGTATCCAGAGCCACTTCATCCGCGGCCCCGGGCATGGTGCCGGTCGTCGGAAATGCAAAGGAGTGTGAAGCATAGCTGTCATCGCCCCAGCGTATTTCCAGCTGGCGGCCTGAAAGTTTTTGGTTTTCGGCGAGCCCCATAACGATACTATTTCCCAATTCTTCCACATCGGGGTGGGAACTGATTTTTTCTGCCTGTTCTTCTGTAATAGATTTAAATGAAACCTGTGCATCATACCCGGATTGCCGGAATGTCATTTCAATCAGATTTTTAGTCATGCTCTGTGATAATACAAAAAGTGAGGTAAACATCAGCGTTGTCAGTGCGATTGCAAGAACCGCAACCCTGTTTCTGGTACGGTTTGCCTTAAAGCTGCGCGCCGTAATCGTGCTTAGGATAGAATTTCTATTTTTCATATTGTCACCGCCCTATTCGTGGATTCTGCCATCTTCGATGCGGATGGTCCGGTCAGCCAAAGCTGCAATTTCAGGATTGTGGGTAATCATTACAATGGTCTGTCCGAATGTGCGGCTTGTTCTCTTTAGGAGATCAATTACCTCGTCACTCGTCTTGCTGTCCAGATTACCGGTAGGTTCATCTGCAAGGATGATGGCTGGTTTGCTTGCAAGGGCCCTTGCGATTGCCACGCGCTGCTGCTGGCCGCCGGAAAGATTATTCGGCATGTTATCGAGTTTCTTTTCGAGGCCAAGTAATTCGACGATTTCCCGGATAAATTTTCTGTCCGGTTTCTTCTGGTCCAGCTGGATTGGCATTATAATGTTTTCATATACATTTAAAACGGGAACTAGATTATAGTTCTGGAAGATGAAGCCGATGCGCTGGCGGCGAAATACAGTCAGGTCCTCATCGTTTAACTTGCCCAGCTCAAAATTGTCTACTTTAACACTGCCGGAGGTCGGGTGGTCCAGCCCTCCCAACATATTTAACAACGTGGATTTCCCACTTCCGGATGTTCCGATAATGGCCGTAAATTCTCCCTGTTCAATAGAGATGCTGACGTCGTCCAGTGCCTTTACGATATTTGGTTCTGTTCCATAATACTTTTTCAGATTTTTTGTTTTTAAAATACTCATAACTTTTCTCCCTCATTTCTGCGAATGTTTTCTGTACTTGAGCTTATTATATTTCTGCAGGGGAAAAAGGCAATGGAGAATGAAAAAACTAATATTCAGGAGGAAAAAACTAAGATGATGGAAAGAAAAGAGGGCCCCGCAAGTCGGTTTTAGACTTTTGGGATCCTCTCTTAGATGCCGGTATTTGATTGATTTTATGAAACCGGAATTACAATTTTCAGGTGGAAGGTCTCGTTCATGATCTGGGTGATGCACTGTCCCTCGTACTTTTCCACGGCGGCTTTGATGTTTGTAAGACCAAAGCCATGCACGAGGCTGTCAGTTTTACTTGTCCTTTCGGGCATCTTCATATCCGCGGTAATGTTGTTTTCCACATGGATGGAAAGCATATCACGGATGCGGTCGGCTTTCAGTGTTATGAGACGTTTTTCAGGCGGAAGCAGGATACTGGCCTCGATTGCGTTGTCCAGAGCGTTTCCGAAAATGGCGCTGATGTCCAGCGGTTCGATAAAGGTTCCGTCTTTGAAATGTACGAGTGCACTGAAATCAATCTGGTTTTCCTGGGCTGACCTTGCTTTGTCACGGAGCAGGATATCCAGAAAAGGATTACCGGTGTGATAGTAATTTTCGTAGCCCTCTATCTGGGAGCGGAGTTCCTGAATAGATTGCTGTGTTTCCGGAGTACAGGACGAGGCTGACTGCAGAACCAGCAGATGGTTTTTTAGGTCGTGGTAAATCCGGCGGATACGTTCTTCTTCCTTGAGCTTATCTTCATAATAAGAGTGTTTTAGTTCCAGTTCGTGTGCATGGAATTCCAGCTTCATAGTCCGGCAGATATACGATGTGAGGTAAATACAGCCGAAGCTGGTGAAAATCGAGGCACCGCAGATGGGATAAATGCTGATGACCTGTTCCGGCATAAAAAGTATAGTTGTAAAAACAGCGACAAAAGGGGCAGAAAGCAGTAGGTCTACAAACAGCCACATACGTGTTCCCAGGTCCAGGGTAATACCTCTTAGTAACTTCTTCGTGACCAGCCAGGCCCCTGTCCAAAAGAACAGCCGCAAAAGTACCTCCACTACATGGATGAGAGTACTGATTAAAAGCACTTCCGGAGAAAATGCAGTATCGGATTTTGCATTTGTGATTCCGAAAAACAGCCGCGTACCTATATTAAGCGTTAAGTAGTTGACCGCGATCATCGCAGGATAAAATACAAGCAGGGCAGAGAATTTTTCCACAAAACTGCCTGTATGGAAGACCAGGAGATAAAGAAATAAGGCAATTAAGGCACCGAAAAGGTTTATAAGGTCATTGGCGTATATAACTGTTTTAGCAATGTAGGAGCATGCAAAAAAGGCAGCAATTTTTATTACTGTATGCCTGCGTGTCGGTAAAAAAGTTCTAATGATCCAATAGAAGACAAATCCATAAAGCCATGTAAATATTTCGGCCAGGATATCTAAAGCAAGTATCATAACATATCCCCCCAGTATTGCGTCAGCTGATCCATAAAACTTTTTCGCTTCGGCTGGCTGATCGGAAGCTTCTGTCCTGTAATCAGTTCCACTTCCAGCTTTTTTACGCCTTTTATATAGAATAAATTAACAATATAACTTGTATGGCAGCGGGCAAAGCTGTAATCACACAGTTCCTGCTCCATTTCCTTCATACTTTTATAGCAGACAATATTTTCATCTTCCGTGTGCAGGAGCAGATTACGGTTAAATGTTTCTACATATCGAAGAGACTTCAGCGGGATTTTATATTTTCCGGTATCATTCGTTACTATTATAGAAGAAACATCATTTTTCCGGTGGGTTTCGATCCAGCGGTCCATCTCAGACTTCAGACGGGCGTATTTCATAGGTTTAATAATGTAATTGGTTGCCTGATACTTATAACCTTCAAGACCGTACTGGGTCAATGTGGTCAGAAAGATGATGCTGACTTGGGAATCCTTCTGCCGGATCAGTTCTGCTGTCTTAAAACCATTCATTTTATTCATTTTGATATCGAGAAAAATCAGGTCAATTGTAGTGTCATAGTGGTCAATCAGTTCACTGCCGTCACAGAATGTTGTTATCCTGAACAGTTCCCCGGCCTCTTGTTCATAATGCTTCAGAAGTTCGTGCAACTGCTCGGTAAATTTTTGTTCATCATCGCATATGGCTATATGCAGCATATTAGTCACCTCATATTTTGTATTATAAACCTGCTGTCCGTTTGATTATACTGTATCTCGTCATACTTCTCAATTAGAAAAAACAAATGTGTCGCTTTTAGTCGTTGTTTAAAGATATAAATTGTCTAAATTGCATGAATTAAATAAAAAATATAAAAATTATTGACAATTAAGACGGGGGATGGTATTATAACATTCGTCGCTGATAAATACCTGCGACTGACTGAATCAGGGATGCGGAAGCAATCGCCTGATAAGACGGTACGGTAGACGGATGGTTGTAAAAACTGTCAAAAAAAGCTGACAAAAAAGTGTCGAAAAATGTTGACAAAAACTGGTATGATATGGTATCATAATCAGGCTGTCGCTTGAGGGACTGGTAAAAACCGGAACCGATGACGAGAAAGAAAATGAAAAAAGTTCTTGACAAACAGCAGCAGACATGGTAATCTATAAAA
>NZ_CAJJZH010000011.1:0-142544 GCF_905197545.1 Faecalicatena orotica
TCGACAGGATGTACTTTACAACTAAGGCCCGAAAGGACCGGACCTAAGTTGTATAGGCGAGGAAACATCCATGTCACTAAGGTTCGAAAGGACCGAACCTAAGTCGACAGGATGTACTTTACAACTAAGGCCCGAAAGGACCGGACCTAAGTTGTATAAGCAGGAGGGGAATGCATGTATTATCCGGAGGAATTGGTTGAAGAAGTGAGGATGAAGAATGACATCGTGGATGTGATATCCGGGTATGTAAGGCTGCAGAAAAAAGGCAGCTCTTATTTTGGACTCTGCCCGTTCCACAATGAAAAGTCGCCCTCCTTTTCTGTCAGCAGGGGGAAACAGATGTATTACTGCTTTGGCTGCGGAGCCGGAGGCAATGTTTTTACATTTTTGATGGAATATGAGAACTTCTCTTTTGTGGAGGCTCTGAAGGTCCTTGCCGACAGGGCGGGAGTCGAACTCCCCGAGATGGAGTACTCGAAAGAAGCGAAGGAAAAAGCCGACCTGCGTGCGACACTTCTGGAAATCAATAAGATTGCCGCCCAGTATTTCTATGTGCAGCTGAAATCAGAACAGGGGAAGATTGGATATACATATTTGAAAAACAGAGAGCTGTCAGATGAAACAATCAAAGCTTTCGGGCTTGGTTATTCCAACAAATATAGCAATGACCTGTTCAAATACCTTCAGGGGAAGGGCTACAGTGAGGATCTGATCCGGCAGGCAGGCCTGATCAACACGGATGAAAGGAACGGCGTATATGATAAGTTCTGGAACCGTGTTATGTTTCCGATCATGGATGTGAATAACCGGGTGATCGGATTCGGCGGCCGGGTGATGGGTGATGGAAAACCAAAGTACCTGAATTCACCGGAGACAGTTATCTTCGATAAGAGCCGCAATCTTTACGGACTGAACCGTGCAAGAACCTCGCGCAAACCGTATTTCCTCATGTGCGAAGGGTATATGGATGTAATTTCCCTTCATCAGGCAGGATTTACGAATGCAGTCGCATCGCTGGGAACCGCTCTGACGACGGGACATGCTTCACTGATTAAGAGGTATGTGCAGGAAGTCTATCTGACATATGACAGCGATGAAGCGGGAACGAAGGCCGCACTCCGCGCAGTACCGATCCTGAAACAGGCGGGCATTTCTGCCAAAGTCATCAGGATGGACCCTTATAAGGACCCCGACGAATTCATTAAGAATTTGGGAGCCGAAGAATTTGAGAAGAGAATCGGCGGGGCAAGGAATGGATTCCTGTTCAGTCTGGAGATTCTTTCCAAAGACTATGATATGGAATCCCCGGAAGGGAAGACAGCCTTTTTTAAAGAAACGGCGAAGCGCCTGATCGGATTTGAAGATGAACTCGAGCGCAACAATTATGTGGAGGCTGTAGCAAAGGCATACAAGGTAAGCCCGGAAAGTCTTCAAAAACTTGTGACGAAGACCGCTGTTACAGAAGGCATGGCCAAACCTGCCGCGCGTCCAAAGTCAGCTCCGTCCGGACAGAAGCCGAAGGAAAGTGGAATCCTTGTATCCCAGAAGCTGCTTCTGACATGGATGATCGAGGATGCGGGGATTTTCAGCCTGATAAAAAAATACATAAGCCCGGAAGACTTCACGGAACCATTGTATCGGACTGTAGCAGAACTGCTTTATCAGCAGTTTGATACAGGGGAACTGAATCCGGCAAAGATACTGAATCACTTTACCGAGGAGGAAGATCATCGGGAAGCGGCTTCCTTGTTCCATACAAAGATCAGAGAGCTTTCCACGAAGGAAGAACAGGAACAGGCGTTAAAGGAGACAATCCTCCGTGTCAAGGCGAACAGCATAGATTACCGCACGATGCATCTGGAACCGACAGATATGGCGGGCCTGCAGAGGCTGATGGAAGAGAAGAGAAAACTCGATGATATAAAGAAACTGCATATTTCTATTGAATAAGGATAAAATAAAACAAGATAGCCCTATACCGTGTGTATAGGGGAAGGAAGGATGGACACATGGAAGAAAACACACAGAAATTTGACGAGAGGCTAAAAGAACTTGTTGCGTTAGGTAAGAAAAAGAAAAGCATTCTCGAGCTTCAGGAGATCAATGACTTTTTCAATGATATGGAATTAGACGCAGAGCAGATGGAAAAGGTATTTGAACATCTTGAGTCAAATAATATTGATGTGCTGCGTATCAGCGGAGATGATGACGATGTAGATGATGAGCTCATCATTGTTGAAGAAGATGAAGTTGATATGGAGAGCATTGATTTATCTGTGCCGGACGGGGTCAGCATTGAAGATCCTGTGCGCATGTATCTGAAGGAGATCGGTAAAGTACCGCTGCTGAGTGCGGAGAGGGAAATCGAACTGGCACAGCGAATGGAAGACGGTGATGAGGATGCCAAAAAGGAACTGGCAGAGGCGAACCTTCGTCTTGTAGTCAGCATCGCAAAACGCTATGTTGGTAGAGGAATGTTATTTCTGGACCTGATTCAGGAGGGTAACTTGGGTCTGATCAAAGCTGTTGAAAAGTTTGATTATCATAAAGGATATAAGTTCAGTACTTATGCAACATGGTGGATTCGTCAGGCAATCACAAGGGCAATTGCAGACCAGGCAAGGACGATCCGTATCCCGGTGCATATGGTAGAGACAATTAACAAACTAATCCGTGTGTCCAGACAGTTACTCCAGGAGTTAGGACGTGAACCCACGCCGGAAGAGATTGCAAAGGAACTGGACATGCCTGTGGACCGTGTACGTGAGATCCTGAAGATTTCTCAGGAGCCGGTATCTTTAGAAACCCCGATCGGTGAGGAGGAAGACAGCCATCTGGGAGACTTTATCCAGGATGACAATGTACCTGTCCCGGCAGAGGCAGCCGCACAGACACTGCTCAAAGAGCAGCTGGATGAAGTTCTGGATACTCTGACAGACAGAGAGCAGAAGGTCCTGCGCCTCCGTTTTGGAATGAATGACGGAAGGGCAAGAACACTGGAGGAAGTCGGTAAAGAGTTTGATGTCACCCGTGAACGTATCCGCCAGATTGAGGCGAAAGCACTCAGAAAGCTGCGCCATCCAAGCCGCAGCCGTAAGCTGAGAGACTATTTGGATTAAGCATATGGAATTATCAAAGAGATTACAGGCAGTTGCCGGTCTGGTGACTGCCGGATATGAAATGGCGGATATAGGCACGGACCATGCTTATATCCCCATTTATCTTATAGAGAATGGTATGGTTCCTTCAGCTGTTGCAATGGACATAAACGAGGGGCCGCTGGAGCGGGCAAAGGAGCATGTGACGGAATGTGGTCTTTCCGGCAGAATCGAGCTGAGGCTCTCAGACGGACTGGCCGGACTCGCACCCGGAGAAGCAAAGACGGCTGTCATTGCCGGGATGGGGGGAGGACTGGTCATGAAGATCCTAAAGGCGCATCCTGACATAACAGGGAGCCTGAAAGAGTGCATCCTGCAGCCTCAGTCGGAAATCGCAAAAGTCAGAGCCTTTCTTTTAGAGGAAGGTTTTTTGTTTATCAAAGAAGATATGGTGTTTGAGGACGGCAAATACTATCCGATGATGAAGGTACAGCCATCTGCGGGCAGCACCCTCCGCCAAAAGAGGGAAACGCCTCCCGTCTGGACGGAGACCGAGATCCGCTACGGGAAGCTTCTGCTTCAGGACAGGCATCCTGTGCTGAAACAGTTTCTGGAAAGGGAGATTACATTAAAAAGCAGGATTATCAGGGATCTGGAAAATCTGGACAGTCCACATTCAAAAGAGCGCAGAAGAGAACTGGAAAAGGATCTGGAGTATGCGCGGAAAGGGATGGAATTTTATGCAATGTAAAGAAATCATACAGGTAATTGAGGCCGCGTACCCAAAGAGTGCGGCATTGGATTTTGACAACGTAGGCCTGCAGGCAGGAAGGAGCACAAAGGAAGTAAACAGAGTGTATCTGGCACTGGATGCCACGGACCGGGTAATAGAGGCGGCGAAAGAAGCCGGGGCAGATATGCTGGTTACACACCACCCGCTGATCTTTTCACCCTTAAAAAGCATAACGGATGAAGACTTTATCAGCAGGAGAATCCTGAAGCTGATCCAGTATGATATTCCCTATTATGCAATGCACACGAATTATGATGTCCTTGGCATGGCAGAGCTTGCGAAAGACATCTTAAAGCTGGAAGATACAGAAGTACTGGATATCACTTCCGGAACAGAGGATAAACCGGAGGGGATCGGGAGGCTTGGAAAGCTTCAGAAGCCGATGACACTAAAGGAGTGCTGCCTGTACGTAAAGCATCATCTTAACCTTGGGTCTGTCAAGGTCTTTGGAGATATGGAGAAAGAGGTCTCACGGCTGGCCGTTTCCCCCGGCTCAGGGAAGAGTGCTGTCAGACCGGCTGTTGAAAAGGGGGCCGATGTACTTGTAACAGGGGATATTGGACACCACGATGGATTGGATGCAGTGGAGCAGGGACTTGCAGTAATCGATGCCGGACATTACGGGACGGAATATATTTTCCTCGATGATATGAAGCATTTCCTTGAGAGAAAGCTGCCGTGTCTGGACGTAATAGCGGCACCTGTTATTCATCCGTTTCAGGTTATCTGAAACTGCATATACTATATAGATGTTAAGTAAATGTACGGTACCTCGCTGTACATTTACTGCAAATTCCGTGCGGGAAACTTATAAGGGCAGAAGATTCTGCGGAAAGGAATGATTATGGGCAAAAAGCTGTGTACAGTACGGGTAGGGAATGAGACAAAAGAATATGAGGCAGGGGTTACTTACCAGCAGATCGCTGAGGATTTTCAGGAGAGATATGCACATCAGATCGTGCTTGTCTTTGTGAACCAGTTCCGGCTTCAGGAACTGGATAAGACACTAAAGAAAGACTGTGAGATTCAATTTCTGACAACAGGGGATCCAATCGGGCACGAGACATATAAGAGGAGTCTCTGCTTTATGCTTGTGAAAGCTGTACATGATGTTGGCGGCCACGACAAGGTGAAGAGTGTCAGGATTCACTTTTCTGTCAGCAAAGGATATTACTGTACCCTGGAAGGCGATGTTAATCTGACGCAGGAATTTTTAGAAAAGGTTGACAAGAGGATGAAAGAGCTCGTAAAAGGGCGTATCCCAATAGAAAAGCGGACCATCCATACAACCGAGGCTATTGATCTTTTCAGGAAACATGGCATGTATGATAAAGAGCGGCTGTTCGAGTACAGACGTGTTTCCAAGGTAAATATTTACAGCATGAACGAATTTGAAGACTATTATTACGGGTATATGGTGCCTGATGCCGGTTATCTGAAGTATTATTCGTTACATCTTTATGACGATGGCTTTATCATCCAGATGCCGACAAGGGAGGAACCGGAGAAAGTTGAACCGTTTGTGCCAAGGCCAAAACTTTTTGAAGTGCTGAAAAAATCAATCCAATGGGGAGACCTCCAGAGTATCGATACGGTTGGTGCCCTGAATGATATGGTGACCAAGCATGATATGAGAGAAGTGGTTCTCGTACAGGAGGCCTATCAGGAACGCCAGATCGGGGAGATCGCAAAGCAGATCGCCGATAAGCCGGATGTGAAGTTCGTGCTGATTGCAGGCCCCTCGTCATCCGGTAAGACGACATTCTCACACCGCCTGTCCATTCAGCTGATGGTGAACGGGATGAGGCCCCACCCCATAGCCGTGGACAATTATTTCGTGGACCGTGAAATGACCCCGAAAGACGAGAACGGTAATTATAATTTCGAATGTATCGAAGCAATAGATGTGAAGCAGTTTAACGAAGACATGCAGGCCCTGCTTAAGGGTGAGGAGGTCTATCTTCCCATCTTTGACTTCAAGGCAGGAAAGCGCACATATGATATAAAGCCGAAAAAGCTGGATGAACAGGATATTCTGGTCATTGAAGGAATTCACTGCCTGAATCCAAAGCTGACAGAGAAACTGAACAATGATAACAAATTCAGGATCTATATAAGCGCACTGACCCAGCTTAATATTGACGAACACAACCGGATCCCGTCAACAGACGGACGGCTGATTCGCCGCATCGTAAGAGATGCCAGGACGCGCGGCACATCCGCGCGCAATACCATTGCCATGTGGCCGTCTGTCAGGAGAGGAGAGGAGGAAAATATCTTCCCGTATCAGGAAGAGGCGGATGTTATGTTTAATTCGTCCCTTCTGTATGAGCTGGCCGTACTAAAGCAGTATGTGGAACCGCTGCTGTTCGGGATGGGAAAAGACTGTCCCGAATATGTGGAGGCCAAGAGGCTTCTGAAATTCTTCGATTATTTCGTCGGAATCGGCAGCGAACCAGTGCCGACCAACTCCCTTCTGAGGGAATTCATAGGCGGTGGCTGCTTTAATGTGTAACGGTCAATAAGAGGAGGCTGTAAATCAGGTTTTCACTTGATTTACAGCCTCCTCCTGTTTTATCCGAAGAAACTATTTAGACTTTACTTCACGCCAGAGCTGATTATAGACGGCGTCATTATCATCCCCAAGGAACTTGAAAGTCTCGCAGTTTGCCAGATCCTCCGGATCGGGGAAGGCAACCTTGCTTTCCCTCATCCAGTCTTCCTCGATCAGTTTGCGTCCCTCTGAATTCGGGATAGAATAGGTGATGTAATCAAAGTTCATCTTAGCAATCTCGGGACGGCAGAGGTAATCAATAAATTTCTCTGCATTTTCCTTATGCTTGGCATTCTTTGGAATAACCCAGGAGTCAATCCAGAGGTTTGACCCTTCCTTTGGAATTACATATTCCAGATTCGGGTTTTCCTGCTTCGTATAAAGCGCTTCGCCGGAATAGATTACACCGATAGCGGCCTCGTTTCCGATCATTTTGTCACGCACCTGGTCGACAACATAGGCCTGCACGAGCGGCTTCTGTTTAATCAGCAGATTTTTCGCCTCATTAAGCTCATCCAAATCTGTGGAGTTCAGTGAGTAGCCCAGGTATTTCAAGGTCACTCCGAATGCGTCGCGGACGCTGTCCTGCATCAGGATGCTGTCTTTATATTTTGGATCCCAGAGTACACTCCAGCTGTCGATCGGCTCATCAACCATCGTCTTATTATACAGGATCCCAACGGTGCCAAACAGATATGGGACAGAGTACTTATTTTCCGGATCAAACTGGCGCGATTGTTCCATATAAGTACTGTCGATGTACTTCAGGTTCGGTATATTATTAAAATCGATCTCTGCGAGCAGGTCATTTTCTATCATACGCTGCACCATATAATCTGACGGGCAGACAACATCATAAGCGATCGCTCCCGACTGGATCTTCGGGTACATAATCTCGTTTGTCTCAAACTCTTCATAGACAACATCGATTCCGGTTTCTTCCTCGAACATAGTCAGAACTTCCGGATCAATATATTCACCCCAATTATATACGATCACCTGGTTATTGCCTGCGTCACTGTTCTGTGAACCGTAGAAGAAGCCGCCGGCTATGATTACAATGACGATTGCTGTCGGAACCACCTTCCGGAAAATAAACCGGGAGATGCGGTGTTTCTTTTTGATTTCCTGTTTCTGACCGGAGGAAGATGCTTTTTTTTCTGGTGTGACATTTACCAGAATCAAAAGAATCAGGACAGTCACAAACATGATCGTGGAGAGGGCATACATCTCCGGTTTGATTCCTTTTCTTACCTCACTGTAAATTTTCGTTGACAGCGTGTCCACCCCGGGCCCCTTTGTGAAGTGGGTGATAACAAAATCGTCCAGTGACATCGTGAATGCAAGCAGAAATCCGGAAAATACACCTGGCATGATGTCCGGAAATACAACCTTGAAAAAGGCATATACCGGTGAGGCCCCCAGATCCATTGCAGCCTCATAAGTATGCTTGCTTGTCTGCTTGAGCTTTGGCATGACACTCAGTATGACATAAGGGATATTAAAGGTAATATGTGCCAGTAAAATCGTCATGAATCCCAGTGAAAACCTGAATGCAATAAACAGCAGCATCAGAGAGATACCTGTTACGATATCCGCATTCAGCATGGGAATATTAGTTACACCCATCATAAATGTACGGAATTTAGGCTTCATCACCTGAATCCCGATGGCCGCCGCCGTCCCAATGATCGTTGCAACCAGCGCGGATACAAGGGCAATGATCAATGTCGTGTACAGGGCATTCATAATATCCTGATTCTGGAACAGAGCAACATACCATTTTCCTGTAAAACCGCCCCATTTGGAACGGGACTTTGAGCTGTTAAAAGACAGTACCATCAAAGTGACGATGGGAGCGTAAAGCAGGATGAAAATCAAGATTAAGTAAAAGCGTTTCAGTCCGTTTTTAATCAAAATGCAGTTCCCTCCCCGTCTTTATCATATTTGGCAATGAGCGCCATACTTGCGATGATAAATATCATCAATACAAGGGAGAGGCCGGAACCTACATTCCAGTTGCTCCCCTGCTTGAATTCCTGTTCGATGACATTACCGATCAGGAGTATCTTGCTTCCACCGAGCAGGTCGGAAATGACGAACGTCGTCAGGGAAGGTACGAATACCATAGTGATTCCGCTGATGATCCCCGGTATGCTTAATGGGAAGATGATCTTGGAAAAAGTCTGGAAATTATTGGCCCCCAGGTCACGTGCAGCAGAAATAACATCCTTGTCTATCTTTGCGAGGACGTTGTATATGGGAAGTACCATAAACGGCAGGAAGTTGTATACCATGCCGAGCACGATTGCATAAGGCGTGTTGATCAGCGTCTGGTCCGGCAGGTGGAAAAATTCCAGAATCATATTGATGATTCCGTTCTTTTCCAGCAGATTCTGCCAGGCAAGTGTCCTTAAAAGGAAATTCATCCACATAGGCAGGATGAAGATCAGCACAATAAAGCTTGTCTGATTTACATTCTTCTCGGAAAGGATCATAGCCAGAGGGTAAGCCAGCACAAGGCAGATCAGGGTGCTGATAAAGGACAGAAGAAGAGCGAGTCCAAGTGCTTTTAAGTTCTCAGGTGTTGTGATCCTGGCAAGGTTCATCAGTGTAAATGAGCCCTCTTTATTTGTCAGTCCGTAATAAACGATCATCAGAAGAGGGATGATGATAAATGATGCAGCCCAGAAAAGATAAGGGCCGGTCAGTAATTTTCTATTCTTCAATTCCAACAGCCTCCGCGTCTTCAGATTCTGGTTTTTTCATAATCTGAATATCAAATGGGTCTACTTTGATACCAACTTCTGTCCCGACAGGGAACATGTCCGTGCTGTGAACAAGAAGTTCATAATTGTTGGCAAGGACCTCCATCTCATAGTGGACACCTTTAAAAATCAGGTGGGTGACTACACCCTCGATGATGCCTTCTTCCGGCTTCACGAGATCGATATCTTCCGGGCGGATCACCGCATCAACCGGTTTGTTGCGTCCAAAGCCCACGTCCACACACTGCCAGACGGCTCCCAGCATCTTCACAACTTTATCCTCCACCATGGTGGCAGGGAGAATGTTGCTGTCCCCAATAAAATCTGCAACAAAGGCATTCTGAGGTTCATTGTAAATATCTTCGGGAGTTCCGATCTGCTGGATATACCCCTGATTCATGACAACAATCGTATCGGACATGGTAAGAGCCTCTTCCTGATCGTGGGTAACATAGACGAAAGTAATCCCCAGCTCGTTCTTCAGGCGGATCAGTTCGTACTGCATATCCTGACGCAGCTTTAAATCCAGAGCACCGAGCGGTTCATCAAGCAGGAGTACTTTTGGCTCATTCACGATGGCCCTCGCAATGGCGATACGCTGCTGCTGGCCGCCGCTTAAGGAATCCGGTGTCCTGTCTTCATAGCCTTCCAGATTGACGAGCTTTAAGGCATACCGGATCTTATCCTGAATATATCCTTTTGACTTTCCTTTGATCTTCAGGCCGAAAGCGATGTTTTCTGCAATGGACATATGGGAGAACAGGGCGTATTTTTGGAACACAGTGTTTAGCTGCCTTTTGTTCGGCGGCAGATTATTGATGTTCTTGCCGTCGAAAATAATATCTCCGGAATCCGGTGTCTCAAAACCGCCGAGAATCCGCAGAAGAGTGGTCTTTCCGCAGCCGCTTGGCCCCAGAAGTGTAAGAAATTCGTTCTCACGAATATACAGATTCAGCTGGTCCAGAACCACATTCTCATCGAATGATTTTGTAATATTTACAATATCAATTAATTTGTTAGACATTCTAATCCTCCGTATAATAGGCTTTTACTTTATCCAGGCGGCTGCTCATGTTTTCCAGAAGCAGGTCCGCGATTGTAAGGGCTGTCATAGCTTCCACTACCACGACCGCGCGCGGTACGATGATCGGGTCATGCCGTCCGTGGATGGAAAGCTCTGTTTCTTCTTTTTCCTCTGTTACTGTATGCTGAATCTGTGAAATGGACGGTGTCGGCTTAAAGGACGCCCGTACCAGGAGTGTGGAACCGTCGCTCATGCCGCCCAGAGTACCGCCGGAATGGTTCGTTTCCTTTATTATCCTGTCATCCCTGACAGCAAACGCATCGTTATTCCTGCTTCCGGATGAAGCCGCGGCAGAAATACCGTCACCGATCTCCACCGCTTTCACCGCACCGATGGACATAAGCGCTTTTGCAAGAGACGCATCCAGTTTGTCGAATACCGGTTCGCCAAGTCCCACCGGAAGTCCGTCCACCATACATTCAACCGTGCCTCCGCATGAATCCTGATTCTTCATCAGGAGGTCCAGATGTCCGGCGGCTTCTTTGGCAGCCTGATTGTTCGGCATATAAAGAGTATTCTCTGTAATCTCATCGAAATGATACGCATCAGATGGAACTGTAACAGGACCGACTGATTTCGTATAGGCAGTCAGGCTGATCCCCATCTCTTTTAATAATAAGGAAGCAACAGCGCCTGCGGCAACCCGTCCGATTGTCTCCCTGCCGGAAGACCGGCCGCCGCCCCGGTAATCACGGAATCCGTACTTTTGGGTAAAAGTATAGTCCGCATGCCCAGGACGATAGGTATACGCGATATTCCCGTAATCACGGGATCGCTGGTCCTGGTTGCGGACTATAATAGAGATGGGAGTGCCTGTTGTCTTTCCTTCAAAAACCCCGGAAAGTATCTCTGCCTGGTCCGTTTCCTGTCTTTTTGTTGTATATCTACTCTGTCCCGGCTTTCGTCGGTTTAAATATTCCTGTATATCAGCTTCACATAAGGAGAGCCCTGCAGGACATCCATCCACAACCGCACCTATAGCGGCACCGTGTGATTCACCCCAGGTTGTTACGCGAAACAATTTGCCAAATGTTGATCCACTCATGGTAGTACTCCTTTCTTTTTGCACATAGACTTATTATATAAGAAGTTATATAAACGTGCAATCCTTAATTTATCTTTAAGTTCATACTTTTTTACTGTACATTTACCAGGATTCGTAATATAATGTGGACTAGATATTGATAAAAAAGAGGGAGTAATACTAGATGAGCGAACGCGACATGAAAAAATCAGATGGTTACAACTCAGAAGATAAAGATTTTGACGAAGATTACTACTTTGATGAAATAGACGAGTCAGATGATGATTATTATCTGGATGATGAACCCGGCGAAGATGATGAAGATTACTTCTTTGACGAGGAAGAGGATGCCGCGGATGAACTTAAAGAACAGGACGGTTCATCAGATGATATGGCAAAGACCCAGGTTATACCGGATGTTGTCCCCGTAAAAGCAAAGAAGAAACCAGTTCCGGTGGAAGTAGACATTTTCGACGAAGAGGAAGATCTGGATGATATTTTTCCAGATGAGGAGGAACCAAAGAAAAAGAATAAGAAGCCCGGGAGAAAGAAAGGCGGAAATAAAAAAAGTATGAAGAAGCTCTGGATCATCCTTGGATGCATAGCCGCTGTATTGATTGCAGCGTATGTTGGTACTTCTGTTTTCTTTATGAGTCACTTCTATATTAATACGGAAATCAATGGTCATGATTTTTCGGGTAAAAAAGTATCTGATGTAGAAGAGTATCTGAAAAAGCAGGTGAAGGATTACAGTCTGACAGTTCATGAGAAAGACAATAAGTCGGATACAATAGATGGAACGGATATTTCCCTTACATACAAGGAGAATAACGATATCCAGAAGGCATTGAAAAAGCAGAATGGTTTTGCATGGCCGGCGGCACTGTTTTCTAAAAATTCGGCGAAGGTTACGATTGAAGTGTCTTATGATGAGGAAGCGCTCAATCAGGCGGTCGGCAGTCTGCAGGCAGTAACGGCGGAGCAGACAGCCCCGAAGTCAGCCTACCCGAAGTTCAACGGTGAGAAGTACGTCATCGAGCCTGAGGTCATCGGCACTGCAGTAAATATGGACGTGCTGAAGGAAAAGGTGCATACCTATATTTCTGAATTTAAGACAGATCTGGATATGGAAAAAGAAGAGTGCTACGCTGAGCCGAAGTTTACATCTGATTCAGAAGAAGTCAAGAAAGCATGCGATGTCATGAACAAGTATGTACAGGCAAGCATTACCTATACGATGACAGAGACGGAAGTGGTAGATAAGGCCCTGATCTCAACCTGGCTGACTGTGGACGATAACATGCAGGTGACATTTAATGAGGATGAAGTCAGAAACTGGCTGACAGGCTTCGGTGATAAATATGATACTGTAGGGACTGCCAGAACGATCACGACTCCGACAGGAAAGACTGCCGAGGTGTCCGGCGGGACATACGGCTGGTCAATTGATGAAGACACAGAATTCGAGGCACTGGTTAACAGCATTAAGAACGGGGAGACCGTATCTAAAGAGCCTGCCTACTACCAGACCGCAGCTGCCCATGCCGCACAGGACTGGGGCAATACCTATGCCGAGGTCGATCTGTCCACACAGCATATGTGGTATATTGTAGACGGGAACATTGCACTGGAAACGGATGTCGTCACCGGGCTTCCTACCCCGGAAAAGGAGACTCCTTCAGGTGTTTACAATATTCTGGAGATGCAGCTGGATAAGACACTGGTCGGAGAGATTCAGCCGGATACAGGAAAACCAGAATATGAAACCCCTGTCAGCTACTGGATGCGCGTTACATGGACCGGAATCGGCTTCCATGATGCAAACTGGCAGCCGGGATTCGGCGGTTCCCTGTATACGTCAATCGGTTCCCACGGATGCATTAACATGCCGCCCGATCAGGCAGCAAGCCTGTACAGTATGCTTTCAGTAGGAACACCGGTTATTATTCATTACTAATCAGGAAAAAAATACAACGAGGTAACTATGTACGAATTAATCAAAAGAGACGGTCTTGCTAAGCGGGGCCGTTTTCATACGGTCCACGGGGTCATTGAGACGCCGGTATTTATGAATGTGGGAACAGCGGCAGCGATCAAAGGTGCGGTTTCCACAGATGATTTGAGAGGAATCAAGACACAGGTAGAATTATCGAACACCTATCACCTTCACGTGCGCCCGGGAGATGAGGTTGTGAAAAAAATGGGCGGCCTTCATAAGTTTATGAACTGGGACAAGCCAATTCTCACGGATTCCGGCGGATTTCAGGTGTTTTCACTTTCAGACCTCCGCAAGATCAGGGAGGAGGGTGTTCATTTCCATTCCCACGTTGATGGCCGCAAGATATTCATGGGCCCGGAGGAAAGTATGCAGATTCAGTCCAACCTTGCGTCCACCATTGCGATGGCATTCGATGAATGTCCGTCCAGTATCGCAGACAGAGAATATATGAGAGATTCCGTGGCCAGAACAACACGCTGGCTTGCACGCTGCAGGACCGAGATGGACCGTTTAAATTCCCTGCCCGATACGATCAACCAGAAACAGATGCTTTTCGGAATTAACCAGGGTGGCATTTACGAGGATATCCGCGTCGAACATGCAAAGCAGATTACGGAAATGGAACTGGATGGATATGCCATCGGCGGTCTTGCCGTAGGAGAGAGCCATGAGGAGATGTACCGCATTCTGGAGGCAGTCGTTCCTTACCTTCCGGTTGAGAAGCCTACTTATCTGATGGGCGTCGGGACCCCGGCTAACATCCTGGAGGGAGTAGAAAGAGGCGTGGATTTCTTTGACTGTGTGTATCCAACCAGAAACGGAAGGCATGGCCACGTCTATACCAACCACGGAAAACTGAACCTGTTTAATGCAAAGTTTGAACTGGATGACAATCCGATTGAAGAAGGCTGCCAGTGTCCGGCCTGCAGAAGCTACAGCAGGGGATACATCCGACACCTCCTGAAGGCTAAAGAGATGCTTGGTATGCGGCTCTGCGTCCTGCACAACCTGTATTTTTATAATACCATGATGGAAGAAATCCGTGCAGCGATCGAAGCCGGAGAATACAAGTCATATAAGGAAAAGAAACTCGAAGGTATGAAAAACGGAAAAGACATATAAAAAATTCATAAAAATATGCGGAAATTCTAAAAGATACTTGAAGAATCATCCATTTTTGTGTATAGTAGACTTATTGTTTGAAGATAGTAATTAGGAGGAAATAAGATGAATGGTTTATTAGCTGCAGGCGGAGCAACAGGAATGGGTGGTATCATCCTGATTTATGTAGTAATCATCGGTGGTATGTGGTTCCTGCTCATGCGCCCTCAGAAAAAAGAGCAGAAGAGAGTGCAGGCAATGCTCTCAACAATGGAAGTAGGCGATACCGCATTAACAACAAGCGGTTTTTACGGTGTAATAATCGATATCACAGATGATGACGTAATCGTAGAATTCGGAAATAACAAAAACTGCCGTATACCAATGCAGAAAGCTGCAATCGCACAGATCGAGAAGCCGTCTGCGGAGTAAGTACGGAGAGAGAGTTTGTTATTTGATTGGTGAGTAGTCCGCCCGTCAGGGCCTGCGGGATGCTTCCGGGGGACAGGCCGTTTGCGAAGAGGCACTAACAGAAAAAGAGCGGGATTTCATGGAACCGACAGCCATTCACCGGGTAATCTTGATGATTACCCGGCTCAGGCCGTCTTGAAAATTGTTTTGGTAAACAATTTTCATCCATGAAATCCCGCTCTTTTTCTGCAAGTGCCTCTATTCGCGCACTTAAATGCCCTCCCGAAAGCGTCCCCCAGTCTACAAAATTCCCACCCCCATTTCCACTTTTACGAATTAAAGGGTTGAAACGTGCCGAAAAATACGGTATTATTAAAAATAGTATTTTTAATTCTTGTAGAAGGGTGTTGTTTGATATGAGACTGAATATTGGAGTCATTAAAGGAGACGGTATCGGGCCGGAGATTGTGACGGAGGCTATGAAGGTACTGGATAAAACGGGAGAAGTATACGGACATGAATGTATTTATACGCAGCTTTTAATGGGCGGGGCTTCTATTGATGTACATGGGGTGCCTCTGACGGATGAAACGATTGAGGCGGCGAAAGCGAGTGATGCGGTACTGATGGGGTCTATCGGCGGGGATGCCAAGACTTCTCCCTGGTATCAGCTGGAGCCTTCCAAAAGGCCGGAAGCAGGACTTCTGAAGATCCGCAAGGAGCTGAACCTGTTCGCCAACCTGCGTCCTGCAGTGCTCTATGATGAACTGAAAGGGGCCTGTCCCCTGAAGGAAGAGATTACAGACGGCGGATTTGACATGATGATTATGCGCGAGCTGACCGGAGGTCTGTATTTTGGAGAAAGAAAGACTGTTGAAGTAGACGGCGTCATGACCGCCACGGATGAGCTTACATATAATGAGAACGAAATACGCAGAATTGCAAAACGCGGTTTCGATATTGCCATGAAACGGCGCAAAAAGGTGACGAGTGTTGATAAGGCAAATGTACTGGATTCCTCCAGACTCTGGAGAAAAGTTGTGGAGGAGGTTGCAGCGGACTATCCTGAAGTGACGCTGGAGAATATGCTCGTCGACAACTGTGCGATGCAGCTCGTAAAGGACCCGGGGCAGTTCGATGTAATTCTGACTGAGAATATGTTCGGAGACATTCTTTCGGATGAGGCCAGCATGGTGACAGGGTCCATCGGAATGCTCGCATCGGCAAGCCTGAATGAGACGAAGTTTGGCCTATATGAGCCGAGCGGCGGGTCTGCACCGGATATTGCAGGAAAAGGGATTGCAAATCCAATTGCTACGATATTGTCTGCAGCGATGATGCTTCGCTTTTCTTTTGATCTGGATCAGGAGGCAGAAGCGATAGAGAATGCGGTTTCACAGGTATTAAAAGACGGATACCGCACAATAGACATTATGTCTGAAGGAAAGACGCAGATTTCGACTTCTGAGATGGGGGACAGAATCTGTTCTTATATTCACTTATAAAGGTGAATGCGTATAAGGCAGATATCAGGAAACATAGTATGAACTGTAACGAAACATAACATATATGAAGCTTTTGCGGCATAAGTAGAAAGTGAGGTTTTTAAGATGAGAAGTGATACAGTAACAAAAGGAGCACAGCAGGCTCCCCACCGTTCCCTGTTCAATGCACTGGGAATGACACAGGAGGAGCTTGACAGACCACTGGTAGGTGTTGTCAGTTCTTATAACGAGATTGTCCCGGGGCATATGAATCTGGATAAAATTGCAGAAGCGGTTAAGATGGGCGTGGCTATGGCAGGGGGAACTCCGATCATGGTTCCTGCAATCGCTGTATGTGACGGAATCGCCATGGGGCATGTGGGAATGAAGTATTCCCTTGTTACAAGAGATCTGATCGCGGATTCTACGGAGGCTCTGGCGATGGCCCACCAGTTTGATGCGCTTGTCATGATTCCAAACTGTGATAAGAATGTGCCCGGACTTCTGATGGCAGCCGCAAGAATCAATGTACCGACTATTTTTGTCAGCGGCGGTCCGATGCTTGCAGGCCATGTAAAGGGCAGCAAGACCAGTCTCTCCAGTATGTTTGAGGCAGTTGGCTCCTATGCTGCAGGAACAATGTCTGAAGAAGACTTATGCGAATTTGAAAACAAAGCATGTCCGACATGCGGTTCCTGCTCGGGAATGTATACAGCCAACAGCATGAACTGCCTGACAGAGGCACTTGGAATGGGTCTTAAAGGAAACGGAACGATTCCGGCCGTATATTCCGCAAGGCTCCAGCTGGCAAAACATGCAGGTATGCAGGTCATGGAGCTTATAAGAAAGAATATCTGTCCGAGAGATATTATGACAGAGGAAGCAATCCTCAATGCACTGACCGTGGACATGGCACTCGGATGTTCTACGAACAGTATGCTGCACCTCCCGGCTATTGCCCATGAGATTGGTATGGATTTTGAGATTGAGTTTGCGAATACGATCAGTGAAAAGACTCCGAACCTCTGCCATCTGGCACCGGCGGGGCCTACATATATTGAAGACTTAAATGAGGCAGGCGGTGTATATGCCGTCATGAACGAACTGAATAAAAAAGGACTGCTGCATACAGACTGTCTGACCGTAACAGGAAAAACCGTTGGTGAGAATATTGAGGGATGCATCAACCATAATCCTGAGGTTATCCGCCCGATTGAAAATCCATACAGTGAGACTGGTGGAATTGCTGTCTTAAAAGGAAATCTTGCTCCTGACGGAAGCGTTGTAAAACGTTCCGCAGTCGTTCCGGAAATGCTTGTGCACGAAGGGCCGGCAAGGATCTTCGAGAGTGACGAAGCAGCAACGGAAGCAATCAAGACCGGGAAGATCAATGCAGGTGACGTCATTGTAATCCGCTATGAAGGACCAAAAGGCGGACCGGGAATGCGAGAAATGCTGAACCCGACTTCTGCCATTGCAGGCTACGGCCTCGGTTCCTCTGTTGCCCTGATCACGGATGGCCGTTTCAGTGGCGCATCCAGAGGTGCATCCATTGGCCATGTATCACCGGAGGCGGCTGTAGGCGGCCCGATCGCGCTTGTGGAAGAAGGGGATATCATAAAGATCAACATTCCGGAGCTGACACTGGATCTGGATGTTTCTGCTGAAGAGCTGGAGGCAAGGAGAGCAAAATGGCAGCCGAAAGAACCTGAGATCACGACCGGATATCTTGCGAGGTATGCGTCCATGGTCAGCTCAGGAAACAGAGGAGCGATTCTGGAAGTACCAAAGAAAAATTAGGAGGTTCTGACCATGCATTTAAATGGAGCAGAGATTGTAATCGAATGTTTAAAAGAGCAGGGCGTGGATACTGTTTTTGGGTATCCGGGCGGAGCAATTTTGAATGTATATGATGCATTATATAAACATAGTGATGAAATCAGGCATATCCTGACATCCCATGAGCAGGGAGCTGCACATGCGGCAGATGGATACGCAAGAGCCACGGGAAAAGTCGGTGTGTGCTTTGCCACCAGTGGACCGGGGGCTACGAATCTGGTCACAGGGATTGCGACTGCTTATATGGATTCCATACCTGTTGTGGCAATTACCTGTAACGTAGGGGTATCACTTCTTGGTAAAGACAGTTTTCAGGAAATCGATATTGCCGGGATCACCATGCCTATTACAAAGCATAACTATATTGTAAAAGATGTAAGCAAACTGGCAGAGACCATACGCAAGGCGTTTAAGATAGCCCAGACCGGAAGGCCGGGACCTGTCCTGATCGATATACCAAAGGATGTAACCAGTAATAAGGCAGATTACAAACCGGTAGAAATTAAGCCTGTACAGCCTATGGATGCAGAAGATATCTGTGAGAAGGACGTTGATACGGCTGTCTCCCTGATCAGCAGGGCAAAGAGGCCGTTCATCTTTGTCGGCGGCGGTGCCGTACTTTCCGGTGCCAGCGAAGAACTGAAAGAGTTTGTAGACAAAGCAGATGCACCTGTTACAGATTCCCTTATGGGAAAAGGCGCATTTCCGGGAACCGATGAGCGGTACACAGGCATGCTTGGCATGCACGGTACGAAGACGTCCAATTACGGGGTCAGTGAATGTGACCTGCTGATCGTAATCGGGGCCAGGTTCAGTGACCGTGTCACGGGAAATACAAAGAAGTTTGCTAAAAACGCGAAGATTCTCCAGTTTGATATCGACGCGGCCGAGATGAATAAGAATGTCATTATCACTGACGGCGTTGTCGGAGACTTAAAGGAAGTCTTAAGCAGGGTAAATGCGAAACTGACACAGCAGTCCCACCCGGACTGGATGAAGAAGATTCAGGAATATAAAGAGAAATATCCGCTCAGTTATCATACAGATATGCTGACAGGACCTTTTGTCGTAGAAGAAATTTACAGGCAGACAAAGGGTGACGCCCTCATTGTTACAGAGGTAGGCCAGCACCAGATGTGGGCCGCACAATTTTATAAATATACAAAACCGCGCACCTTCCTGACATCAGGGGGCCTTGGCACGATGGGTTATGGACTCGGCGCTTCACTCGGCGCTAAGATGGGGTGCCCGGATAAGCTCGTTGTAAATATTGCAGGGGACGGTTGTTTCCGCATGAATATGAATGAGATTGCTACGGCAGCCAGATACCAGATTCCTGTTATCCAGGTCGTGATTAATAACCATGTCCTCGGAATGGTGCGCCAGTGGCAGAATCTGTTCTACGAACAGCGTTACTCCGCAACTGTGCTGAACGACGCCGTAGATTTCGTGAAGCTTGCAGAGGCTATGGGTGCAGAGGGCATCCGTGTGACAACACAGGATGAGTTTAAAGAAGCTTTTGCAAAAGCAATGGAATTGAAAAAACCAATCGTGATCGACTGCCAGATTGATTCAGACGATAAAGTATGGCCTATGGTAGCACCGGGAGCCGCAATCAGTGAGGCTTTTGACGAGAACGATATGAACCACCGTTAAACATATCCCGCCGTGCATGTACATGCCGGGATGTTGGATTTGATAAATATGTTCAGGAGGAAATTAGAAATGGGTAGAGTGTACAATTTTTCAGCAGGACCGGCAGTATTACCGGAGGAAGTATTAAAGTCAGCAGCAGAAGAAATGTTAGATTACAACGGGACCGGAATGTCGGTAATGGAAATGAGTCATCGCTCAAAGGCTTTCGAGGAAATTATAGGTACAGCCGAGGCTGATCTCAGGGAACTTATGAATATTCCTGACAACTATAAGGTGCTGTTCCTTCAGGGCGGTGCTTCCCAGCAGTTTGCCATGATCCCGATGAACCTGATGAAGAACAGGGTCGCAGATTATATTGTGACGGGCCAGTGGGCAAAGAAGGCTGCCAGTGAGGCCGCAAAATACGGGAAAGTCAATAAAATCGCTTCTTCAGAAGACAAGACATTTTCTTATATCCCGGACTGCTCAGATCTTCCTGTTTCAGAAGATGCAGATTATGTTTACATCTGTGAGAATAATACGATCTATGGAACAAAATTCAAAGAGCTTCCGAATACAAAGGGTAAGACTCTTGTTGCAGATGTATCTTCCTGCTTTTTATCAGAGCCTGTTGATGTCACAAAATATGGAATTATCTATGGCGGAGTCCAGAAAAATATCGGGCCGGCCGGTATGGTTATTGTCATTATCCGTGAAGACCTGATTACAGAGGATGTACTGCCGGGCACACCGACAATGCTTACATATAAGACACACGCAGATGCGAAGTCCCTCTATAACACTCCGCCGGCATATGGAATCTATATCTGTGGAAAAGTATTTAAATGGCTGAAGGCTATGGGCGGCCTGGAAGCTATGAAGGAACGCAATGAAAAGAAAGCAGCCCTTCTGTATGATTTCCTCGACCAGAGCAGACTGTTTAAAGGCACGGTAGAGAAGAAAGACCGCTCCCTGATGAACGTCCCGTTTGTGACAGGAGATGCTGATTTGGATGCCAGGTTTGTGAAGGAGGCGAAAGCGGCAGGCCTTGAGAACCTGAAAGGTCACAGAAGCGTGGGTGGAATGCGCGCAAGTATTTATAATGCCATGCCATATGAAGGAGTGGAAGCACTCGTTGCATTTATGAAGAAGTTCGAGGAGGAGAATCTGTAAGATGTATAAGTATAATTGTCTGAATCCAATCGCTCATGTAGGACTGGAGAAATTTGATGAAAGTTATGTAAAAACCGAAAAGCCTGAGGAGGCAGATGCGATACTCGTAAGGAGTGCATCTATGCATGAGATGGAATTCAGTGGGAATCTGAAGGTGATAGCCCGTGCAGGAGCCGGGGTCAACAACATTCCTCTCGAAAAATGTGCAGAGAAGGGGATTGTCGTTTTCAATACACCGGGCGCAAATGCAAACGGTGTAAAGGAACTTGTGATTGCAGGTATGCTGCTTGCAGCGCGTGATATCATCGGCGGAATTAACTGGGTACAGGAAAATGAAGAAGACGGCGATATCGCAAAAATAACAGAAAAGAAGAAAAAAGCTTTTGCAGGGACAGAGCTGGAAGGCAAAAAACTCGGTGTAATCGGACTCGGGGCAATTGGTGTCCTTGTTGCCAATGCTGCAACACATCTGGGGATGGATGTATACGGATATGACCCGTATGTGTCTGTAGATGCCGCATGGAAGCTTTCAAGAAGTATTCACCACGCAAAAACGGTCGATGAGCTCTATAAAGAATGTGATTACATTACCATCCATGTTCCGGCGCTGGATGATACGAAGGGCATGATCAACAAAGATACAATCAGCCTGATGAAGAAAAATGTGGTCATCCTGAACTTTGCAAGAGACCTTCTTGTAAATGGCGAGGATATGGTAGATGCACTTGTATCCGGAAGGGTAAAGGGCTATGTAACAGACTTTCCGACACCGGAGGTCGCAGGGGTAAAGGGTGCAATTGTAATCCCGCACCTTGGCGCGTCCACAGAGGAGTCGGAAGATAACTGTGCAAAGATGGCTGTCAAGGAGACCATCGATTATCTGGAGAACGGCAATATCACACATTCTGTAAATTATCCGGACTGCGATATGGGTAAAAAAGAAGGCGGCTCCAGAATCACGATCCTCCACCATAACAAACCGAACATGCTGGGACAGTTTACCGCTCTTCTTGCAAAGGCAGACATGAATATTTCCCTGATGGCAAACAAGAGCAGGAAAGAATATGCCTATACTATGATGGATATCGATGGAGATGTCAGCAAAGAAGTAGAAGAGGAATTAAGCAGGATCGAGGGTGTTCTGAAGGTGCGTGTAATCCTGTAGTGTACAGGAAAGTAAACTGCACAGCCAGACACTTCCAATAAGGCAGGAGGTACCGGAAGGAGACGTTTGATTTTTAATAATCAGGCAGTTCTTTCCGGGTGCTTCCTTTTTTTGTAGTAAAAATTCTCCATTTTCTTCACTTTTTTATTGACAGGAAAAAGAAGATTGTATACAATTATACAAGGATGCAAATATACAATATGTATCGAGGGCTCATTGCCTTTGTGAATAAAGCAGTTTGATTAGACCAGGAGGTATTTAAAAATGGAGAACAGGAAGGTATTTTTAAACAAGCATACGAATTTGCTGGAACTGGAAGAACATATGTATCCGCTGGTGGATGTGGATACTCCGAATGTTTTCCGGAATTTGTTTCATTATGACGAGATTCCGAAGATCGCTTTCAATGACAGGATCGTGCCGCATAATATGCCGGACGAGATTTGGATTACAGATACGACTTTCCGTGACGGTCAGCAGTCAAGGGCTCCTTATACGACAGAACAGATCGTGACGATTTTTGATTATTTACATAAACTCGGAGGCCATAAGGGAAAGATCAGACAGAGCGAGTTCTTCCTGTACAGCAAGAAGGACAGGGATGCTGTTTATAAATGTCTGGAAAAGGGATATCAGTTTCCGGAAGTGACAAGCTGGATCCGGGCAAGCAAGAAGGATTTCCAGCTTGTTAAGGATATTGGGCTGAAGGAAACAGGGATCCTCGTAAGCTGTTCCGATTATCATATCTTTTACAAGCTCAAGATGACAAGGAGAGAAGCGCTGGAACATTATCTTTCTGTAGTCAGGGAATGTATGGAGACGGGAGTACGGCCGAGATGCCATCTGGAAGATATCACCAGATCTGACATTTACGGGTTTGTGATCCCGTTCTGTCTGGAACTGATGAAGCTGATGGAAGAATATCAGATTCCGGTGAAAATCCGTGCCTGTGATACGATGGGATACGGAGTGAATTTTCCGGGTGCCGTTATACCGCGGTCTGTACCGGGAATCATCTATGGATTAATGACTCATGCCGGGGTTCCGAGTGAACTGATCGAATTCCACGGCCATAACGATTTCTACAAAGCGGTCAACAACTCTACAACGGCATGGCTGTACGGGGCATCCGGCGTGAATTGTTCCCTGTTCGGAATCGGGGAGCGCACCGGAAATACACCGCTGGAGGCAATGGTATTTGAATATGCACAGCTGCGCGGGACACTGGACGGGATGGATACAACAGTGATTACTGAGCTGGCCGAATATTACGAGAAAGAACTTGGCTACCGTGTTCCTTCGAGAACACCATTTGTTGGAAGGAACTTCAATGTTACACGTGCGGGAATCCATGCAGACGGTATGCTGAAGAATGAAGAAATTTATAATATTTTCGATACTGAAAAATACCTGAACCGGCCGGCGCTTGTTTCGGTTTCCAACACATCCGGCGCTGCAGGGATTGCATACTGGATCAATGCTTATTATAAACTTTCGGGTGACCGTCAGGTCGATAAAAATTCGCAAATTGTGAAAGAAATAAAACAGTGGGTCGACAAAGAATATGAAGAAGGTCGGGTTACGGTCTTGACAGATGAAGAATTAATTGCCAAAATAGACAGTGTATGCAGTGAACTGCATATAACACTCTGACCTGGGAGGACATAAAAACAAAATGGGAGATTATCAGGACAATTCCTTAAGCAGCCGCGTGTTTCAAAGAATCCGGGATGATATTCTGAAAGGAAAATATAAGGAACACGATGAATTAAGGGAGAACACGATTGGGAAAGAATTAGGGGTCAGCAGGACACCCGTGCGGGAGGCTTTAAGACAGCTGGAGCTGGAAGGGCTTGTTTCCATCATTCCCAATAAGGGGGCATATGTAACGGGCATTTCACCGAAGGACGTCAGTGATATCTACATGATCCGTTCCATGCTGGAAGGACTCTGTGCCAGATGGGCAACAGAAAATATTACGGACGAACAGTTAGATGAACTTGATGAGATTATGCTTCTTTCTGAATTCCATATGAAAAGAGAAGGGGGCGGCAGTGCAGAACAGATGGCAGAGCTGGACGGTAAGTTCCATGCGATTCTCTATGAGGCATCCGACAGCCGTATATTAAGCCATGTATTACTGGATTTCCACAAATATGTACAGCTGGCACGAAAGACATCTGTTGTGGCAGAAGAACGCGCCCGCAAGTCGATCCGGGAACACAAGCAGCTTTTACGTGCAATTCGTGACAAAGATGCAGACCTTGCAGAGCAGCTCGCTAACGAGCACATTCTGCATGTCATACAGAACCTGAAGAAACAAGGTTACGAAGAAATTTTAGGAGGAGACAGATAAGATGGAAAAGATTAAGATGACGACACCTATAGTTGAGATGGATGGGGACGAAATGACACGTATCCTCTGGAAGATGATCAAAGACAATCTTCTTGAACCATACATTGAACTCAACACAGAATACTATGACCTGGGACTGGAACACAGAAACGAGACAGACGATCAGGTAACCATTGATTCTGCCAATGCGACGAAGAAATATAAAGTAGCCGTAAAGTGTGCAACAATCACTCCGAATGCCGCACGTATGGATGAGTACGACCTGAAAGAAATGTGGAAGAGCCCGAACGGTACAATCAGGGCAATCCTCGATGGAACCGTTTTCCGTGCTCCGATTGTTGTTAAAGGAATCGAACCGTGTGTCAGAAACTGGAAGAAGCCAATCACTATTGCAAGACATGCATACGGTGACGTGTATAAAGGATCAGAGATGAAGATTCCGGGTGCAGGAAAAGTAGAATTAGTCTATACTGCCGAAGACGGGACACAGACAAAAGAGCTGGTACATAACTTTGCCGGACCGGGTATCGTGCAGGGAATGCATAACCTGAACCAGTCCATCGAAAGCTTTGCAAGAAGCTGCTTTAGCTATGCACTGGATACAAAGCAGGATTTGTGGTTTGCAACAAAGGATACGATCTCAAAGAAATATGACCACACCTTCAAGGATATTTTCCAGGAAATTTATGATGCTGAATTTGATGATAAATTCAAGGCTGCGGGGATCGAATATTTCTATACCCTCATCGATGATGCGGTTGCCCGCGTTATGAAATCAGAAGGCGGTTATATCTGGGCCTGCAAGAATTATGACGGTGATGTTATGAGTGATATGGTATCCTCTGCATTCGGCTCCCTCGCAATGATGACATCCGTACTTGTATCTCCGGAAGGATACTTTGAATACGAGGCTGCCCACGGAACTGTTCAGCGCCACTATTACAAACACCTGAAAGGGGAGGAGACTTCCACAAATTCTGTTGCCACTATTTTTGCATGGACAGGCGCACTCAGAAAACGCGGTGAACTGGACGGGAACAAAGAGCTGATGGAATTTGCAGACAGACTGGAAAAGGCCACAATTGACACGATTGAAGCAGGAAGCATGACAAAGGATCTGGCCCTGATTACCACTATTGAGAATCCTACAGTATTAAACAGCGAGGACTTCATCAAAGCAATCGCAGCACACCTATAGAATGTACAGCCCCCAAAGGGGCTGCAAAAAAGGAACACCCGGCACTTGCGTGTGTCAGGTGTTCCTCTTTTATTGGGCCAGTTCCTCCCACTTTTCATAAAGCAGTTCCAGCTCTTCTTCATTTCCAGATTTCTCTACGGCGAGCTCCTGACATTTCACAGAGTTGGAATAGACATCCTCATGTGTCATCAGCTCATCAATCCTGGCATTTCTTTCTTCCAAAACTGCGATCCTGTCCTCGGTCTTTTTCAAATCACTTTGCCGTTTACGTTCTTTCGCCTGCTGTTCCTTCTGTTCCTGCCAGCTTAAACGCCCATCTGATGCAGATCCGATATCCTCCCCGTATGATGCGGTATTGTCTGAAACAGATGCCGGGGAGGCGGTGGAAGATGCATAAACCGCAGTCAGTTCTTCTTTCTTTTCAAGGTAATAATCATAATTCCCGATATAGTTCACGAACGTCTGATTGACAAGTTCCAGAATCCGCCCGGCCGTCTGGTTAATAAAATACCTGTCGTGTGATACATAGAGGACGGTGCCCGTATATTCATTCAGGGCCTTTTCCAGAATCTCCTTGGATGTGATGTCCAGATGGTTCGTCGGCTCATCGAGAATCAGGAAATTCGCCTCGGACAACATAAGCTTTGCAAGAGAAACGCGGCCTTTTTCACCGCCGCTCAAATCGCCAATAAGCTTGTAGACATCATCCCCGGTAAACTGGAATGCAGCCAGTGTATTGCGTATCTGCGTATTCGTGAGGGTCGGGTAATCATCCGAGATTTCATCGAAAATATTCTTTCCGTCATGGAGTACATGGTGTTCCTGGTCATAATAGCCTATCTTCACTTTGGAACCCAGAGTAAATGACCCGGTATCCGGCGAAACTACCTGATTGAGTATCTTGAGCAGGGTTGTCTTTCCAGTCCCGTTGTCCCCGATAACAGCCACGTGTTCCCCTCGTTTGATATCAAAGCTGATATTCTGGAACAGGATCTGATGATCGAAAGATTTGGATAATTCTTCCACGGACAGAACATCATTTCCGCTGATGCAGGATGGTTCCAGGGAAAAGTGTATCTCTTTAGCGGGCTCCTGTGGCTTTTCCACAAGCGTCATCTTGTTCAGCATCTTTTCCCGGCTCTCTGCACGCTTGATAGACTTTTCGCGGTTGAAGGAGCGGAGCTTTTCAATGACAGCTTCCTGATGCTTGATTTCACGCTGCTGGTTCAGGTATTCTTTGAGCATGGCATCCCGGATCTGCTGTTTCTTATCCGCATACGCCTTGTAATTCCCGGCATACATGCGGACAGCCCCATTCTCAACTTCGATTACCTTTGTCACGACACGGTTCAGGAAGAAACGGTCATGGGATACAATAAAAACAGCACCCGGGTAGTTCAGAAGATAGGTTTCCAGCCAGGTGATGGAATTCAGGTCCAGATGGTTCGTCGGTTCATCAAGGAGCAGGATATCCGGTTTGGTCAGCAGCAGCTTACCGAGGGAGACACGGGTTTTCTGCCCGCCAGAAAGGGTGTCCGTCATCTTATTAAAATCTTCTTCACCAAAACCAAGACCTTTTAAGACGCCGGTGATCTCACTTTCATAGGCATATCCATTCTGTGCTTCAAACTGTGACATAAGGCGGTTATAGGTTTCCAGCCGCTTCTCAAGTTCCTCACCGTTTAATGACTTCAATTCATGTTCGATCGTGCGGATTTGCTGTTCCATTGCAATAATATCGGCCTTAGCGGTCTTGACCTCCTCATAAATGGAACGTCCGCTTTCCAGCTTCTGCTGCTGTGCAAGGTAGCCAAGCGTCTTCCCCCTTGTCAGAACAACCTCACCGCTGTCTATGGGCTCTTCCTTCACGATCATCTTTAAAATGGTGGATTTGCCCGCCCCGTTTACGCCGACAAGTGCGGCCTTTTCTCTGTCTTCTATATGGAAAGACCCGTCTTTTACGATCAGCTGGTCTCCGAATGATTTATTAAGATTATGACATGCGAGTATCATAATTAACCTCCTGCATCTTAAGTGTGCCTTATTTTACAGCGTTTTGGCCGTAATAAGGAAATACATACTTATTTCATTATAGCGAAAATAAAGTAAAATACAACTAAAAAATTGACTTTGTCCACACAATTCTATATAATAAAATTCGGTACATTGTTTTGTAAGTACCTATGTATCATATTATGAAGAGCATAGATCATTACAAAACGATGTACTAGACTAAGTTTGGAGGGTGATAACTGTGGAAGAGAGAGAAATATCACGTGCGGTAATAGGAAGGCTGCCAAGATATTACAGATATTTGGGAGAATTACTGGATGCAGGGGTTGAGCGGATTTCGTCAAATGACCTGAGCAAGAAGATGAGTGTCACTGCTTCACAGATCCGTCAGGATTTAAATAATTTCGGCGGCTTTGGACAACAGGGCTATGGATATAACGTAAAGTATCTTTATACAGAGATCGGGAAGATCCTCGGTTTAAACAGACAGCATAATATGATTATAATTGGAGCCGGCAATCTCGGGCAGGCACTTGCGAATTACGCGTCTTTTGAGAAGAGTGGTTTCAGTCTGAAAGGACTGTTCGATGTGAATCCGAGACTCGAAGGTGTTTCTATCCGCGGCATACCGGTCCGCATGATGGATGAATTAAAAGACTTTTTAAAACATAACGAAATAGAAATTGCAGCGCTTACGATTCCAAAATCAAAAGCAATAGAAGTAGCAGACCTGCTTGTAGCAAATGGAATTAAAGCTATCTGGAACTTTGCACATACGGATCTAAACCTTCCGGATGATGTCATTGTAGAGAGTGTACACCTCTCAGATAGTCTGATGAAACTTTCCTACAATATCACAAGCTATAATGAGGAACACGGCAGCAAAGCGTAAACAGTAGAAATTTGAGTTTAACAAAGACGTTCAGGACGTGTAACGAAGGCGGTGCCTTTTTTACACGTCATTTCATTTCGGCGTATTTTGGGAAATTTGAAAGTAAACAAGGAGGAAGAGCATATGAGATATCTGCCTACAGGGGAATGGATGCAGAAAGCGGACAGCTTTACCATCAATGAGATTGGCCTGCCGTCCCTGGTTTTAATGGAGCGGGCCGCCTTAAAAGTTGTGGAAGCTATGGAGCGGGAACAAATCAATCTGGAAAAACCACTTATATTCTGCGGTTCCGGCAACAATGGCGGGGATGGTTTTGCCGTTGCCCGGCTGCTGAAAGAAAAAGGATATGATGCTACGGCCGTATTTGTGGGCCATGAATCCTCCATGAGTGCCGACTGCCGCAGGCAGAAGGAAATTGCAGAAAAATGTGGCGTGCCGATGGTAACAACTGTATGCCGTCAGGAATATACTACTATAGTGGATGCAGTTTTCGGGGTAGGACTCAATAGAGAAATCACGGGGGACTATCTGGAGTCTATCGTAAAAATGAATGCTTTAAGCGGGCAGAAAGTGGCCGTAGACATCCCGTCCGGGATCTGTTCTGCCACGGGCAGGGTGCTTGGCTGTGCTTTTCAGGCAGATTTGACAGTTACCTTCCAGTGTGAAAAGCTGGGACTGATCCTCCATCCCGGGCATATGTATGCAGGAAAGACAGTTGTGGCTGATATTGGTATCCAATGCGGATTATTTGAAAAGGAAAATGATATCTGTTATACCTATGAGAAAAAAGATCTGCCGGACCTTATGCCGCCCAGACGACCGAACTCCCATAAGGGCACTTACGGGAAGGTCCTGATGATTACAGGAAGCAAGGGCATGTCCGGTGCCGCCTACTTAAGTGCAAAGGCTGCTTATACAAGCGGGGCGGGACTTGTTCAGATCTATACCTCAGAGGATAACCGCGTGATTCTGCAGCAGCTACTCCCCGAAGCCATCATCTCAACATATACTGAATTTGAAGAGGAAAAACTAAAGAACCTGCTTGGCTGGGCGGACGTGGTATGTATTGGATGCGGTCTGGGGCAGAGCAGGCTTTCAGAAAGTATTCTGGAAACGACACTGAAAGAAGTCAGGGTCCCCTGTGTGGCTGATGCAGACGGACTGAATATATTAAGCTGTCATCCCGAACTCTTGATAACGACAGAGAGACCTCTTATCCTGACACCGCATATGAAAGAAATGTCCGGCCTTCTCGGCTGTTCGGTAGCGGAACTTCAGGAAGAACGTTTTGAAAAGGTAAAAGCCTTTACAGAAAAATATGGTGTTGTGTGTGTCCTGAAAGATGCAAGGACGGTTGTGGCTAAGAGGAAAAAACATAATTTTGTAAATACTGCGGGAAACAGTTCTATGGCAAAAGCCGGTTCCGGCGATGTCCTTGCGGGGGTAATTGCCGGCCTTCTTGCACAACATATGGATCCTTATGAGGCGGCTGTACTGGGCGTTTACCTGCATGCCTGTGGCGGCGATGAGGCAAAAGCCGCAAAGGGTTCTTACAGTGTACTGGCAGAGGATTTGATCGCGGGAATTGCTTCCTGCACAAAAAAGACAGAGGAGAGTATGGGAAAATGAAACAATACAGCAGAGTATTTGTCAGGGTAGACCTGGATGCAGTTGCATATAATATGGAACAGATGAAACTGCGGATTGGGGACGGCGCACAGCTTATAGCCGTTGTCAAGGCAGACGGTTATGGACACGGTGCGGTACCGATTGCCCGAATGCTTGAGGAAAATAACGATGTCTGGGGATTTGCAACGGCAACTCTGGAGGAGGCTGTTTTACTAAGAAAGGCTGGGATTAAGAAGCCTGTTCTAGTTCTTGGCTGTATCTTTCCGGAACAGTATGAGGAGATGTTGGAATACGACATCCGTGCCACAATTTACATGGAAGAAACAGCATCAGAGATTGCAAAAGCAGCTGACCGTCTCGGAAAAACCGCACGATTCCATATCAAAATAGACACTGGGATGGGACGGCTTGGCTTTCTGCCAGACCATGACAGTGTAAAAAAAATTCAAAAAATCAGCCGTCTGCCCTACGTGGAGCTGGAAGGTGCATTCACACACTTTGCAAAAGCTGATGAGACGGATAAGAGCTACACGTTAGAACAGCACGAGAAGTTTATTTGGATGAAGAATGCCCTTGAGGCACAGGGGGTCCATATTACATATTATCACTGTGACAACAGTGCAGGGATCATAGATTTCCCTGACATGAAGCATAATCTGGTCCGGGCGGGGATATCCACATACGGGATGTATCCTTCCGAAGAGGTGTGCCGTGAGGTGGTCGATTTAAAACCGGCACTTGAACTGATCAGCCACGTGATTTTCGTCAAGGAGATAGAAGCCGGGACTTCCATCAGTTACGGGGGAACGTTTACAGCCGAAAGAAAAATGAAAGTTGCGACCGTTCCGGTCGGTTATGCGGACGGCTATTCCAGGGGACTGTCCAACAAGGCGGACGTCCTGATCCGTGGAAAACGTGCCCGGATACTGGGCCGCGTCTGCATGGACCAGTTTATGGTCGATGTGACAGACATACCGGACGTGAAGTTTATGGACCAGGTGGTTTTGGTTGGATACGACGGTGAGGAACACATTCCTGTAGAGGAACTGAGCAGCATCTGCGGAAGGTTCAACTACGAATTCGTCTGCTGTCTCGGCAGGAGAATTCCCCGTGTTTATATGAGGGGCGGAGAGATCGTAGAACAGGTAGAGTATCTCTCCTGATATGTCAGTCCATGCAGAGCATTGAACTGTATGGAAAAAATTCGTGCACTTGCATACATCCGAAAAAGTCGGGAATACTCAAGTATGCTTTCAAATAAGGAACAGGAAAGCTGATACTGCCAGGTATCCCCATATGACATTGCGAAGCACCGTGTTTTTAAACTTACGTGCACCCGCATGTTCATAGGTTAAAGTATGAGAATCGGAGTGTGAAGTGAATTGGTTATAAAAAGAGGCGATATATATTATGCGGATTTAAGTCCGGTGGTAGGTTCAGAACAGGGAGGCATCCGTCCGGTTTTGATTATCCAGAATGACGTGGGTAATAAACACAGCCCGACCGTGATCTGTGCGGCAATTACATCAAGAATGAATAAGGCAAAACTCCCTACCCACATAGAGATCAGTGCAGAAAAATATCACATTGTCAAGAATTCCGTGATTCTGCTGGAACAGATCCGTACAATCGATAAACAAAGGCTCAAAGAGTTTGTCTGTCATGTGGACAGCGGATTAATGAGGAAGGTAAACGATGCTATCCGAATCAGTCTGGAACTTCCTACATAACAGAGAACGTAAACGTTTAGGCAGTGCCCGGAATGCGGATGGAAAAGAAACTTAAAGAATGTCAAGAAAGAATTGAAATTTTGTATAAAGAGTGATAAAATTGTTACTGTTCAAACTGTGCCGTGCACTTTACTGCACGGCATAACTGTTCATGGGTTCTGAACAGTTACATCTGAGATAAGAAAAGGGAAAGAGGAGATTAGAAATGTCAGGACATTCTAAATTTGCGAATATTAAGCATAAGAAAGAAAAAAATGATGCTGCAAAAGGGAAGGTATTTACAAAACTTGGCCGTGAGCTTGCAGTAGCAGTAAAAGAGGGCGGCGGTCCAGATCCTAATAATAACAGCAGACTGCGCGATGTCATCGCAAAGGCAAAATCCAACAACATGCCGAACGATACCATTGACAGAAATATCAAGAAAGCAGCCGGGGAAGGTGCAGGGGACAACTACGAGCATATTACATATGAAGGCTACGGACCAAACGGTACAGCTATCATCGTAAGAACTCTGACAGATAATAAGAACCGTACAGCTTCTAATGTAAAGAATGCATTCACAAAAGGAAGCGGTAATGTCGGAACACCTGGCTGTGTATCCTTTATGTTTGACGAAAAGGGACAGATTCTTGTAGACAAGGAAGAATGCAGCATGGATGCCGATGAGCTGATGATGGTTGCACTTGATGCAGGCGCTGAAGATTTTACTGAGAATGAGGACAGCTTCGAGATTCTTACCACACCGGAAGATTTCAGTGCGGTCCGCCTGAAATTGGAAGAAGAAGGCATCGCTATGGCAGACGCCGAGGTTACTATGATTCCACAGACATATGTAGAACTGACAAATGAAGAGGATATCAAGAATATCCAGAAGACTCTCGACCTGCTGGATGAAGATGATGATGTACAGGATGTATATCACAACTGGGACGAGTAATTATCGTTTAGATTTTACCATTTACAAAAGAGCTTTGATATGACGCTATGATAAATATACAAAACCGTAGATTATATGTAATTCACTATAAGTGATACATAACCTACGGTTTTTTCTCTGTATTTATAGACGGACACACCAAACGGCCAATATGTATCGCCGATTATTTGGGAATGGCTTTATCTTTTTCTTCTTCCTTTTTCTTGTTTCTATTTTTACTCCACCAAGTACCAGCCAATGAACACCCACCACCTAAAATAAGCACAATGATTAAAATGTATACCCATAAGTTATCCATTACATATCCCTCCTTTTCAGACAATTTGTTTTTTACGATGCTACACGTTTGTAACTATATTATAATTTATTTTTCACTAATAGTCAAATATTTCTTACATATAGTTATAAATATTCGCCTAATTGCATTCAGATATTGCAAATAGGCAATTAAGACACTTCTATTTTATTTTTCTTAGTACAGCAATAGAAATCAATACAACCATCAAAAAGCCATTATACATTAAACGTAAGGTATTTGCAAAAATGATAATATTCTCTATGACATGATACATATAGTAACTGGTTATATTCATAAAGATGAATAAAGCTATAGCACCATAAAAACATGCTGTTCCAAGAATAGCTCTGCCGTGCTCATCTCTACCTTCCTTAGAAACCGCATATACTATAAATAGTATCGTGTTTACAATCATAAGTACATACAGAAACCACACAAATGCCATGCTATTCATCAATTCATAAAAAGTCATTATCGTAATACCTCCTCAAAGTCAAATAAATCCTCAATGCTTACATCAAAGACCTTTGCGATACTATATGCTAAAAGCATGGACGGATTATATTTGTTCCTCTCAAGCTGAATAATCGTTTGTCTTGATACCCCCACAAGGTCAGCAAGATCTTGCTGACTCATTCTTTTTGTTGCCCTAAATACATGAATTTTACTGTCAAATTTATATTTATCTTTAATAGCCACTCGCACACCACCTTTATTAAGATAATATACTGCCGATTATAACATATTTCTTATATTTTGTAACACTTTTTCCTTTCCCAAACTATTTGTAAAGCATGCAAATCTGTTTCGCAAGCGAAACTCTTTTTTTATTGATAGCAACCCCGGGATATGATATAATATTCTGTAATGTATTGAAAGAATCGAATATTTTGTGAATGAAAACAACAAGTATACGTTATTAAGAGGAGATAAAATGGAACAGGAAAATTTACAGTCAGAGATGATAGCATTATTCGGAGAAACTGCCGGATATGCAAAAAAGTTCCATAAGAAGACCTATGAGTCGGATATGGATACTTTGATGAACAAGTACAGTGCACTTCTGGGACGGATCAGGGAAGCTTTCGAAGAATCTGACGAGAAGCTGGATGAAGTTGCCGCCTATATTCCGGATCACGTGGCAAAATTGCTTGACGGGGAACCTTCTAAGAGAAAACGCGGCATTGTCTGTCTGGACTACAATATGAACATGGTGTCCTTTTTCGTACCGCTGCTGGGTGAGATCACCAGCCTGAAGACGAAAGAATTCACGGCCAGAATGATTGAACTCTGGAACCAGAAGATGCCGGATAACAAGATCGGACTTTCTACCCGCGAACAGATACAGGGCGGATTTAAAAAAGGATTGTGCTACATTACAACAGCAGTCTGCAAGAGCCTGGATAAGCCGGATGACTGCTACGAACTGACACTCCTTCGGGACTACCGCGACCAGTATATGATGAATTCCAAAGACGGCATGAATACTGTAAAAGAATATTACAATATCGCACCGACGATAGTCAAAAGAATTGACCGCCAGAAGGATTCCGCAAAGATATATGAAGGTATCTGGGAAGAGTACTTAAGTCCCTGTGTCAGCCTGATCGAGGCCGGTAAGAGAGAGGAATGCAAGGTACTTTACAGTGATATGGTACACGAACTGGAAAAGAAATATTTATATTCATAGGAGGAAAGAAAATGAGCAGCTATAAGATTGAGACAAAATGTATACAGTCCGGTTATGAACCGGGAAACGGGGAGCCGAGAGTTCTTCCTATTTATCAGAGTACAACATTCAAATATACAAGCAGCGAACAGATGGGGCGTCTTTTTGATCTGGAGGAGTCAGGATATTTCTATACAAGGCTCCAAAATCCAACAAATGATGCGGTTGCCGCCAAGATCTGCGATCTTGAGGGCGGTGCGGCTGCGATGCTGACTTCCTCCGGACAGGCGGCGAATTTTTATGCAATTATGAACATCGCGGGGGCGGGTGACCACATTGTATGTGCATCCGCGCTTTACGGCGGTACATATAACCTGTATGCCCACACGATCAGAAAGATGGGAGTAGAGGCTACATTTGTGGACCCTGACTGCACACCGGAAGAACTGGATGCAGCTTTTCAGGATAATACGAAGGCCGTGTTTGGTGAAACAATCGCCAATCCAGCCCTTGTTGTGCTGGATATCGAGAAGTTTGCGAACGCTGCACATACCCACGGTGTACCGTTTATCATTGATAATACATTTGCAACACCGATTAACTGCCGCCCGTTCGAGTGGGGGGCGGATATTGTGACACACTCCACAACGAAATACATGGACGGACATGCAACATGCGTAGGCGGTGCAATCGTGGACAGCGGCAATTTTGACTGGGAGGCATACGCAGATAAATTTCCGGGCCTGACAACACCAGATGAGACATATCACGGGATCGTATATACCCAGAAATTCGGGAAAGGTGCCTACATCACGAAAGCAACCGCACAGCTGATGAGAGACCTCGGTTCCATCCAGTCTCCGCAGAACGCGTTCCTTCTGAATATCGGGCTGGAGACACTTCATCTGAGAGTGCCCTGTCACTGCGAAAATGCGCTGACTGTTGCAAAGTACCTTAAGAATCACGAAAAAGTGGCATGGGTTTCCTGTCCGTCACTGCCGGGAGACAAATACTATGACCTGGCACAGAAATATATGCCGAACGGAACATGCGGTGTTTTGACATTCGGCCTGAAGGGCGGAAGAGATGCGGCAGTTGAGATGATGGATAAGCTGAAAATGATTGCGATCGTAACACATGTCGCAGATGCACGCAGCTGTGTCCTTCACCCGGCTAGCCATACACACCGCCAGATGAATGACCAGGAACTGATGGAAGCGGGTGTTCAGCCGGATCTGATCAGATTCAGCGTCGGAATTGAAAATGTGAATGATATCATTGCGGATGTAGAGCAGGCATTGCTTTAAACAGGATGGTATGGATGTATACAATTTGCATCCATACCATTTTTTGCTGTAAAACCACTGCTTCAATACAGTTTTCTGATTCCGTTTAAAGCTTGCAGATTATGTATAATTCCTGTGTTCTTCCACATAATAAGTGAAGCGCTAAATACTTTTTTTGCAGCGAATACTTAAATGACGGGAGTGGAAATTTACCATGCAGGAAAATAAACAAAACCAGGTCAATCAGGACGAAATGAACAAGGAAGAACAAATCCAGCAGAATCAGGCCGGCGAGAATGAGGAGATTAAAGAGACCGGGACTCTGCGCCTTGGAAAAGAAAGCGGCAGACATAACATCCAGCTCATGACAATCATCGGTGAGATAGAAGGCCATGAGGCGGTATCCGGGAATACGAAGGCGACAAAGTATGAACACCTGATCCCGCGTCTCGCCGAAGCGGAGGACAACGATGATATAGAAGGAATTCTGATTCTTCTCAACACTCTGGGGGGAGATGTGGAAGCAGGTCTGGCAATTGCTGAAATGATTGCGTCTTTAAGCAAGCCAACTGTGTCACTCGTACTTGGCGGGAGCCATTCCATCGGCGGGCCGCTTGCAGTATCGGCTGACTATTCCTTTATTGTCCCGAGCGGCACGATGATCGTCCATCCGGTCCGTTCCTCCGGCATGTTCATCGGTGTGATCCAGAGCTACAGAAATATGGAAAAGACACAGGACAGAATCACGAAGTTTATTTCTTCCCATTCGAAAATCACACAGGAACGCCTCGAGGAGTTAATGCTCGACTCCACACAGCTTGTAAAGGATGTCGGAACACTTCTGGAAGGCGGGGACGCGGTACGGGAAGGGATCATCGACGAAGTAGGAGGAATCAGCCAGGCACTTAAGAAGCTGCATGAAATGATAGAAGGGGATCAAAAAGCAGGTTCACTGGAACTGCCTCCGCTGTAAAGAAAATTTATTAATGACAGGCTTTTGAAAAAATGATATACTAATAACAGTATGTTTAAAAAGCCAAGGGGGAAGTATAATGGCTGCAAAGTCAACAAAAAAGAGAAAAAGCACAAGAAGCAAGCCAAAGAAGACACAGGGGAATGCTGCAATAAGAGATGAGATTCTGATTCTTGTCCTGTTGGCAGCATGCATCCTGCTAGTCATCAGCAACTTTGGTCTCGGCGGGATTGCGGGGGAGGCAGTTTCGTCGGTAATGTTTGGATTATTTGGATTTATGGCGTATCTTCTGCCATTTATCCTGTTTGCTGTGGCTGCCTTTACGATATCCAATAAAGGCAATGCACACGCTTACATAAAAGTGGGTGCGTCGGCAGTCCTTCTGCTGATGCTCACAGCATTTCTGGAATTGATTATGAATCCCTATGACGCAAAAGCAGGTCTTTTAACCTATTATAAACTTGCCAGTGAGCACAGGAATGCGGGCGGCCTTTTAGGAGGCTGCATTGTAAAACTCCTGTGTCCGCTGACCGGTGTTGTCGGAAGTTATGTGATCATCATTATCGTAATGGTAATCTGTATCATTCTGATTACGGAAAAGTCACTGCTGACACCTCTGCGCCATACAGGCAGGAAGGCGTATGACGATGCAAGGCGGAGAAAAGAGGTCTCCTCCACGAAGCGTATGGAACGCCGTCAGGAACGCGCTGCCGGAAAGAATATAGAAAAAGCAAAGAGACAGGATCATAAAGTGTCAGGTGTTTCTTTTGCTACCACATTATCGGACAAAGTGTCAGGGAAGAAGTCTCCTGAGATGAAAGAACTGACTCTGGAGGAAGAACTGCCGGGGACAGCACCAATCCCTTCGCCATTTGAGAATCTGGTCATCAACCGGCCGGAGCCTGTGGCAGGAGAGAATCCGGAACCCGTGGAAGAGATTATTCCGGAGGAGCCTGTGAAGACCACAGAATCCGCGAAGAAGCAAAAGACCAAGGAGAGCGCCCAGAGCGTGGCCGCCGAAGCGGACCAGGTGGAGGCTGCAGTCAAGGCGCAGGAAGAGAAGCCGCCCAAAGTATATAGAACGCCGCCAATCTCGTTACTGAACCGGGGCAAGAAGACAAGCGGGGATTCTGACGCCCACTTAAGGGCAACTGCTTTGAAGCTGGAGCAGACACTCCAGAATTTCGGGGTAAAGGTTCATGTAACCAATGCGAGCTGCGGCCCATCCGTTACCCGGTATGAACTCCAGCCGGAACAGGGGGTTAAGGTCAGCAAGATTGTAGGGCTCTCTGATGATATTAAACTGAACCTCGCGGTAACGGACCTGAGAATCGAGGCCCCAATCCCGGGGAAAGCAGCCGTGGGCATTGAAGTGCCGAACAACGAAAACACAGCCGTCATGTTAAGAGACCTGCTTGACACTTCAGAATTTAAGAACAGCAAATCGGGAATCTCATTTGCAGTCGGTAAGGATATTGCAGGGAAAACCGTAGTTGCAGACATTGCAAAGATGCCCCATCTGCTTGTTGCAGGGGCAACCGGATCAGGTAAGTCGGTCTGCATCAATACGCTGATCATGAGCATCATTTATAAAGCAAGCCCGGATGATGTCAAACTGATCATGGTCGATCCAAAGGTTGTCGAACTGAGTGTATACAACGGGATCCCGCATCTTTTGATCCCTGTCGTGACAGATCCGAAAAAAGCGGCGGGCGCCCTGAACTGGGCCGTGGCCGAGATGGAAAAGCGGTACAAGCTTTTTGCAGATTATAATGTCCGGGATTTAAAAGGATTTAATGATAAAATAGAACAGATGGAACCTGGCGACGGTGTGCCAAAGAAGATGCCGAAGATCGTGATTATCGTAGACGAGCTTGCAGACCTCATGATGGTAGCGCCCGGGGAAGTGGAAGGCGCAATCTGCCGGCTTGCACAGCTGGCCAGAGCTGCGGGACTTCATTTGATCCTTGCAACACAGCGTCCGTCCGTGAATGTTATCACAGGACTGATCAAGGCAAATATGCCTTCCAGAATTGCCTTCTCGGTTTCATCCGGGGTAGATTCCCGTACCATCATTGATATGAACGGTGCGGAAAAGCTGTTGGGCAAGGGGGATATGCTGTTTTACCCGACAGGATACCCAAAGCCGGTCAGAGTACAGGGATCTTTTGTATCGGATAAAGAAGTGCAGAAGGTGGTCGACTATCTGATCGAGCACAATGGCAATGCATCCTACAGTGAGGAGATTGAGGAACATGTCAATTCCGGTACGGTGGGAGCCTCCGGTTCACTGCCGGGAGCGGCAGACTCCGGCAGCGAGAGGGATACCTACTTTGTAGAGGCCGGAAAGCTGATTATAGACAAAGATAAAGCTTCAATTGGTATGCTGCAGCGGATGTTCAAAATTGGTTTCAACAGAGCCGCCCGCATCATGGACCAGCTTGCGGAAGCAGGCGTCGTAGGCGAGGAAGAGGGCACAAAGCCAAGAAAGATATTGATGTCACCGGAAGAATTTGAACAATACATAGAAGAAAATGTGTAGATGGCCGGAGTCATGGACAGAAGCACGAAATTATAACATACAGGAGGATAAACAAATGAAAACAGATATTCAGATTGCACAGGAAGCAGAGATGCTGCACATAAAAGATGTGGCGGCAAGTATTGGGATTGAGGAAGATGATCTGGAGTTTTACGGGAAGTATAAGGCAAAACTGTCTGACGGGCTCTGGGATAAACTGAAAGACAAAGAGGACGGCAAGCTTGTTCTGGTGACTGCAATCAACCCGACCCCGGCAGGGGAAGGCAAGACAACAACAACAGTCGGCCTTGGACAGGCAATGGCAAAACTGAATAAAAAAGCGCTGATTGCCTTAAGGGAACCTTCCCTGGGACCATGTTTCGGAATCAAAGGCGGAGCCGCCGGCGGCGGATATGCGCAGGTCGTGCCGATGGAAGACCTGAACCTTCATTTTACAGGTGATTTCCATGCTATCACGTCCGCAAACAATCTGCTTGCTGCTATGCTGGATAACCATATACAGCAGGGCAATGCACTTTGCATTGATCCGCGGCAGGTAGTCTGGAAACGCTGTCTCGACATGAACGACAGAGTATTGCGCAATACGGTTGTAGGACTAGGAAATAAAATGGACGGGATGGTAAGGGAAGATCATTTTGTAATTACCGTTGCTTCAGAAATCATGGCGATTCTTTGTCTTGCAGATGACCTTACAGACTTGAAACGCCGTCTGGGCAGAATTATTGTTGCTTATAATTTCAGTGGTGATCCGGTGACCGCAGACGATCTTCAGGCAACAGGCGCCATGACTGCACTTTTAAAGGATGCCATCAAACCGAACATCATCCAGACCCTGGAGCATACACCGGCCCTTGTTCACGGCGGGCCATTTGCCAATATTGCACACGGCTGCAACAGCGTACGTGCAACGAAGATGGCCCTAAAGATCAGTGATATTACGATCACAGAAGCCGGTTTCGGAGCCGATCTTGGAGCTGAGAAGTTTCTGGATATCAAATGCCGGAAGGCCGGGCTGAAACCGGACGCAGTAGTTTTAGTTGCAACTGTACGTGCTTTGAAGTATAATGGTGGGGTTGCCAAAAACGACTTAGGTGAAGAGAACCTGGAAGCACTTGCAAAAGGGATTGTGAATCTGGAAAAACATATTGAAAATATACAGAAATACGATGTGCCAGTAATCGTTACTTTGAATTCATTTGTAACGGATACCGAAGCTGAAAACGAATATATCCGCAGATTCTGCGAGGAACGCGGATGTGAATTTGCACTTTCCGAGGTTTGGGAAAAAGGCGGGGAGGGCGGTATTGCACTTGCCCGGAAAGTTCTGGATACATTGGAAAACAAGGAAAGCCATTTCCATCCATTGTATGAGGATGAATTGACTTTGAAAGAAAAAATAGAAAAAATCTCGAAAGAGATCTACGGTGCGCGCGGCGTAGTATATGAACCCGCGGCTGATAAACAGCTCGCAAAAATCGAATCAATGGGATTCGGTTCATTCCCTGTATGTATGGCAAAGAACCAGTATTCCCTGTCGGATGATGCGAAAAAGCTGGGACGACCGGAAAACTTTGATATTCATATCCGTGAAGTATATGTAAGTGCCGGTGCCGGATTTGTTGTAGCACTGACAGGCGCAGTCATGACAATGCCCGGACTGCCGAAAGTCCCTGCCGCAAACAACATTGATGTGACAGAGGATGGTAAGATTACCGGCCTGTTTTAATAAAACCAGTCAGAGTAGAATATCACTGCCGGCATGTCCGCCCGGCTCGCTGGCCGCGTGAATAAAGGAGAATGAAATGGCACAGATTATTGATGGAAAACTGATTTCTAAGCAGATAAAGGATGAGTTAAAAGAAGAAGTCCAGTCAATGAAGGCGCAAGGCACCAATATCTGTCTGGCTGTCGTGCAGGTCGGAAGCGATCCCGCTTCTTCAGTCTATGTAAATAATAAAAAGAAAGCCTGCTCTTATATAGGTATAGAGTCCAGGGCATATGAACTTGCGGATTCCGTGACAGAAGAAGAATTGACAGGTCTTGTGGAACAGCTGAACAATGACGAAGGTGTAAACGGGATTCTGGTCCAGCTGCCGCTGCCTTCCCATATTGATGAAGACAGGATTATCCGGACAATTTCGCCGGATAAAGATGTGGATGGTTTCCATCCGGTCAGTGTAGGAAGGCTGTGGATCGGAGAGAAGGGATTTCTGTCCTGTACTCCGGCAGGGATTATCCAGCTCTTAAAGCGTTCCGGAATTGAAATTGAGGGGAAGGAATGTGTTGTAATCGGCAGAAGCAACATTGTCGGCAAGCCGATGGCCGCACTGCTTCTCCGTGAAAATGCGACTGTCACTGTTGCACATTCCCGGACAAAGAACTTAAAAGAGGTTGCTAAACGCGCCGATATACTGATTGTGGCTATCGGAAAACGGCAGTTTATCAATTCAGATTATGTAAAAGACGGGGCTGTTGTCATTGATGTGGGGATGCACAGGGATGAAAATAATAAACTGTGCGGAGATGTTGACTTTGCAGATGTTGCAGACAGGACGTCTGCCATAACGCCTGTACCGGGCGGGGTAGGACCAATGACAATCGCGATGTTGATGAACAATTGTGTGGAAACTGCGCGTAAGTAGGAGGAGTTAAGATGAGATGTACAAATTGTGGTGCCATGATTCCGGACGATATGCTGTATTGTCCGGAATGCGGTATGGAAGTTCAGATTGTACCGGATTATAACCCTCTGGAAGATGTCCTCGCGCAGGAAGTAAAAGGATCTATTGAAGACGCCACAAGACAGATAAGGACGGACGATATCAGAAGATACCGCCGTGAGGGGTCAAGGGAATACAGCAATTCAACAAGGGTATTAAGTCAGGGGGAGCTGGACGAGATACGCGCCAAGAGGAATGCCGCCATGAGGCAGAGCCGCCAGGCCGGGAGAAATACGGCAGGGAACCAGCGGCAGACAGGCAGGAATACGACAGGAAATATAAGGCAGACGGGCAGGGGTACAACAGGGAACATGCGGCAGACACGTCCCGATACCGGTTCTATACGCAGACAAACAACAGGTAATCTACGCCAGAGGAGTGAAGCAGAGGAAAAGAGACGCCAACAGATCGCACGCAAGAAGCGGCTTGCTAAAAAACGCCGCCAGAGGGCGCTTATTATTATCCTGCTTTTAATTATTCTGGGAGGTGTTCTTGGTTTTGCCTATTACCAGAATTCTTATGAGGGACAGATAAGAAAAGGAAATCAGGCCCTCCAGTCAAGTGATTATTCACTTGCTGAGACATATTATAACAAAGCAATTTCAAAAAATAACAAAAAGGCGGAGGCCTATACCGGGCTTTCAAAGGTCTATATCCAGCAGGATGATCTGGAGGCTGCAGAAACAGTATTTTTAACAGCGATCGGCTCACAGCCCTCCAATGTCGAGATCTATAAGGCTGCGATCAGTTTCTATGTGGATACAAAGCAGCTGATCAAAGTCTCAGAGCTTTTGGATGACTGCGAATACGATGAAGTCCTGGACGGGGTCAGGGATTATGTTTCCACTGAGCCGGAATTCAGCCTGGAGGAAGGCACATATGAGGAAGTACAGCAGGTAACCTTAAGTACGGATAACGGGACAATCTATTATACAGATGATGGTTCCGAACCAGATACTTCTAGCAAGAAGTATACGGAACCGATCCTGCTGAATAAGGAAGGAACAAACGTTATAAAGGCAATCACCGTGAACAAGAAGAAGATCCCGAGCCTGACCGCTTCGAAAACATATGTCATCGAACTCCCGATCGAGGATGCGCCATCTGTCACCCCTTCCACGGGACAGTATGAGTCAGCAGGGCAGATTACCATTACCGTGCCGGAAGGATACACGGCATATTATACGATGGACAATACTGATCCGACAGATCCGGCTGTGAGTGCTGAAGAATATACCGGCCCGATAGATATGCCTGAGGGACAGACTATGTTCTCTGCCGTTCTCAAAAATAATAATTCCGGCAAATACACACAGGTTACCAAGAGAAATTACGTACTGGAAATCAGTGAATAGAATGCTGTATAAATGAATATATGGAAAGAAGTACCGTTGTGTTAAAAAATAAACAAAAACACAGCGGTATTTTTGTACAAAATTTAACGTGATTTTTATGTTACTATGGTTGCGTTAAAAGTTTAACAGTGCTATAATGAAAACGTTAAAAAAATAACGTACTTATAAAGGAGATGCATAAAATGAGCAGATTCACATTACCAAGAGACATTTACCACGGAAAAGGCTGTCTGGAAGAACTGAAAAACCTGAAAGGAAAAAAGGCTATCCTTGTAGTAGGCGGCGGTTCCATGAAGCGTCAGGGATTTCTTGACAGGGCAGTCAATTACTTAAAAGAAGCAGGAATGGAAGTTCAGTTATTTGAGGGTGTAGAGCCGGACCCGTCTGTAGAGACCGTTATGAAAGGCGCCGAAGCTATGCGGGCATTCGAGCCGGACTGGATCGTAGCAATGGGCGGTGGTTCACCAATAGATGCAGCAAAAGCAATGTGGGCATTTTATGAATATCCGGAAGTTACATTCGAAGACTTATGTATCCCGTTTAACTTCCCGGAACTGAGACAGAAGGCGAAATTCGCTGCAATTCCGTCAACATCAGGTACAGCGACAGAAGTTACTGCATTCTCTGTTATCACAAACTACCAGACAGGAGTGAAATACCCTCTGGCTGACTTTAACATCACACCAGATGTTGCAATCGTAGATTCCGAACTGGTTGAAGGACTTCCTGCAAAACAGGTTGCCTACACAGGTATGGACGCACTGACTCATGCAATCGAGGCATATGTATCTACATTAAACTGCGCTTTCACAGATCCGCTTGCAATTCAGGCAATTGAGATGGTATTTGATTACCTGCCGGCTTCTTACAGAGGAAACATGGATGCAAGGGCAGAAATGCACACAGCCCAGTGTCTGGCAGGTATGGCATTCTCCAATGCACTGCTTGGTATTGTACATTCTATGGCACACAAGACAGGCGCTGCATTCTCAACCGGACATATCACACACGGATGCGCCAATGCAATGTACCTGCCATATGTAATCAAATACAATGCAAAAGACCCGGTAGCTGCTAAACGCTATGCAGAGATCGCCCGCAGGGTGGGCCTTCAGGGTGCTTCAGAAAAGGCATTAATCAACAGCCTCTGTGAAAAAATTGACGACTTCAATGTACAGATGAGCATTCCGAAGACTCTCAAAGAATTTGGAATTATCGAAGAAGAATTCAAAGAGAAGATCGCAAAGATTTCCGAGCTGGCAGTAGGAGATGCCTGCACAGGCTCCAACCCAAGAAGCATAACACCGGCTGAAATGGAAAGACTGTTTAACTGCATCTACTACGGAACAGAGGTAGATTTCTAAGAAAAGAAATTAACAGGCAGGCTTTAGGATTCTTGAAAAAATACCGTTTGGAATGCAGGGGACCTGCATTTCAGGCGGTATTTTTTCATTTCATTAGGAAAGTACGCCCTATGAAATAAAAAGCCCTCCGGGGCGTGAATTCATTGAAAGAATACTTGCCAATCCTTTGTTTATAGCGTATTATAAGGAAAGGGTGATTTTTTACAAGGAGGAATAAGATGTACAAGATATTAAAAGCAGAAAAACTGGCTGATAAAATCTATCTTATGGATGTACACGCACCGCGTGTTGCAAGCCATTGCCAGCCAGGCCAGTTCGTGATTGTGAAGATGGATGACAAAGGAGAAAGAATCCCTCTTACAATCTGTGATTACGACAGAGAGGCGGGGACAATCACAATCGTGTTCCAGGAAGTTGGAGCATCTACAACTAAGATGGCAGATTTAAAAGAAGGGGACAGTTTCCGTGATTTCGTTGGGCCTCTGGGATGTCCATCTGAGTTTATTCACGAAGATCTTGAAGAACTGAAGAACAAAAAGATGTTATTTGTAGCCGGCGGTGTAGGTGCTGCACCGGTTTACCCACAGGTAAAATGGCTGCATGAGAACGGAATAGATGCAGATGTCATCGTTGGTTCCAAGACACATGATATGTTGATTCTTGAAAAAGAACTGGAAGAGGTTGCGGGCAATCTCTATGTTACAACAGATGACGGTTCCTATGGTCGTTCAGGAATGGTTACGGCTGTAATCGAAGATCTGGTGAAGAATGAAGGAAAACAGTATGATGTCTGTGTTGCAATCGGACCGATGATCATGATGAAGTTTGTATGCCTGCTTACAAAGAAGCTGGAGCTTCCTACAATTGTCAGCATGAACCCGATCATGGTAGACGGAACAGGTATGTGCGGTGCATGCCGTCTTCAGGTAGGAGACGAAATTAAATTCGCATGTGTTGACGGACCGGAATTCGACGGACACCTCGTTGATTTTGACCAGGCTATGAAAAGAAGCCAGATGTACAAGTCTGAAGAAGGCCGTGCTATGCTGAAATTACAAGAAGGAGACACTCATCATGGTGGCTGCGGAAACTGCGGAGGTGACAACTAATGGCTGATGTATTAAAGAAAGTTCCTGTCAGAGAGCAGGACCCGAAAGTACGTGCAACAAACTTTGAAGAAGTTTGTCTTGGATATAATAAGGAAGAAGCAATGGAAGAAGCAGTCAGATGTTTAGGCTGCAAGAACGCAAAATGTATTGCCGGATGCCCGGTTGCGATTGATATTCCCGGATTCATCAAGGAAGTAAAGGAAGGCAATATCGAAGAGGCTTATAAAGTGATTGGTAAGTCTTCAGCACTCCCTGCGATCTGCGGACGTGTATGCCCGCAGGAATCCCAGTGTGAAGGAAAGTGTATCCGCGGAATCAAAGGCGAACCTGTTTCTATCGGAAAGCTGGAAAGATTCGTAGCAGATTATGCGCTGGAGCATGATATCAAGCCGGAATGCCCTGAGACGACAAACGGCCATAAAGTTGCAGTAATTGGATCAGGCCCGTCAGGACTCACATGTGCAGGTGACCTTGCCAAGATGGGGTATGATGTTACTGTATTTGAGGCACTCCATGAGCTCGGCGGCGTACTCGTATATGGTATTCCTGAATTCCGTCTTCCGAAGCAGAAAGTTGTTGCCAAGGAGATTGAAAAGGTAAAAGAATTAGGTGTTAAGTTTGAGCCTAACGTTGTAATCGGTAAATCCACAACCATCGACCAGCTGATCGAGGAAGAAGGATTTGAGGCTGTTTTTGTTGGTTCAGGAGCAGGACTTCCAATGTTCATGGGAATCCCGGGAGAAAATGCGAACGGTGTATTCTCAGCAAATGAATATCTGACGAGAAGCAACCTCATGAAAGCATTCGATGACAACTATGATACCCCGATTGTTGCCGGCACCAAGGTAGCAGTAGTCGGCGGAGGAAACGTTGCAATGGATGCTGCCAGAACTGCATTAAGACTAGGGGCTGAAGTACATATTGTATACAGGAGAAGTGAAGCTGAGCTTCCGGCCAGAGTGGAAGAAGTACACCATGCAAAAGAAGAGGGTGTAATCTTCGACCTTCTGACGAATCCAAAAGAGATCCTTGTGGACGACAACGGATATGTAAAAGGCATGAGAGTTATTAAGATGGAACTGGGCGAGCCGGATGCATCTGGCAGAAGACGTCCGGTTGAAATCCCGGGTTCTGAATACGAGATCGAATTAGATACCGTTGTTATGTCACTCGGAACTTCACCGAACCCGCTGATCTCTTCTACAACAAAGGGACTCGAAGTAAACAGAAGAAAATGTATTGTAGCAGAGGAAGAAAACGGCCAGACATCCAAGGAAGGCGTTTATGCCGGCGGTGATGCCGTAACAGGGGCTGCAACAGTAATCCTTGCAATGGGTGCCGGAAAAGCCGGTGCAAAAGGAATCGACGAATATTTGAATCACAAATAGAAAGCTTCTCCATAGCTGTAAAGACTGCGGGACATTCAGCAGACGGCTATGGAGAAGTTCTTTTATCAGGAGGAAAAGATGACAAAAAAAGAACTTGCATTAGAATATCATAAAAAAGGATACAATTGCTGTCAGGCCGTTGCCTGTTCTTTCTGCAAAGACTTTGGGGTTTCCGAGGAGGAAATGTTCCGTATTTCAGAAGGATTTGGTTTCGGAATGGGAATGATGGAAGTCTGCGGGGCATTGTCCGGACTGTTTATGATCATCGGTCTGAACAACAGCGTAGGTGACCTTGACAAAGGGAAATCAACGAAGGCAGATACCTACAGGAAAGTTAAGGACTATGCTGAAAAATTCAAAGAGAAGAACCGCTCCATCCTCTGCCGCGAGTTAAAAGGAATCGGCTCAGACCGGCCAATCTGCAGCTGTGACCAGTGTATTGCAGATGCTGTTGATCTTGTAGAAGAATATCTCCGGGAAAATCCGGCATAAGGAAGACGGCTGACCATATGAAAATTACAGTTTTAACCGTAGGAAAAATAAAGGAAAAATATCTAAAAGACGCAGTCGCTGAATACAGCAAAAGACTGAGCAAATACTGTAAGCTGGAAATCATAGAGGTGGCGGATGAAAAGACCCCTGACCAGGCGGGTGAAACCGTGGAAGAACAGATCCGCGGGAAAGAAGGGGAGCGTCTGATGAAGTATATCAGGGACGATGCCTATGTCATTACCCTCGAAATTCAGGGCAGGCAGCTGACTTCGGAAGAACTGGCGGATAAGATCGACAAGCTGGGAATTTCCAGTATCAGCCATATTATTTTTGTCATAGGGGGGTCTATCGGACTGGGCAAAGCGGTCTTGGAAAGGTCTGATTACGCATTGAGTTTTTCAAAAATGACATTCCCACATCAGCTGATGCGTGTAATCCTTTTAGAACAGATCTACCGGAGTTACCGGATTATCCAAAAAGAACCATACCATAAATAATGGAGGTTTTAGCCTTCTTATGTAATCACACGCGCATATAACAGGGGCGGCTTTGAGTAAAACCGTACTTTGCTCTCAGGAAAGGAATATCATGGACAATCAAGAACAAAAACATAAAAGGCGTCCCCGGTACAAGGGTACGCATCCGAGAAATTATAAGGAAAAATACAAAGAACTGCAGCCTGAAAAATATGCAGACACGATTGAAAAGGTTATCCAAAAAGGAAGTACCCCTGCCGGAATGCATATTTCCATCTGCGTCAGGGAAATCCTTGACTTTCTGGAGATTAAACCGGGGCAGCGGGGGCTGGATGCCACGCTAGGTTACGGCGGACATACACTGGAGATGCTGAAGTGTCTGGAGCATGAAGGACACATTTATGCGCTGGACGTCGATCCGATCGAATCAGCCAAAACGAAGGAACGTCTGGAAAATCTGGGATATGGCCCGGACATCCTTACAGTAAAGCTTCTGAATTTTGCGAATGTGGACCAGATTGCCAGTGAGACCGGTTTATTTGATTTTGTGCTGGCTGATCTGGGTGTATCCTCTATGCAGATCGATAATCCCGAAAGAGGATTCTCCTATAAGACGGACGGTCCTCTTGACCTCCGGATGAACCCGGAAAAGGGAATTACCGCGGCAGAACGTCTGCGTACAATTGATGTACAGGAGCTTGAAGGGATGCTGACGGAAAATGCGGATGAACCTTATGCTGCCCTGATTGCCGAAGCGGTTGTGACTGAGATACAAAAGGGCAGGGAGATTGCCGCCACAAAGGATTTGCGGGATATTATCGCACAGACACTTGATTTTCTGCCTGCAGCCGAAAAAAAGGAAGCAGTCAAAAAATCCTGCCAGAGGACTTTTCAGGCACTCCGCATCGATGTGAACAGTGAATTCGAAGTTCTCTATGAGTTTCTGGATAAGCTGCCCCACATCCTTGCACCCGGGGGCCGCGCAGCCATTCTGACTTTCCATTCCGGGGAAGACCGGCTTGTGAAGAAGTCATTCAAACAGTATCAGAGAGAGGGCCTCTACAGCGAGATTGCAAACGATGTCATCCGCCCGTCCGCCGAGGAGTGTGCAAGAAACAGCAGGGCCCGTTCCACAAAGATGAGGTGGGCCGTCAGGTCAAATTTGTAATATCAGGAATCTGTACCAGTTATTTCTTGTATCATTTTTTCACAGTGCATGTTATCATCCTGTTTGTAACAACTATGTAATATCTACGTAATACTTACATAATAATAAAACAACAGGAGGTTCATATGAGAAGGCTATCAATTTTAGCAATTACAACAGCAATCGGGGTTGCAGGAAGTACCGTTCTCCCGGCGCAGGCAGCAGATACAGGCACAGGCAGTCAGAAAGTGGCACCGGGCTACGGGGTAACCATCATCCAGGGAGATGATCTGAACAGCCTGAAAGACAAGCTAAACGGTCTGGGCGGTAACATAGGGGGGATCTACTGGCAGGTATGCCCGCCGGATTTTGCTCCTCCGGGTGAAAATACACCGGATTTACCGGACACGGATACTCCGGATACAGACCAGCCGGACATTCCGGACAGTAATCTTCCGGATAACAATCTGCCCGATACTGACCAGCCGGGGACAGATACCCCTGACATGAATCTTCCGGATACGGATCAGCCGGGAACGGATAATGAGGTGCCAGGCGGCGGAACAGGCCAGCCGGATCAGGATATAGACGGGCCGGGAGAAGACGCCGACAAACCCGGCGGAGATATCAATCATCCGGAGGGGGATGACAGCCAGCCGGAAACAGATTCACAGGACCGTACTTTCATACAGCAGGTAGCAGATTTAGTAAATGCCGAAAGAGTAAAAGCAGGCCTCACCCCTCTTGCGATTGACAGCAAAATCGAGGCGGCGGCACTTGTGAGGGCAAAAGAGACAGAAACATCCTTTTCGCACACAAGGCCAGACGGGAGTTCTTTCAGTACAGCACTCACAGAACAGGGGGTCAGCTTTCAGGGCTCCGGTGAGAACATCGCATGGGGACAGCGCACTCCGCAGGAAGTTATGACAGGCTGGATGAACAGTGACGGGCACAGGGCGAATATCCTGAATCCCAAATTCACGAAATTCGGTGTGGGGTATTATCAGAATGCAGCCGGGCGCAATTACTGGACACAGTTGTTTACATACTAGAGTGTGTTTGAAAAATTCTGTTACAGGTTTGCCCGGCAGGCTCACACTGTGACAGTATCTCGATCAAAGCGGAACAGGGTCAGAAAACCTTGTTCCGCTTTTTGTACGGCAGGTATTGTTCACATGACTATTCCCTTCTTTGGACGCACACAGTACCTTCAATAGTATTTTTCCTGAATCCTTACAAAGACTGTAAGTGTTTTCCTGCACAGGAATCCTGTATACTATGAATAGAGATCCACCAAATGAAACAGTCAGCAGACTGACAGATAGAGTAGAAAGGGGAAAGGATTTAAATGAAGGAAAAATTACTGGACATCCAATCACTAAAGAAAAACTATGGAAAGAATGGTAACGTGACAAAAGCGTTAAACGGAATTACATTTCAGGTGTTGGACCGTGAGTTTCTAGGGATCATGGGAAGCAGCGGCTCTGGAAAGACGACTCTTTTGAACTGTATTGCGACCGCGGTGCACCCGACAGAAGGCGAAATCCTTTTAAACGGGGAGGACATCAGTGCCTATAAGGGGAAGAAACTCGCGGAATACCGGGGAAAGCGTATCGGTTACCTGTTTCAGAATTTTGAATTGCTCGATAATCTTACCGGCCGGGAAAATATTATGCTTCCGCCTGCAATCCAGAATGTGCCGGAAAAAGAGGGGGCGGCCCGTCTGGCACAACTGGCGGAATATCTGGAGATTGAGGACATTCTGGACAAATTCCCGTCACAAATGTCAGGGGGAGAGAAACAGCGTATCGCGGCGGCCAGGGCAATGATTCTGAATCCGGACATGCTTCTTGCGGATGAACCGACGGGTTCTCTGGATTCTAAGAATGCCAGATCGCTGATGGAAAAACTGTCTTTACTGAACCAGCAGGATGGCTCAACCATCCTTATGGTTACGCATGACTGCAATGCGGCAAGCTATTGCTCGCGTATCCTTTTCATTCAGGATGGAAGGATTTTCCATGAATTAAGGAGAAAATATCCAAAGGAGACACAGCAGGATTTTTACGAGCGCATTCTAAGTGTCATGGCTCAGCTGGGAGGGGGAAGCGCAAATGTTCTTTAAACTTGTCCTGAAAAACGGCAGGAGGAGCCGGAAAGAAAACGGTTTATTCTTCCTCTCACTGATTGTTTCTATCATTGCATTTTACATTATCCTGTCTCTTGAAAACCAGGATGTCATGAAATTTCTGCTCCGGATGGAAAGTGATGCGGTAAATAAGATCTACCGGCTTCTTCCGGTACTCTACGGTGTTTCGCTCTTCTTACTGTTCTTTCTCGTTTATTTTGCAGGAAAGTACCAGATCGAAAGAAGAAGCCATGAGCTGGGAATGTATCTGATGATGGGGATGCGGCGCTCAAAGCTCTTTGCCATGATGATGGCGGAAGATATCTTCAACAGCATCTTTTCGCTGCTGATTGGTATCCCGATTGCCATATTTCTTTCAGAAATGATCAGCCTGATTACTGCGAAAGTGGTTGGACTGGGAATCATAGGGCATCGCTTTACATTGTCATGGAAGGCGGTCTTATGGACCTTTATCGGATTCTTTACCATCAAATTTTTTGCAATGCTGCTATTTAGCGGTTCTGTCGTCAAAAAAGAAGTCATCAGCCTGCTGTCAGATACACAGGAGAAAAAACAGAAGAGGAAGAGACGCGGAATCGGGTATGTACAGGTCATTGCCGGAATCCTCTCTCTGGCAGTGGCTTACTATACGGCGATCCGTGGAAACGCATGGGAGTCGCCTCTCAGGTTTGGGATGACAGTTGTACTGGGAATTGCAGGGACCTTCCTTTGGTTTCATGGATCAGGACTTCTTCTGGAACTGACTTTCAGATTAAAGAAAACAAACAGGGGGCTGTCGACATTTACATTCCGCCAGCTGCAGGAAAATGTTTTTCTGCGCCCGGCCTCCCTGGCAGTGTCCTCCCTGCTCATTCTGGCCGCACTTTGCTGTTTTGGCTATGGCATGTCTGTAAGCCTCGAAGCATCCGGCAGTGAGGCACACCATATAGATTACACATTCATAGATTACAGCCAAAGCGTTCCTGACAAGGAGACAGCAGACGAGGAACCATCCGTCAAAGAGATTTTGAAAAACACAGGATTAGATGCGGAATTTTCGCAACTGTTCGAAGTAAAGACGGGGATGCCTGATGATGAAAACACATTCTCCGGGGAAGGTTTTCGCCGTGCAGTAAATTCACTTGGAAATTCAGAAAACGTGCAAAGCCTGTCAGAGAGCCTTGAATATTTTACAACGCCTTATTTTATTTCCCTGTCCGGATACAACCAGATCCTTGAGACTGACGGGAAAGCCCCTATTGAGCTTTCCGGGAATCAGGCCGCGCTGTACAGTGACCAGGACTTTTATTTCGGAGAACGGCTGGACCTTTTAAATGAGGCACTCTCCCAAAATCCTGTTATAGAGCTCAATGGTGTCCCTTTCGAATTGAAGGATCAGGTATACCAGACAAATTTAGTTGTGGACCGCTCCATTACGCTTGCCCTTGGAGTCATTATCCCGGACAGCGTATATGACCGCCTTGTGACCAGAAATTCCGATTCTTACTGGAATGCGGTCTTAAAAGAGAACCTTGTTCAGAAAGAGGGGCTGATGCAGGCCATGATGGGTATTAATGAAAGATTGAATCAGACTTCCCTTGAATATGAAAGCTATCTGCAGAATATGGGCAGGCAGTTGTTCTATTTCATCGCATTGGGATATATTACGATCTACCTTGCCGTCATTTTCCTGATCATAGCCAATACTGTCATGGGAGTACAATTCCTGATGCACCAGCGGAAAACAGGCAGGCGTTACCATGTCCTGATCCGCCTCGGGAGTTCGTACAAGGCATTATGCAAAAGCGCAGACAAACAGATCAAATGGTATTTCGGCCTGCCCGTCCTGACCGCGGCAGTCAGCAGTTTCTTCGGTATACAGGCGCTGTTTGCAGGCTTTATTTCAATGGAAATGAAAACGGAGGTGCCCATGCTTTTAAAGCTGGGTTGCGCTATGATAATCCTGCTTGTTGTGGTAGAATTTATTTATATTGCTGCCGTAACGAGATTAAGCCGCAGGCAGCTTCTTGGTATGATTGAGAATAAGAGGGAAGAGTAGGAGATTTATATGAGCAGGATTGTAATAGCAGAAGACGAGGAATTTATGAGGGAAGAACTGGAGTATCTTCTCTCCGGGGCCGGCTATGAAACGGTAAGCCTGAACCATTTTTCGGATACGGCTTCGGAAATACTTGCAAACAATCCGGACCTTGTGCTGCTGGATATCAATCTGCCGGGGCAGACCGGATTCGAGGTATGCAGATTCATCCGCCGGAAAAGTCTGGTACCGGTACTCGTTCTGACAAGCAGGGACAATATGAAGGACGAACTGCATGCCCTGGGGCTTGGGGCGGATGAATATCTGCCAAAGCCCTGCCACAGGGACCGCCTGCTGGCGAGGATTGCCAATCTGCTCAGAAGATACAAGGACAAAGAGCACTTTCTGGAAGTGCCCGGAATCCGTCTGGATTTAAATACTTATACGATATATACAAATCAGACATCCTATGTACTCCCTGAGAATCAGGGAAAGATCATGGAACAGCTGTTATCCCCATTGGGCAGAATTGTTTCGAAGGAGGAGCTTTTTCAGACGCTTTGGGGAACTTCCGAATATGTAGATGAAAATGCACTTCAGGTCAACATGACCCGGTTGAAAAAGACGCTGGAACGGCTGGCGCTGAACTATAGAATCGTTACTGTGCGCGGCACTGGATATTTTATTGAGCAAAAACAGGAGGATCCGCATGCTGAAGAAACTGCTTCATTACTGTTATAACCATAGCATCTGGCTGGCACTGCTTGTGTGTACCGATTTTCTGTTCATAATTTTCTTATGGCTGCTTAGTCCGGGCAAATTCCTGATCCTGCTCGGTGCCATGCTCTTTGTGTCTTTTCTCATGTTCAGCATCGCTCTGTGGATCGCTTACAGCAGTGATTCAAAAAAGGAAAAAGCCTATATGGAGCTGTTGGAAAACCGGGAGCTGGCGGAAGATGAAAGCTTTCTGACCGCTTTTTGCGGAACAGATTATACGATTGCACAGGCTCTGGTGAAAAGGCTTCAGAGCGAATACCGCGAAAACAAGAAGCAGAAGAGTGATATTCAGGAATATGAAGATTATATGGAAACATGGGCACACGAGGTTAAGACGCCGCTGGCATTAATGACGTTTGTACTCGATAACAGAAAAGAGGAGATGTCCACCGGTGTTTTCCATAAGCTGGAGTATGCAAGAAGCCAGCTGCAGGAAGATATTGACCAGGTCCTGTACTATGCAGGACTGAAGGCCGTACATTCGGATTTCCTGTTCGAAAAGGTATCTTTAAGGGATTGTTGTACGGAGGCTCTGTCTGAATACAGGGCCCTGTTGGATGAAGCGGGTTTCCTGATACAAAACGAAACAGAGGACATCGGGGTTTTATCGGACAGAAAGGGACTCATTTTCATCATCGGACAGGCTGTCAGCAACAGCATCAAATACGCAGACCCGGAGAAAGAGAAAAATACTCTTAAACTGTATACAGAGTGGGCCCCGTCTGGGAATGAAACCATGCTGCATATCCGCGACAACGGTATCGGAGTCCCTGAATATGATATTCCCTTCATTTTCGATAAAGGATTTACCGGCGGAAATCTCAGGCAGCGGAAAAAAGCAACCGGCATGGGGCTCTACCTGGTTAGAGAATTAGCGAAAAGGCTCAAGATCCGTGTCGGCACAAACCCGGAATATAAGACTGGATTTGAACTCGTATTAACATTTCCCCGTGTGTCGAAGTAAACCACAGGTTAAATTCTGCCTCCGGTTAGTTGCCAGGTGGTAAATTGTAAAAGTGCCTCCTTAAATGATATAATTATTTTGTCAGGAAGAAGATAAAAAGTTTGGGAGGACAAATTATGCCGATTAATACAATTATCCGTGAAAAAAGGAAGGAACTGGGGCTGACCCAGGAGAGAATTGCCGAATATCTGGGTGTATCCACCCCTGCCGTAAATAAGTGGGAAAAGGGTTCGTCGTATCCGGATGTTACACTACTTCCGCCGCTGGCGCGCCTGTTGCAGGTAGATATGAATACTTTGTTTTGTTTCCATGAGGAACTCTCAGAACAGGAAATCGAATCTTTCTGCAAAGAATTATCACAGGCCATCAGCGAAAGCGGGCTCGATGCCGGTTTTACACTTTTACACGAAAAATTGCGGGCATATCCCCGCTGCGCCCCGTTGGTACATAAATCGGCCCTCCTGCTGGACGGTGCCCTAATCATGGCGGGAATGCCTGCTGACGAAAAAGGCCAGTATACGGACCAGATCATGGAACTGTATCATCGTGCAGTGGAAGACGGAGATGAAAAAATCCGGATTTCTTCTGCATTTATGCTTTCTTCCAAGTATGAATTGCGGGGAGATTACCAGAAGGCCCATGAAATGCTGGAACTGGTCCCGGAACGGTTGGGAATAGACAAGAAGCAGCAGGAAGCCTCGATTTATATGAAGGAGGGGAAGCTGGATGACGCGGCCAGAATACTGGAACATTTGCTGCAAATGCGACTGAACGAAATCATGATCATACTGATGTATCTGGGTGAATGTGCCGTAAAAAAAGAAGATCATGAGATGGCCGGGTATGCTGCTAAAGCATGGGAAAAGACTGCCGAAACCTTCGGACTATGGGAGTACAGCAGCCAGGTGCTCAAGTTTCACACGGCAGTCCTTCTAAAAGATGAAGAAAGAGCGGTCTCTCTCCTAAAAAGAATGCTCTTTGCTATTCGGACTCCCTGGGATATGAAAAACACCGTTTTGTTCCGGGATATAGCACCTGATATTTCTGGAATCGATGCGTCACAAAAACAGAACTCAGAAAAAAAGCTACTTTCGGGACTGATGTCTGAAATGAAAAATAATCCAATGTATGATTTTCTCCAGACGAATGAAGAATTTTTAAGAATAGCAAAACGGTTTCTGTGAATGTTTTCTCCTCCTACTATACAAAATGTTAAGTTTAAGTTAAAATAAGTTCAAGGTATATACATCATTTTTATCCTTAAACAAAGTATGGAGAGAGGCGGTTTTATGAAAAAGAAGAGAAAAGGATTGAAAATAGCAGGAGGAATTGTACTTGCTGTCATACTGATTCTCGCAGTTTTAGTGGGATATCTGACGATACGGGAATACCGTCCGAAGGCGGTTGAAGCCGTTGAAACGGGAAATGGAACAGATTCGCTGGATATTGGGGATTCATTTACAATACTTACATACAATACCGGTTATGCGGGATTAAGTAAAGATGAAGATTTTTTTATGGACGGCGGTACCAAAGTGCAGCCGGAGAGCAAAGAATTAGTAGAAAATAATCTAAAGGGGATCACGTCCATTTTAGAGAAACAGGACGCGGATATTTATTTCCTTCAGGAAGTAGACCGGGATTCCAAACGTTCCTACCATATTGACGAGCAGGAATACTATGAGGATGCACTCGGGTTAACCGGAATGTTCGCATGCAATTTTAAGTGTGATTATGTTCCGTACCCGCTGCCACCGATCGGAAAAGTAAAAAGCGGCCTTGTCACCATGACCAGTCTGGAAGTCACGGATGCATCCCGTATCGCACTTCCGGAGTCCTTCAGCTGGCCGGTCAAGACCTGTAACCTGAAGCGCTGTATGCTCGAGACGAGGGTCCCGCTTGAAGGCACAGACAAAGAACTCGTCCTGATCAATTTCCATCTCGAGGCTTATGACAGCGGCGAAGGAAAGATTGCACAGAGCAGGATGCTTGCAGAAAAACTGGAAGCCGAATATGAAAAAGGTAATTATGTCATTGCGGGTGGAGACTTCAACCAGACATTCGAGGGCATGGATAAATACCCGATCCACAACAAAGACAACTGGGTTCCCGGTATTGTCGGCACGGAAGATATCCCTGACGGGTTCTCCTTCGCCGTTTCCGACAACGTACCCACATGCAGGCTGTTAAACGGGCCTTACAGCGGAAACTACGAGGACTCACAGGTCTATGTCCTGGACGGATTTATCGTATCAGATAATATAAAGGTTAATCAGGTAGAGAATATCAATACTGACTTTGAATACACAGACCACCAGCCGGTGCGGATGGAAGGGACACTTTTAAATTAATATGTTTATGGCTCCTTTTGCAAAACAGAGGTCAACCATCAAGAACAAACCGCAGAACATCCGGCCCTGCGGTTTATCTATGCCTGCGGGGTCTTTGACTGTATTAAGATTAAGGCTGACAGTTTCAGGTAATACTGATAAAATGGAAGAGAAACGGAGGTTAATAGAAATGAATGATTCTCAGAAAGCAGGGCAGACAGAAGAAATACTGCAGTATTACAGCCAGATGGACAACAAAAGCGATCAGGATAATATTGTACAGATGCTGAGGGAACTTCAGGAAGTCAACGGCTGCATCACCTCGGAGTTAAAGCGACGTGCGGCCGAAGCCGCCGGGGTCAGCCCTTCTGTCATCCAGGTATTGGTCAAAATCTACCCCTCACTGAAGGAGGCAGCCTACCAGCATGAAATCGTAGTCTGCACAGGAAAAGCCTGCACAGACAAAGGTTCACAGGAACTTCTAAAAACTCTAAACAGGGAACTTAAGACCCAAAAAAACGGCATCTCAAAAGACGGCAAAGTATGTATAAAGACAAGGCCATGCCTGAAACAATGCCGGACCGCCCCCAACATACTCATTGATGGAAAACTCTACTCAAACATGACTGCAAAAGATGTTTTAAAATTGGTTAAATAATTCCAGTCCTATCTCCTTGTAGACTTTTTGTAGAGAATTTATTAGTATAATAACAACACGAACTCTGTAGAAAGTTGGATGAACATAACTATGAAAAAGATTTTAGCAGTTGATGATGAGCCTGGAATCCTCCAGCTCTTAAAAGATTATTTTGAAATACAGGGATATCAGGTGATCACAGCCACGAACGGAACCGAGGTTTTCAGCAGGCTGTCCATGAAACCAGACCTTATCCTGCTGGATGTAAACCTTCCCGGGATTGACGGATTTGAGGTGTGTACGATGATCCGCAGCCATGTATCCTGCCCGATCGTCTTTCTGACTGCCAAGATTGAGGAGGAGGACCGGATACGGGGACTCCTTCTGGGCGGTGACGATTATATCGTTAAGCCGTTCAGTATCGAGGAACTGGGTGCAAGGGTTGAGGCACACCTGCGCCGGGAGGAGCGGAAGAATCAGACACAGGCTGTCAGAGTACAGGGGGCTCTGGCCATACACTATGAGGAGCGCTGTGTTTATTACGATAACCGGCCAGTGAACCTGACAAAAACAGAATTCAATATTGTGGAGCTTTTGTCCATGAACAGTGGACAGGTATTTTCCAAGGAACAGGTGTATGAGAAAGTGCGTGGCTACGACGGCTGCGGTGACAGCAGCATTGTGACTGAGCATATCCGGCGCATCCGGCTGAAGCTGTCCGGGTTCACAAAGAAAACATACATAGAAACGGTATGGGGAGTGGGGTACAAATGGATTGGTTAGAAGAAAAAACATCTGTGGTCAGCCATAAAATACGCAATATGTCATTTCGAAGCGCAATCGCCGCATATATCCTCGTGTTTGCCGCGGCTGGGGCGGTACTGTCTTATCTGACGATAACGGCCTGCTACCGGTATGAAAGCATGATCTGGAGCAGATACAGCGGTGACAGCGAATTATGGTTCTTTACCATCAAATTGTCGGAGTGGCCGTTCTGGACGGACAGTTACACTGGTTTTCAGAATCACGACGGGCTCTGGATGCTCCTGCTCGACACGATACGTGTGTGGAGTCCCTTTGTCTATGGAGTAGCAGGGTCTATTGCCGCAAGCCTGCTTTTTTATAAGAAAAGATTGAAAAAACCTCTGAATATTCTAAAAGAAGGCACAGAACAGGTCCGGGGGAATAATCTGGATTTTGACCTGACATATGAAAGCAGGGATGAGATGGGGCTGCTCTGCCGTTCCTTCGACGAAATGCGGCTTGAACTCATACATAATAAGGAAATGATGTGGGAGCTGGTAGAGAACCAGAAACAGCTCAATGCCGCATTTGCCCATGACTTAAGGACGCCGCTAACCGTTCTGAAAGGATATTCCGACTTTCTGGAGCGCTACTTGCCACAGGGGAAAATCAGTCAGGAGAAAATGTTAGAGACGCTCAGACTGATGTCAGAGCATTTAAGCCGTCTGGAACAGTACAGCAGGACAATGAAAGGAATCCGCAGCCTTGATGAGATTCCGGTACAAAAAGAACTCTATACGCCCGGGCAGATCCAGAGTGAAATTTTAGAGGTTATCTTTGCACTGAACCAGATCGGCGATGTGGAAATTATTCTTAGCGGACAAACTGAAACCCTGCCCTCAAAAAAAGCGGCTGTCGATGTAAATCTCCTTCTGGAGGTTCTGGAAAATCTGCTGTCAAATGCCATCCGCTTTGCATCCAGACGGATTACAGTCACACTTCAATATGAAGAAAGAGAAGAGATGTTGTATCTGGTCGTTCAGGATGACGGAAGCGGATTTACAGAATATGACTTTCAAAAGGCCCTCCTTCCTTACCACAGGGAGCACCGGAAACTGCCGGAAGAGAATGGCGGTGAGAATCCCCATTTTGGAATCGGGCTCCATATCTGCAGGCAGCTTTGTGCCAAGCACGGCGGTGAGTTAAGTCTGGCCAACTCCATAGAAGGCGGTGCGGTTGTGACAGCTTCATTTTCCAGTAAGAATGAATGAAGAGAATCTTAAGTTTTCATAGAGAAAATATAGACATTTCTTCGGTATGATAGCTTCATAGACAAGAAGATCACATAAAAATGAAATGGACTAAGACAAAACAAGTCCGGGGATCTTCAGGAAAGAGAGGTTAATCAAAGAATGTCTGCTGAAATTAAGATTGAACATTTGAATCAATATTATGGAAAGAAACAGGCTTTAAAGGAGGTTGATCTGACCATTCAACAGGGAATGTTCGGACTGCTCGGGCGAAACGGCGCCGGAAAAACGACTCTTATGAAGGTGCTTGCCACACTGCTGCCAAAATCAGACGGACGGATTACAGTCTGTGGAATTCCGGTAGAAGACTCTGCCAGAATCCGTAAGATGACCGGGTACCTGCCCCAGGATTTTTCCATGTACCCGAATATGAGCGTCTATGAGGCAATGGATTATCTGGGCGTTCTCTCCGGACTGAGTACAGCCGAACGCAGAAAGAGAATTCCATATCTGCTGGAGAAGGTGAATCTCCAGAATGACAGAAAAACAAAAGTAAAGGCACTTTCCGGCGGAATGAAACGCCGCCTCGGTATCGCCCAGGCGATCCTGCATAACCCAAGAATTCTTATTGTAGACGAACCGACGGCCGGATTGGACCCGGAAGAAAGAGTCCGTTTCCGGAATCTTCTCTGTGAGATTGCAGAAGAGCGCATCGTCATTCTCTCTACCCATATTGTAGGGGACATCGAAGCAACCTGCGAACAGATAGCCGTCTTAAATAATGGAGAAATCCTTTATCAGGGAACCGTTTCCGGCCTGATTGAAATGGCTGACGGAAAAGTTTATACTGCCCAGATCAGCAGACACGAACTTCCGCAATTAAAAGAAAGATACATCGTAACCAGCATGCTGACACTTGGAAACAATGTCATGATCCGTTTTATCGCAGAGAAGAAGCCCTTCGCTTCGGCCGAAAGCTGTGATGCGGGTGTAGAAGATGCTTACATGTATCTGATGAACGGAGAAGGGAGTGAGGCCTGATGTTTGGACATCTATTCATAAAAGAATGTAAACAGACGGCCAAAAGCATGATCTACTGGCTGATCATCCTGATCCTGCTTATTTTTTTCAACTCCCAGCTCGGCAGCATGGAATTTGCCGAGAAACCGGAACCGGGGCAGGAAGACTACGGCATGGTCGCAGGCGGTGATGAACAGGCCACAATGGAGGCAACGCTTGGATATCTGGTCAGTGAGTACAGGAGCGGCTCCTTTACAACGTACCCGATCGGGTTTTATAAAACAGTCAAGCCCAGTCAAAAGGAGTTAAAGAGGATCCATGAGATTGTTACTGAAACAACAGGGCTGTCCACAGATCAGGAGATCGACGATGCGATGACAGCGGCCCAGGGAGACAGCCAGATCGTATACGGCAGTTCGCCGGTCAAGCCAAAAGACGGGCTTACTTTTGAACGGTTCTGTGCATTAATGGAAGAAACAGACGATATGCTTGGAGGAGGTTCCAATTACAGTAAAGAGAGTCTTAAAACAAATGCAAAAACACCAATGACTTATGAACAGGCACTGCAGCAATATAATGACCTGACAGAAAAAGATCATTTTACCGGTGCATATGCAAGACTGTTTAGTGATTACATGGGAATTATGCTCGGGATACTGCCCGTATTTCTGGCAGCCACGCGGGGCATGCGTGACAGGCGTTCCCGCATGCAGGCGCTGATCGCATCAAGAAAGGCCTCCTCAGCCGTGATTATCTTCAGCCGTTACTTTTCCATGATTGTAATGCTGATGCTGCCGGTTCTTCTCATTTCCTGCATACCGCTGTCCGAATGTATCAAAGCTGCAGGAGGAGGTATCCGTCTGGATTATCTGGCATTCGTGAAATACAGTGTTGGCTGGCTGATGCCGACTGCCATGATCTCCACTGCCGTGGGAATGGTTCTGACGGAACTTACGGATACGGCTCTGGGTGTACTGGTACAGCTTATTTGGTGGTTTCTGTCTGTCTTTAGTTCCATGTCAGCCATGCACGGCGGAATATACGGCTGGGATCTCGTTCCCAGACACAACACACCGTTTAATTATGAAGGTTTTCATGCAGGTTTCAGCCAGCTGGCTGCAAACAGGGCGCTGTACGCAGGAATTTCCATCCTGCTCGCTGCAGTTACTGTCTGGATCTATTCATTAAAGAGGAAAGGGAGGCTTGATATCCGTGGCAAATTATTTGGAAATCGCAAGAGAGAACATAAGGCATAACCTGCCCGTCCATGCCGTCACAGCAGGCATCCTGCTCTGCCTTTCCCCGCTCGTACTGGGGGTAAAGAACCTGCCTTTGGCGGACACTGCCAAGGTTCTGGAAATGTATGTGGCCCTGATCGGGATTATCCTGATCCCCCCTGTCTTCCTTCCCGAGCAGAATCCGGATTTAAGAGACCTGATCCGGTCGAAATATACAAAAATAAGCACTGTTTACAGCATCCGGGCCATAGAGGCCGTGCTTGTCCTCGCATTATATCTCGGCGTATACCTCTTAATTCTCCACATAAATGGCTGCCAGATGGAGGCACCGGCATACTATGCAGGGACACTCGCGGAAATGATCTTTATGGGAGGGCTCGGACTTTTGTTTTACAGCCTGACGGATAACCTGATTGCGGGTTACATGATCCCTGTATTCTACTATATCACCGCAATGGGGGCAGGCTCTAAATATCTGAAGGTATTCTATCCCTTCTCGATGACGAAGGGCAGCTATACCGAAAAATACTGGCTCCTTGCCGGGGGTGTTATTTTGATGGCCGCAGCAGTCCGCATCAGAAGCCGGAAATAAGAATTCATAAGAATAGGACAATTGTGCCGCACATATACTTCAAATAAAGGGCGTATGTGTGGCATTTCTATATGGGCAGAGATTTAGATAACGAAAAATTCAAAGAAAAACTGGCATCTGCTGCAAGTATGCCAAAGGATGTAGTCCTCGGTGCAGCCGTTGTCACAATCGTGGGCTGTCAGGAAGTCTGCATCGAAAATTACCGCGGCATCATTGAATACACGGATGTCCTGATCCGTGTCCAGACGAAAGGGTGCCAGATCCGGCTTCAGGGGAAAAACCTTCAAATAGAGTATTATACCAACGATGAAATGAAGATTACAGGCAGAATTTGTTCGCTAGAATATTGTAAGTGAGGTAAGAAAAACTGTGATACAGTCAATCATCCGGTATGTACATGGCTATGTAAAGGTCCGCGTCGAGGGATATTCCCCCGAACGCTTTTTAAATCTGTGCAGCCACCATCAAATTTATATATGGGGACTGACTCCCTGCGGCAATGCGTATGAGATGTATATGAGCCTCAAAGGTTTTCGAAAGCTTCGACCGATCGTCCGCAAGACGCATACAAAAGTGGTACTGACAGGCAGGGCCGGTCTTCCTTTTTTTCTGCAGAGGTACCGGAAGCGGAAGCTGTTTTTTATCAGCTTCTTCCTTTGTCTCGGGCTTTTATACCTGTATTCCAGCTTTATCTGGGACATTCATTTTGAGGGAAACGAAAAATGGACAAACGAGACGCTGCTTGAATTCCTCGAGACGAAAGAGGTCACTCCCCATATGCCGAAAAAACAGGTTGACTGTGCACAGATCGTAAAAGAAATCCGAAAAGAGTACGACGATATCGTCTGGGTATCTGCATCCATTGACGGCAGCCGGCTCCGTATCCAGATCAAGGAAAATGAAGATACGTTCCGGGAGGACGGAGAGGATGCGGACCCTAAAAGTGCCTCCTCCGATTCCACTCCCCCGGAAGTCCCAAAAACCGAGAGCAGCCAGGCTCAGCCGAAAGACCTGGTTGCAACGAAAGACGGCGTGATTACCAGTATCATCACCCGGACGGGAGTCCCGATGGTGCATGTCGGAGATACCGTCGCAAAAGGCGATATCCTCGTGTCCGGCAGGATCGAGGTCATGAACGATGCAGGCGAAGTCATCGACTACCAGTACCAGACTTCGGATGCGGATATATTTGCGGATACACAGATGGCTTACGAGGATACAATCAGCACAAAATATAAAAAGAAATACTATGAGAAGTCCCAGAGACGCTTGTATTATCTAAAAATCGGTTCCCGGATACTCTCAGTGGGCACACTGAAGAATGATTATAAAGAATGGGAGATGTACACAAAGGAGCACCAGCTGAAATTAGGTGAGAATTTCTACCTCCCTGTATCTTACGGCAGTAAGATTGTTAGATCATACACCTCCAAAGAGAAACCACACACAAAAGAAGACCTCCAGAAACAGCTGAGTGAGAACTTCAGCCTGTTCTCCAAAGATCTGGAAGAGAAGGATGTCCAGATGAAAGATAACAGTGTGAAAATACATATCGGTCAGGACACGGCAACAGCAAAAGGCATCTTATACCTGAATGAGCGGATCACACAGGAGAAGGACACCGAAATCATGCAGATTGAGAATAAGACTTCGGATGGAACAGAAGAAACACAGGAATGATCCCTATAAAGGAGAACCAGACGTGCATGGTAACGCTTGGTTCTCTTGTTTTGAATAGGGTTTTGAATAGGAAAGAGGTTCAAATTGCGTTACCCGGATAAGTATGGTAAAATATAGGAAAAGTTCTGGAGGAAAAGGAGTGTTAATTATGGACAAGGAAGTATTGAACTACGTTGTTGAGAAGACACACGAATTAGTGGACGCACCGACATGCAGCAGTGAGACAAAGGCTGCGGCTCTGGCATGGCTGGATGCTGTTGGCACAGAAGGGGAGGCCGCAGAAACCAGAAAGTATATAGAAGAACTAGAAGAGGATATCATGCCGGTCGACAACCTGATCGGATTTGCAGAATCCGAGGCAGGGTCCCAGGTGTTCGGGGCGGATAAGGCAAAAGAAGTAGCGGCACATGCCCGCGAGATTAAGGCTGCCGGGGCAAAATACTGTGACTGCCCCGCCTGTGCGGCAGTGGAAGCGATTCTAGAAAAGAAAGATCTTATGATCTAAGAAAATTAGTTGCAAAAAGACACCTGTGCTTTGAAACACAGGTGCCTTTTTTGCATGGCAGGGGCAGACTACCTTCTGCAGATCAGTTCTGTCGTCCTGCCTTCTTCTGTCAGACGGACAACGCCTCTGTGGATGAGTGGGTGTACATGTGATATTTCGCTGTATTTCTGTAAGATTGTCTTAAAAAATTCCCCATCCTCCAGAGAATGATAGACATAAATCTTATCCTTCCCGCCGAAATCCATTTCCAAAAGTCCGAGCCCGCACAGATACCTCAGGTCTTCTGAGGATTCGAGTATCTCTTCATCCGTTTCCATGTCACTGGTGACATAAAACGGGTCTTTTGACATTTCGGCGTATACATGGCTTGTATCATACATATTCATGAGCCTGAATACCGGAAAACTTTTTGTCCTGTGCAGGAGGGTTAATAATGCGGCCTGCTGCCGGGATAGATATATTTCCCTGCATTCATCCCTGTCAGATCCGGAAGCCTTAGGACGATAGCGGCAAATATAATCATACTTTTTATTTGTTAAAACTTCAGTTCCCATTTCTTTGCCCTCCCTTTTCATTTACAATAAACATTTTACTTATTACTTATATTTATTATACCATTTTACATATTGTTATTCAATAATATGAAAGCACAATAAATTATCTGATATATTATTTGTATTAATTAAAGGTTACAGTTTATTAGCACCGATGAAAGTATTTTCAATCTGTACATATCTTAGAAATTAATTTTTTCTCATAGAAAATTTCATCCAGCGGTATCAACCTGATTTATGACAAATTTTTGAAATCATACATATCCGGATGAAAAAGTTATACAATAAAATGAATATGAAAATAATTAAAAGAAAATTTAATTCTTTTTTCTTAGGAAATACTGGAAAAGGGTATTCCAATTAAGAAAAATAGTGTTAAAATACACATAGAATATATATGGAAAGGAAAAAACAGGATGAGTCTGGCAGAACTGATGATTGACATACCGGCCGAACACGAGAAAAATGTATTCGGCCAGTTTGATGCATATGCGAAAAAGATGGAGCGCACATTTCACGTCACACTAATCGCCCGTGACGGACAGACAAAAATATTAGGAGAGGGACATGCCGCCGAAAAGGCAAAGAGGGTACTGGAACAGCTCACTGAGTTATCCCGGCGCGGAAACGTGATTACGGAACAGAATGTAGACTATGCCATATCCCTTGTCTTTGAAGACCAGGAAGAAGGGATCGTGGAGATCGACAGGGACCTGATCTGCCATACACTTCAGGGCAAACCAATCAAGCCTAAGACGCTCGGGCAGAAGAAGTATGTGGATGCGATCCGCAGCCGCATGATTACTTTTGGTTTAGGGCCGGCCGGGACCGGAAAGACGTATCTGGCGATGGCAATGGCAATTACGGCTTTTAAAAGCAATGAGGTCAGCCGGATCATCATGACCCGTCCGGCTATCGAGGCAGGAGAGAAGCTGGGATTCCTCCCGGGAGACCTGCAGAGCAAGGTAGACCCTTACCTGCGTCCGCTGTATGATGCACTGTATCAGATCATGGGGGCCGAAAGCTTTTTGAAGAATTCTGAAAAAGGGCTGATTGAGGTTGCCCCGCTGGCTTATATGAGGGGGCGCACGCTTGACAACGCCTTCATTATTCTGGATGAAGCGCAGAACACAACCCCCGCACAGATGAAGATGTTCCTGACCCGTATCGGCTTTGGGTCCAAGGTTGTTATCACAGGCGATACCACACAGAAGGACCTGCCGCCAGGAACAGTCTCAGGACTCGATGTAGCGGTTAATGTCATAAAAAATATCGACGATATCAGTATCTGTACACTGACGAGCAAGGATGTCGTGAGGCACCCGCTTGTGCAGAAGATCGTTAAGGCATATGAAGAATATGAAAAGAAAAGTATCCGGCCGGGTAATAAGGATGGCAGGAGAAACAGCGGCAAAAGGAGAAAGTAATGAGTCTATACATGGAAGAAGAAGGGGCAGTCAGACTGCCGTTTGATACTGAAGAAACCGCAGAGCTTGTCATAGAGGCTGCACTGGAATACGAAGGATGTCCTTATGAGGCGGAGATTAATCTGCTTCTGACAACTGATGAAGATATCAGGGAGATGAACCAGATGTTCCGCCAGATTGACAGGGCAACAGATGTCCTGTCATTTCCGATGCTGGAATATGGCACACCGGGAGATTTTTCCGGCCTCGAAGAGAATCCGGGGGACAGCTTCAATCCGGAATCCGGGGAGCTTATGCTGGGGGATATCGTGATTTCCAAAGATAAGGTCCTTGCACAGGCAGAAGCATACGGCCACACTCCGAAGAGAGAATATGCTTTCCTGATCGCCCATAGTATGTTACACTTATTTGGCTATGACCATATGGAGGAGGACGAACGCATCCAGATGGAACAGAAGCAGAGAGAGATCTTAGAAAAGATTCAGATATTACGGTAGCTGAATAAACGGAGGACTTTATGGCTGAAACACATAAGAATAAAAAGAAGAAAAAAGATGATTTCCTGATGCAGGGAGCCATACTCGCCGCCGCTGCCATGCTCACCAAAATTATAGGTGTTGCATACAGGATTCCGCTTGCAAATATACTCGGGGATGAAGGAAACGGATTTTATGGTTATGCATTTGAGGTATATTCCCTTGCATTGCTCCTTTCTTCTTTAAGCTTTCCGATCGTTGTCTCCAAACTGGTTTCCGCCAGAATGGCAATGCGGCAGCGCAGGAATGCTTTCCGGGTATTTACGTGTGCGCTGGCATTTTCGATCGTGATAGGCGCCGTCGTGGCACTTTTCATCTTTTTCGGCGCGGATGCCATTTCCACACACCTGATGGAATCCCCGCTGAGTGTATATGCATTGAAGGTACTGGCTCCCGGCCTGTTCATTGTATCCGTCATGGGTGTGCTGCGCGGGTATTTTCAGGGACTCGGAACCATGGTCCCGACTGCGGTGTCACAGGTCATTGAACAGATCATCAATGCCGTGATCAGTCTGGTCGGGGCAAGTGTGCTGTTTAAAATCGGGGCAGGCGCCGCCGAAAAAAATAACGAAGAACTCTTAGGACCCGCCTACGGTGCGGCAGGTGGAACCGTTGGTACAATTATGGGTGCACTGGCAGGGCTCCTGTTTTTGCTTTTTGCTTTATTTGCATTCAAGAATGTCATCCGCCGGCAGCTTAAAACGGACAGGACGAGACGGCAGGAGAGTTACAGCCGTATCCTGAAGATCCTGCTTCTTACTATGGTTCCGGTTATATTTAGTACGGCAATCTATAATATCAACCAGTTAATTGACCTGACGCTTTTTAATAAAATTATGGCTGCACAGGGATTTTCCGAGAAGGAGTATATGGCGCTCCAGGGAATCTATACCGGGAAGTATAATACCCTGATTAATGTTCCAATGGCTATGGCGAACGGACTGGCGGCATCTGTCATCCCGAGTCTGACGGCGGCTGTCCCGACAGGCAATAAGACTTTGATACATGGTAAGATCAGCCAGACCATCCGGTTTACCATGCTGGTGGCGATTCCGTGTTTTGTAGGTTTTGTCGTGCTGGCTTCACCGCTTATGGTACTTTTATTTAATGACTCCCGTAAAACACCGGCGCTTCTCCTTTCCCTGGGGGCGGTTACCGTAGTATTCTACTGCTGGTCCACCGTGTCCAACTCCATTCTGCAGGGACTGGACAGGATTTCAACGCCCGCAAAGAACGCGGCGATTTCACTTGTTATACATATCGCTGCGTTACTGCTCATGCTCGTTGTTTTTAAATGGAATATTTACGCACTGGTTGGAAGCAATATCGTTTTCGCCGTCTGCATGTGTTTCTTAAATGCAAGGGCAATCGGCAAGGCGAGCGGTTATAAGCAGGAGATGGAGCGGACCTTTGTCAAACCGCTGATCGCCGCCGTGATCATGGGTATCGTGACTTATGCCGTGCATCTTGTGCTGGCTATCGTGTTCCCGGGGCGCGTCGTGGCAACGATGATATCCGTCCTTGCAGCCGTGGCTGTATACGCCTTTAGTATTTTGAAACTGGGAACGCTTACGGAACAGGACATCAAGGATCTGCCGCAGGGTTATAAGCTTTTAAGAATCTGCCGCCGCTTCCACCTTCTTCCTCGTAAAGAAGGATAATGAAAAAGTGTAAAACTGTATATTTTTTATATAAAAAGCCAATACTGTATGTAAAAAAGGAGTTGGATCCTTATGAAACCGAGATACTGTATTGGCTTTTTTGCGGGTGTGTTCCTGCTTGTTTCCGCAATCGGGATTGGTTACCAGTTAAGCTATAAATTAGCATTGGACAGGCAGCAGGCCAGAGTGGAGTCCGAGATTCCTAAACAAAATACGGAGAGCGTCACGACAAAAGGTGAAGCAACTAAGAACGAAGGATACTATATATGTGAACTGCACGGCTATGTAGTAGTCTATCTCTATGATAAGAAGACCATTTTCGAGGTTACCAATATTCCGCTTACAGACCTGCCCGAGGAAGTGCAGGAGGAAATCAGGGGTGCGAAATATATGGAAACAGAGGAAGCACTTTACGGATTTTTAGAAAATTATTCGAGCTGACAAGTAGACGAATGGTATCAAATAGTGTAATATAAAGGTTGGTTTACAAAAAGGAGATACAAATGGACGAACAAAAGATTAAACGAATTAATGAATTATACAGGAAATCAAAGGCTGAAGGGCTGACTGATGCCGAAAAAAAGGAACAGAAGATCCTGCGTCAGGAGTATGTGGATTCCTTTCGGAGAAATCTCCGCAGCCAGCTCGACAGAATTGACATTGAGGAAAAAGACGGAAGCGTCACGAATCTGGGTGAGAAGTTTGGAATCAAAAAAGGAAATTAGAAAAATAGTCCGATCAAAGAGAGCCGCCCTTCCTGAAGATGAGCGGCTTAAATACAGCGCCCTGATCAGGGACAAGCTCTTTGACCAGCCGCTGTACCAGCAGGCAGACGAGGTATACTGTTACGTTTCCTTTGAGGAAGAGGTCATAACATACGGGATACTGGAACATGTCTGGAAATCAGGCAGGAAGCTTGCCGTTCCGAAAATTCTTACGGACAGCGGGCCCTTTATGCGGATGGAGTTTTTCTATATAGAGAGTCTGGCTGATCTGAAAAAAGGATATTTCGGCATTCCGGAACCGGATGAAGACAGACCTGCCGGGAATCCTGATTCCGGTAAAAATGTGCTGGTGGTCATGCCCGGTGTTGCCTTTGATAAGAACCGGCGGCGCATCGGCTATGGAAAAGGATTTTACGATGCCTATCTTAAACGCCATCCTGACTACCGGACGATCGCACTTGCTTATTCCATACAATGTCTGGACGCCATCCCATCCAGGGAACATGACATCCGTCCGGAGATGATTATAACAGAAAGGGAGATATACACATGTTAAACAAACTTCCGGCTGACCCGGTCATTCTGCTCGGTGTCATTAACACAAAGCTCAGAGATTATTACAGGACACTGGACGATCTGTGTGATGATATGGATATATCAAGAACAGAACTGTCCGGCAGGCTTAAAATGATTGATTATGAATATGATGCAGGGAGGAACCAGTTTATCTGACATGCACCATTGCTACATAACGAATGAATGATAGAAGAGGATTCATACATATGAACACGATTGATTATACGACGATTGACCTGTCAAAAGAGGCTCCGGCCAGAGAGCCGGAAAGACAGTACTATTTTATCGCAAAGGCAAAAGAATATTTAAAAAAGCAGTCTCAGGAAGCCGGAAGGCCGCTGACCTTCTGTGTGACCACTTTCGGCTGCCAGATGAATGCCAGAGACTCTGAGAAGCTCTCCGGCATTCTCGAGCAGATCGGCTACGTGGAGGAACCGGATGAAGAAAAGGCAGACTTTGTAATATACAACACCTGTACGGTCCGCGAGAACGCCAACCAGCGTGTCTATGGGCGGCTGGGACAGTTAAACAGGGTGAAAAAGAAGAACCCGCACATGCTGATTGGCCTTTGCGGCTGCATGATGCAGGAACCTGAGGTAGTTGAAAAATTAAAGAAAAGCTACCGTTTTGTGGATCTGATCTTCGGAACCCACAACATTTTTAAGTTTGCCGAGCTGATTGTAACCCGCATGGAATCGAAACGGATGGTCATTGATATCTGGAAAGATACGGATAAGATCGTGGAAGACCTGCCGAGTGAGCGGAAGTATTCCTTTAAATCGGGTGTCAACATCATGTTTGGCTGCAATAATTTCTGCAGCTACTGTATCGTCCCTTATGTAAGAGGGCGGGAGAGGAGCCGGAACCCGGAGGATATCATCCGCGAGATACGCAGGCTTGTCGATGACGGTGTCGTTGAAGTTATGCTGCTCGGACAGAATGTCAATTCCTACGGGAAGACACTTGAGCACCCAATGAGCTTTGCACAGCTCCTCATGGAGATTGAAAAAATCGAGGGACTGGAACGGATCCGTTTCATGACTTCCCATCCGAAAGATCTTTCCGATGAACTGATCGAGGTCATGAGAACTTCGAAAAAAATATGCAGGCACCTGCATCTACCTGTCCAGTCCGGAAGTTCAAGGATTCTGGAAAAGATGAACCGCAGGTATACGAAAGAGCATTATCTGGAACTGGTTGAAAAAATTCGAGCCGCAGTGCCGGACATCTCCCTTACTACGGATATCATTGTCGGATTTCCCGGTGAGACAGAGGAAGATTTTCTGGAGACAATGGATGTTGTCAGAAAGGTCCGCTATGACAGTGCCTTTACCTTCATCTATTCCAAACGGACAGGCACGCCCGCAGCGGTAATGGAAGACCAGGTTCCGGCGGACGTGGTAAAAGACCGCTTTGACCGTCTGTTAAAGGAGGTGCAGCATATCTCCAGCGAAGTCTGCAGTATATACACGGATACTATTCAGGAGGTTCTCGTCGAAACTGTGAATGACCATGATTCGTCCCTGATGACCGGAAGAATGAGCAATAACCTGCTCGTACATTTTCCGGGAGATGAAAGCCTGGTTGGCAGAATCGTACCTGTAGAACTGAAAGAATGCAAAGGTTTTTATTATATCGGAGAACTGGTACGCGAATCATAAAAGAAAATGGATGCCGTATGGAGATTAGGAATAAATTCCAACTATATTTCAGGCAAAAACGTCCAAACTATATATCAATGACAGCAACAGACCGGAATGATATATAGGAGGACGTTTTTTCTGTGAAGAAGGTGAGCGAATATCTGGTGTTATTTGCACTGGGCGGGACAATTTATTATTCATTCGAGATGATTTTCAGGGGATTTTCACACTGGTCCATGTTTGTACTCGGGGGACTCTGCCTTGTCTTTTTCGGGCAGCAGGGACTCTGGATCAAATGGGAGGACCCACTGTGGCTCCAGCTGCTGCGCTGCACATTATTTGTAACGGCAGGAGAATTCATCACGGGAATCATAGTCAACAAATGGCTGAAATGGAATGTATGGGATTACTCGGACCAGCCGTTCCAGCTGTTCGGGCAGATATGCGCCCCCTTCACCATTCTTTTTTCGGGCTTATGCCTGCTTGGCATCCTGCTGACCGGGTACCTTTTATACTGGCTGTATGGCGAAACAAAGCCCCATTTTCATGTGCTATAGAGTTTTTTACTGAGAAAAATTATCTTTCACAACTTTTTAAAAAATGATATACTTTGGATAGCGTCTTTAGCCGCTATCCATTACAAAAGCGAAAGGAAGTAATAACGTGGCAGAATTAACCCCTATGATGCAGAAATACTTAGAGACAAAAGAAACTTATCCTGACTGCATCTTATTTTATAGATTAGGCGACTTTTATGAGATGTTCTTTGAAGATGCGGTTACCGCGTCCCGGGAACTGGAGATCACACTGACTGGCAAAAGCTGCGGCTTGGAGGAGAGGGCGCCAATGTGCGGCATTCCCTACCATGCAGTGGACGGCTATCTGAATAAGCTGGTTGCCAAAGGATATAAGGTAGCCATCTGTGAACAGGTGGAGGACCCGAAGCAGGCCAAGGGACTCGTAAAAAGGGAGGTTACACGAATCGTGACGCCCGGGACGAACCTGGCCCCACAGGCCCTCGATGAGACAAAGAACAATTACCTGATGTGTATCGTTTACATAGCCGACAGATACGGCATCTCTATTGCTGATATCACGACCGGTGATTATTTTGTAACAGAACTGGAAGACAGTGCAAAACTGATGGATGAAATCTATAAATTCATGCCCTCCGAGATCATTTGCAATGAATCCTTTTACATGAGCGGCATGGATCTGGAAGACTTGAGAAACAGGCTGGGGATTACGATCTATTCTCTGGATTCATGGTACTTCGACGATGCAATCTGCAGGAAGAAGCTGCTGGAGCATTTCCACGTTTCTTCGTTTGCAGGCCTCGGGCTGGAGGATTATGACTGCGGAATCATTAGTGCCGGTGCTCTTTTGCAGTACCTGATTGAGACACAGAAGAATTCGCTGGCCCAGCTGACGCATATTACACCTTATACAACGGCAAAGTACATGATGCTGGACAGTTCCACAAGAAGGAATCTGGAGCTGACAGAAACACTCAGGGAAAAGCAAAAGAGAGGCTCCCTCCTCTGGGTGCTGGACAAGACCAAAACAGCGATGGGGGCGCGCCTCTTCCGCAAGTATCTGGAACAGCCGCTGATTGAAAAAGAAGAGATCCTCAAACGTCTGGATGCGGTAGAGGAGCTGAAAAGCATGGCGATCTCCCGGGAGGAAATCCGGGAATACCTGACTCCTGTCTATGATCTGGAACGCCTGATCACGAGGATTACATACGGTTCCGCCAACCCGAGGGACCTGACCGCTTTCAAGACCTCTCTGGAGATGCTGCCTTCCCTGCATTATATTCTGGAGGAAATGCAGTCCCCCCTGCTTACCGGGATCCGAGGGGATCTGGATACGCTGGAAGACCTCTGTATGCTGATTCGGGATGCGATCATTGACGATCCCCCGCTGGCCATGAAGGAAGGCGGGATCATCCGCGACGGTTACCATGAGGAGGTTGACACACTCCGGCGCGCGAAGTCAGAAGGGAAAGACTGGCTCGCAAAGCTGGAGGAAGAAGAACGCGAAAAGACAGGGATCAAGACCATGAAGATCAAGTACAACAAGGTCTTCGGCTATTATCTGGAAGTGACAAATTCCTACAAGGATATGGTTCCTGACTACTACACAAGAAAGCAGACACTCGCAAACGCGGAGCGGTATATCACCCCCGAACTCAAGGAGCTGGAGGATACGATTCTGGGAGCGGAGGACAAACTGTTCGCACTGGAATATGACCTCTACAGCACTGTCAGGGATACCATTGCAGGAGAGGTCGAGCGAATCCAGAAGACGGCAAAGGCTGTCGCAGCCCTGGACGTGTTTGCATCCCTTGCGCTGGTGGCAGAACGGAACAATTATGTGCGCCCGAAGATTAACGAGAAGGGGACAATTGATATCAAGGATGGCAGGCACCCTGTCGTGGAGAAGATGATTCCGAATGATATGTTTATCTCTAATGATACCTATCTGGACGACAAGAAACAGCGGATTTCCATCATTACCGGCCCGAACATGGCCGGAAAATCTACCTATATGAGGCAGGCCGCCCTGATCGTCCTGATGGCCCAGCTCGGCTCCTTTGTGCCGGCGGCCAGTGCCAATATCGGGCTGGTGGACAGGATCTTCACGAGGGTTGGCGCGTCTGACGATCTGGCTTCAGGACAGAGTACTTTCATGGTGGAGATGACGGAAGTTGCCAATATCCTTCGCAATGCAACGAGCAGAAGCCTTTTGATTCTGGACGAGATTGGACGCGGGACCAGTACATTTGACGGCCTTTCCATTGCATGGGCCGTTGTCGAATATATTTCAGATACAAAGCTTTTGGGCGCAAAGACACTCTTTGCCACACATTACCACGAATTGACCGAGCTGGAAGGGAAGATCGAAAACGTCAACAACTACTGTATCGCCGTGAAGGAAAAAGGTGACGACATCGTATTCCTCCGCAAGATCGTGAAGGGCGGGGCAGACAAGAGTTACGGAATTCAGGTGGCGAAGCTTGCCGGAGTCCCGGATATCGTCATTGACAGGGCCAAAGAAATCGTGGAAGAATTAAGTGAGGAAGATATTACAACACGTGTAAGCGAGATTGCCGTGAAAGACCACGATTCCAGAAAAAAACCGAAAACAAAGAAATATGACGAAGTTGATATTGCACAAATGTCCCTCTTTGATACGGTAAAAGACGATGATGTTCTGGAAGAATTGAAGAACATGGATGTAGGCAATCTGACACCGATTGATGCATTAAACGCGATTTACAGATTACAGAATAAATTAAAAAACCGCTGGTAGGCAAAGGGGTCTGACCCTTCCTTAGAAAATGGCTTCTGCCTTTTTACGGGAGGGCCGGGCCCTTGGGCGTGTCTGATCATCCGCCGGCCGGCACCTAAGATAAAGGAGGGAATGTATGCCGCATATTCAGGTATTAGATCAAATTACAATCGATAAGATCGCCGCCGGAGAAGTCATTGAGCGTCCGGCCTCTATTGTGAAGGAATTAGTGGAAAATGCCATAGATGCGAAGGCTGCCGCAGTTGTTGTAGAGATACAGGAGGGAGGGATATCTTTCATCCGTATCACAGATAATGGCAGCGGAATCCCGAGGGAAGATGTACCGAACGCATTTTTGAGACATTCCACAAGTAAAATCCACAGCGTGGACGACCTGACCCATGTCGCCTCCCTCGGATTCAGAGGTGAGGCGCTTTCCAGCATCGCCGCTGTCACAAAAACGGAACTGATTACCAAAACAAGGGAAGAAACCTTCGGGACCCGCTATATCATCGAGGGAGGGCAGGAGCTGTCTCTGGAGGATACCGGTGCACCGGACGGAACCACTTTTTTGATCCGCCAGCTTTTCTACAATGTCCCTGCCAGAAGGAAGTTCCTGAAGACAGCGATGACAGAAGCCGGGCACATTCAGGACCTGCTGATGCGTCTGGCCCTTTCCCATCCGGAAGTCTCCTTTCAGTTCATCAATAACGGACAGGAAAAGCTCCGCACTGCGGGGAACGGCAGACTCAAAGATGTCATCTACAGCATTTACGGGCGTGAAGTGGCCGCCAGCCTCATTGAGATGGACTATGAGAAGGGCGGGCTCCACATGAAAGGGTTCCTCGGTAAACCACTTATCAGCCGGGGAAACCGGAACTTCGAGAACTTTTTCATCAACGGCCGCTATATCAAGAGCGCGATGATTTCCAAGGCTGTCGAGGACGCCTACCGGGATTTTGTCATGCAGCATAAGTTCCCGTTTGTTGTCCTGCACTTTGAGATCGACGGGGAAGACATTGATGTCAACGTCCATCCGACAAAGATGGAACTGCGGTTCCAGAAGCAGCAGGAGGTTTACAATACAGTCTACGAGGGTGTGCACAGGACGCTTCTCGAGCCGGAACTGATTCCTGTCGTCGATGTGCCAGAACCGAAGAAGGCCGTACAGCCTCCCGAGCAGGACAGCCCTTTCCTGCTGAAACCTAAAGCAAGGCCCAGTGCCGAAGCAGGGGCGGCAGGACTTTCCTCCCCCGTACAAAAAGCGGCGCCCCTTCCGGAAACGAAAGACGAAGATTATTTTCTCAGGAAAATGAAGGAGCGAGTCTTGTCCTACCATAACAGGGCTTCCTCCGCCGAAATCAAGGCCCCTGGCCAGATACACCGGGCAGAAGAACAGGAAGACCGCATCCGTGTGGCTGCTGAGAGCAGGCGGGAGAAGGAAAATAACCCTGAGACAAAAAGCATTCCGGAAACGAATAGGATATGTGAAACCGGCAATTATCATATAGAAGAGCAGGAGAGTACCGGGGAACAGAAGGCTCCTGAACCAGAGGCGGCCGCACCGCCGGCCGGGGAAAGCCTGCCCGGAAGCGGGAAACAGATGGACCTCTTCGAGGAAAAGCTGCTCCGGCGCGATATCAGGGCAGAATATAAGCTGATTGGGCAGGTATTTGACACGTACTGGCTCGTTGAGTTTCACGACAGCCTCTACATCATTGACCAGCATGCCGCCCATGAGAGGGTTCTATATGAAAGGACGCTGCGTGAGATGAAGAACAGGGAGTTTACGTCCCAGTACTTAAGTCCCCCTATCATCTTAAGCCTTTCTATGCAGGAGACGGAGCTGTTAAAGGAACACATGGACCGGTTCCGGAGGATTGGCTTTGAAATCGAGCCATTCGGCGGCGAGGAATATGCGGTGCGTGCCGTACCGGATAATCTCTTTAGTATTGCCAAGAAGGAGCTTCTCATGGAGATGCTGGACTCCCTTGCAGACGGGGTAACCACGACCATGACGCCGGAGCTGATCGATGAGAAGGTGGCTTCTATGTCCTGTAAAGCGGCAGTCAAGGGGAATAACCGCCTTTCCACAATGGAGGTGGATTCCCTGATCGGTGAACTGCTGGGGCTTGAGAATCCGTACCACTGCCCGCACGGCAGGCCGACGATCATCTCCATGACCAAACGGGAACTGGAAAAGAAGTTTAAGAGAATTGTATAGAAATTAAGGGTGGAAAACATGAAGAAACCATTGATTATTCTGACAGGCCCGACCGCTGTCGGGAAGACAAAGGCCTCCATCGGGCTTGCAAAGGCAGTCGGCGGCGAGATTATATCCGCCGACTCCATGCAGGTGTATAAACATATGGATATCGGTTCGGCGAAAATCCGGGCAGAAGAAATGGAAGGCGTCCCCCATCACCTTGTCGATGCGCTTGAGCCAGACGAGGAGTTCCATGTCGTGCGTTTCCAGCAGATGGCAAAAGAGGCGATGGAAGGAATTTACAAAAGGGGCCGGATCCCCATTGTCGTAGGAGGGACAGGTTTTTATATCCAGGCCCTGCTCTATGACATTGATTTTACGGAAAGTGACAGCGATACCGGTTACCGGGAAGAACTGGAGCGTCTTGCAAAAGAGAAGGGGGCAGCATTTCTGCATGGGATGCTGAAGGAAATCGACGAAAAAGCCGCCGGAAGCATTCATGAAAACAATGTGAAACGGGTCATCCGGGCACTGGAGTTCCACCATCAGACAGGAAAAAAAATCTCGGAGCATAATGAAGAAGAACGGCAGAAATCTTCCCCGTACCGGTCCGCTTACTTCGTCCTTAGTGACGAGAGGGCACGCCTGTACGAACGGATTGACATGCGCGTTGACCAGATGATCGAAGAGGGACTGGTGGAAGAAGTAAAAGGCTTAAAAGAACGCGGCTATACCCGCGGTATGGTATCCATGCAGGGGCTCGGGTATAAAGAAATCCTTGCTTACCTGGACGGTGAAATGAGTCTTGATGAGGCTGTCTATGTTATTAAGCGGGATACGAGACACTTTGCCAAACGCCAGATCACATGGTTCAAACGGGAAAGAGACGTGATCTGGCTAAACAAGCAGGATTATGCATATGAGGAAACAAAACTTCTGGATCAGATGCTTTCAGAATTGAAGATACGCGGGATCATCTGAAGCATGATGATTCCGCCCCATGTATGGGGTGCAAAAGGAAAAAGAATAGAGGTTAGATAAATGAATTCAGAAATCAGTCAGATATACAAAAAATTAGGAATCAAACAGGAAACTCTGGAATTTGGATTAAGAATCGAGGATGAACTCTCCGAACGTTTCAAAATTTTCGATGAAACCGCTGAATATAATCAGCTGAAGGTCCTCCATGCGATGCAGGAAAACCGTGTCAGTGAAGGGTGTTTCCAGTACGCAAGTGGATACGGATATAACGATATGGGAAGAGATACACTGGAAGCCGTCTATGCCAGCGCCTTCCACACCGAGTCCGCCCTTGTACGTCCGCAGATTACATGCGGCACCCATGCACTGGCACTCGCCCTCGCTGCAAACCTGCGTCCGGGCGATGAGCTGCTCTCCCCGGTCGGAAAGCCTTACGACACACTGGAAGAAGTGATAGGAATCCGTCCGTCCAAAGGCTCACTGGCAGAGTATGGCATTACATACCGCCAGGTGGAACTTCTGGAGGATGGGTACTTCGATTATCCCGCAATCCGGGAAGCAATCAACGAAAAAACGAAACTGGTCACGATCCAGCGTTCCAAAGGGTATCAGACCCGCCCCAGCTATTCCGTGGAGAAAATCGGTGAGCTGATTGCATTTGTAAAGAGCATCAAACCGGATGTGATCTGTATGGTTGACAACTGCTACGGTGAATTTGTCGAGACAAGGGAGCCGAGTGATGTAGGTGCGGACATGATCGTTGGTTCCCTGATCAAAAATCCGGGCGGCGGACTGGCCCCGATCGGCGGATATATTGCAGGAAGAGAAGACCTGATTGAAAACTGCGCTTACCGCCTGACTTCCCCGGGACTCGGGAAAGAAGTAGGAGCCTCTCTGGGCGTTATGCAGTCCTTTTACCAGGGCTTCTTCCTCGCCCCGACTGTCGTGTGCAGTGCGGTAAAAGGCGCTGTGTTTGCGGCAAATATTTATGAGAAGCTGGGCTTTGGAGTCATACCGGACGGAAATGAAAGCCGCCATGACATCATACAGGCGGTTGAACTCGGGACCCCTGAGGGTGTGATTGCATTTTGCAAGGGGATTCAGGCCGCGGCGCCGGTAGACAGCTACGTGACTCCCGAGCCCTGGGCAATGCCGGGGTATGACAGTGACGTCATCATGGCAGCCGGTGCATTCGTGCAGGGATCATCCATCGAACTGAGCGCCGACGGACCAATCAAGCCGCCTTACGCTGTATATTTTCAGGGCGGGCTGACATGGCCTCATGCGAAGCTCGGCATCCTGAAATCCCTCCAGAACCTTGTGGATGCAGGCATTGTTTCCGCAAAGTCTCTGGAAAACTGACATTCATCCCACGTATTTTAGCATATTATGTAGAACGATTTATGAGGAAAGACCTGCCGTGTTGGGCTATAATAGGCTCATATAGAAAACTAGGTTGACATCATTTGAAACACAGGAGGTCTTTTATGTTGTACAATGTAATTGCTGACACAAATATCATTTTTTATCTCATGGCTGCCGTGGGCGTCATCGGGATTCTCTCAAAGATCATAAACCATCTTACCCTTCACCGTCTGGTAAAAGCGGCGGGAAATCTGTCTAAAAGCAGGCACCGGCTGATGGAACGTATTCTCTCTGAATATGGACATGCATACAGGACGTACGGTCCCGTCAGTAATGTCCTTGCATTTATCCGGAAATACCTGTACGAATACCGGGGATTTCTGTTCAGGATACATACATGGCGGCAGCTGGAGACACAGACGGTCTGGTTTTCCGGAATTCTGGCAGTGCTGGGGGCTGCCATCCACTATATGGCACATGGCTTCTGTGAGGGCATGTTCCAGTATTTAGCTGCCGGGGCGGCAGAAATGATTACAATTTCCGTCATCTCACAGCTCTCGGATGAGGCTTATAAAATAAAAGGCGTGGAAACCTATCTGGCTGATTATCTGGATAATGTATACGCACACCGTTTCCTAAAGGAGAAGCAGACGGAGGAACCACCTCGCCAGAAAAGGCGGGAATCCGCGGGACAGCCTGTTCCTTATGCGGCGGTTCAGGATGAGGAGACTTTATCCGAGCAGAAAAAAGAAGCGATACGGCTGATATTAACAGAATATCTGGCCTGACAAACAAAACAGCAAAAACGTAAGGAGACACATATGAGAAAAATCGCAGTAATCGGCGGCGGTGCATCCGGCTTGATGGCAGCCGTCACTGCCGCTTCTGAAGGGGCGGAAGTCTTTATTCTGGAACATAAAGACAAAGTCGGCAGGAAAATCTTATCAACCGGAAACGGACGGTGCAATTTCACAAATCTGGCACAGGAACCCATCTATTATCATTCCGAAAATATGATGTTTCCCTGGCATATTGTGGAGAAGTTCAACGCCCAGCAGACCATCGCTTTTTTCCTGAAGCTGGGAATCTATTCGAAAAACAGGAACGGGTACCTTTACCCACATTCGGACCAGGCATCTGCTGTACTGGATGTACTCAGGATGGAGGCCGCGCGGTTAGGCGTGCACGTTATCACCGGGGCCGAATGTCAGGAGATCATCCCCGGGAAAAAGAAATTCCGGATCCATACAGATCAGGGAGAGTTTACAGCAGATAAAGTGATCCTTGCTGCCGGGTCCAAGGCGGCACCCGCGTCCGGTTCCGACGGTTCTGGTTATACGCTGGCTAAAAAACTTGGACACCACCTGATCCCGGTGCTCCCGTCCCTCGTGCAGCTAAAATGCAGGGAGAAATACTATAAAAGTATCGCAGGGGTCAGGGTGAACGGACAGGTCAGCATCTATACAGATGGAGAATGTCAGGCGAGGGACACCGGGGAAATCCAGCTTGCCAATTACGGAATCTCTGGAATCCCGGTCTTTCAGGTGAGCCGTTATGCGGCTATCGGCCTGTATGAAAAGAAAAAAGTAGAGGCAGTTTTGAATTTTATGCCAGACTTTACACAAAAGCAGTTCCTCGCTTTCCTGAAAACAAGAATTTCCACACGGCCGCAAAAGACAATGGAAGAATTTTTCACCGGCCTGTTCCATAAGAAACTCTCGGACCTCTGGCTGAAACTTGCGCGTATCGACCGTGGCAGAAAGGCAGGGGACTTAAATGACAGGGAGATTTCGGAACTGGCAGAACTGATCCAGAACTTCCGTACAGAAGTCACAGAAACCAATTCGTTTGAACATGCCCAGGTATGCAGAGGCGGGGTGGATACGAAAGAGGTAAACCCGGATACTCTGGAATCACTGTATGTGAAAGGTCTGTATTTTGCAGGGGAGATACTGGATGTGGATGCGGTCTGCGGCGGTTATAACCTGCAGTGGGCATGGTCCAGCGGATATCTCACGGGAAAGGAGGCAGCTCATGCTCAGGATTAACCAGATCAAACTGCGTCCCGGGCATTCCCGGGAGGAACTGGAGGATAAGATTTTAAAATACCTCCATATAAAAAAGGATGCATTATTAGATTACCAGATACAAAAACAGTCCATTGATGCCCGGAAAAAGCCGGACATCTTTTTCTCGTATACGATTGATGTGAAAGTAAAGCAGGAGAGCAGTATTCTCCGGAAAATGAAGAATCAGGTGCTTAAGGTCATAAGACAGGACTACGAGATACCTTCCTGTGGGGAATTATCACTGCATTCGCGCCCGGTCATTGCAGGGAGCGGGCCTGCGGGCCTGTTCTGCGGATACCTGCTCGCCAAAGCGGGGTACAGGCCTCTGATTCTGGAGCGGGGCGGCAGTGTGGATGAGCGCATGCAGGATGTGGAGGAATTCTGGAAAAGCGGACGGCTGAACCTTTCTTCCAATGTACAGTTCGGGGAAGGCGGCGCGGGGACGTTTTCGGATGGAAAGCTCAACACCCTTGTAAAAGATGCAAAGGGAAGGGGCCGTTTCGTACTCGAGACATTCGTGGCACACGGCGCACCTGAAAGTATCCTGTATGAACAGAAACCACATATCGGGACGGACATCTTAATCCACGTTGTAAAGAGTATGAGGCAGAGCATCGAAGCGATGGGTGGAGAAATCCGTTTCCACACGCAGCTCACGGATCTGGACCTGAAACCAGATACACAGAACGGCCACCCGGTGCTCAAAGGAATCATCGTAAATCAAGAAGAATATCTCGAAACGAAGCTTCTCATACTGGCTGTCGGACACAGTGCGAGAGATACCTTCCACATGCTGTATGAAAAGCAGTTGGACATGCAGGCGAAATCTTTTGCCGTCGGGGTGCGTATCGAGCATCCGCAGGCCATGATGAATGTGTGCCAGTACGGAAAAGAGGCAGCCGGGGAACTCCCTGCCGCTTCCTACAAACTGACGGCCCAGCTGGAAAACGGACGCGGGGCCTATACCTTCTGCATGTGCCCGGGCGGTTATGTGGTCAATGCCTCCTCGGAGGAAGGCCGTCTGGCGGTAAATGGAATGAGTTACCATGACCGCGGCGGGGTCAATGCAAACAGTGCCGTCATTGTTACGGTTACACCTGAGGATTACGGCAGTGCACATCCACTGGCCGGTATCCGGTTTCAGCGCATGCTGGAGGAGCGTGCATGGGAACAGGGACAAGGCAGGGTGCCTGTACAGTGTTTTAAGGATTTCTGTGCGAATCAGGTGTCTGACCAGTTCGGGGATGTAAAACCCCAGATCAAGGGGGCCTTTGTACCCGCCAATGTGCGTGCCATTTTCCCTGAAGGCCTCGGGGACTCCCTGGAGGAAGGAATCCGGCTCATGGACCACAAAATTCACGGGTTTGCCAGAGAGGATGCTGTACTTTCCGGTGTGGAAAGCCGTACATCTTCACCGGTAAAAATATTCAGAAACGAAGAGTTTGAGAGTAATATCCCCGGGGTTTATCCCTGCGGGGAAGGCGCCGGATACGCCGGAGGCATCACTTCCGCGGCTATGGACGGCATAAAAACAGCGGAGGCTGTCATCCTGAAATACCGGCCTAAATAGACTGTCTTCACAAAATTTTAAGAATGCAGACCTATACATGAATTTTAATTTATGCTAAAATAAGTCATTGTATTGTAATCATCGCAGTCGGGAATGATGTAATGAAAGAGAACAGTACAATGAAACAGATGATGGAAGAAGAGAGGCCTTACGAGAAGTGCGCGAGGTTTGGGGCGAGTAATTTAACGGATATTGAATTACTGGCTGTTTTGCTGCGTACCGGCACAAGGGGAGAGACTTCCTTAAGTCTTGCAGAGAAGCTCCTGCACCCGGTTTTCTCTCAGGAAGGAATCTTAAATATCCATCAGTGGACACTGGAACAGCTTTTGCGGGTCAAGGGGATCGGCAAAGTAAAGGCCGTCCAGATCTTATGTCTGTCCGAGCTGGCAAAGAGACTCTCCAAGGCCACGGCACAGACAGGGCTTAATTTTTCCACTCCGTCTTCCATCGCACAATATTATATGGAAGATATGAGGCACGGCAGGCAGGAAAGCATGAAACTTCTGCTGCTCAATACGAAAACAAGGCTCATTGGGGAGACCGATATTTCCAAAGGTACCGTCAATTCGGCTGTGATTTCGCCACGCGAACTGTTTGTGGAGGCGCTTCAGAAGAATGCCGTTTCTATCATTCTGCTCCATAACCATCCAAGCGGCGACCCGGCTCCAAGCAGAGACGATATTCTGATTACGAAGAGGATACAGGAGGCAGGCATGCTGATCGGGATCGAACTTTTGGACCATATTATAATCGGAAATAACTGTTATGTCAGCATGAGGGAAAAAAAGCTGATATAGGACAGATCTAAGTGACATAAGCAGGGGGATTAAATGCAGCATGGCTAGGAATGTGTATGGCCTCGATCTCGGCACTTATGAGATTAAGGTATTTGATAAAAAGAAAGATAAATTATGGAAAGCGAAGAATGTCATTGCGATGCAGGACAAGAAGTATATCTTTTCTGTCGGGGATGAGGCTTTCGCGATGTATGAAAAGGCACCGGCCAATATACAGGTTGTTTTTCCGATGAAGAACGGTGTGATCGCCCATTTTGACGATATGCAGTACCTGCTTCAGAATCTGCTGGGCATGGACCGCCAGTTCTCAAGGGGGGCGGAATATGTCATCGCCGTTCCAACGGATGTGACAGAAGTAGAGAAGAAAGCCTTCTATGACCTCGTCTTCCATTCTACGGCAAAGGCCAAATCGGTCCGCATTGTGGAACGCGGGATAGCGGATGCCGTGGGTATGGGGATTGATATCTGGAATGAAAAGGGGATCTTTATCGCTAATTTCGGCGGGGAGACAACAGAGTTATCCGTTCTGGCATCGGGCGGCATGGTGCTGAACCGGCTTATAAAGATAGGCGGGGTCCATATGGATGCGGCGATCGCCAATCTTGTCAGGCACAATCTGGACTTTCTGATCGGACGCCTGACGGCCGAGGCACTGCGAAAGGAATTCGGTGTGTTTGATCAGGAAGGCGATGCAACCCTCAAGGTGGCGGGAAGGAACCTGCTCACCGGGGTCCCCCAGCAGGAGGATATCCCTATCGGCATAATTAGGGCTGCCATGAAGGAACCGCTTGCAGAATGTGTGCGTTCCATCAAAGCACTGCTCGACCGTACGCCGCCTGATGTACGCAGGGGGATTGACGAGAAGGGAATTTACCTGACCGGCGGGCTGGCAGGCCTGAAAGGTCTTTCTACATATCTGGAGGAAAGCACCGGCCTTAAGGTGACGACTCTGCCTGATCCTGAACTTTGTGCGGTGAGAGGGCTCAAACAGATTATATTGAACAAAGATTATAAAAAGTTAACATATTCTATGTTAGATGAAGATTATAGGTGGCTGAGATAATATGAAAAAGAAAAATCAAACCTCTTCGAAAAGTAAATACTACCTTGTGGGACTTAGTCTTTTCTGCATCCTTTTGATGGTGCTGTCCTTATTCTATAACAAAGCAGCGGCCCCTTTCAATGGAATCGCCAGTGTAACAATCATCCCGATGCAGAAGGGAATCAACCAGGTCGGCACGTGGCTCGGCGATATCAGTGATAATTTTGATACGCTGCAGGAAGTCCGGAAGGAGAACAAGGCACTTCAGACCAAGGTGGATGAACTGATCACGGAGAATAATAACCTGCAGGAAGAAAAGTATGAGCTGGAAAGGCTCCAGGCCTTATATAAGCTGGACCAGAACTATGCGGATTATGAAAAGACAGGTGCACATGTTATCAGTAAGGATTCCGGGAACTGGTTCAGTACATTTACGATTGATAAAGGAAGCCGCGACGGCATCAAGGTTGATATGAATGTCATGGCCGGGAGCGGCCTTGTCGGTATTGTCACGAAAGTTGCGCCAACATGGTCAACCGTCCGCTCTATTATTGATGATTCGAGCAATGTCAGTGGAATGACGCTTACTTCCTCTGACAGGTGTATGGTCCGGGGGGACCTGTCCCTGATCAATGAAGGCAAGATCCGTTTCGAAGAGATGGAGAACAACGAGAATAAGGTGCAGGTCGGGGACCAGATCGTCACCTCCCACATCAGTGACAAATATCTGCAGGGCATCCTGATTGGTTATATCAGCGAGATCTCCGTAGATTCCAACAACCTGACACGTTCTGGTTACATCACCCCGGTTGTGGATTTTAAGAATCTGCAGGAAGTACTGGTCATCACAACAACCAAAGCCGACCTGACCGGCAAAGACGAGAAAGGGAAGTAAATGTACGGAAATCCAAAAAGAAAGGAGAATACGAACCTGTGAAAAAAATGAAGGCGAAAAGAATCGGTGTGACTGCGGCGATCGTAATTATGTGCTACCTGCTTCAGTGCACCCTGTTTCCTCATCTGGCACTTGCATCCATAAAGCCCAACCTCATGATTATCGTTACCGCGGCATTCGGCTTTATGAGAGGTCCAAAAGAAGGAATGCTGGCAGGTTTTTTCTCCGGCCTGATGATTGATATACAGTTTGGATCTATCCTTGGCTTTTATGCCCTGATCTATCTGCTGATCGGATTTGGCAACAGTCTGTTCCAGCAGGTGTACTACGACGAAGACATCAAACTGCCGCTGGTCCTGATTGCAGCAAGTGAGTTCCTTTACGGGCTGGTCATCTATCTTTTGATGTTCATGCTGCGCAGTGAGTTTAATTTTATCTATTACCTGAGTCATAATATCATCCCTGAACTGATCTACACAATTGTGATCGCCCTCGGATTGTATCCACTGATTCTATTTTTGAACCATAAACTGGAAGCAGAAGAAAAAAGGAGTGCAAGTAAATTTGTTTGAGCGAATGAAAGATGCAGTATATCGAATCGTAAAATCACGGCTTTTTGTTTTAATCCTTGTGTTCTGCGTTATGTTTGCAGTACTGATCAACCGGGTATTTTACCTGCAGATCGTAAAGGGGCAGGATTATCTGGACAACTATAAGCTGCAGATTCGAAAAACAAGAGAAACCGCCGGAACACGCGGGAAAATTTATGACCGCAACGGGAACCTGCTGGCTTATAATGAGCTGGCTTATACCGTGACTATAGAAGATAACATAACGGCCGATACAAGAAAAGAAAAGAACGAGATCATTAACGGCATTCTGGATGAGATTATAACCATCGTGGAATCAAACGGAGATTCTGTAATCAGTGATTTCGGTGTAGTTCTGGATTCTGCGGGAAATTATGAATTCTCACAGACGAACGAAACGCTCAAACTGCGTTTTATCGCCGACGTATATGGCCTGAAGACCATTGATGAGCTGACGGAAAAACAGCGCGCATCCAGTGCGGAAGACATCATTAATTATCTGTGTACAGACAAGACTTACGGTTACGGGCTGGACGTGAAAAAGCTGGAGAAGCCATACATCCTGAAAATGGTAAATCTTAGATATGCCATAGGCCTTAACAGTTTCCAGAAATTCATCCCGACTACACTTGCGACCGATGTCAGTGATGAAACGGTTGCTGCGATTATGGAGAATATGGACAGGCTCGAGGGCGTCGATGTCGTGGCCGATTCCATGCGCCGTTACACGGACAGCAAGTATTTTGCCTCCATCATCGGTTATACGGGCAAGATCTCACAGGAAGAATACAACAAACTGGACAAAGACCAGAAAGAAAAGTACTCCCAGACGGATATTGTCGGAAAAGCCGGACTGGAACAGACGATGGATGAGGTCCTTCAGGGGACAAAAGGTGAGACACAGTATTATGTGGACAGTGTCGGAAAGGTAACGGATACTGTCAGCAATAAAGAGCCTGAGGCGGGCAATGATGTCTACCTGACTATTGATAAAGACCTGCAGGAGCAGACCTACCAGCTTCTGGAAGAGAAACTGGCCGGAATCGTCCTCGCAAAGCTTCGCAATGTCATGAATTATGACCCGAGTAAGACGTCCGATGCAAGTGAGATCATCATCCCGGTCGATGACGCCTATAATTCTTTTATTGCCAACGAGATCATTGATGAGAGCCATTTCGGTGCGGACGATGCGAAACCGGTGGAGAAACAGGTATACAGCACTTTCACGGAGAGGAAGAAGTCCGCAATCACGGAGATCATCAATGAAATGAACAACAGCAAGGCCGGCTCTTATGAGTCGCTGTCAGATGAGATGAAGGCATTCATGGACTACATTTCCATCAATGTGCTCCAGACCGATACCGGAATCCTGATGCCGGATGCCATTGACACGAATGACGAAGTCTACAAACAGTGGACTAAGGATGAAACAATCAGTATCAATAAGTACCTGAATTACGCGATTTCCAAGAACTGGATCGATACTTCCAAACTCTCTGATTACATTTCAGAAGAAAAATACTCTGATTCCGCCGAAATTTACCAGGGAATTTTAACATTTTTACAAAATTATTTAGATTCGGATGTTAATTTCGACAAACTTCTCTACAAATATCTTATAAAATCAGGGGGTATCAGTGGCGGACAGATTTGCGCCATGGTATATGAGCAGGGAGTCCTGCCTATGGATGAGGGGGCTTACAAGGGTCTGACTGATGGCAGTGTAGATTCCTACACATGGCTGTACCAGAAAATACAGAGTCTTGAGATTACACCGGGACAGCTGGCGCTGGAACCTTGTACAGGCTCTGCCGTGGTCAGTGACCCGGATACCGGGGAAGTACTGGCCTGCGTATCCTATCCCGGATATGACAATAACAGGCTTGCAAACACAATGGATTCCAGTTACTATAATCAGCTGGTAACCGGGCTGTCCCGTCCGTTTTACAATAATGCCACACAGGAGACAACGGCGCCCGGTTCTACCTACAAGATGGTTTCTGCGGTGGCAGGCCTGACAGAAGGAGTCATAAACAGCGGGTCTTTCATCAACTGTACAGGTGAATTTGACAAGGTTACGCCGAGCCCGAAATGCTGGAACATCTACGGACACGGGAGTTTGGATGTGGTCGGCGCGCTAAATGAATCCTGCAATGTCTTCTTCTATGAAGTCGGCTATGACCTTGGCCTTGACGCTGAGGGAAACTATGACAGCGATGCCGGAATCGAGAAGCTTGCCAAATATGCGAAGGAATTCGGCCTTGGTGAAAAGTCCGGGATCGAGATTCCGGAGTCAGAACCTCAGATTTCGGATGAATATGCCGTACAGAGTGCGATCGGACAGGGTACGAATAACTTTACAGTCAGCCAGCTCAACCGTTATGTTTCAACAGTGGCAAACAAGGGCACGGTATATAACCTGACGCTTCTGAACAAGACAACGGATGTAAACGGCAAGATCATCAAGCAGTACGAACCTGTTGCCGCCAGCAAGATTGAGAATGTAAGCGCAGAGACATGGGATCTGGTGCACCAGGGTATGATCGCCATGGTAGCAAATAATTCAAGCTTTACAAATTTGGGGATCCAGATGGCCGGCAAGACCGGTACTGCACAGCAGAGTGCGGTACACCCGGACCACGGCCTGTTTGTTGGATTTGCACCGGCAGAGGATCCCGAGATTGCAGTAGCAGTGCGTATTGCGAACGGTTACAGCTCATCCTATGCCGCAGAAATAGGCAGAGATATCGTAAGGGCAAACTTCAAGCTTGCCGACAAAGACGAATTAATCACAGGTTCTGCTGCACAGCTTGGCACAGCGATTGCAGGTGACTAATACCTGCAGGCTGAACTATTTATAAAGGATGTGAATATACATGGACAGGCTGGTAACAATTAAAAGCAACCGGTATGGTATCGAAGTTCACCTGAATCCGGAGGTATCCTTTGAGGTACTTCTGGAAAGTGTCGCCGCCAAATTCAAAGATTCTGCAAAATTCTTTGAGGGGGCGAAGATGGCAGTTACGTTTTTAGACCGTAAGCTGTCAGACCAGGAAGAACAGACAATTCTGGGCCTGATTGCTGAAATCACGGGAATTGATATCGTATGTATCATAGACCGCGATGAAACCAATGAGATGACATACAAAAGCATTGTGGAAAATACGCTCACCAATATCCAGAAACGGGAAGGGCAGTTCTACAGAGGTACATTAAGCAAAAGACAAGTGCTGGAATCCGATTCAAGTATCATCATACTGGGTGATGTGGAGCTCGGCGCCAGGGTGATTGCCAAAGGAAATGTTGTCATTGTTGGTTCTCTGTCAGGTTCCGTCCATGCGGGTGCGTCAGGGAACAGGGACGCGTTTATCGTAGCCCTTTCCATGCAGCCCAAACAACTTCGAATTGGCGACATCGAAGCAAAACGTCAGGTGATCTATCAGGAAAGCCTCAATATCAGGGGGCCTAAGATAGCCGTTGTAGACGGACGCCGGATCTATCTGGATCCGCTTGTAGACTAATCTTTAGAATAAGAAGTTGTAGGAGGAAGAAAAACATGGGAGAAGTTATTGTCATTACATCGGGAAAAGGCGGAGTCGGGAAGACGACTACGACAGCAAATATAGGAATCGGTTTATCGCAGATGGACAAGAAGGTAATCGTCATTGACACAGACTTAGGGCTTCGTAACCTGGATGTTGTCATGGGACTGGAAAACCGGATCGTCTATAATCTGGTTGATGTGATAGAAGGCAGCTGCCGCCTGAAACAGGCGCTGATCAAAGATAAAAGGTTTCCTGAATTATACCTGCTCCCGTCTGCACAGACGAAGGACAAGACAGCCGTTTCTCCGGAACAGATGCGCAAGCTCATCGCGGATCTGAAAGATGAATTTGATTACATACTTCTGGACTGTCCGGCCGGTATCGAACAGGGATTCGAGAATGCGGTCGCCGGGGCAGACAGGGCCATCATCGTTACGACACCGGAAGTATCAGCCATCCGTGATGCAGACCGCATCATCGGACTTTTAGAGACACACGGCATCAAGAATAACGACCTGATTATCAACCGCCTCAGGGTAGACATGGTAAAGCGGGGGGACATGATGTCTGTGGAGGATGTCACGGAAATTCTCGCGATTAACCTGCTTGGCGTCATTCCGGATGATGAGCAGGTAGTCATCGCAACGAATCAGGGTGAACCAATCGTCGGCACAGACTGTATGTCCGGACAGGCATATTTAAATGTATGCAGAAGAATCTTAGGTGATGACATCCCGATCACAGATTTTAGCAAGCCGGAAGGATTCTTTGCAAAGTTCTCCAGCCTATTTAAAAAGAATTAGGAGGGAAACTTATATGAGTGTACCTTCTGTTCACGTTGCAAAAGAAAGATTGAAAACTCTGCTTATGGCAGACAGAATGCAGTGTACACCCGAGACGGCTGAAAAGTTCTCTTCAGATATATACCACACGGTATCAAAATACCTGGAGGTTAAGCCCGAAGATTTCCACATAAAGATAACACATTCAGATATACATATAAAGATAACAGGAGAAAACTATTGAAACTTCAATTGAAACTTCATTTTCTGAATATCAAACAAAGGTATCACTTAAGAGATTATAAATTCAGCCTCGTTGCACTTGTAACTGCGATCTCCATCATTGGAATTTTTGTAGTGGGAAGTGCACAGGCGTCTGTACAGGGGAAGCAGGCACTCGGAGTCATACTCGGCACGATTGCTATGGTTGTCATCTCACTTATTGATTACAAATGGGTAATGAACTGGTACTGGCCCTTGTACGGATTAAATATCGTCCTGCTTCTGGCCGTGCATTTTTTCGGTGAAGAAGTAAATGGAGCAACGAGATGGCTGAATCTGGGATTTGTGCAATTTCAGCCATCCGACCTGACTAAGATCATTATGATCCTGTTCTACGCAAAGTTCTATATGGACCGGGAACAGGCGATTAACAATAAAAAGACTATTATACAGGCGGTCGCCCTGCTGCTGCCGTCGCTGATACTAATCTACAAACAGCCTAACCTGTCCAATACGATCTGCCTTGCCATACTGTTCTGCATCATTTTGTTTCTGGCAGGGTTAAGCTATAAGTTCATTGGGACTGTACTGGCTATTGTAATTCCGACTGCCGCTTTGTTTTTAAGTATTGTCGTGCAGCCCAACCAGCCGTTTTTGAAGGATTACCAGCAGAAGCGTATCCTTGCATGGCTGGAACCGGAGAAGTATGCCACAGATGAAGCCTACCAGCAGATTAATTCGGTTATGGCCATTGGATCCGGGCAGCTGACAGGAAAAGGGTACAACAGTAATACGACTACCTCCGTTAAAAACGGAAATTTCATCTCCGAACCCCAGACAGACTTTATTTTTGCGATTATCGGAGAAGAATTAGGATTTGTGGGTTGTTGTGTCGTCATAATTTTGTTATTATTAATTGTGATAGAATGTATTCTAATAGGAGTAAAGGCCAAAGACACCGGAGGGCGCCTGATATGCGGCGGGGTTGCCACACTGATAGGGGTACAGACTTTTATCAATATCAGTGTGGCTACACAGATTTTTCCGAATACAGGTATTTCCCTGCCTTTTGTCAGTTACGGGATGACGTCTGTTGTCTGTTTCTATATGGGAATTGGTTTTGTACTCAATGTAGGTTTACAGCCTAATAAATATCAGTAGAGGAGAGTAGCAGCTATGAACATAGGATTAGTGGCACATGATGCCAAAAAGAAATTAATGCAGAACTTCTGTATCGCCTACAGGGGGATATTGAGCAAGCACCATCTGTTTGCTACAGAGACCACAGGTATGCTGGTTGAAAGCGTGACAAATCTGAATATCCACAAATATCTTGCCGGGCATCTGGGCGGAAACCAGCAGATCGGGGCACAGATCGAACATAATGAGATGGACCTTCTGATTTTTTTCCGTGATCCTCTGACCCCGCGCTCACATGAACCGAATGTCAACGACATTGTACGCCTGTGTGATATGTACAATATTCCGATCGCGACAAATATTGCCACAGCAGAAGCATTGATATTAGCATTAGACAGGGGAGATCTTGACTGGCGTGAGATATATAAAAACAAAAACTAAAAGAAAATTGGGGGCTGCAGTCTGTCTGATTCTGGCTTTCACTACAACAGGCTGTGGTTTCAGACCGTCATATGACCAGGCAGCCGCCTATGAACATTCGAATTACGATAAGAACCTGTACCAGGGAAGCCTGTTCGCAGAGGATTTATGCGTGACTGACAAGGATGTCCCTCTGGCTGGGTTCACTGAGGATACCAGTCTCCATGCGGCGGGATTGTTCGATCTGAAAGATGAGGAAGTACTGTATGCATACCAGCTCCACGAGAAGCTTTTTCCTGCAAGTACGACAAAGGTCATGACAGCCTATCTGACACTGAAATACGGCAATCTCGACGACATTGTGACAGTCAGCAGCGATGCGACTGATTTTGCGGCAGATGAGCAGACCTGTAACCTCCGTACCGGTGACCAGATCAGTCTTTATGATTTACTGTGCGGCCTTGTCCTGCACTCCGGCAACGACTGTGCCGTGGCGATAGCCGAGCATCTCGGCGGAAGCGTGGAAGAATTTGCCGTCATGATGAACCGGGAAGCAAAAGCACTCGGGGCCACGAATACACATTTTGTGAACCCACATGGACTTCAGGACGAAGATCACTACACAACTGCATATGACCTGTACCTGATGTTCAATGCATGTGTGAAGGACCAGCGGTTTCTGGATATTATCTCGCTGCCCTCCTATACAGGGGAACTGACCGGGGCGGACGGTGTTTACCGTACAGAACAGTGGCTGCCGACGAATTATTATTCCCTGGGGGAAGCGTATGCGCCTTACGGGGTCAATATTTTCGGAGGCAAGACAGGGACGACTGATGAGGCCGGGTCCTGTGTCATCCTGTATTCCCAGGATCTGGAAAATAATCCTTACATATCGATCGTTATGGGTGCAAATGACAAAACGATCCTCTATGATGATATGACGAATCTGCTTGCTGCAGGAGCAGCAGGCGGCAGTTATGATACCGAGTAAAACAAAAAGCAGAACCTTATGATACCAGATGTGATATCATAAGATCCTGCTTTTTTTCTCTTTCATTTATTCTGACATGTTATTGATTCTGCCAAAAAGACTGATCAGATAGAGGCCGCAAAGGCCAACGATCGTATAAATTATTCTGGAAAGCCAGCTTAAATTTCCAAAGAGAAAGGCTACTAAATCAAATCGAAAAATGCCAACCAGAAGCCAGTTGACCGCTCCAATAATCACAATGGTAAGAGCAGTGTTATCGAACCACTTCATATTATTTCCTCCTTTTCAATATCAATGCTCTTATTATTGCCACAAAAACTGGAAATATACATTTAAAAATGTTATACTGTTAAAGTTATAAAATTAAAGATTTTACGGAGGAGTTAGATTTGGCATCACAGAAAGACAATTCCATAAGCCTCAAAAAATATAAAAGAAAGCGGGAGATGAATATCGGTATTTTTTTATTTGCCATTGTGTTCATCTATCTCGTAGTTACGATTATCATGTATGCATCTTCCAAGAAAATCTCTATATATGAGGTACGCGAAGGCAGTATTTTAAAAGACAATTCATACACAGGGCTTGTCATACGTAGCGAGACCGTAGTGGATGCGGAAAAGACGGGTTATATTAATTATTTTCAAAACGAGAACAGCAAGGTGAAGGCCGGTACAAACATTTATGCCGTCACCACGGGTAAGTTAAACTACAGTGCGGATACGGATTCAGAGGGTGCTGCTTTAAGTTCGGACGAGATGACCTCGCTGGTTGTCAAGACACAAAGTTTTAATGAGAATTTCAACCCGCAGAAGTTTTCCTCTGTTTATTCTCTGAAAAATGAGGTCGACAATGCCCTGCTGGACGCGTCCAACCAGACAAAGACCGCGCAGATGGACGCTGTGATTGCCCAGAACGGCGGCAGTGCGGATATTTTCACAACACCAGCAGATGGTATTATTGTGTTGAGCTATGACGGGTACGAATCCGTGACTGCGGATTCTTTTGAAAAGGCAGACTTTGACAGAAGTAACTATAAGCATACCGTCCGCGGGGACAACGTACAGGTAAAGAAGGGCGATCCTGCCTATAAACTTGTCACGAGCGAGAACTGGTCCATCATCGTTCCGCTTGAAAAGGATACCGCATCGGAGCTTTCCGACGTTACCTACATTAAGACACGGATTGACAAGGACAGTGAAGCACTCTGGGCGGATTTTTCCATTTTGAAAAAGGGCGGGGACTTTTATGGGAAACTGGATTACGACAATTCCATGATCCGCTACGCCGGTGAAAGATTCCTGAACGTTGAATTGATCCGCGAGGATGAAAGTGGGCTGAAAATTCCGAAAAGTGCTGTCGTGGATAAAGATTTTTATGCTGTTCCCGACAGTTATATCACGACAGGAGGGAACAGCTCTTCGTCGGGGGTTATGATACAGAAAAGAGGTGGGTCCACAGTTTTCCAGACTGTGAATATCTATAAAACAACGGATGACGGCACGGTATACCTGAATCCCGCGGAATTTGACAAAGGAACCGTCCTCGTACGCCCTGATTCCTCCGAGACACTCCAGCTTTCAAAGACGGAGCCGTTAAAAGGGGTCTATAACATCAACAAGGGCTACGCTGTATTCAGACAGGTAACGATACTGTGTGAGAGTGATGAATATTATATTGTACAGGAGGGTGATTCCTACGGACTGTACAATTATGACCATATCGTGCAGGACGGTGAGACAGTCGATGACGAGGAAGTCGTTTTTCAATAGAATTAGAAATTGTGTTACAACTATATCATCAAATAAGGAGTGAAAGAACATGTTAAAAGAACAGCTTATGGAAGTAGAGGCAAAGATTCAGGCCGCCTGTGACAGGTCCGGCCGTGACCGCAGTGAGGTGACACTGATTGCAGTCAGTAAGACGAAGCCGCTGCCGGTCTTAAAAGAAGCCTATGAGCTGGGAGTGAGGGTCTTTGGTGAAAATAAAGTGCAGGAACTGGATGAGAAACACGGCCTCCTCCCTGACGATATTCACTGGCATATGATCGGACACCTTCAGACGAACAAAGTAAAATACATCATAGATAAAGTGGACCTGATCCATTCTGTTGATACCCTGAAGCTCGCAGAGACGATTGAAAAGGAGGCTGCCAAACGTAATATCACGGCCAGAGTCCTCATCGAAGTAAACGTGGCAGAGGAGGAAAGTAAGTTCGGACTGAAAGTTGAGGAAGTAATTCCATTTGTAGAAAAAATAGCCACATTTCCACATCTGCGCGTATGCGGGCTTATGACTATCGCGCCTTTTGTTGAAAATCCCGAGGAAAACCGCCCAATTTTCGCAAATTTACATAAATTATCTGTTGACATTGGGATGAAAAACATTGATAATGTTAATGTGAGCATACTTTCAATGGGGATGACCAATGATTATGAAGTCGCAATCGAAGAAGGAGCGACAATGGTCCGCGTTGGGACCGGAATCTTTGGTGCCAGGAACTATGCCGTTTAGGCATCAGTATACCGGAACAGAAAGTGCTTTAAAAATAAATTATGCACGAAAAAGGCATAAGATAGGAGTGTAAACATGGGTGTGTTTGATAAATTTTTAGACATCATGAAATTGAATGACGATGAGTATGATGATGACGATATCTATGATGATGAATTTGATGATGACGATTTTGATGAAAAACCACGCCGTTCTCTGTTTAATAAAAAAGGAAAAGATGAGTACGACGATTTTGATATCCAGGAAGATAAGAAATATGCACAGGCAGGTAATAAAGTAACGCCGATGCGCCAGCCTGCATCCAGAAGGAACGCCAACATGGAGGTCTGCGTTGTCAAACCGGCATCCGTGGATGACTCCAGAGAAATCACGGAAACACTGCTGGCAGGACGTACCGTAATCCTGAACTTAGAAGGTATGGATCTGGAGATTGCACAGCGTATCATAGATTTTATTTCCGGTGCGACATTTGCCATCAGCGGCAACCTTCAGAAGATTTCTAATTACATTTTCCTTGTGACACCTACGAACGTAGATATTTCCGGTGATCTTCAGGATCTGCTGGGCGGTTCTATGGAGTCGGCAAATGTAAGAGGCAGATACTAATCATAAGCAGTTACTAAGAGGAAGCAGTTTATTCTGATATGTTAAAAGAAGAGCAGTTATTGGAAAAAAGGCTGATTGAGCTGTCAAAGACAGCATATCACCGTGACATCATTACATATTCGGATTTTCTGAATCTGAATGAACTGAATATACTACATTCCCTTCCGAAAGACCAACTATATACAAGGTATATCACTTTCGGCGGATATGAATTAGCAGAGCGTCAGATGGCAGCATTTATACCTGATGCTCTTTATTTGCGTGGGACATCCGATTCCGGGGAAGAACAGGAGGTGCTGCCCGACAGTTGTAATTTTCCGTTCTGTGTGCTTTCCATCGAACCGCTGCATGATAAATATGCGGAGGAGCTGACACACCGGGATTACCTGGGGGCAATCCTGAATCTGGGGATTGAACGCTCAAAACTGGGAGATATTATAATAGACGGAAAGCAGGCTTACATTTTCATACAGTCTGCCTTATGCGTTTTTCTAAAGGATGAGCTTACCCGGGTGCGCCATACAGGCGTGCTTTTAAAGGAGGTTACTTTAGAGGACTGTCATTACTCACCCCGTTATGAGGAACTGAAAGGCACGGTTGCCTCTGTCAGGCTGGACAGCCTGCTGGCACTGGCGTTTTCTTCTTCAAGGACAAAGCTGACCGGACTCATCGAAGGGGCGAAAGTATTCGTAAACGGACGCCTGATGACAACAAACAGCTATCAGGTAAGAGAGGGAGATATCATTTCCGTCAGGGGCATGGGAAAGTTCCGGTATATCGGGACTTTATCGCGCACGAAGAAGAACCGGATTTTTGTAACGATCCATAAATATATATAAAAGGAAGAGCCATGAGAGATAAAAATACGAAATTAACTCAAAGCTATCTGCTTGCAATTTTCAGCTGTATCCTTCTTGTCGTGCTGGATCAGCTTACGAAGTGGCTGGCAGTCACACATCTGAAGGACCAGCCCCCGTTCGTCATCTGGCAGGGGGTATTCAAACTGGAATATCTGGAAAACCGCGGTGCCGCTTTCGGCATTATGCAGGACAGGCAGATACTATTTGCTGCCGGGGCCGTCATCATCGTTGCCCTGATCGGCTTTTTATACGGCAGAATGCCACATACAGGCAGATACTATATCCTGCGCATCTGTTCCGTTTTAATCTGTGCAGGTGCCTTCGGCAACCTTATAGACCGCATGCGGCTGAACTATGTGGTAGATTTTTTCTATTTTGAGCTCATTGATTTCCCGATTTTTAATGTTGCGGACTGCTATGTAGTCGTATCATGCATTTTATTTGCAGTCTCTATCCTGTTCTACTATAAAGAAGATGAGTTAAAGTGTTTTTCATTAAGAAAGGGACAGAACTAAGATGGAAGAATTGAACTTTACGGCAGAAGTCCCCGGAAGCAGGATCGACAGGTTCCTCTCCGACGAAATGCCCGATGTCTCCCGCTCCCACATCCAGAAGCTGATTAAGGAGCATCTTGTTACCGTAAATGGAAATCAGGTCAAATCCAATTATAAAGTCAATACCGGGGATGCTGTTTCAGTTTCCCTGCCGGATCCGGAAGTACCTGACATCGTACCGGAAGATATCCCTCTGGACATTCTGTATGAAGATGATGATATTCTGATCGTCAACAAGCCGAAGGGAATGGTCGTGCACCCTGCACCGGGCCATTACAGCCAGACGCTTGTAAATGCGGTTATGTTTCACTGCAAGGACAACCTTTCCGGTATCAACGGCGTATCCAGACCCGGGATCGTACACCGGATCGACATGGATACCACCGGCTCTCTGATCATCTGTAAAAACGACCTGGCCCACCAGTCTCTGGCTAAACAGCTGAAAGATCACAGTATTACAAGAAAATACCACGCCATCGTACACGGAAACTTAAAAGAAGATACAGGTACTGTCAACGCCCCCATAGGGCGTCACCCGGTCAGCCGGAAGAAGATGAGTACCCATGCGCCAAATGGCCGGCCGGCTGTAACGCATTATAAAGTACTGGAACGGTTCGGAGCCTACACATATATCGAGTGCCAGCTGGAAACCGGACGCACCCACCAGATCCGCGTGCATATGGCCAGCATCGGCCACCCGATCCTCGGGGACGCGGTATATGGTCCCGTCAAATGCCCGTTCAAACTGGAAGGGCAGACCCTCCATGCCAAAGTACTCGGAATTAAACATCCCCGCACAGGAGAATACATGGAATTTGATGCCCCCCTGCCCGCCTACTTTGAAGAACTCCTCCGGAAATTGCGTCAATAAGCCCGTACTATAGCATATACGTTCGCCATTAACTGGTGAATTTGCACAATAAACAGGATTTTTCTTGTAAATTTCTGCACCATCTTGTATAATACTAATAAGGTTATCCGAAAACGGATGGCAACGCCTGGTTTGACGCAAAGGAGAGTGACTTATATGAAAACAAACACAATTATTACAATCGGCAGACAGTATGGCAGCGCAGGGCGCGAGATCGGCTACAAAGTAGCAGAGTATTTTGGAATCAAGCTTTATGATAAAGAGATGCTTGCAAGAGCTGCAAAAGAGAGCGGGATTTGTGAAGAGATATTTGAATCCCACGATGAGAAACCAACGAACAGTTTCCTGTATTCTCTGGTAATGGATACGTATTCAATGGGTTATCCGGGGAATACATATTCCGATATGCCCATCAATCATAAGGTTTTTCTTGCACAGTTTGATGCAATTAAGAAGATTGCTGACGAAGGACCGTGTATTCTGGTCGGACGCTGTGCAGACTATGCACTGGAATCTTATGAAAATGTAGTCAGTGTATTCATCCATGCAGATCTGGATGCACGTATCCGCCGTATCGCAAGGCTTTATGACCTTACGGATGCCAAGGCGAAAGATATGATCATTAAGACAGACAAGAAGCGTGCAAGCTACTATAACTATTATACGAATAAAAAGTGGTCCGATTCCGAGAGCTACGAACTCTGCTTAAGCAGTTCCGAACTTGGGATCGAAGGTACAGCGAAGGCAATCGAACAGTATATTGCATTGAAGCAGGATATTACTGCAGCAGATAAGAAGCTATAATAAGCACAGGGCAGGGAATGAAGTGAACCTTTCATTCCCTGCCTTTATGTTTCTGTTCCCGGTATTTTCATTTTATCTTATATGTGGGATTCTTTCCGGCCATCCCTTGATATTCCCGTTTAAGACTGCATGAAACATTCTTTCCCTGGCTCCCGGGTGTTCCTCATTCAGCTGCTTTACGAGCTCTTTGGCATACTGCCGCTTCGTATAACCATCCACCGGGCATTTACTCTTCACAACCGGCAGGTCATATTTATTCTTAAACCCGATCACGTCTTTCTCGTCAATAAACATAATAGGACGAATCACAGTCAGGTCCATGCGGTCCAGATATGTTTTCGGGGAAAAGGAATGGAAACGTCCCTCAAAGATCAGCGAGAGCAGCATCGTTTCTATGATATCATCTTTATGGTGCGCATATGCCACCTTGTTGCATCCCATTTCCTTAACAGCATCATTTAGTGCCCCTTTCCTCATCTTTGCGCACAAGGAGCATGGATTCGCCTCCTTGCGCACATCAAAGAGTATATGGTATATCTCGGACTTTACGATCCGGTAAGGAATCCCAAGTTCTTTGCACAAATCCTGTATCGGGCTCAGGTCAAAATTTTCAAAACCTAAGTCCACAGTCACTGCACTGAGTTCAAAGTGCTTCGGATAGAACCGCTTCAGACCATGCAGGGCATAGAGCAGGGTCAGGCTGTCCTTGCCGCCGGATATCCCGACCGCGATATGGTCCCCTTCCTGAATCATGTCATATTCATCAACGGCTTTTCTTGTAAAGCTTAGTAATCTCTGTAACTGCATCGTTATAATCCTCTTTCTTATGTATTGGAGCGTGTTAGATAAATCCTGTACGACTTTTCTATTATAAATTCCCTGCCATCGAAATACAATACTTATTTTGCATAAGTGCGGGCTTCTTCCGCCTATCTGGTCTGAATGATAACTCTATGATCTCATTTACATATGATTATACTGACAAAAAGATACAAAAGAAAACTGTTTTGGGGCCTGTGCCGGCCGATTATTGTATGCTATAATGAATCTATTATACTGCATGAATCAGGATGGATTTTCAGGAAAGGGGGAAGATAAATATGCATCGAAAACAAAAATGGCTGACCGCAGGAATTGCTGTGTTTGCCTTGCTGGCAGCCGCAGGCATCTTAATATGGCAGCATACTCACAGGGGGGCTGAAACTACCGGAACGAATAAGAATCTTGTCATGTATGTTCCTTTCGGCGAAAATTCCCATCTTATGGTAGATCAGGACACGGGCAGTGTCTTTTGTGTAACGATGCCCGAGGATATCTATGATACCGATGGGAGCCGGATTACGGAATCAGACTTGAAAAAAGGGGATCTGCTGACCATTTACGGGAACGGCATCATGCTGGAATCTTATCCGGGCCAGTACCCGGGTGTCACGAAGATAGAAGTGACAAAACGGGGGAAGCCTTCCGATGCCGACCAGTATCAGAACATCGTGGACCAGATCTATCAGGAGCCGGATCCATCTGAAAGGCCGTATCTTGGTATCGAATATAGGACAGACACCATGAATGTTTACACCTATATAACGGAGGGCGGCTTTCAATGGACGTATACAGATGAGAACGGGCAGACCCAGTCTGTTACAACGGATTCTGCATTTATCCTCAGTTGGAAGAATATAGCCGACATGACGCTGGATCCGGAACACGGTACAGACTTGACATTATGTTTTTCAGCAGAGCCGGAGAGTATCACGGCCGAGAGATGGCCGTCCGGACTTATGGATACCTATCAGGACGGTGACGAGGTTCCCGGCAGTGAAACGGTAACCGTTACAAAAGACAGCGAAGGATTTGTGATAAAAGATGCCCTCTCCGGGTATGTATACCGCATCACAGGCACATGGGAGAACGGAACTGTGGAATACGGTTTCCTGACAAAATAAGTGTGCACACTATACAAAAAAGAAGAAGAGGTTCATAAATATGTCCAGTCACAGAAAATCAAAAAAAATACCTGCGAAGAAGACAGCCGGGAAGCATAGCAGCATCAGCCGGAAAATCAGCTGGAGTCTTCTTGCTGTTCTTGTACCGGCACTGGTAGGTATGATCACCATTGCCGGCCTTATGGCTTCAGGCTCCATATCGGGCTTAAATACTAAGCTGATAGACGCACAGACTGATTATGCCGTTTCTGTTGTCGATGATTTCTTCAGTGGAAAGATTTCCATAGTCAGCCTTTATGAAAATGACAGTATTTTCGGCAAATATTTTCATGCCGTTTCAACCCCCGATGATATCGGAAGCTATGAATATCTAAGTGATGTTACACAGGAATTGAACAATATTATGGCGGCAACTGAGGACGAGCAGGTGCTCCAGGCATGGATCGCCGATGAAAGAACAGACTGCTACGTCATCCCTTCCGGCGAATACGGAAAGGCCGGTTTAGATGACCTGGAATGGTATCATCTGGCCCTGTCGGAAAAGAAAACAGCAATCTCCAACCCTTATGTTGACGGAATAACAGGAAAAACCGTTGTTACGATCGTAACACCTGTATATTATAATTCTGAAATAGCAGGCTTCATGGGTCTGGATGTAACACTGGACAGCCTGAGTGAACTGATATCCGGTATCCATGTCGGAGAACATGGATATATGGAACTGATTTCAAATAATGATGTATATGTATACAGCAATGACCCTTCAGCTGTAAATAAAAATGTAGACGAGCTTGATATCACGGATGAATATAAACAAAAGGTAAAAGAAAACTATAATGGTAACTATCATTTCACTTACCAGGGTAACCAGTACACCTCTGTGTTCAGAGACAGTAAAACAACCGGCTGGCTGGCTATTGCCACGCTACCGGTTTCTGAGATGAATGCGACACGCAACCACCTCATATCTATTCTTGCTGTTCTGGCCATTGTAGTGCTTGCACTGCTGGTGTTTATCATCATTACGATTATCCGTAGGATTACAAAACCTTTATCGGAGATCAGCGGAGGAATGCAGGAGTTTGCAAGGGGGAATCTGAATGTGGAGCTTAAGACCATGCGCAATGATGAGATCGGACTTCTGGCGGACAGCACCCGGTCTGCAATCCATTCATTAAAGGAGATGATTCAGGATATTTCCTACATACTCGGGGAGATTTCACACGGAAATCTAGATGTTGCTGTGAAGGGGAATTATGTCGGAGATTTTCAGGATATCAGGAATGCCCTCGAGCAAATTATTGAATCTCTAAATACAACGCTGAAACAGATCAGGGGAGCTGCCGAACAGGTGTCAGTTGGTTCTGAACAGGTTTCCGACGGTGCTCAGTCACTTGCCCAGGGCGCTTCTGAACAGGCTGGGACGGTGGAAGAACTCGCGGCTAGTATACATGAGATATCCCGCAAGGTCAGTTCAAATGCCGATCATTCAGATACCGCCAGCAAAAAGGCGGCCGCTGTTGGAATGGAAGCCGTGGAGAGTGACCGGCGGATGCAGGAGATGCTCAAAGCAATGAAGGAGATTCAGGAGAGTTCACACAAGATAGGAAGCATCCTGAAAGTCATCGAAGATATCGCTTTCCAGACAAATATTCTTTCTCTAAACGCTGCTGTCGAAGCTGCCAGGGCGGGTGATGCAGGAAAAGGATTCTCCGTAGTGGCCGGAGAGGTCAGAAATCTGGCTGCCAAGAGTTCTGAGGCAGCAAAAACTACAGGCACGCTGATTGACAGTTCTCTGGATATCGTGGAAAACGGTGTACAGATAGCAGACGAAACAGCCATGTCCCTTCAGAATGTCAAAGAAGGGGCCGGGGAAGTTGCAGAAGCACTGGCTGAAATCACCAGAGCTTCCAGTGAACAGGCAGATTCTGTCGAACATATCACACGGGCAATTTCCCAGATCTCTAACGTCATACAGGGGAATTCCGCTACTGCAGAGGAAAGTGCCGCTGCCAGCGAAGAACTTTCCGCCCAGGCGGTCCTTCTGGAAGAATTGATTGCAAAATTCGAAATGCAGGATAATTGAGGTAGTAAAGATGAAAAAAGACAGTAAGTGCAGTATGGAATTATTTTCTCCGCCGACTGCCTCCTGGTTTCAGGGGCGATTCGGCAGCCCAACAAAAGTCCAGCAGGAAGCATGGCCTGCCATAGCATCCGGCCGGCCGGTCCTGATCAGTGCACCGACAGGGACAGGGAAGACGTTATCTGCATTTCTTGTATTTATTGACCGCATGCAGGATCTTGCCTCGAAAGATGAACTGAAGGATGAATTGTATCTGATCTATGTATCCCCCTTAAAGTCTCTGGCCGGAGATATCCGTGAGAATCTGAATACTCCACTGGATGGTATCACTAACACGCCGGGCGGGGAGGGCGCAGGGAAGATACGTGTGGGAATACGAACAGGCGATACGCCCCAGAAAGACCGTCAGCGGATGATCAAGCATCCGCCCCATATCCTGATCATCACTCCGGAGTCTCTGTTCCTCATGCTGACAAGCAGGACCGGGAGAAACGTCCTTCGGACGGCAAAAGCCCTGATTATTGATGAGCTCCACGCATTGATTGACACAAAACGCGGGGCCCATTTGATGCTTTCCGCCGCCAGACTGGACCATCTCTGCAAAGTGCCCCTCCAAAGAATCGGTCTCTCGGCAACCATAGAGCCTCTTCAAACCGCGGCTTCCTATTTATCTACAGAGCCGGCTGATATCATTTCCCCTTCCATGCGCAAGGAGGTCCTGATTGAAGTGGACGGCCTCACCCCTTCTGCCGGCCGGAAGAAAGATCCTGTCTGGGAAGAGCTTGCCGGAAAGGTTTATGAGCGATGCCTGCAGTGCAGAAGCGTTATCGCATTTTCAGAAGGGCGGAGGTATGCGGAAAAACTGGCATACTATGTGAATCAGCTGGCTGGAGAAGATTTTGCACGCGTACACCACGGCAGCATGTCAAAAGAACAGCGCCGTGAGGCAGAGGATGCCCTGCGAAGCGGTACGCTGCGCCTTTTGTGCGCCACCTCATCTATGGAACTCGGAATCGATGTAGGAGATATTGACCAGGTCCTCCAGATCGGCTGTCCCCGTACCATCTCCAGCACCATGCAGCGTCTCGGGAGAGCCGGGCACAGTCCGGGCCGAGTCAGTGTGATGTACATGTACCCGCGTACGTCACCCGAGACGCTCTTCTGTGGCATGACGGCCCAGATTGCAAGGGAGGGCGGTGTGGAACTGGCCAGGCCGCCAAGGCTCTGTCTGGATGTGCTCGCCCAGCATCTGGTTTCTATGGCGGCAGTCTCTGATACAGACGCCGGTAAGACAAAGAACTCCGAAATGACTGGGAAGACCCCTGCAGGCACCGCCTATACAGTGGATGAGGTGATGGATATCCTTGCGCGCACCTATTCGTTCAGGGAAGTGACAAGGCAGGATGTCATATCCATCCTGAAAATGCTGGCAGGAGATTATGAACATAAACGGGAAATCCCGGTCCGCCCGAGGATCCTGTATGACAGGCTGCATGACCGTGTCTTCGCCGATTCGTACAGCAGAATGCTTTCCGTAGCTGCAGGCGGTACAATTCCCGACAAGGGATTATATACGGCTAAGACCGAGGATGGGGTCAAGGTGGGAGAACTGGATGAGGAGTTCGTCTACGAATCCCAGCGCGGGGACCGTTTTATTCTGGGCGCGTTTGCATGGAAGATTGTGAGTCTGGACAAAGATACCGTGGTTGTGACCCAGACAAATGCGGAAGGGGCGCGGCTGCCATTCTGGAAAGGGGAACTCAAGGGAAGGGATTTAAAGACCAGTCTGTCCTTCGGCCGGATTATGCGGACTCTTTCTGACGCAGATAAGCGTGGGACATTGAAGGATGAGCTCAAGCGTCTCGGGATGGATGAAGCGGCACAGGAAAATACCGCAGGATTTCTGGAAAGACAGCGTAAGGCCGCAGGGGTACTGCCGGATGACCGCACCATCGTCATCGAACATTTTAAAGATTCAACAGGCAGTCATCAGGCAATGATACATGCACTGTTTGGAAGACGCATCAATGCCCCGCTTTCACTTCTTATGCAGGATGCGGTCCGAAAGTCTCTGGGATGCAATATCGGCTGTGTAGATGAGGAAGACGGCATTCTTCTGTACTCTTACGGGGAGGAAACCGTGCCTGAAGATATTCTTTTTTCCATCGATCCGGATACTGTCAGAGAAATACTTCGCACGATACTGCCTGTCACACCGGTATTTAACATGACTTTCCGTTATAATGCTGCAAGGGCACTGATGATGGGGATGCGGCAAAACGGCAGGCAGCCCCTGTGGATGCAGAGACTTAGAAGTACAGAGATGCTTGAGACACTGGTCCGGGAGCCTGACCACCCCCTGATACGAGAAACCACGAGGGAATGTCTGGAAGACCAATGGGATATAAGCGGACTTCTGGAGGTCTTAAACGGGGTGCGAAGCGGCCGGATCGCAGTACGGGAATTATATCTGGATCTGCCTTCCCCCATGTCCCTGCCAATGCAGTGGCGCGTGGAAGCGGCCGAGATGTATGAATATACTCCCACAACGCCGGGGATCCGCCAGGCTGTATATGACGAGCTGAACGAGATGGAAAAACTGAAGCCTTCCGCTGAGGAACTGAAGCGTGTCCGGGAAAGGAAAAAAGTACCTGGAAACGCGGAAGAACTCCATACGCTCCTGATGATTGAAGGCGATATTTCTGCACCGGAACTAGGTAAGCTGTATGAAACTCCCAGTCATTCCGGTATTTCAGCCACCGTCACCGCAGAAGTATCAGGCTGGCTGGAAGAGCTGGCTGCACGGGGGCTGGCAGAATATATCGAGCCCGGACTCTGGATCGCAGCCGAACAGAACAAGGAATATGCCAAAGCCATGACAGATCAGGACCCGGAATCCGGCATGCACATGATACGGCGGCTGCTTTATTACCGTGGCCCGTTCTCCGCAGAACAGATTCAGAAACGCTACATTCCGGACCAGGCTGATTGTATAGACAATTGGCTGGAAATGCTGTGTGCACACGGGGAAATCGTAGAGGCGGAAGGGCTTTATTATCATGCAAAGCTTTACGACCGGGCAAGAAAAGCAACCCTGCGTAATCTCCGCACAGAGGCCGTGACACAGCCCCCTGCACATTATGCAGCCCTGATGGCCGACCGGGTCAGGATCAACGCACCTTCCACAGACCAGTTAAAGCAGACCGCGGAAATGTTCTGCGGACAGTCTCTTCCCGCAGCATACTGGGAGAGTATCGTATTTCCGAGGAGAGTCCATGAATACCGGGAGGGGCTTTTAGATAAGCTTCTCACAGAAGGGGATTATTTCTGGAAAATGTCTCCCGATAAAACCCTTTCTTTCTGCCGGTACGAGGACATTGACTGGGAAGATCCGCAGACAGTTGAAGATTCCGTCAGCCACAGGACATTGGAAGAGGAAGAAGAAATTGTCTACCGGGAATTACGGCGGCGCGGTGCAAGTTTCCTGAAAGCATTATCAAAACTTCCGGTAACAGGAGATATCCGCGAACTTCTCATCCATCTCGCCGAGAAGGGGCTTGTATGTGCCGACAGTTTCGTCCCGGTAAGGCAGTGGCTCAATCAGGACAAACTCAAAAAGGCTGGCCCCAGAGCGCGGGTCAATGCAAGGATCGCCGCACTCTCCGCAGGACGATGGGATATCATCCGGCCCCGGAAAAAAGAAAGCATGGAAGAACTGCTGGAATCATTCTTTCAGGAAAATACCGTCCTGTGCAGGGAAACCTTCCGGCGTTCACTCCTCCAGCGCCAGAATATGGTGCAGACAGCCGGAGGATGCCCCGCAGACTGGGGCAATGCACTGGAACTGCTGCGGATATGGGAGATTACCGGCCGTGTCCGCAGAGGATATTTCATAAAAGGGCTGTCAGGGGCACAGTTTATAAGAAAAGAGGACTATGAAGGGACTATCCGGGCACTCGGGCGTCCCGGAGAAGAGATCATCTGGCTGAATGCCGCGGACCCGGTTCAGATATGGGGGAAGGTCCTGGAACACAGGGAGGGCTGCTCCTTTCTGAATATAGCGGGGACCGCAGTCGCCCTGCATGGAGGAAGACCAGTCATGGTACTGGAACGGCAGGGAAAGGTGCTCAGGGTCTTTGATACAAAAGATGCCGGACAGGTACTAAAAGAGTTCGTCTATACTTTCAGGACGAAAGCCATCTTTCCCGAAAAGAACCGAATTACTGTCCGGGAATATCCCGATGAAATGAAAGATGTACTAATTAATTCAGGTTTCAGCCGGGAGATTATGAATTATGTGCTTTACCGTTAGGATTTTCCAGCAGAGGCAGTGATTTACTCCAAAGATTTTCTCAGGTATCTGGCTGTGATCGTATCCGCGTTATCAGCCATTTCCTGAGGGGTGCCGGTAAATACGACCTCTCCCCCGTTTGTTCCGCCGTCAGGACCTATATCAATGATATAATCTGCCTGCTTCATTACATCCAGATTATGTTCTATTACAATGACTGTATTTCCCCGCCTTACAAAACCATCTAAAAGTTTCATGATATTTTTAACATCTGAAGCATGCAGGCCTGTGGTGGGCTCATCAAGCAGGTAGATATTCCCCTTCTTATCCAGATACTTTGCAAGCTTTACCCGCTGCCTTTCACCACCGGAGAGGGTGGAAAGCGGCTGTCCGAGTGTCAGATAGGAGAGACCTGCATCGATCATTGCCTGAAGCTGCTTATGGATTTTTTTGCTGTCACTGAAGAATTCTGCCGCTTCTTCCGCTGTCATGTTTAAGATATCAATCATGTTCTTCCCTTTATATCTGTAGGATAAGGCTTCATCACTATACCGGCTGCCATCGCAGGCTTCACATACGGTAGTCACCGGATCCATAAACACCAGCTCCGTAATGACAACACCCCTTCCCTTGCAGGCCGGGCAGGCGCCCCTGCTGTTGAAAGAGAAGAGGGAAGCCTCCACACCGTTTTCATCTGCAAGCAGCTTACGTATGTGGTCGAAAAAGCCCAAAAATGTAGCTGGAGTAGATCGCCCGGTAGCAGTAATCGGAGACTGGTCTACAAGTACCACCCGGTCTTCATATTCCCGGGCAAAAACATCACGGATCAGGCTGGATTTACCCGAACCTGCTACCCCTGTCACAACAGTCAGCACATTTGTCGGAATATCCACGGATACATTTTTCAGATTATGAAGGGCCGCCCCGCGCACGGGCAGAAAATGCTCCGCCTTCCTCGGGTACTCTTTGACCGGAATATATTCTTTCATGGCATTTCCCGTAAGGGTGCCAGAATCTAAAAGTCCTTCATAACTCCCCTGGTAGAGAATCCGGCCTCCATTGCGGCCTGCCATGGGACCGACATCGATCACTTCGTCTGCAATTGATATGACGTCTTTGTCATGCTCCACTACAAGGACCGTATTTCCTTTACTGCGCAGGCTCTTTAGCAGCCCGGTCATACGGTGCACATCTCTCGGGTGCATTCCCGTACTGGGCTCATCAAAGATATAGATCATATTCGTGAGGGAACTCCCCATATAGCGCACCAGTTTCAGACGTTGTGCCTCACCACCTGATAAAGTCGTAGACTCCCGGTTCATGCTCAGATACGGAAGCCCGATCTCGATCATGCGCTTCAGGGACGCCGTCAGGCTGCCTGTGATTGCTTCTCCCCGCGGGTCTCTGACCTCACTCAGGACAGAATATAGCCTAGTGAATTCCATCTCACACATCTCATCAATACTGTACCCGTTTACCCGGCAGGAGAGTGCTGCTTCATTCAGACGCTTCCCACGGCATACAGGGCATTCCCGTTCTTTCACCAGCTTATTCAGACGCATCAGGGAGCGGTCGCTGGATGACGATAAATCACGCTTAATGAGCAGCCGGTTCAGGTGATTGTAGATTCCTTCTATTTTCTTGTTTACCTGCTTCCCGCCGCGTTCATAAGCTCCGTATAACAGAAGATTCTTTTCCCTCTCTGAATAATCCGCCCACTTTTTATCAAGATCAAAAAGACCTGTCTGTGTATACTGTTTCCAATACCAGTTATTGACACTGAAAGCCGGAAGCTGCACCATACCTTCATTCCAGCTTTTATCCTGCGCCAGCACCTGGTCCATGTCCAGATCCAGAATCTTACCGATACCCGAGCATTCCGGACACATTCCGTTCGGATCATTAAAGGAAAAGTAAGACGCAGTTCCCACATAAGGCTTCCCAATGCGTGAGTACAGCAGCCGCATTGCGGAATACATATCACTGATGGTCCCCACAGTAGAACGAGCATTGCCACCCAGCCTTGACTGGTCAATGATGACAGAAGCGGAAAGATTATCTATAAAATCGACCCTTGGTTTCTTATATTTCGGAAGCCTCCCCCTGATGAACGCGGAATAGGTTTCGTTCATCTGACGCTGGCTTTCCGCAGCGATCGTATCAAATACGATACTCGATTTTCCGGAGCCTGAAACACCTGTAAAAACTATGATTTTTCCTTTCGGAATCTCTAAAGATACATTTTTTAGATTATTTTGCTTTAACCCTTTGATGATAATGTGATCCTGATAAGACATGTTATTCCCTTCTTTCTGTAAATTGTAGTTCATTATAGCAGTACATAGAAAAAATAACCTGACTTTCTCTGCTTTCTCAGGTCAGGAGCGTGAAGACTCCCGCCGGACTGCTATGTTCAGGATACACCCTCCCCCAGTGGGAGAGTCAAGTCACCATCACGTAAATTTCCCAATACTGTTAAGAATTTATTGTTCAGGGAATTGCAAAGGGGAGGGGAGATATGAGATAATATACGATACAGCGGCAATATTCGAATAAATGTGCCGGGCAGGCACCAAGAACTATGGAGGTAATGAACGTGATTAACAACGAGATGATAAACAGGGAGGATATGCTGGCTTTAACCCGGCGCATGACACAGGCAAGATCCTCTGTTACGAGAATTGCGGGGAGCTATATGGATCAGGATGGAGAAATCGACGGGACATTTAATACAAATTTCCTGAAACTTTCTCCGCAGGAAAAGGGAAAAAACCTTAAGATTGCCAAGGCAATTCCCTTTTCAGAAACAAATGTCAATCTGAAAAGGTATCGATTTCCCGATCGCGCCATGAAACCGGGCAGCATGTGGCAGCTTCTTATGGGTATGAAAACCTGCGGACTGAAAAATGATGCGCTGATGGAAACCTTCTATGAACTGATAGCTGAATCCTACCAGTCAGATCATGAGTATGCAGTTTTTGTGTTCCACGACCGGTATGATATCCCGGCCAAGGCAGCAAACCATGAGCGGCTGGGGGAATCTGAAGAGGTCTTCGAGTATATTATCTGTGCGGTATGTCCTCTGGCAGGGGACTATGAGCCGGATAAGCCGGAATGCGGTTTTCTGTTTCCCGCCTTCTATGACGGGGGCGCGGCACAGAATTTTGTGGATGTCTTTCAGGCAGATGAAAAGCATCCACACCCGGAAATACTGAAAATATTAGGACTTTAGCCTGCGTTTTACGGTTCCCGCAGCTTAACAGCCCCTGCAGCCTGCCTGCGGCGGTTCTCATCGATAGCCGCATAATGCTTTTTCGTAGTATTCACATCTTTGTGCCCTAAAACATCCGCTACAAGGTATATATCACCTGTTTCCTTGTACAGTGCGGTGCCATAGGTACTGCGGAGCTTATGCGGCGTAATTTTTTTATTCGGCGTGATCTGGCGTGCATACTTCTTAACCATATTCTCAACTGCCTGTACCCCGATCCGTCTGCGCTGGGTAGAAAGGAACAGTGCATTTTCATGGCCGGGCAGGGCAGTAGTGGACTTCCTCGTTGTATAGAGATACATCTTCAGTGCATTCTCGACCTCCTCGCCAAAGTATACAACCATTTCGTTCCCGCCTTTCCGGGTAACCTTCACACCATTATTCTTAAAATCCACATCCTGGATATCAAGTCCCACGCATTCAGAAACGCGGATCCCTGTGCCTAAAAGTAAAGTTAAGATCGCCAGGTCACGATTCTTAGTTTTTTCAAAATATACCTTGCGCTGGCCGGTCAGGTCATCGCCCCCGTGTTCCACGTATTCCAGAAGGGTGGCAACTTCATCGGTATCCAGACGTATAATCGCCTTATCATGCAGCTTCGGCATATCGACAAGCAGGGTGGGGTTCTTATCGATAATCTGATGCTTAAAGAAATATGCGTAGAAGCTTCGAAGCGCTGACATTTTACGTGCCAGACCTTTTTCCGTATTTGTGATCTGTTTGTTCCCGTCCCCTTTATAGACCTTCAGATATTCCTGATATTCTTCAATATCGACCGGCTCAATACGTTCCAGATCTTTGACTGTGAACTTGTCCATCTTATAGTTCTTATAAACCGGATTATTCTCCATCAGGAAATGAAAGAAAATACGGATATCATAGGCATAAGAAATCCGTGTCTTTGCAGAGCTTTTCGGCTCAATGGCACGAAAATAATCCTTCGCAAAAGGCGGCATCGTCTTAAGGATCTCCCTGAGGCGCAATGTGTTATCTATGTAAGTCTGTTCATGGTATGTCTTAGAATCCTGTGTGGACATCTGAATAATTCCCCCTTAATGAATGAATGTAAGAATAATTATACCATATATACGGATTTCTGTCCATATCTATTGGAAAAATCGGTATTTGTCGTATAGATATATTGCTATTACTATACTTCTATTTGTACATAGGATGAGGCAGCCATGCGGATGACTCCGGCAGGCTGCCTCTGGGTGAGTTTATATATCAATACATAGGGATGTATATTGATACCGTATCTAATTTACAAATTCTGTATTATTATAAGCAACGATCAGATTCTGACCAGCTTTAATCTTGTCTGAGTTCAGTGAGTTTATTTCTTTCAGTGTCTGGACGTATTCCTGTACGGAATCGTAATCCTCAGTTATATATGCTTTGGCAATGTCCCATAAAGTATCTCCTGGCTGAATCTCTATGCTTGTATAGTACTTAAAATTGACAGGATTCTCTGAACGGCTTCCATGTGCAGAACTCCGTATATTGCCAAACACTGCACATGCAGCAAATATGATAAATATTGTGGCAATACATATTAGGATTCTCTTTTTTAATCCATCGTCCTGTCTTACTGCTTTTACCTTTGTACACTTCTGGCTTCTCATCTGTATCTCCCCCTGATTCATACTGCATATTTGGATCCCTCGTTCTGTGTCGAACATTTGTTCTTCATAGTTAAGATTATAGTACACGAACACATGTTTGTCAATAGTTTAAACAGTATTTTCGAACGTATTTTCGTAACAAGTGTTTGCTTTTTAACAGGACCTATGGTACTATATTTATACAGCATATCAGATATACTTTAACAATATGAGGAGGTTCCGTGTATGTCACAGGGGAAGATCAGCAAGAAGCAGCTGGAAATATTAGAATACATAAAGTCACAGATTCTTGAAAGGGGATTCCCGCCTGCAGTCAGGGAGATTTGCGAGGCTGTCAGCCTGAAGTCCACCTCATCTGTCCACTCTCATCTGGAGACGCTGGAGAAGAACGGGTATATCAGACGAGATCCAACGAAGCCAAGGGCAATCGAGATTCTGGACGATACTTTTAATCTGACCAGACGTGAAGTTGTGAACGTACCGCTTATCGGCCGTGTAGCCGCCGGAGAGCCGCTGCTCGCCCAGGAGAACATCGAGAACTACTTTCCAATCCCAATGGAATTCATGCCAAACAAACAGACCTTCCTGCTGACCGTAAAGGGTGAAAGCATGATCAATGCGGGCATTCTGGATGGTGATATGGTCCTTGTGGAGCAGGCGCAGACTGCAGATAACGGGGATATGGTCGTGGCCCTTATAGAGGATGGAGCCACTGTCAAGACATTTTACAGAGAAGAAGGCGTCTGCCGCCTCCTGCCAGAGAATGACTATATGGATCCGATCATTGTAAAGGATGTTTCCATTCTGGGCAAAGTAATCGGTGTCTTCCGTTTCTTTTAATTAATGATCCATGATAATAGGAGTACTTTCTTATGAAATAAAAAACATCCTGTCTGAATTGGTAATTCCAGTATCGGAATTTCTCTTCAGACAGGATGTTTTTAACTGACAGTACTTATTAGTTTTGAAATTCTCTGATCTGCTTTAGGACATAGTCATTGATCTTCGGTGGTTCAGCATCCGGACGGGCCAGATAATATCCCTGAAGATAGTCGGCTCCCAGTTCAATCACCTTTTTCATCTCCTGCTCTGTCTCAATTCCTTCCGCAATTACTTTGATGTTTCGCTCTTTCGCATAGGAAATTGTATTCTCCACAATCTTCTGCTTGTCAGTATTAAGATGGATCCCGAAGATGATCTCCCTGTCTATCTTAATATATTTTGGTGCAAGCTCTAGCAATATCCGCTCGCCATTGTAGCCGCTGCCATAATCATCCAGGGCAAAATCAGAGTTCCATCTGTTTACAATCACCCGCTTCACATCCATCGCCTCTTTATTTGTCTCTGAGTCTTCTGTGATTTCCAGTACAAAGTGGTCTAAATAGCCCCTGCATTCTGATTCAATCCGTTCGAGTGCCTGATTACTCAATCTATAGTCAGCCAGAGAGTTGATAAATACTTTGCAGTCATCATCTATTTTATGTTCCCTGATATGCTGCATGTATGTCCTTGTGGCCATTCTCCATGTAAGATCTTCTACCTTATCGAGCTTATGTTCTTCCCGTGCAAGTGAGAGGATCTCTGCCGGACTACGCAGTGTTGGCATTTTCCCGCGCATCAGTGCTTCATATGCAAAGATTCTGCCTGTACGCGCATCCACGATCGGCTGGAAGAAATATTCAACTTCTTCTCTTTCCAGCAGTTCAGTCAGTTCACGGCGGTTCTGGGAAATATATTCTTCACTGTGGTAGGCTCCGATATCAAAATCGCCGATCTCGCCTTTCGTCGAATGCTTCACCTGGTACATTGCGAAATCAGAATACTGCAGCAGCTGCTCGTAATGTCTTGAATCTCTCGGATACCAGGATATACCGCCGGACATCTTCAGTCTCACCCGCTGCATCGGGGGAAGCATAATATACTCCTTGGCAATTCCTTCTCTGAATAGTTTTATCTTCTGGCTGATCTCCTCCTCTGTCTGGTATCCATAGAAGAACATATAGAACTCATCCCCGGAAATTCGTGCAATAACAGTGTCAGGAGGCGTATACTTCCGGAAAGAGTCGGCCGCGGCCTGTATATATTTATCTCCATAATCATGCCCGTATTTATCATTAATCTGCTTTAAGTTATCCAGGTCAATCATAACAAGCGCTGCTTTCTTGAGGAGCATTTCTCCTCCCGCAAACAACTGCTGCATGATACGCTGGAATGCCCGTCTGTTTTTCAGTCCGGTCAGAAGGTCATGGTCGCGTTCATGTTCGAGAAGCTGCTTTTCCTGGATTGTCTTCGTAATGTCTTCTGCCACGCCTATGATCCTGCGGCCTTCCAGCCTTGAATAGCTCAGCCTGATGTATGTGTCTCTTTCCCCATAAGGGATCTTGTAGAGAACGTAACTTTCATTCTCTTCTTCCTTATATATATCAAATGAACTCATTTCCTGAATGAATAAATTAATGTCCAGCGTCTGGGATGGGACATCATTTTCACCGAAAATGTGGAAGAAGCCATCCGTTATAAACAGCGTATTATACTCCAAATTCAGTTCAAAGCCTGCAATGCGGATACTTGCTTTATTCAGAATCTGTGCGAACTTAGTGGCAGAATCTATCACGTCACTGCTGAGCTTCTCAATCGAGCGCTCCATCTGGTCAAACTCTAAAATATTTGTCCGCGGGAGACGAATCTTTTTCTGGGTATTCATGCGCTGCATATTTCTTGAAACAATATGGATCGGTCTGGAAATCATAAAACTGACCAGAATACTTCCGCCAATACCAATACTGATCGTAACTAAAATTGCGACACCAATATAATTCAGGATATGTCTGGAAAATTCCGTAATGTCCCGTTCCCTGACTACACCTGCAATACCCCAGTGGTCTGATTCAAACGGGCCATTGGAATCATACAGCTGGAGATAATCAATATCAATGAACAACTTTTCCTCTTCCATATCAATATACTGAAGGCCATCTTCTGTGGTCCTGATATGCAGTTCCTCCCCTTGTGGTATACAACTGCTGTCAGATGAAAAAATAGTCTGGTACGTTCCGTCAGCGTCATTTTTGACAAGCAACAGATATGAGGCATCATTTCTGTCATTCATCAGCTCTTCATATGGAAGCATTGTAGAAAGATAATCCAGTGTAATCTCCATCCCAAGCACGCCGTATACCTGTCCGTCTGATGTTATGAGCGGAACAGTGTAGGAGATCATCTCCTTATCATCGTCAGTCAGCGTATGAGGTTTTGACCAGTATCCAAGTTCCGTCAGAGAATCCGCCTTTGGATTCAGGACTCCCTGTTCATAGGGATTCAGGAACAAATTCATCGTTTCCGGATTCTGGGCACTGAATACAAACTGTGGCTTCCATGCGCTGTCTGTTGCAATATCAAGGCTATGTACAAGCTCTACAGAACCTCTTTCTATGAGCAGGTCACTGTTGCGGATAGAAGGGCTCGTTTCCGGGTCCAGGTCTCTGAAATAAATACCAGGTTTTGTGATTTGGTCTGCCCCGCGCAGTGTGTCCGGATTGTCTGTATTAAATACAACAAATGCCCCCGTCACTTTATTAGAGCGGAGCATGTCGATCAGGTAACCTGAAATCTGTGACACCAGGGGATAGCAGGCTTCAGAGTTATCTCCTACTGCTGAAAGGTCCAGCATACCGTCTGACTCCAGCTCCTCTGCTTTTGCACTGATCAGCTGTGCTGTGTAGGATACATTTGACCAGTTATTCAGCATCTCATTCTGTAAATAACTGCTTCTGTTTTGAACTTTCCCCTGCACGATACCACGCGCGTTCTGATTCAGTTCCTTTATCGTTCCGCCGAATATAAATGTTCCCGAGAGCAGAAATACTTCCAATAAAGTAAGGAGAATCATGGGAATCAGTATTCTCTTTAAGATAGGCTTTGCCTTCCGGTGCTTCATACTCATTCTCATTCATCTCCTTCCTTTTATTTTCCGTATTCACTTATGATAAACATCATTTCAGACCATGAATAAAATCAGATGTATAGATATGATACTGCTTAATCAGCCTCAACAAGTGCTGACAGAGATGTAAGCGTTTCCTGATACCATGTTTCAAAGTTCTCATCCGTATCGAATCGGCTGACCGCCTCTGCTCTGGACTGGCCGCCCTGAATCAGTTCAAGTATCTCTTCCCTGTCCGCAGCGGCTTTATCTGAAAGAGAATATTCCAGGACATTGCGTGCATTCGTACCGTTCTTAAAAGCACGGGTAGTGTATAACGTATTATTTTCAATCTGGTCCAGAGATGCATCCAGAACCTGCAGCACACTGCTGTCCGTACTTTCCACTTTCTGGTTAATCATTTCCTTTGTATTTGCTTCCTTCTTTACAGGAAGATAACCGGATGAAACCGCAAAGTCAATATTACGCTCCGTGTCTGTAAACCACTTCAAAAATTCGACGGATGCTTCTATTTCCGCCTTATCTTCTTTGTTCATTACCACCATTCCGGCTCCCTGCTGAACCGCATAGTCCTCTCCGTCTTCAAACTTCGGACAGGTTAATGCCTTCATTTCAATAGGATATGTATGCTCATCATCCAGAGTTACCTGATCCGGAAAAAATGTAGCTCCTGCAGAAGATCCAACAAATGCAAGGATGTTTCCTGTTTTGATGTCATCGCTTCTGAATTTACCTGAAGAAGCAAAGTAACCGTTTACATATGGTACATAATAGTTATCCCAGAGCTTGCGGACGACATCTTTATCAAAATTCAATTCTGGTTTGCCGTCTTTTACAGAGAAAATTTCAACCCCCAGTTCTCTTGCACCAATAATAAAGTAATTTGCCATCGCGTCCCTTCCGAAAAATGCTTTCCCGTCATCCGGCGTATCGGTAAGGCTGTCCGTCCATTCATAATACTCCTGTGCCGTAGCTGTGATCCCTTCGATTGTAGAAATATCTTCCTGAGATGCCCCCGTTGCATCGGCAAATTTCTCCCAGTCAGTCTCATTGAGCATGAATATTTCAGTCGCTTTCGCTACCGGGAATATTTTCAGGGTATCTTCAGAAGAAAACTTTCCTTCATCGATGTAACTGTCCATGTATTCACTGATTTCCTCATCGGTCATGTATTCCTTCAGGTCAACTGCCATTCCCTTCTGGTCTACGGCATAGGCAGTATCTGCATATGCCGCAAAGATATTCGGAATCTCCTTCGCCCCTACTTTCCCGTCTATGGAGGCTATCACATTTTCTTCCAGATCAGCAACATTGCCGAGGCTGGAGGCTTTCACTTTGATTCCAAGCTCTTTTCCTTTCCCTTCATTAAACTCTGTCACAAGCTTGTTGAATGCATCCTGCTGGGCACCATTATAATAATGCCATACCTCAATTGATACAGGTTTTTCTGCATTCAGAAGGCTGTCTTTTTTGCTCTCCTTTTTATCTGCTGCAGAACATCCTGCCGTCAGCATCAGAGCCGCCGCTGTCAGCAGGCTGATTCCCGTTCTATATATACTTTTCACCAGCATTTCCCCCTGATTCATTTTCTGTTATAGTGTGTCAATATCCACAACTTTTCCGTCTCTCCAGATTCTCTCCAGGTTATAGAACAGCCTGTTTTCTTTGTCAAATATATGCACAATAATGTCGGCAAAATCAAGCAGTACCCAGCTGCTTCCATATCCTTCACGCTGTTTCAGTGAATATCCTGCCTTATGCAGGCATTCCTCCACATTGTCAACCAGTGCCTTAACCTGACTTTCATTATTTCCGTTCGCAATAATAAAATAATCTGCCAGAACAGATACTCCTGATATATCAATGACCTTGATATCCTCTCCCTTTTTCTCATCCAGTGCCCTGTAGGCGATCTGTGCCATTTCTCTTGCCTGATCCATAAAACAATATCTCCTTTACTTTTTATGATTCTTTATAATAAAATTCATAAGTCTTAACAGTCATCGGGTCGATCTCTCTTCTGGCCCCTTTCAGATAAGATATAGTTGATCCCGCACTTAATGCAACAGCCTTATCAATATCTGTAAAAGCAGCCTTTCTCACCCTTGTAAGCCCCGGAATCTCCATTCGTCCCGGTTCAATATAATCTGCTATATACACAATCTTCTCAAGAAGCGTCATGTCAGGCCTCCCGGTTGTGTGATAGTTGACTGCCCCGAGGATTTCCTGTTCATTGATCCCATACTCATGTTCCGCCAGATATGCGCCCAGACGTGCGTGTATCAGGGCCGGCATCTTTACTTCCGATTCCGTCAGCCGGATGCCGTACTCGTCACAGAGCTTCATCTGCTCTTTGCCCGAACAGAACTTTGCACAGTCATGGAGCAGTCCGGCCAGCAGTGCATTACGGATGTCTTCACCATAACGCATGGCAAGTGAAGATGCCGTATACATGACGCCCAGCGTATGCTCATACCGGTCCGGTTTCAGCTTTCTCTCTAACTTTCTGCGAATTCCTGTTATATCTGTCATGCTTTAACCTTCCTTATATAAATGATGTTCTTTAATATAAGCAGCCACAGCATCAGGTACCATATAGTGGACTGTAAGCCCTTTTGCAGCCCGTTCCCTGATCGTAGTTGAAGAAATCTCAAGAAGCGGTGCGCGCAGCAGTTCGATGTCGGCCGCATATTTCTCTTTTAAATAAGCAATCTGTTTCTGCATATCCCCTACATCTTTGTCATCCCGCATCGCAGCCAGTATTGTACATGTAGGAAAAATTTCTTTAAAAAACTTCCAATGTTCAATAGAAAACAGAGAATCTGCCCCCAGTATAAAGTAAAACTCATTGCCGGGATACAATTCATGAAACTCCAGCATAGTCTTATAGGTATAATGAACTCCCTCTTTTGCCTCATGAAGCGAAACTTTAAAGTGCGGAGCACCCTTGATCGCTGCTTTGACCATTGATACTCTGTGTACCAGTGAAGTATCCATCTCGTCAGTATCTTTGTGGGGCGGATTTCCGTTTGGCAGAAACCAGATCTCATCCAGTTCAAACTGCTCGAACGCAAATTCCCCTAAAAGCAGATGCCCGATGTGGATCGGGTCAAAGGTCCCCCCCATAATTCCAATCTTCATACTATCCCCCTATGGAAGAACAATTTTTTTCTTGTCGTCTTTTCCTTCTTTGTATAATACAATCTTCTTGCCGATCACCTGTACTACCTGTGAACGTGTACGCTCTGCAACCATCTCAGCCAGCTCCCTTGGATCGTCTGCACAATTCTGCAGCACACTGATCTTAATCAGCTCTCTGGCCTCCAGTGCCTCCGCGATTGCGGCCGTCAGGCCGGGTGTCATACTGGACTTTCCTATCTGGAAAATCGGGTCCATTGTCATTGCAAGGCTCTTTAAATATGCTCTTTGTTTTGTCGTCATTCTCTCTTATCTCCTGTTACTTGTAATAATCAAATTGTAATCCATACATTCTTACTGTATCGCCTTCCTGTATGCCTGCCTGCTCCAGTTCATCCAGAATCCCTGCATCTTTGAGGAACTTCTGGAAGAAAGCAAATCCTTTTTCTGAGTCCAGATTCGTATAACCAAGCATCTTATCGATCTTCGGTCCCTCTATTACATAAGCATCTTCCTCTTTTGTGACCGTGTACGGAAGGTCGTCGTAGATGAGTTCGTCTTCTGGGAAGAATTCCTGTTCAAACATGACAGGTTCACTGTCCATGTTCTGAAGCTGTTCACTGACATAGTAAAGCAGTTCAGAGATTCCCTTTCCTGAAACACCGGAAATTGCAAATACCTTCATTCCTTTTGGCTCAAATTCCGCTTTCAGCTTTTCTACAGGATCTTCATCCTCACTATAGATCAGATCTGTCTTATTTGCCGCGATTACCTGGGGACGTTTGGCAATCTCCGGATTATATGCTTCTAATTCTGCATTGATCTTATAAATATCATCTATCGGGTCACGGCCCTCCGTTCCGGCCGCATCGACAACATGGATCATCATCTTGGTCCGCTCTATATGGCGCAGGAACTCATGTCCGAGTCCGACTCCCTCCGAAGCGCCCTCGATCAGTCCCGGGATGTCCGCCATAACGAATCCCTTGGCACCGTCCAGATCCACAACCCCGAGATTCGGATTCAGGGTTGTGAAGTGATAGTTGGCAATCTTGGGATCAGCATTTGTCACTCTGGACAGCAGCGTTGACTTTCCGACATTCGGGAATCCGATCAGTCCCACGTCCGCGATTACTTTCAATTCCATATTCACTTCTAATTCCATCGCCGGCTGTCCCGGCTGGGCATACTTCGGCACCTGCATGGTTGCCGTGGCAAAATGCTGGTTCCCCAGTCCGCCTTTTCCGCCTTTTAAAACGATCTGGCGGCTGTTCTCACCGGACATGTCCGCGATAACCTTACCGGATCGGGATTCTTTAATAACGGTTCCTTCCGGAACCTTTAAAATCAGGTCTTTCCCGTCTTTCCCGTGGCAGCGGCGCTTACCGCCCTGTTCTCCGTCTTCGGCCGCATACTTCCTTTTATGTCTGAAGTCTACAAGTGTGTTCAGCCCCTTGTCTACTTCAAATATCAGATCCCCGCCTTTTCCGCCGTCGCCGCCGTCCGGCCCGCCGTTTGGAACATACAGCTCCCTGCGGAAACTGCAGTGCCCGTCTCCGCCTTTTCCGGATCTGATAAAAATTTTAGCTCTGTCTGCAAACATAATATCTATTTCCTTTTCTTCTTGCTATATTTACTGAATTTTCCAATTCATAATCTTTTTTATTATATCATAACGCATGTATTTTTACTATGAATAATTCACTTTTGATAATAACCAGTATACAACTTTTTCATAAAAATATCCGTTAATGGCCCGTTGCCCGCAGGAAATAAAAAGATGTACTTCCTGTGAAATAATAAAAAGCCCCAGACTGTTAGGTCTGAGGCCACATACGCTACGCTTATTCAGCTACCGGATAGATAGAAACCTGTTTCTTGTCTCTGCCTTTTCTCTCGTATCTAACAACACCGTCTGCTAATGCGAACAGTGTATCATCTCCGCCGCGTCCTACGTTCACGCCTGGATGAATCTTAGTTCCACGCTGTCTGTAAAGGATGTTTCCAGCTTTTACAAACTGTCCGTCAGCTCTCTTTGCGCCTAATCTCTTAGACTCGGAATCACGTCCGTTCCTTGTAGAACCAACTCCCTTTTTATGAGCGAAATACTGAAGGTTCAATTTCATCATGGTTATTACACCTCCTTGAAGATAATATCAATATATGGTTCATAGTCGCTGTCGTCTTCTATCTCTTCTAATCCAAGAATCATAGTCTTTAACAGCAGTTCAGCGTCATGTGCAGGATGATTCACAAACCGAAACTGAATCAGTCCATCTGCATCTTCTGAGTCATCTGTTACAACGGACGTCTCATCATCCGTGTATCTTTCGATTGCATTAATCGTGTTGATAATCAGTGCAGATGCTGCTGCGCATACGACATCCATGCCCTCATCTGCGAACCCGGCATGTCCCTGCGCATCGAATCCCACATATTCGTGCCTGTCGGTTTTATAAATGGTTACCTTAATCATTCTGTCACCAGATTATGCATTGATCTTGTCGATCTTTACTGCAGTATACTGCTGTCTGTGACCATTCTTTTTATGGTATCCAGATTTTCTCTTATACTTATAAACGACAACTTTTTTGCCTTTGCCGTCGCCAACTACAGAAGCTGTAACTGTTGCACCTTCTACTGTCGGGTTCCCAACGACAAGCTTGTCATTGTTCACTGCAAGTACCTGGTCAAATGTATAAGTTTCCCCAGCTTCTACCCCAAGTTTCTCTACTTTAATGATATCGCCTTCGGCTACTTTGTACTGTTTACCACCTGTTGCTATAATTGCGTACATATGGCACCTCCTATTATCATTACTCGCCAATTACGGTGTCTGCAGGGCAGAACTTCAAAACCTCATTGTGCGGCATACCGTTGTAGTATAGCATATCCATTTTTACAAAGTCAAGAGTTTTCTTGCATTTTCGTCAAGAATCTTCTGCTTTTCGTCCTCGCTTAACGGCAGGCTTTTCAAATATGCCACTGACTCCGCCTGGCCCGACCAGGGGGAATCTGTGGCAAACAAGATCTTATCCACACCATGCTCTCTTGCAATACGTACGAACTGCATATCATTGATTACACCGAAGACAACCGCTGTATCCAGATATACCTGCTTTCCAACAAGAAATCGTTCTACGTCATCCCAGCATTTGAAGCCTCCCATATGGGCAGCCACCATTTTCTCAGGGCATACCTCATCAATCACCTCTGCCGCCATCTGCGGGGTACAGTAAATACAATCCGGGTATCCCGGATCATACCCGCCGTGAACGGTAATGATAAGTCCCAGCTCTGATGCGTAAGACACAATACGCTTGTAACGGATATCATTAAACATCGTCTCCTGATAGGCTGGATGCAGCTTAATCCCTTTGAAACCAATATTCTTTAATTCTCTCAGCTCGGCCTTATAATCTGTGCTTTCCGGGTGGATTCCGCCAAAAGACAGAATCCGCCCCTCCAGAAATTGTGCTGCAAACCGGTTGATACTTTTAAACTGTGCCGGATTCGTCACTACAGGAAGGGCAACGGAAATATCCATTCCGGACTCTTCGGCAGACTGCTTAAGGCCATTGGCAGTCCCGTCTGTAAATGGTATCGTCTTACATCTGGAGCTTAAAAATTCTAATGTCTTACCTGCAATTTTATCAGGAAAAATGTGTGTATGAAAGTCTATCATGTTGTACCTCTGTTATTTGTCACAGTCATTCAGCTTATCATAACAATACTCTATGATGCTTCTGCGTGTAATGATCCCGATAAACTTATTCTGGTCATCCACAACAGGCACAAAATTCTGGTTCATCGCTTTTTTGACCAGATCCTCCATGTCTGCATCAGCAGCGACCACGTCGAATCTCGCTTTGCGCGGGAAATCGCGGATAAAGACCGTCTCGGCATCCTTGATGCTCAGATTCTTATAGTCCTTGATCCCCCAGAGCAGGTCGCCTTCCGTGATCGTACCTACAAATTCCCCCTGCCTGTTCAGCATGGGGATGGATGCATATTTGTGATACTCCATCGTTTCCAGTACCTGGCGCAGTGTACAGTCATCATATATGTATGCAACTTCAATTTTCGGTTTTAAGAAGAACAAAATGTTCATAATAAGTTAAATACCTTCCTTTAAATTTGTGTCAATACAAAAATCTCGTATAAAGCACGGATTGCATTTTTGAAATCATCGTGTCTGACACCTACGATGATGTTCAGCTCGCTGGACCCCTGGTCGATCATCTTGACATTGATGTGCGCGTGTGCCAGCGCCGAAAAAATCCTTCCCGCAGTTCCGCGTGTCGCGCGCATGCCGCGTCCCACAATGGCAATCAGTGCCAGATCAGATTCCAGCTCAATATGATCCGGATCGACAGCCTTGTGAATGCCTGCAAGTACCTGCTGTTCCTTCTCCTCGAACTCATCTTTGTGAACAAAGATAGTCATTGTATCAATTCCGGAAGGCATATGCTCGATGGAAACTTCATTCTCCTCGAACACCTGAAGCACCTTGCGGCAGAAACCAATCTCCGAGTTCATCATTGCTTTCTCAACTGTAATGGAGGCAAATCCATCTGTGCCCGCTATACCTGTAATCGTATACTTCGGCTGTCTGCATGTACCCTCCACGATCAGTGTCCCCTTATCCTGAGGGGCATTTGTATTGCGGATATTGATCGGGATTCCTGCTTTCCTTACCGGGAAAATGGCGTCTTCATGGAGCACACTCGCCCCCATGTAAGACAGCTCCCTTAGTTCTTTATAGGTAATTGTCTCGATAGACTTCGGATTCTTAACGATTCTCGGATCGGCAATCAAAAAGCCTGATACGTCGGTCCAGTTTTCATACAGGTCCGCTGATGCTGCAAGAGCAACGAGAGAGCCCGTTACATCAGATCCCCCTCTTGAAAAAGTAACTACGGTCCCGTCTTCTTTTGCCCCGTAGAATCCGGGTATGACAGCATATTCCGTCTTATCAAGGCGCCCGGATAATAGTGTATTCGTCACATCGTCATTAAAAGAACCATCCTCATTAAAGCGGACCACTTCAGCAGCATCAATGAATTCGAATCCAAGGTATGCTGCCATGATCTTACTGTTCAGATACTCTCCTCTGGATGCTGCATAATCCCTGCCCGCCTTTTTGCCGAAATTTTCGCGGATGATTTCAAAGTCCTTATCCAGGGAAAGAGTCAGATTCAATCCTTCTATAATTTCATTATATCTGTTCTGGATTGCAGAAAGTAAATCAGTGAAATTCTTTTCTTTCATTGCGGCGCCGTAACAGGTATAAAGCATGTCGGTTACTTTTGTATCATTCGAAAAGCGTTTTCCCGGTGCAGATGGTACGACATATCTTCTGGACCCGTCGGAACGGATGATTTCTCCTACCTTCTTAAACTGCTCGGCACTTGCCAAAGAACTTCCTCCAAATTTGACTACTTTTTTCATTCCTCTTTTCCTCCAATATCCTATAAAGGGAATCCATGTTACTGTTCACACCCTGCGGGCGTTCGCAGTAACGAATACCTTACTTTTTTCGCGTTCTCGGTACATTATTATACCCCACCTGAACCCGCTTGTAAATCTCTTATTCTTGATTTTTTTGCATTTTTTTACAGGACATCCTGCATTTTATGCACCAATTCCTCATTTTTAGATACTTTTATGCAAAATCAGAAGATTACATTTGCATACTTTGCATTCGATGCCTTTCTTAAATCTTCCGGTGAAAGTCTCAGCTGCATGCCGAGTTTGCCGCCGCTGACATAGATCTGTCCGAGTTGCTCTGCTGTCTCATTTATTATAGTAGGAAAAGATTTTTTCATCCCGATTGCCGTGCAGCCTCCCCTGACATACCCGGTGACCGCGGTAATCTCCTTAACGGGCAGCATCTCCAGAGATTTCTCCCCCACTGCCTTTGCCGCTTTTTTCAGATCCAGTTCTGCCTCTACCGGAATGACAAATACATAGTGTTCTTTACTCTTTCCGGTTGTGACCAGCGTCTTGTATACTAATTCATGTGCCAGCCCTGCCTTATCAGCAACACTGACCCCGTCTACAAACTGTTCACATTCATATGTCTCATATGAATAAGGGATCTTAAGTCTGTCAAGTATACGCATCGCATTTGTTTTCAATTCTTTCCTGCCCATGATTCCTCCTAAATGTAATTCCGGCCCCACCGTTTTTCTACAGGTCAAACAAGCTGAGCTGTTCAACCTTATAAGGCCGCCTGTAGCTTGATATAATATCCTTCATTCTATACAGGACCCCCGCCTTTTTACACTCTTCTTCAAACACTCTCCAGAGCTGCCGGGCCCTGGGACTCCTGCATTCATAAGAATTCCCGAAACGCTTTTGATACCGCGTTACCAGGTCTTTATCCGGAAACAGGCAGTTCAGCTTTTCATAATACCATTCTCTCTGGTTATCACGCAGTGTCATCCCGAATGCCGGATAAATGAATCTGGCCCCGGCTTCTCCTGCCATGCGCACGATTTCACAAATATTCTCATCTGTGTCTTCAATAAAAGGAAGCACCGGCATCAGAAGTATACCTGTATATATTCCCTGATCCGAGAGTTTACGGATCAGCCGAAACCTCTCGGAAGACACCGGTACACCCGGTTCCAGCTTCTTAGAAAGCGCATCGTCTGATGTTGTGATCGTGATTTTGCACAAAACCGGTGAATGTTCCCTGATATCACTTAATACATCAATATCCCGTTCAAGCAGTACGCTCTTCGTCGCTATTGCGATTCCAAACTCAAATGCATTGCATAGTTCCAACGCATGCCTTGTCAGTTCGAGCTTCTTTTCAAAAGGATTGTAAGGATCACTCATGGCCCCGGTAGAGATCACTCCACGCATTGTTTTTCTGCGCAGCTCGTCCCTGATAATCTGGAGTGCATTCTCCTTTGCCCGTACTGTATCAAATGAAGATACACCATAACATTCTGAACGGCTGTCACAATATATACAGCCATGACAGCAGCCTTTATATATATTCATATTATACTCCGTTCCAAACCAGGCTTCAGGCTTTTTTGAACGGGTAATGATTGTCTTTGCAGGAATATATTCCATCACCTGTTTCTCCTTTTTGTGCAGGCAGTTTCCTAAGTTGTTTGGCAATTGTATGAATGTATACAATCCATTTTAATTTCAAATCCTCATTTCAAAGTATATACTTTATCAAGAATTTAAATTGTATTATTGTATACATTTTAAAAGCTATCTTTCGAAAGAATATATGCTAGTTCAAATTTTCTCCTTATTGATTGTATACAAGGATACAATCAATAAAAATGATATAAAAAAATCACCTTCCAATGCTTTCATGTAAAGGTTTTCGAACTTTTTTCCGCGTCACCTCGACAAGCTGCAGCCCCGTCACATCAACCAGCGTTGACTGAATCGGGTCTTTTACCAGATACTGCCGGAATGCCCTGAGCAGTTCTTTCGTAGCATCTTCATCATCCAGATTAATAAAATCAACAATAATAATGCCTGAAAGATTCCTGATTCTCATCTGCTTCGCCACTTCTTTTGCCGCTTCCATGTTAATCTTCAGATAAGTGTCTGTCGGATTCTTTTTCGCAACACATTTTCCGGAATTCACGTCAATCACCGTCAGTGCCTCTGTATACTGGATGATCAGATAGGCCCCGTTTTTCAGCCATACCCTTTCCCCAAGTGCGCGGCTTAAAGTCGTTTCCGTATTATACAGCTTTGCAAGCGGCAGGCTGCTGTCATCATAGAGTCTCAGTTTTGTGAGATCCTCCGGCTGTTCTTTTTCATAATATTCCTTAACTTCTTCGTAGAGCTTTGCACCCTCAATTACGATTTCCGTGAGGCCTTCTGTATAAACGTTTTTCAGGTCTGTGATATAAGTATTAGGCGCATGCTGCAGGCAGGAAAAGCAGGTTCTGGACCCCGCTGTCTTTCTAAGGGTTTGAAAACTGCTTTCTAGTTCCTTTATCTCTCTCAAAACAGCAGAAAAATCGGCATCTTTTGCATTCGTCCGGATAATCAGCCCATATTCTTCGTTTTTCAGGGGCCGCAGCTGTTCCTTCAGTTCTTCCCTGAGAGACTTCGGCAGTTTTGAGGATGTTCCGATCCTTGTATTTCCGGTCGTCAGGATTGCATACCTGCCTGTAAAGCTCAAATTACTGCTCACCGTAGGCGCTTTCGTCTTGACTGCCTCTTTGCTGATCTGTACAATCAGTTCATCTCCGATGCAGAGGGGCTTTTTGCCTATTTTCTTTGTAAAAATGGCATTCGGTGCCTGACTGATATCATAATAACACTCAACGCCGCTTTCAATTTCAATGAAAGCGGCCCCGATATTCGCTACAATATTCTTCACTTTTCCAACGTATATGTTTCCGATGACATGCTGCTTCACAGCCCCGTCTCCGGCCGGTTCACAATGTATTTCCACTATCTCGTCATCTTCCAAAAGAAACATCCAGATCTTATCTTCCTCTTTCATCATGAGGATTTTCCGTGAAATCATTTTTATTTTCCTCTCCGTAAATTTCTGTCCCCATATCTTCCAGTGTTACAAGCCTGCGATCGCCGTTTGTTCCCATATCCGCATACATTTCCAGCCTGTGGTGTGCAAAGTCTGTCTCAGCCGGATCTATTCCCAGGAAGCCACAGAAAGCTTCCATTACAAGTCCCGGTTTCAGGTTTTCCACACTGCCCGATGCGACCTGCATATAAACAGAATCGCCCTCCGCTTCCAGCCGGTAGATCAACGGTTTGATATCCACTTCCTTCTCACTGCGCTTCGTCTGTTTCATGATACAGATTTCCGGCTGTTCCATGAATGCTGCTATCTTTTCCCACCAGTCATCCGGAAGTGTCCCCTTGGTGAGTCTTGTCCGGTAATCGGCTGCTGCTACGATCGCCATACCGGTCATCTTCTTTTCTTCGGCAATCTGCCGGAAACTGACCACTTCCATTCCATCTACCATCACTTGATTCAGCTGTCTGACAGCATCATGGCTGGATATGGGCTCTTTTAATTCAATATCAAAATATTCTCCGTCACTGGAAAGTCCGATTCCCAACGGGCTTGCAAACGACATGATCATATGCGGGCTGTATCCGCCTGTGAACGCAATCGGAATCCCGGCCCGCCTCATCGCCTTCTGAAAGAACCTCATTACATCAAGGTGTCCAATGAATCTCAAAGCCCCATATTTTTTAAATTTAATTCTTGCCTTCATAGCAGACACCCCCTCCAAATTGTACGGCCCCGCAGCCAGAACACTGCATCCGGCAGTTCGGTGTAACAGTTCCTGATTCAGCCCGCTCCCACTCCTTTTTCAAAAACTGCTTGCTGACTCCAATATCAATGAAGTCCCAGGGCAGCAGTTCGTCTAGCTCTCTTTTCCGGGTTGTATAGAATTCAATATCTACCTCCATATTGCCGAACGCCTCCATCCAGGGTTCATTGTGAAAGGATTCCGTCCACGAATCATAAAGGCAGCCCAGCCGGTATGCCTCCTCGATCACTTTCCCGACCTTCCTGTCCCCGCGGGCGAATACACCTTCCAGCACCGTTACATCCGCTTCATGCCAGTTATACTTCAGACTCTTCCGGTTCAGCTGTTCCTGAAATTCATGCTTCACAACGTAAGCCCTGTGAATATATTCTTCACTTGTACACATGGATGCCCACTGGAAAGGTGTGAACGGTTTCGGTACGAAGAATGACGAACTTGCCGTGATCTGGCACTTTCCATGCCTTTCTTCTTTCGGAATCTCATAATACCGGCGGGCAATCTTATCTGCAAGGCGGGCAATCTCCTTCATGTCTTCCTCTGTCTCTGTCGGGAGTCCAAGCATAAAATACAGCTTTACTTTAGACCACCCGCCTTCAAAAGCCTGTCCCGCGCCATCCAGAATGATTTCCTCCGTAAGGCCCTTATTAATAACATCGCGCAGGCGCTGGGAACCTGCCTCGGGAGCAAACGTAAGGCTGCTCCTCCGGATGTCCTGCACCTGGCTCATAACGTCAAGTGAAAAGGCATCGATACGCAGTGAAGGCAATGAAATATTTACGCCCTCCCCCTTAAACTCTTCGATTAAAAAGTCAACCAGTTCCTTCAACTGAGAGTAATCGCTGGAACTTAAGGAACTGAGCGAAATCTCTTCATGACCTGTATTTTTAAGCATAACTTTCGCATATTCTTTCAGGGTATCGACATCCCTCTCACGGGTAGGGCGGTACAGCATTCCGGCCTGGCAGAACCTGCATCCACGTATACAACCCCTCTGGATCTCCAGAACAACTCTGTCCTGCGTCGCTTTTATGAAGGGAACGATCGGTGCCTCCGGATACACGGCTTTTGTCATATCCATTACGACCTGTTTCTTTATTATAGAAGGAATACCTTCCCTGACAGGGCCAAATGATTTCAAAGTCCCATCTTCATGATATTTTGCCTCGTAGAACATTGGAACATAGAGCCCTTCGATATTTGCCGCCTTTACAAGAAACTCCTCGCGGCTGTCACCTCTGGCGCGGCTTGCCTTATACAGATCAAGAAGCTCATCGTAAACAGTTTCGCCTTCCCCAATATAAAAGATGTCAAAAAATTCTGCCAGTGGTTCCGGATTATAAGTACACGGGCCGCCGCCAATTACAACCGGATGCTCCCATGTCCTGTCCTTTGCATGCATCGGAATCTGGCTCAGTTCCAGAATCTGCAGGATATTTGTATAGCACATCTCATATTGGATGGTAATACCTAAAAAGTCAAAATCCTTAACTGGATCCTGTGATTCCAGCGCAAACAGAGGAATCTTTTCTTCTCTCATCACCTTGTCCAGATCAAGCCAGGGGGAATACACGCGTTCACACCATACATCCTCCCGCCTGTTGAACATATCATACAGGATCTGGATACCCAGATGGGACATCCCGATTTCATAGACGTCCGGGAAACACATTGCAAACCGCACGTCCACCTTACTTACGTCCTTATTTACCGAATTCACCTCATTCCCAATATAGCGGGCCGGTTTTTCAATTTTTAGTAATATCTCATCACTTAAAGCTAGTTTTCTCATATTTTTCCTCTCACTTTTGTTGCTATTCCACAAATTTGAAGTTGCCTTGTAAAGATGAAATTTCTCTCTTTTCAAATGATATTTATATCCTTATTCGCACTGTACATTTATACATTTCGATGTATAATGAGTCAAAAACAGGGGGTAGGTCACAAATAGCACTTTTTTTCAAATCTACACTACTATGCATAATTATTCCGCATTATGCAGCACTGCTCGATACAGAAGGATGATTTTCTGTAAATCCTGTATTGATGCAATCTTAGATATTATATACATTTTGAGGAAGAACTTCAAGTAGATATGTACGATCAATGACACCATAAGCCACCCTTAATACATTTTCGGATTGCGTTATTTGACATATCCACACGCGGATATTAAAATAAAAGATATTATATGTCCAATTTCATCGAAAAAGATGTATCAGATAAAAGGAGAAAGCAAATGCCCGAATTAATGAAAGACAAATATTATAATGCCAATTCAATTCATGAGTTGTCTTTACGAATCAAGGCTGTATATCCTTCGTTTCAGGCCAGTGATTTTGTAAGTGACATTATAGATAAAACCTGGGATGCATTAGCGCTGAAAGGCCGTATGCGGCAAATCACTACAAATTTGGGGAAATATTTGCCTTCTGATTATGAACAGGCGCTTGCTATCCTTGATCAGGTTGCTGCAGGGTATCCTGCAGGATTTCATGACAATGCACTCATTTATTTCCCGGATTTTGTTGAAGTCTATGGGCAGGATGAGCGCCATTGGGATTTGTCAATTGCTGCATTAGAGAGATACACCCAATACTCAACCGCAGAGTTTGCCGTAAGGTCATTTATTATAAACCATGAAAAGCGTATGATGGCGCAGATGTCCATATGGGCGGAGCATGACAATGAGCATGTCAGACGGCTTGCCAGTGAGGGCTGCCGTCCTGCGCTGCCGTGGGGACAAGCACTGACCAGCTTTAAAAAAGACCCCACATTAGTGCTTGGTATTTTAGAACAACTGAAAGAAGACCCCTCTCTTTATGTCCGCAAAAGCGTGGCCAATAATCTGAACGATATCTCCAAAACCCATCCTGACCTTGTGGTACAAACTGCAAGGGATTGGTATGGGAAAAATGAATATACCGATTGGATCATAAAACATGGATGCAGAACACTTCTGAAAAGGGGTAACAGGGATGTGCTGGCTATCTTTGGGGTTGCAGATGCCAGTTGTGTGGATATTTACGACTTCGCTCTGGGAGCCGCATCCGTTTCCATCGGGGAGGATATGACCTTTTCCTTTAAAGTCAGGGCGAAAAAGGCAGCTAAGGTACGGTTGGAGTATGGAGTTTATTATGTGAAAGCAAACGGTGGGCAAACCCGAAAAATCTTTCGAATAACGGAATCTTCATTTACGGCAAATCAAGAAAAAACATATGTAAAAACACACTCTTTTGCAGATTTAAGTTCAAGAAAACATTACCCCGGAATCCATTCCCTTGCACTTATTGCAAATGGTACTGAACAAGGCAGACTGGATTTTGAAGTATTGGCTACTGAATAACCTACTCTATTTGTCCTTATCTTATTTCTTGTGATCGCTTTTACATGCTAATTATAAGTGTAAATTTTGTTTATTGATTGCCTCTGCATAAAAAGTAATTATTATAATTTCATTATGATAACAGAACGAAAAATAAAAAAGAAGCACTGTATTTTCATTCTTAAAATACTATACTTCTTTTTTATTTTTATATCCTGTCTGCCATCCATTACCAGAAAACGGCCTGCGTTGACGGAAGTATCCCCGAGGCTTAAAATTACAGCAAAGGCTGAGAAAGGTCCGTCGTTTTATATTTTAGGATTCACCAAATTCCCCTGCACGGCATGTTCCCTGCCCTTTCCTTTTCTCATCCCCCTTACGACCTGCACATTTCCAAGGATCAGATAGTCCATCTCCCGTTTCGTGATGTTTACAAAACTTCTTCTGGAGCACAGATAAAAAACAGTTCCCATCAGGATCCATACGATCAGTGCTGCGAAGGACTGTGCTGCCATGAAAGCCGGCGATCCCGGGATCACCAGAAGCAGAAGGATTGCTACAGAGAAGACACATCCTGTCATGGCAACCGCCGGATGGATACGGTTTGTATCTGTGGGGTCGCCATATTTTTTTAATAGGATAAAGGCGCCGGCACAAGTAAAGAAATACCCGAAGGCAGTACCTACCGAACACATGTCAACCACCCATCCGATGACCTCTCTCCCGAAAAATGGGCATACACAGCAGACAATCATCGTGAACACCACACAGGCAGACGGAGTTTTATGTTTGGGATGGATCTTCTCAAATGCAGAAGGCAGCATTTTAGCCCTCGCCATCCCAAAGAGCAGACGGCTGGACGTCATAAAAAAGCCGTTCATTCCTGTGAATATTCCCATGCATACTGCGATCACTACAAAGCCTACACCCAGCCTTCCCATTGTCATTTCCAAGATTGCACCAGTATGCCACTTCACAGGTATCCCATCTGCATCTGTTAAAGACAGTACATCCTGCCACGGGATCACACAGTCGGTGACCAGCGCCATAGCTCCATAGATCACAGCCCCTACGATCAATGCTGTGATGATCAGCAGTTTACATTTCTGTGGCGGAAAATCATATTCCTCCGCCGCCTGTGGAATGCAGTCGAATCCGACATATAAAAACGGTGCCAGCGCCAGAATGGATATGAACCCGTCTTTCAAAGATTTCCCTGCCCCATAAGCCGGCTGCAGATTGGATGCATCAAAGTGGCCTGTCAATACGGTTCCGGCTACTGAAACCAGGACAGCCGCACACATGACAAGCACCATGACCAGCTGCAGATTGCCAACTGATTTTGCTCCCCGGTAATTCATGACCCCAAACAGGACAATGAAAAATACGGCAAGGGCCACTTCTCCCGCATATACATCATATCCCGCGATGGTATACAGATAGCCTCTGGTGAATACACCCGGAAAAATGTAAGATGCCAGCACCGGAAGGGCTGTAGCGTTTAACGCGACAATGGACAGGTAGCCCAGAGAAAGCATCCAGCCACAGACATAAGATGCCGTCCGTCCAAATCCCTTATAGGCATAGGCAAATTCCCCGCCGGCAACCGGGAATTTTGCGATCATGTAGGAATAACTGTATCCCACCACGATCATCAGAAGGGCTCCCGCCAAAAATCCCAGCAGCAGCGGCAGCGTGCCCCCGGCCCGCTCCGTCCACAGACTACCCTGTATAAAGCAGCCCCAGCCAATGATGGATCCGACTGCAACCGCCCAGATGGCTCCCGGCCCCATAGATTTCTTTAATTTTGCTCTCTTCTTTCTTTCCATACCATCCCTTCTTTCTTGTCACACTCAATCCTCATCTCTGGATTCTTCGCTGATCGTATACTCTTCCTCTATGTTGGAAACAAAAATCTTTCCATCACCAAAATGACCATTCTGGCCGCTCTTGGCACTGTGGATTATGATATCTACTGCCTCATCCTTTTCTTTATCTGTGACTGTGACATACAGCATGGTTTTTGCCATCTCCTGATAAAGCACATCCCCCACCTGTATCCCTTTCTCTCTGCCTCTTCCGGATATAGACCATTTCGAGAATGCATAATAACCTTCTTCTTCCAGTGCTTTGATAACATCCATGACCTTTTCCGGCCGGACGATTGCCGTAATCAATTTCATCTAAAAACTCCTTTCCTTCTACGACAAAAGGAGCCTGAGCATAAACCCAGACTCCTTTGTCTTTTTCGTCTATACTATATCACAACCTTCATGTTTATACAAGAGACTCTCCCTATTGGCAGAATTTCCGGATCAGCTGCCACATGCCATGCGGTAATACATTTCCCTGAGCATATCATCCGTAATCTCCACAGGGTTGTTATAAAGATTGGGATGTCTGCTGATTCTTATCAATTCCTCAATCTGCTCCTGTGTCAAGTTTAGATCCTTTAAATCTGTCCGAAGCCCAAGTTTCATTTTCAGGCTGCGTATTTTTTCTGCCATCCCCTCTACACCGTCAAAACCCAAATCATCCGCAAAACTTTCCAGTCTCCTGCTCTCCGCTTCCGCATTTATTTTCGCAAAATAATCAATGGTAAGCCCACAGGCTTCCCCGTGCGGGATATGATACAGGTTGGTCAGTGGAAAAGAACACGCATGGGATGCCGTTGTTTTTGGCAGCGTAAATGCCATTCCAGCGATCAAAGACGCTTCTGCCATCTTTTCACGGGCTTCTTTATCGCTGCCATTCATGCAGGCTCTCTCTAAATATGTAAAAACCAGCCTGCACGCATGTCTGGCCAGAGCATCGCATACTGGCTGATGCCCTTTGCTCCAAAAGCCCTCCAGTGCATGACAGAGTACATCAATCCCTGTACTGGCTGTCACACCCGGCGGCATAGAATAAGTCAGTTCCGGATCTATGAGTGCCAGAGTGGGATAAAAACCATCCGACACGATAGGTGATTTTTCTCCCTCTGCGTGGTTGGTAAGTACAGACACGCAGGTCACTTCACTGCCGGTCCCGGCTGTGGTGGGAATTGCAATGAGCGGGAGATGCTCCTGAGGCATTGCCACTCCTGTCCCATGGTATTTTCGTATGGAATCCTCTGTCATACAGATGCTGGCAGCCGCTTTCGCACAGTCAAGTGCACTTCCGCCGCCCAGTGCCACTACAAATCCATGTTTATTCTTGCGGATAATCGCTGCACAGGTATCCACCTCTTTCACATCCGGGTTTGGCGATACCTCCCCATATATCCCGGTCAGCACTCCGCCGCTTTCAGATAACAGCTGCTCTGCAAGGCCGCTGGAAAGGAAAAACGGGTCACTGACCAAAAGCCCATTTTTGCATCCTATAGCCTTGGCTGCCTCCCTGATCCTTTTTCTGCTGCCGTCACCAAACCAGATCTTAACTGGCTGTAGATATTCCCAATTCATAAAATACCTCCCCTCATCACTGGATCTCTCCAGATGCAATCTTTTCATCCACCATAGTCAGCACTTCATCCAAAATTGGAAGATACTCCCCCAGCTCCTGTCTTGTAATGATAAGGGGCGGGCAGATTTCAATGAAGTTTTCCCTTCCGAACGTTGCGAAGCCTCGTTTTTTTAATTCAGCAAAAATCCACGTCATCCACGGGCCGGGTACTCCGTATTCCTGCATAGGCTCTCTGGTTTCTTTATTCTTGACAACCTCCAGTGCACCAAACAGCCCGATGCACCTTGCTTCCCCGATGCAGGCATGCTTCTTTACCATCTCATGCATGAAAGGAGCCACAATGGTGTGCATATCAGATACATGCTTCTCAATTTCATGGTCTTTGTAGTAGTTCATGGCTGCCACACCGGCCGCACAGGCAAGAGTATGCCCAGAGTAGGTCAGCCCACAGGGGAGGACGTTCTCTTCAAAATAAGAGGCCACCCGTTTATTCACAATTACCCCTCCCAGCTGTACATAGCCGCAGGTCACACCCTTGGCAAAGGTGATCATATCCGGTTTGAAATCAAAATTCTGCCATCCAAACCATTTCCCGGTACGGAAAAAACCTGCCATTACTTCATCACAGATCATCAGGATGCCGTATTGGTCACACAGTTTCCGGATACCTTCCATGTATCCTTTTGGCGGAAGGATGACCCCGTTGGCTCCCACGACCGACTCCATCAGGACTGCCGCTACATTCTGCGTTCCTTCATATCTTAACTGCAGGTCCAGCTCTGCCAACGCTTTCTTCGTCACCTTCTCATCATCCACGCCATAAGTATATCCATCCCGGTACATCTGCGGGTTCATGAATTTCACAAACCCATTCGCCCCTCCTATCTCAGCAGCAAACCTGCGCCAGTCACCTGAGGCGTTGGAAGCGGCCAGGGTTGCCCCGTGATAGCTCCTGTAGCAGGAGAAGATTTTCGTCCTGCCGGTCACAATCCGTGCCATTTTAATCGCATTCTCATTGGATTCTGCCCCGCCATTGGTAAAGAACACCCTCTTAAAGGTCTCTTCCCCTGCCGCCTCTACCAGCATTTTCGCAAGCAGGCTCTTGGGTTCTGATGCATAGGCAGGAGACATGAAGCACATCAGCTCTGCCTGTTTCTGAATGGCTGTTGTGATCTCCGGCAGGCTGTGCCCCAGATTGGAACATACCAGCAGAGAGGACATATCCGCATACTTTTTGCCGTCATAATCCCAAAAATAAATCCCTTTTGCCTCTTTTACCGGTACTGCCTCGCCCCCTGCTTTATTCCATGACTGCATAATGTACTGCTGATGCATATCTGCTACTTCTTTTCCTGTTAAACTCATGATCTATTCTCCTTTCGCATGCGCCAAACAACAAAGAAAGGCGCCGGTTCCGGACTGCATATCCGTAACTGACACCTTTGTCTCTGCCTTTTGTATTTCCTTGCTGAGCTTATCTTAACCTTTTCAGAAAATGGATACAAGGTTCACAATGACAAAGATTTTTGTGCATGTGCACAGGTACCACAGCATACGGTATAAGGCTCAAAGCAGTAAAGAGGCACCGGAGATGATCAGCAGAATATATGTGATTGTCAAAAAATGTTTCTGACTGATCTTGCGGTAAAGGTAATTGCCCAGGGCGATTGACAAGACCAGCGGCAGGATGCTGACTGCCGCGGCAGACAAGTTGTGTACAGTATAGTATCCCGCCTGATAATGGGCCGGCATCAGAAGGGCGTTTAAAATCACCCACACCGGAGCCATAGTAGCGCGAAATTCCTGTTTATCCTTCAGGACTGTGACCGCATAGACTACCAGGAGCGCACCGCCGGACAAAAACATACCATGTATGATGCCGGAAGCAAACACTACAAAAAGCATCATCCAGGACGGAAGGGGTATTTCTTTTTTAAACAGCAATTTTTTTAGCGCCAACAGGATCACCAGTACAGCATAAAGCTTCAGCAGCATCTGCAGGGGCAGCCTGTCAAAAAGCCAGATCCCGGCCAGCATTCCGGCCGCCATGCCACAAACAATCCGCAGAAGGATCCCATACTGAATCTGGTGTCGGTTCTGGAGCGTGATGACGAGGCATGTTGCTAACGTAAAGAGGTTCAGAACCGCCTTTGCCTCTTCCACTCCCACAAGCCCTATGGAAAAGGGCATAGCCAGCAGCGTGCCTGCAAACCCGGTAATCGTCTGGATGGTGTTGGACAAAAATAAAATGATTTGGAACATTATTTCATGTAACATAGCCAGCCTCCTGTCTTTTTTTGTGCAAGAATCTACAAAAGGCAGAGGCTATACGTCAGGATCAGGGATCACGTCATTGAATTTCCTGCAGCATAAGGGCTATCATAATCTTTGTTCGGCTGTATGGCTCATTTACAGGCATCTGAATAATCTCTTCAATCTTACGCAGTTTGTAAGCCACAGAGTTTCGGTGCAGGTGAAGCCGGGCGGCGGCCTCCTGCGTGCTACAGCCCAGTTCAAAGAATTTTTTCAGGAAATAAAGATAATCCGTCTCATTTATATGGTCATACTTTTCCAGGCAGCCCAGTGTTTCGGTATAGTATTCCTCCCGCACTTCTTCCTTCAAAGAAAGGAACAATTTGTATGCCCCCATCCTAGAATAAGACAAAGGGGTATTTTTCTGCCCCCTCTTTTTCTGGAGGCTTTTTACACGTTCTGCCTGTTCAAAAGATTCCCCCAGCCTGTAAGCGCCGCCCACTGTGCTTCCGCTCCCCATATAGCATGAGAGTCCAAAGTCTGAAAACGGCCTGCCATGCAGCTTTTTGGTGAAGTCTGACATCCGTCCTTCCGCCTGTTCTTCTGTCATATTGCAGAAAAGGACAATGATATCCCCTTCATTCTCTATGACAGCAGTATATCTCTGGCGGACCCGAAAAAAATCCGAACTGAAATGCACCAGTTTTTTTAGCAGCTCCGGTTTAGGGCGAAGCCCTTCCCTATCCCAGATTTCAATGACCGTCACGCAGTACAGCCATTCCGGTTTATATCCATGCTTCTTTAATACCGGCAGATACAGCTCTGTATGGTCCGGCAAAAAGAAAGCATTCTTTAGAGCAGCTTCCACTTCCAGGCCTCTCATATCATCCAGAAGGATCTGCCTGGTAAATTCACGCATGATATTTGCCATATGGACCCGCCAGGGTACGGAAAAGATAGGAAAACCGTTTTCATTTCCAAAAGCAAGGACTTCTGCCGGGATTTCCTTAATATAAGGCCCCAGATTGACGACCATTCCGGCCGCCTGCCGCCTCTGGTTGAGGACAGCCAGTTCCAGCAGGCCCTCCATATCTTTTAGTGCAATCCCGGTTGTAAACGCTACCTCATCCCCTTCCAAAAAAGAAGATATCTCGGTCCCTTCTACCATATGTACCCAGCGGACTGTGTGGTCGAGTCCCTGCTCCCCGGCAACAAGCGTGATATCCTCTTTTGTTTTTACATCCTCATATAACTGCCGCAACGTAACTGCCATCTTATATCCCGCCTCCTTAGCAATGCAAAAAGGACAACGAAGCCTAATTTGAACTTCGTTGTCCTGCGCACATTATAATGGATTCTGTTTAATATTGCAAGATGATAATCCTTCTTTATGGTTTTCCATCTGCACAATCGGATTGCTGCCTGATATAAGCAGCCTGTTCTTCATCCTTTTTTATCCCTGTTTTTTCGCCGTATGAGCCAGCGCAGTTCTTCCCTGCTCAAATGGAGCTGCACTGCCATTTCCGAAAAGTCCATGCGCCCATCATGCCATGATTCAAAACAGGTATCAAAGCCCTTTGGATAGGGCTTGCGTGGTCTGCCTAAGTGCTTGCCCTGCGCCTTGGCAATGGCAATCCCTTCCGCCTGCCGCTGGCGGTTATATTCACGCTCTGTCTGCGCCACATAAGAGAGAAGCTGCAACACGATATCGGAAATGAGCGTACCGATCAAGTCCTTATTGGTTCGGGTGTCCAGTATCGGCATATCAATGATGACGATATCCGCCTTCACCTCCTTGACGATATAACGCCACTCGCTCTGTATTTCCTCATAATTGCGCCCCAGCCTGTCAATGGACTTCACCACAAGGACATCCCCTTCTTTGAGCCTTTTTCGCAGTTTCTGATAGCTTGGCCGTTTAAAATCCTTGCCGGACAGCCTGTCAGCATAGATATGCTTTTCCACGATTCCCCAGCGGAGCAGTTCCTGACGCTGACGCTCGATATTCTGGTCTATGCTGGAAACCCGCATGTAGCCATAAAAATTCTTCTTCAAATAAAAACACCTCCTGTTCTAGTATTTACAGGAGGATGAGTGAATAGTCCAGAAGCATATATTGAATTGTGCGAAGGTATGCCTTTGCACAAATGAATTTTCTTATATTTCCACACTATAAATTTTACATGATTTTCCTCTAAAAAACAAGCACTTTCACGGCAATAGAACGATTATAAGCCCAAGCACTAAAGGCATACCTTAATACAATCATAAACCTGTGAAAAGGAATTCTCACCCGCTGGGTGTCTGTCTAATCATTACATTAAGGCTATGTTTTCCACCTTGTGAACGACTATGGAAAAGGAGAGGAATAGAAATGGCAGATAAGAAAAAACAAAGTGCCGTTGTCGTGGTTGCCACGGTCATGAGTATCACATCCGTGCTTTCACCTGTTGCCACGGTTTACGCAGCAGACGCAGAGGCAACGGTTGTACAGCAGGCAGAATCAACAGAAATCAGGGAAAATGCCCCTCCGATCACACTGCCGCAGGAACTGTCAGGGAATGATGGACAGGCTTTGCAGGACATTGCTTTGCCGGATGGATGGAGCTGGACGGACGGAAACACCATCATCAGCAAGGAAAAACCGGAATACCCTGCCAGAATCGCAGTGGACGATAAAACGTATGATTACAGCGCAGTAGAGGGTTACAATGCGGATGGGCATTATGTGGAATGTAATCTAGCTGTAACAGCCATAGAACAGAAGCCAGTTACAGAGAGTGCGCCAAAGGCTGATACCCTTAGTTTAGATAAAGGCGTACTTTCAATTCCAAATGCGGGAGATGTCACAATCAACGATACAAACTTCCCAGACAGTGCGTTTAGGGATTATGTAAAGAAATTTGATACAGATGACAGCGGAAATTTATCACAGGCAGAAATCAATGCAGTAACGCAGATTGATGTCGGCTTTCAGGGAATTTCAGATTTAACCGGAATCGGATATTTTACAAACTTGCAGTATCTGGCATGTAATAACAATCCCAGCTTAACAAGCCTTGATGTCAGCGGGTTCACTGGCTT
>NZ_CAJJZH010000012.1:0-129261 GCF_905197545.1 Faecalicatena orotica
TTTAAATTTATTTAAAAACTAACCCCAAATTAACCAAAAAATTTTTTATTTATTTTTTCTTAAATTTATAAACCCGTTCTCCATTGTTTTGCTCCCCTTTTGCGGACCGTTTTCAGACTTTTCAGACTTCGAATTATGTTGACAAATTGGAAATTTTTGAATAATATATATCTATATCAATACTGAAGCAAAGGCAATGAACGGAAAGAGTAACTGATTCGAAACTTTCAGAGAGAGGCTGTCACCGGCTGTAAGCAGTCTCAGGGGAAGGATTTGTGAAGTGCATCCGGGAGCTGATTCTGCAAAAGGGATTTCCAAGTAGCAGGATACGTAAGGCATACGTTACATGCGCTGAGTGAAAGAAGAGATTCTTTTAATAGAGTGGAACCGCGGATATGACTTCGTCTCTAATGCAGAGACGGGGTCTTTTTGTTTCTGTGGGCAACTTGCCGTGAAAGTCAAACATTCCAGGGAATGGAGGAATATGATATGGGAATGATATCTTATATAAAGAATGAGATTCAGGTAATACGGGAACGTGATCCTGCCATTAAATCTAATATGGAGGTCTTGCTTTACCCCAGTTTTAAAGTTATACTTAGATACAGAGTGGCCCATAAGCTGTATCTGAAGGGGCACTATTTCCTTGCCCGCTGGATATCCCAGAGGGCGGCACGCAAGACAGGGATTGAGATTCATCCGGGGGCGGAGATAGGGAAAGGGCTCTTTATTGACCACGGAAGCGGTGTGATCATCGGGGAGACTACGATTATCGGGGATAATGTTACTCTCTATCAGGGGGTAACACTCGGCGGTACAGGCAAGGAACAGGGAAAGAGACACCCGACGCTGAAGGATAATGTCATGGTAAGTGCGGGGGCGAAGATACTTGGGTCCTTTACCATCGGGGAGAATTCGAAGATCGGAGCAGGCTCTGTTGTGCTTGAGGAGGTTCCGCCGAACTGTACGGTTGTCGGTGTGCCGGGACGTGTTGTGAAGATGGGAGACCAGAAGGTGCCGCGGATTGATATGGATCAGGTTCACCTGCCTGACCCGGTACTAAATGACATCAGAGAGCTTCAGAATGATAATATCCGCCTGTACAGCCAGCTCAAAGAGATGGAGAAGCATATGAGGTGTATGATACAGCAGGATTGTGAGATAAAAGAGGAAAAGAAAGAGGAGAAGAACGATGAAAATTTATAATACAATGTCAAAGAAAAAAGAAGAATTTGTGCCTTTGGAAGAAGGCAGGGTCAGGATGTACGTGTGCGGCCCCACTGTGTATAACTTCATCCACATCGGGAATGCAAGGCCGATGATCGTATTTGATACGGTCAGAAGATACTTTGAGTATAAAGGGTATGATGTGAACTTCGTTTCCAACTTCACGGATGTGGACGACAAGATCATCAAAAAAGCAATTGAAGAGGGCGTGACGGCAGACGAGATTTCCAAGCGCTATATTGCGGAGTGTAAAAAGGATATGGAAGGCATGAACGTGAAGCCCGCGACGAAGAATCCGCTTGCAACAGAGGAAATCTGTGGTATGGTTGATATGATACAGACACTCATTGACAAGGGTTATGCATATGAAAAAAATGGTACGGTATATTTCCGTACAAGGAAGTTTGAGGGCTACGGCAAGCTGTCACATAAGAATCTGGATGACCTCCAGTCAGGCGGACGTTCTCTCTTAGTGTCAGGACAGGATGAAAAGGAAGACTCACTGGATTTCGTACTCTGGAAACCGAAAAAAGAAGGTGAACCGGCATGGGAGTCACCGTGGAGCGAGGGACGTCCCGGATGGCACATCGAGTGTTCTGAGATGTCTAAAAAATATCTGGGCGAACAGATCGATATTCATGCAGGAGGAGAAGACCTTGTGTTCCCCCACCATGAGAATGAGATCGCCCAGAGTGAGGCAGCCAATGGAAAAGATTTTGCAAAATACTGGATGCACAACGCATTCCTGAACATAGACAATAAGAAGATGTCCAAATCTCTTGGCAACTTCTTCACAGTCAGGGAAATCAGTGAAAAATATGACCTGCAGGTACTTCGGTTCTTTATGCTGGGAGCACATTACAGGACACCGCTGAACTTCAGTGCAGACCTGATGGCCGCCGCAAAGACAGGGCTTGACCGCATCATAACAGCAGCAGATAATCTTAAATTCCTCATTGGAAATGCAAAGGCAGAGAAGATGACAGAGGCTGAGAAACAAGCATTTGCAAAGACTTCAGAGTATGTAGATTCCTTCGAACGTGCGATGGACGATGACTTCAATACAGCCGATGCGATAGCATCCATCTTTGATTTGGTGAAATATTCCAACACAACGGCAAATGAAGACAGTTCTAAAGCATATTTGCAGGGGATACTGGACCTGATCCTGAAACTGACAGATGTGCTCGGAATCATTGTGGAGAAAGAGGAAGAACTGCTGGCGGAAGACATTGAGGCATTGATCGAAGAGCGTCAGGCGGCAAGAAAGGCAAAGAATTTTGCAAGAGCAGATGAGATCAGGGATGAACTGCTTGCAAAAGGAATTATTCTGGAAGATACACGAGAAGGAGTAAAATGGAAGAAAGCGTAAAATTTGAGTTTCACAATTATATAGAAAAAACGCTGGATTTACAAGAGGTGGATATTACAAGCTATTCACCTCTTGTTCTGGCGTTTATCGGAGACTGTGTCTATGATCTGGTTATCAAGACCATGATCATCAACAGAGGAAACAAGCAGGTGCATAAACTGCATGAAGAGACAAGCAGGTTTGTACAGGCATCCACACAGTCGCTGATGATGCGTTCGATGCAGGATCTGCTCACGGAAGAAGAACACGCGGTTTACAGGCGGGGGAGAAATGCAAAGTCCGTGTCACCCGCGAAAAACCAGTCCATCACGGACTACAGAAGGGCAACCGGGTTCGAGGCGCTCCTTGGCTATCTCTACATGAAAAAGGAATACAAAAGGCTGCTGGAGCTTGTAAAAGCCGGGCTTGACAGTCTGGATGAAGCGTATTTTGAACAAAAATAGAAAATGGAGAATAAGATGCAGGAAAATATAAAAAATGAACAGGAAAATACAGAGCATACTCTGGTAATAGAAGGAAGAAATGCAGTACTGGAGGCATTCCGCTCCGGAAAACCGATTGATAAGGTTTTCATCCTGGACGGCTGTCAGGACGGTCCGGTCAGAACAATTGTCAGGGAAGCAAAAAAGCATGATACTATTTTAAACTTTGTTGGAAAAGACAGACTTTCACAGCTTAGTGAAACCGGCAAACACCAAGGTGTGATAGCCTATGCGGCAGCCTACGAATATGCGGAGATTGATGACCTGTTTAAAAAGGCAGAGGAAAAGGGTGAAGATCCTTTTTTTATCCTGCTGGACAATATTGAAGACCCTCATAATCTGGGGGCAATCATCCGGACAGCAAATCTGGCGGGGGCGCATGGGGTTATCATACCGAAGCGCAGGGCTTCCGGCCTCACGGCGACGGTTGCAAAGACTTCAGCAGGTGCCCTGAACTACACACCGGTTGCCAAAGTGACAAACCTTGCAAAGACGATGGAAGAGCTCAAGGAGAGAGGTCTCTGGTTTGTATGTGCGGATATGGGCGGCGAGTCTATGTACCGGCTGAACCTGACAGGGCCGATCGGCCTTGTGATCGGAAATGAAGGCGAGGGTGTCGGACGTCTTGTGAAAGAAAAGTGTGATTTTGTAGCAAGTATTCCTATGAAGGGAGAAATAGATTCTCTGAATGCATCTGTAGCCGCAGGTGTGATGGCATACGAGATTGTCCGCCAGAGGATGAAGTAGGGGAAACGCTGATGAGCAAGTACGATGCAATACCAGACGAGCAGCTGATTGCAGACTTTAATAATGGTGAATCAGAAATCATGGATTATATCATGATGAAATATAAGTCAATGGTGCGTAAAAAGGCAAGGGCAATGTACCTGATCGGAGGGGAGAACGAAGATCTCATCCAGGAAGGAATGATTGGCCTTATTAAAGCCGTGCGCGACTACGATATTTCCCAGAGGGCATCCTTCGCAAGCTTTGCAGAGCTGTGCGTATCCAGACAGATGTACACAGCCATAGAGGCGTCGAAAAGAAAAAAGCATATTCCTCTGAATTCTTATGTCTCCCTCTATGAGGAGGGGGAAAGTACGGATGAAGAAAAAAAACTGCCGCTGATCGATACGATAGAGCCTGAGATAGAGAACAATCCAGAGGCGCTGTATTTCGGAAAAGAATTTACGGAAGCTTTTGTTGATGAATTGAAGCAGAATCTGAGTGCACTGGAGAACCATGTCCTGTATCTGCATCTTTTAGGGACGGATTATAAGACAATCGCAGAACTGCTCGGAAAAAGCCCGAAAGCAATTGATAATGCGCTGCAGCGGATCAGGAATAAGGCAGGGAAACTGTTGGAATAACAGAAAATAAATGTTTCATAATCCATATTGAACCAGTTATAACCGCAGGAGAGAATGATATGATACCATTCTCTCCTGCGGTTTTTGATTTTTTATAAAAAATAATAAATAAACAGTATATAACAGTTGACAACAGTTCTATACTGTTATATACTGTTTATGAACAAAGGAGGATTGCTATGAAGTTAATTATCAATAATTCTTCCATGCAGCCCATTTATGAACAGATTGGTATCCAGATCAGGACGAAGATTATGGAGGGTGAACTGTCGGAAGACACGATGCTCCCGTCTGTCCGTACATTGGCTAAGGATCTGAGGGTCAGTGCACTGACCGTTAAGAAAGCATATGATGCACTGGAGCAGGAGGGATTCATCGTAACCGTGCACGGCAAAGGCAGTTTCGTAGCCTGTGCCAATCAGGAGTTTATGCTGGAAGAGAAGAAGAAGGAAGTGGAAGCCGACCTTGAGATGGCCATCAGGAAGGGCAGAAGCTGTGGTATGAGCAATCAGGAGATTACAGAATTATTTCAAATCATTTTGGAGGATTAGTAATGATACTAAAATTAGAAAACGTAGAAAAACATTATGAACAATTTGATTTAAAATGTTCCCTCGAACTGCAGGATGGCTGTGTGACCGGGCTGATCGGGCAGAACGGGGCAGGGAAGAGTACTACATTTAAGGCTGTCCTTGGCCTGATCAGTATTGACGGGGGCAGGATTGAAGTTTTCGGGAAAGATGTAACAGAACTATCAAAAGAAGACAGGGAAAACATAGGTGTTGTCCTGTCGGGTTCCGGATTCAGCGGATATCTTACGGTTCATGATATCATACCGATTTTATCCAGTATGTATACATCCTTTCAGAAAGCAGATTTCCAAAAGAGATGCAGGAAGTTCAGCCTGCCGATGGACAAGAAAATTAAGGATTTTTCAACAGGCATGAAGGCGAAGCTGAAGGTACTCGTTGCCATGTCGCACGATGCGAAGCTCCTTATTCTGGACGAACCGACAGCGGGACTCGATGTCATCGCAAGAGATGAGCTGCTGGATATGATGAGGGAATATATGGAAGACGGTAACCGCTCAATACTGATCAGTTCCCATATTTCAAGCGATCTGGAAGGGCTGTGTGATGACCTTTACATGATCCATGACGGCAGTATTATTATGCATGAGGATACGGACCGGCTTCTTGGTGATTATGGTTTACTGAAGGTTACAGAAGCACAGTACGGCAAATTAGACAAACGTTACATCCTAAAAAGAAAAAGGGAAAATTTCGGATACAGCTGCCTGACAAACCAGAAACAGTATTATATAGAAAACTATCCGGGAATTGCGGTAGAAAAAGGTAATATCGATGAGGTAATCACAATGATGATAAGGGGGGAAAGTAAATGAAAGGATTATTAATAAAAGATTTGAAGCTGTTAAAAAACCAGATGAATTTCTTTCTCATAATTTGTGTGGTGGGTATGATGTTAATGATTACACAAAAGAATCCCATGATCATGGTCAGCTATTCCACTTTTCTATTCTCAATGTTTACGCTTAGCACGATCAGTTATGACGAATTCGATAATAGCAATGCCTTTTTATTTACATTACCGATAACCAGAAAACTGTATGTCATAGAAAAATATGTATTTGGCATACTGACAGCTCTGGGTGCATGGTTTGCATCGACCGTGATAGCAGCTGTATATACGGCGCTCAGGCAGCCTGGGACAAATCAGACAGAATGGATTATAACGGCGGCTATTATGTTGTGTCTGCCGGCTGTCTTTCTGGCCCTTACCATTCCGGTCCAGTTGAAGTTCGGCGCAGATAAGGGAAGGGCAGCCATGATTGGAGTCGTTGGGGGTATCTTTATACTATGTTTTGCTGCCTCATACGTGATGAAGTCAATGGGAATCAATATAGATGATATCTCAAACATCATCACAAATATGGGTGCCCGGGGGCTCGCATTCACAGTAGCTGCCATCTGCATTGCAGCCTGCGTGGTATCATATTTTATATCACTCAGGATTATGGAGAAAAAACAGTTTTAAAAACAGATTTGCTTTAGAGGGCATCTTGTAGTATAATACAAAAACAGACGACTTTTCAGAAAGGAATCTCTATAGTATGAAATTATACCCAAGACAAAAATTAAATGCAGGAATTGCCCTTATTTGTACGATTGCAATGTTGTGTCCGCCTGCTTTAGGACAGGCGAAAGAGTTTTCATCTGTTCAGGAGAAGGCCTCCAGCCTCCAGACAGAACTGGATGGAATCAACAAAGAACTGGCTTCTATCAGCGAAGAGATTGCTGACACGCAGATGCAGACAGAGATGATGTCAGCGGAAATTCTTCGTACAGAAGATTCTCTGCGTGCCGCACAGGAAGATGAGAACAAACAGTATGAAGATATGAAGGCACGGATAAAGTATATGTATGAGACCGGCGATGCCACACTCTTGGAATTACTTTTCTCTGCGGATAATATGGCAGACTTCCTGAATAAGGCAGAATTTGTGCAGAATGTCAGTGACTATGACAGAGAGATGCTGGACAAACTGACGGCGATCAGTGACGATATTGCTGCGAAAGAAAAGACACTGAAGGCACAGAAAAACGCACTGGGGGATTTAAAGACCCGGCTGGATAAGCGTCAGAAGGAGCTTGAAGCAAAGGCGAAAGAGACATCCACAGATCTGGAGGCTTTAAAGGTACAGATCCAGAATACGTCATCTAATGTGGTGATGAGTACGGACGGAAGAATCGTGCGGGGAACGGCCATGAAAGTATCGGCAGAAGAAGAGAAGCTGCTTGCCGCGATTATAGAATGTGAGGCGTATCAGGATTACAATTCACTCCTTGCCGTCGCAACCGTGATTATGAACCGTGTAAATGATTCCCGCTTCCCGAATACAATTGCAGAAGTCGTATATGCATCTAACCAGTTCGAACCGGTTACTTTAGGCAGCCTCGATGCAGTCCTGTCAAGAGGGCCGAGCAATTTATCCTGCCAGGTGGCAGAAGATGCCCTCGCAGGGGCGAAACTGGCTTCCGTAGCGGACTGCTACTTTTTCCTCTATGCAGGAGCCACTAGCAAAGGCGGCGTGAATGTTGGGAACAATGTTTTCTTCCAGAGTTGGTAGAATTTAAATCAAAGACCTCTAAAGCAGATTTGGCAGATGCCACAGCTGCATTGGAGGTCTTTTAAGAGGATGAATTGTCGTTACTGTTCACACCGTGCCGTGCACCCTGCTGCACGGCATCGGGCCAATAAAGTGATGGTCTCAGGGCATCTGCTTCTCGCCGAAGGCGACTTGAAATAAGCAGATGCCGTTACTGTGCACGCCCGCAGGGTGTGAACAGTAACGAATTGTCAATGGATTTATAATTTATTTGAAAAATCATATTGACAACTATACTCTTTTTAGTGTATATTAATACCGTTGCGTATGCATTACGTACAGGCTGTCGTGGCTCAGTCGGTAGAGCGTCGCCTTGGTAAGGCGGAGGTCGGCGGTTCGATTCCGCTCGACAGCTTAAAAAAGACTTTCAAGAGATATCAACTCTTGAAAGTCTTTTTTTAAAGTTATTGACGATTGTGTGATTAAAATACATATGCTATTATTAATTCATGGAGCAGCTGTGTACAAGGTGGAAGCCTCCCATACTTTATAGAAGAGGGGAGGTGGTGCGAATGAATACATATGAAGTCCTCAGCCTATTGTTTTTAGGTGGTTCATTTCTCATAGCACTGCTTTAGCATACTTCCATTGATTGTAAAGGGAGATTTTATTGAATCTAAACACTGTTTAAAGAACAAGAGGTTTTCTGACTATGCCGGTTTCATTAATTATACGCACAATATTTATATTTGTTATTGACTCAATTAGTTCACATCTCGTGTTATATCTGTTTCTGTTTGCGATTGCGGACTCCAGAATCCGTTGGAAGGCTGTGGGGCGGATGATGCTTATATCTGTCTCGCTGACGACGCTGGCGGCCTGGTTTTTGTATTATATGGTTTCCATTCATATTCTGTTGAGCTATGCATTATCGTCCCTGGTTACAATCGGCCTGAATGTAATTCTCATTACTGTCTATCTAAAGTGGCATCCTTTAAAATCATTGACTGCACTTGCTCTTGCGGCGGTCATGCAGGTCGGGACAGGGGCCATATTTGCGTCCATAATTTCGGGTGTATCTATCGCGGAGTCCGCGGGATTAGTAAAATACATATTCTGGATGGTTATAGTGTATCCGGCTGTTGTTTTTGCCATCTGCCTGCTTTTGACCCGGCTTCAGCTTGGACGGTATATGAGGTTTCTTTTGTCGGATGAGAAGAGTCTGGTTTTTACGGCGTCAGCCGCCTTGGTGCTGGAGATTTTTGTTGAACTGCTTTTTACGATGAAAGATGTGTTTCAGGCTAACTTTAATTTTACATATATATTGAGTATCCTGACATTCCTGCTTCTTATCCTATGCTTTTTTACCTATATATCTGCAAAGGGGGAGCGTGATTCAAAGATCAGGATGCAGGAAGCGATGCTGCTGGAGCAGAGACATTACATGGAGAATCTGGAAGCCATCCAAAAGGAGATGAGGGCATTCCGGCATGATTACAAGAATATACTTTCCGGTATGTCTGTCTATGCGGAGGAAGGAAATACGCAGGAAATCAAGAATGCACTCAGGAAGATGGAAGCAGATTTTGACTATAAAGTGGGAGAGAACATAAGGGAGGCGGGCCAGCTGGGCAATATTCAGATTCCGGAACTCAAGAGTCTTGTCCTCTCGAAACTCAGCCGTATGAAAGAGAAACAGATTGTCTGCAATCTGGAGGTGTTCCGTCCGGTTACCGAAGTTTCAATGGATGTTCTCGACCTGAACCGGTGTCTTGGAATCCTGCTGGATAATGCGATAGAAGCGGCGGATATCATGGAAGGCTCTTCGGTTGACCTGATTATCAGCAGGCAGGAAGATACGGTTACGATCATAGTCAGTAATCCGTGGAATAAGGAACTGGCCCTGCACAGTATCTGGAAGGAAGGGTACTCGACGAAAGGGGAAGGGCGGGGACTCGGGCTGCCGGGATACCAGAGGATTCTTGGGAAGTATGAAAATGTATTTCCTGTGACAAGCTGGAAGAATCATATATTCACGCAGGAGATAAAAATCATGAATAAGGGATAAAAGTAAACCACAACAGGAGATAAAATAATGCTGACAGTTTACATATGTGATGACGAAGAGAAAATGAGAAAGATACTAAGTGATGAGATCGCACGCCAGATTCTGATCGGGGGCCATGATATGCAGACTGTGCTATGCACAGGTGATCCGGAAGAGCTTCTGGATATGGCCAGACAAAAGCAGAAGAGAGGGATCTACTTTCTCGACGTGGACCTGAAGCAGAAACGAAGTGAACGGGATGGTTTCTGGCTGGGCAGGGAGATCCGCAAGTTTGATCCGAGAGGCTTTATTATTTATATTACTTCTTTCAGGGACCTTGCTTTCAAGACTTTCCAATACCATGTGGAAGCCCTGGATTATATCGTGAAAGATGACATCCTGAAAATGCTTCCGGCCATACGGGACTGTCTCCAGGTGATTGCGAAACGGATGCTGGAGGAGATGGATGCAGAGACTTCAGCGGCGCCGTATTTTACTGTAAAAATGGCAGATTCACTCAGACATATCCCGCTCGCTGAAATCATTTGCTTTGAGACTTCGCCAAGGACCCACAGGATCCTGCTTTATACGGAGAGTGAACGGTTAGATTTTATCGGGAAATTATCTGAGATAGAGGAACAGACCGGCAGTAATTTCATCAGATGCCACAGGGCATTCCTTGTGAACAGGGAGAAGATACGGTCTGTTGACCTGAAGAACAACGAGATTACGATGCAAAACGGACAGATATGCCTTGTATCGAGGTCCATGAAGCCGAAGCTGGCAGAAATCTGCAGGCTTTAGGGGGGAAAATACCTTTTGACCCCAACATCATACATAATAATGACAAAGAAACCCGAAATGCATTTCAGGCACTCTGTGATACATTCCGGGCATTTTTTATTCTAAGAGGGGCATTTTTGATATAGTTGGCTCATCAAGGAGAGAAAGGATGAGTGATATGGTACAGACAAACAGTCAGGAAATGATCACATTAAGCCACATATCAAAAAAATACCAGACGGAGTCGGCATTGAGGGATATCAGTTTCCGGGTCGGGGAAGGAGAAATACTTGGATTCTTAGGACCTTCCGGGGCAGGCAAGACGACAACAATTAAAATCCTGACAGGGCAGCTGAGGCAGACGTCCGGGGACGCTTATATTCTGGGCAGGAATACGAAGGAGATCGACAGCTCTATTTACGAGCAGATCGGTATCGTTACTGACAACAGCGGAATCTATGAGAATATGACGGTATATGATAATCTGAAATATTTTGCAAGAATCCTGAATGTGGATCAGGGGAGAATCGAAGAACTGCTAAAAAGGGCAGGGTTATGGGAGCATAGAAAAAAACAGGCAGGCAAACTATCCAAAGGGCAGACTCAGCGTCTGGTCCTGATGAGATCCGTGCTGCACCAGCCAAAGATTTTATTCCTCGATGAACCAACAAGCGGGCTGGACCCGTCTACGGCACAGGAGATCCACGGACTGCTCAAGGAGCAAAGAGACAGGGGGATGGCGATTTTCCTTACTACCCATAATATGGAAGAGGCGGCAAAGCTGTGTGACAGGGTTGCCCTGCTCAATGACGGAAATATCGTGGAGATAGGGACCCCCAGAGAAATATGCCTCAAATACAATACAAAGAAGCATTACCGTATTCTGCTGAAAAATCAGGAAGAATTTGTACTGGAGCATAGTGGAGAAAACATAAAAAAGATTGCGGCATATATGTCTGGCGGGGAGTTGGAAATCATTCATTCCTGCGAGCCCACTCTGGAGGATGTATTTCTGTCAGTAACAGGAAGGGAGCTGAGATAATGAAGATTTGTACAAGAAAATTAATGGCTGTGACAGAAATGAAGACGAAGGCGCTGTTTGATAAAAATGTCATTCTGATACCGGTTATGGTTCTGGGAATCACGGTCATCATGAAACTGGTTTACGCAGCGATGCTGGATGGAAAAGAAATTCCGTCCATGCTTCTTGGCGTGATTCTGAATCTGGGACTGACGATGAATATTACGATGACCGGCACGGTTGTGACGAGCACACTTCTGGCACAGGAGAAGGAAAAACATACATTGAGGACGCTGATGACATCCTCGGTCAGCGGGGTTGAGTTCTTTCTGGGAAGCATGATCCCGTCGCTGGCCGAAATCATGCTTGTGAATATTATACTGATTCCGCTCAGCGGAATATCCTTTGCTGACATCAATCTGGGAATGTATATATTTGCAACGCTGCTGGCCAGCCTGACAAGCTGCATCCTCGGCATGCTGGTCGGAATCTTTGCCCGCAGCCAGATGAGCGCGGGAACCCTGACAACGCCGTTGATCCTTGTCTTCATGCTGGTTCCAACGTTTGCATCCATCGTCCCGTCCATACAGAAGGTATCCAGATTCCTGTACACAGGGGTAATCGCTGAAATGGCATCGGCGTATGCGTCAGGAAAGGCATTCCACATGAGTCCACTGCATATGATTGTTCTGGCCGGTGAAATCCTGCTTGCCTTCCTCCTGTTCCTGCTCTGCTATAAAAAGAACGGCTATGAGAAAGAATAAAGCAGACCAGTCCTATAATTGATCGGAATCAAGCACGATTGTAAAGGGTCCGTCATTTACAAGGCTGACCTTCATGTCTGCTCCGAATCTTCCGGTCTGTACAACAGGTACGGATGTACGGCATTTCTCAATGATATATTCATAAAGTGCGTTTGCTTTGTCCGGTTTACCGGCTTCGATGAAGCTTGGCCGGTTTCCTTTCCGGCAGTTTGCGTAAAGCGTGAACTGGGATATGAGCAGGAGACTGCCGTCTACATCCGCAAGGGAAAGGTTTGTCTTACCGTCTGCATCCTCAAAGATGCGCAGACCGGTCATCTTGCGGAACATTTTATCCGCCGTCTCCTCGGTATCGCTGTCCGATACGCCTATCAGGACAACCAGTCCCTTTTCTATACTTCCGATTACTTCATGGTCTACCGTCACGGAAGCCTCCGTGACTCTTTGTATGACAAATTTCATATGAACCTCCTGAATGAAAAATCCTTTGTATCTTCAATTTTAGATACAGACTTTATTTTAAACTTATGGTAGAATAAAGTCTAGAAGGAAATGGAAAAAAATGAAATTTCCGGGGAATTTAAGAGAGGTTTGGGGTGATTGTACGAATGAAAAAGACAACGATTATGACAGAAGGCAGCATCTGGAAGAAGCTGTTATTTTTTGCTGTCCCGCTTATTCTGGGGAATTTGTTCCAACAGCTGTACAATACAGTGGATTCAATTATTGTGGGGAATTATATCGGGAGTGAGGCGCTGGCTGCCGTGGGGGCGAGCAGTTCTGTTGTAAATCTCCTGATCGGGTTCTGTATTGGCGCTTCGGCCGGGGCGGGAGTTGTGATCTCACAGTTTTTTGGTGCCAGAGATAAAGAGGGCGTCAGAAAGGCCGTCCATACGACGGTTGCACTGTCGATTGCGGCAGGAATCGTTATGACGATAGCCGGTGTGCTTCTGACACCGCTGATTCTGCGTGCGATGGGGACTCCGGCAGAGGTGTTTTCACAGGCAGTGACCTATTTGCAGGTATTTTTCGGAGGAATTGTGTTCTCGGTTATCTATAACATGGCGGCGGGAATCCTGAATGCAGTTGGAAATTCTAAACGATCTTTAGTTTACCTGCTGATTGCGGCGTGTTCGAATATTGTTCTGGATTTGTTGTTTGTAGTAGTGCTCAAAATGGGAATTATCGGGGCTGCACTGGCAACAGATATCAGCCAGCTTCTTTCCTGTATCTTCATCCTCCGTTTCCTGATGCGGACAGATGAAATATATAAACTGCGGTTCCGGGAGATTCGTTTTTATGACCACCTGCTCGGGAAAATCTTGAGAATCGGCCTGCCGACGGGTGTCCAGAATATTGTAATCTCACTTTCTAATGTCATTGTACAGTCCACGGTTAACAGCTTTGGGGCTGTAGTGATGGCCGGGTTTGCCGCGTATATTAAGATTGACGGCTTTAACCTGCTGCCGGTACTGAGCATCAGCATGGCGGCGACAACATTCACGGGACAGAACATCGGAGCCGGGAAGCTGGACCGTGTGAAGAAATGTATGATTACATCCGTGGCAATGGGCATAGTCTATACAGTCGCGACCGGAATCCTGCTGCTGGCCTTTGCACCGCAGGTAATCGGAGTATTTACGAAGAATAGGGAGGTCGTGGAGTGCGGCGTCTATATTATGAGGTTCTTCTGCCCGTTCTACTGGATGCTTGCAGTTCTGCAGATCCTGTCCGGCACCATCCGGGGAGCCGGCAAGACGATGGAGACGATGTTCGTTTTCCTGATTTCACTGTGCCTGTACCGCATCGCATGGATCTGGGGCGCGATGTCAGTAAAGCACAGTCTGGATCTGCTTATGATGGTATATCCGACTTCATGGCTCGTGGGTGCCATTCTAATCCTGCTATATGGATGGAAAGGAAAATGGATGCCGAAAATACCCAAAAGAGATTGAGCATAAAGCCCCCCTATTGCTCAAAATCTCCTTTTAATATCATATTACTGTAATTCACGGTTCTGCCTGAACTGTCCTTCCAGCTAATAACAGCCGGATAACTGGTATTTACAGGATTCAAAAGCTGATTTGCCGCATATTCTGCCGGGAGCAGCTGACCGGACAGCTTTTGGATTTCTCCGGCGTCTCCGGTATCAAGTATCAGACTGCGTGAAGCGGTTTTTTTACCGAGAGCACTTGTTTTTTCGCTCTTTTCAAATAACTGGACCCGGGTGAGCGGGTAGTCCCTGACCGTTTTACGGGCCGGGATTCCGGCTGATTCCAGATAGTCAAGTGTGGCCGTAAAACAAGGATAAAGCGGGGCCTCTTCGCCGTAATCGGAGGTTCCATAAACGAGTGAGAGGGTTCCGAGCGGCAAGTCTTTTTTTATATCACTGATTCTTAAACCGGTCAGATCTGAGGTGAGCAGCTTCAGCAGATGTTCATTTTCCTCCCCGTTCAAATCAAGATGATAGCTTTCTATTCCATTGGACCATACATACTGCCTGATTCCGGGTGATTTATGGCTGATGGCAGAGAAAGCTCCTTTTTTGTAAGCACTGCTTTCGTAAATGGAATGGAAAGCCTCGAGTTCTTCTTCGCCAGAAACCGGATATTTTCGGTAAATCGTCCTGCTGTCCGACATGTGATATGCGACCGCGGCGTAAGTAAGCGGTTCCGGTACATGTGCTGCGGCAGTACGGACATCCTCAAGCCACGACAGAAAGACTTCTTTATCGCTGCCCTTAAGCTGCATGGCCGAAAGCTGTGCGTCTGCCCGGGAGCCTTCAAAATCAGCGCCGTTTTTCCCTGTAAAGGACGGATCATCCAGACCGCGGATAAATACCGCCGCAGACTGCACCTCACTGGCGGAAGGGGTATAATCATCATATCCCCAGAGATCGGAGACGAAACTTCCGGCTATGATCAGGCAGAAGATACTAATCATGGCGAAGTGGAGTTTCCCTGAGAGGATTCCCCGAATATCAAATTGAAAGAGGATTTCCAGAATGCCATTTATCGTAAAGGCACCGAACAGGATCCCGGTCACCAACAGTACGAAAGAGCGGCTGCCCACAGAGCACAGCATGATGTAATAACCGATGATGAGTGCGGCAGGGACGGCGAGTATGAATTTCAGGACAATCTTTGTCTTCTTAAATGCCAGTGCATGGCCGGCGGCTTCTGCCGGCCGTTTCTGAAAGAGCAGGAAGATAAGTACAAAGGTGACGGCAATGATGATCAGAACGGCGGCCATTTCTGGCAGACGGGATGCAAGCAGCCACCCTTCTATATCCTCCTCGCGGCCGGTCCCGGCGAGTGTGCTGTACAACTGGTATGGTGAGGCACAGACGGTCAGGAAGTTCATGAGGTCAGCCCGGTAATAGGTATCAAAAAATGCACTGCTGTATTTTCCGATGACGAGGCCGAAGGCAATTGTCCCGTAGAAGAACAAAAGGATCGTCCCGCCCGCTGCAATGAGCAAATGTCCGGTCAGCAGAATCACTGCAAGTACCAGGTGGAAGATCATCAGAAAGCCGAGGGTATTCAGAAGAATTCCCATCCATGTCACATACAGTGCATCTCCGGAGCGGCTTCCTTCCAGTATGTAACAGACCAGACGCGCAAAGACCATCGGCACGACGGCAATCATTATGGAACTGAAATATCCGGCAAAAAAGAGTCTGCTGCGTTTCACTGGCAGGCTGAAATAAAAGTCGGTTTTTTCTTCCGAAAACAGATAACCGAATCCCTGAAAGGCGCTAAGGACGGCCAATATGATTGTGACAAGAAAGACAGTTCTGCTGCCGGGCCCTAATTTATCATCCCCGATGAACAGGGCTTTTCCCGACTGGGCCAGTGTAAAATCTATAATATAGGTCAGATAAAGATATATGGACAACAGGGCGAGCCAGACACGCCGTTTCATAGTCTCCTTGAAGAGTTTAGGAAAAGAGCAGTTTGATATCATACCCGATCGCCTCCGTTTCATTGATGAATATTTCTTCCAGTGTCAGCGGGAGAAATGCATACCGTTCCGGCTGAAATTGTTCTATGAATGAAGTGATTTCCCCGCGGCTGCCCCTAAGGAGGAGTGTGGTGAGGAAACCTTCCTGTTTGACAGAGACAAGGTCTGCCTGATCCAGAAGCCGGGAAAGCTGTTCTTCTTTCAGGATACATTGTAGTTTCTGCGTTTTATACTGCATGGAATGAATATCTCTGGACAGCAGTACACCACCTTTGTGCAGGATGCCGATTTGGTCACAGAAATCTTCCAGTTCCTTCAGATTATGTGAGGCAATGACCGGAGTCAGAGGGCGCCGCTTCATTTCTGATTTGATCAGGGCCGTCACAGACTGCCGGATGACAGGGTCGAGACCGTCAAATACTTCGTCACAGAAGATGTAAGGTGTTTCTGCACATATAGAGGCAAAGACGGCAATCTGTTTTTTCATGCCTTTTGAAAACGTGCGTATCTTGCGAAACCTGTCAAAATCAAAATCATCCAGAAGGTCCAGATAGCGCCCTAAGCAAAATGATGGGTAAAGGCCCCTGTAAAAACGCCCCATAGCTTCAGGGGACGCATTGGGGAAAAAATACTGCTTGTCAGATAAATAGAAACAGTTTTCTTTCACACGGGGATTGTCCCAGATATGTATACCGTCAATCAGGATCGTGCCTCCGTCTGGTTTTAAGATACCTGACAGCATGCGGAGCAGAGTGCTCTTCCCGGCACCGTTTGTCCCGAGAAGGCCGAACACCTGACCCTCTGGTATTTCGAGGGAAACGTGGTTCACTGCCGTGATGTCCTGAAAAGTTTTCGTTAAGTCGTTGATTTCTATCATATTCATTCTCCTCTCCGGGTCATTGTAACATAAATTCCCGGAGAGGAAAAGGAGGGCACTGTCAGACCGGGGATACAAACAGGGCGAGATCGGGAGGGTAGTACGTGAAGATCAGAAAACTTACTCCGAGCACGAGTACACAGATAAAATAATAGAATGTGTGTGTTCTGCGTTTATCTGCCAGAACGCACCGGCAGCGTACATACAGCCCGGCCGCTGCACTGATGATAAAGGTGAGGATATCAAGTGGGAGATTATGAGTGCCCAGAATCCCGGTATACGTATAGAAAATGACAGGAATAAGCAGTGTCCCGGCCAGAATACCAGCCAGATCGGCCTTAAGCAGGCGGGGATAGGATTTATAGAGAAAGATATATTCCACAAGAAAAAAGAGAAGCATTGGGAAATACGCAAGCTTCATATGTTCCCATGTGGATTCGCTGACAGGGGCAAACAGGCCGAGGACGAAGTTCTGTCCGGACCATTCATATACAAAGTGCATAAGGCAGCCGGCGGAACTGACAAAAAGTATTCCCGCCAGTGAACAGAGACACAGTTTTTTATGTTTCCGGTAAAAATGTTTCATAACAGCCTCCAGATGGATTGTTTTTCCAGATAGTATATACATAATACACATAATCTATACATAGCATCTTTTGGGCAATCAACGTATAGTCGAATAATGTTGTAATTTGTCGAATTAGAACATGATTCATATGAGATTGTGATACAATTAACTATATCAAAATATGTGGTGCGATACAGGCAGAGCAGAGGAGGGTATTATGAATAGCCTGAAACGGGAGGACCTTGAACCATTAAGAAAGCACCTGAAAGATTTATCAGAATTCATCTGCAGTTCTTATATCGGGGAAGTCCCATATTTTTTCAGATTTATTGAGAATATGTATAATAATCTGGAAATATGTGTCCTGGTTCAATATGAAGGCTGGGAAAGGATAGAATCTCTTTTAATCAGAGACTGGTCTGCTGCAAATCAGACATTGATCGGGATTCCAGATTTTGACATCGCACAGGATGATCCGGAAGTAAAGGAAGTTTTGGTATGCCGCTTCATTGAACTTATTTCTGGTGTGGAGAATTACCTTAAGCGGTGAGAATGGAAAAGAAAAACTGCTCATAAAGGGACAATCTGTCATACGGTCTGCCAAAAGCAAGGCAGAGCGCCGGGCAGGTTGTTTTTTCATTACTTTGCATAAATTATCATATAAAATGAAACTATTCAGAAGGGTGCACCGTCTAATGATTGTAAGCAGCCGGCATTACAGGAGGGAAGGAGGGATTTATTTTGAAATACCTCGTTAAAAAAGCACAAAAACGTGACGACCAGGCTTTTGTTGAACTGATGGAGCTTCATAAACAAGATATGTATAAGGTGGCCAGAAGTTATCTGCGTTCCCCGGAGGACATTGCAGATGCCATTCAGGATACGATTATCACATGCTATGAAAAAATTGACGGCCTGAAAGAGCCGAAATATTTTAAGACATGGCTGATACGCATACTGATCAATAAGTGTAAGGATATCATAAGGGCCGGGAAACATGAGTCTCTGCTCGAAGCATTTCCGGAGCAGGAGGAGGTATGTATGGCATTTCAAAATTGTGAATTCGAGGAGCTTATGAACCAGCTGGAAGAGAAATACCGGATCATACTGCTTCTATATTATGCGGAGGGATTTAAGATCAGGGAGATTGCCCAGATTCTTGAGTTGGAAGAGAACACAGTAAAAACAAGGCTCGTCAGGGGACGGAAGCAATTTGAGAAAGTCTACAGACTGGAACCAGCGGTTTCAAGGAGGTAATGAGCATGAAAAAAGAATATTCCAAGAAAGAAATAAAAAGAATCTTAACGAGTGAAGCAGAGATCCCCGGGAATGTGAATAGAGGGATCGCAAATGCTTACAGTGAAATCGGGATGGATACAAAAGTTACGATGAGATATGCAAAGAAGCACCGCGTACTGACTGCCGTGGCTGCCGTAGCGGCACTCGTTGCGGGGCTGTCGATTGTGACCGTGGCTGCGAATAAGTTCTTATCGGCAAACCTCGTGGATAAGGAAGAGGATAAGGTCGGATACAACCTTCAGGTGGACAGGGAAAAGGAGGCGCATGAGATAAAAGTCGAAGCTACCTATATGCCGGAAGGGTATGAATTTGCCAAAGACGGACCTTATGCCGGGAAATGGCGTAATGAGGCTACAGACAAGAGTATGCTGGTCGAGGGCTTCAATGCGGCAGATCTGGACCGGATGGAGCGAATAAACGGTAACGCTTTTATGGACTATCCCCGGGATGAGCACATGAAGAATCTGGAAATCAGTGGAATGAAGGCGGATGTATTTGTCAGTGACGGTTTTTATACAGACAGTGATGATACAGCGAAAAATATTTATCTGTTTAACGAGGAGTTTGGTTATGGTATCTGGATATCATGCAACGATAACCTGCCCGCCGAAGAGCTGATAAAAGTGGCTGAAGGATTGAAAGTAACGGTGCTGGATTCTGTAGTTCCATATGCAACAGATGAAGAAATTGAGAAAGATAAGGGCGGTTCGCCGGACTGGGAGGCCTACTATCAGGCCGGTGTTTCCAAGGATGCCATTTATGGGATCGGTGATGAGGTAAAGAACCCGCTATATGACCCGGATGATGCAGAGTCGGCAAAGTTTGAAGAAGACATGCGTTTTACTGTTGAAGATGTCCAGATTAAGGATGCCGTTTCACTGGATGAATATCCGGCTGAAAATTATCCTGATTATGACGCGGCTGCCCAGTGGATAAACCCGGACGGAACCCTGAAGCCTCATGACAGATACAGACTCAGCAGTGAGGGAAAGATTGATGAGGAGTCTCTGGAACAGAATATAGCGTCAAAGTTTGTTGTGGTAAAGATGAAGGCAAAGAACTGCAGCAGGGAAAAGGGAAGGATGAATGAGGAAATGGGGATTCCGATGGCACCGGACCTGACAAATCTGGTTCCGAGAGACGATGGAAATTATTCTTATGCTCCGGATTTTTATTATTCGGCCAATGAGGATTATCATTTACAGTGGGGTTCAGCTAATGGCAGCAGTTTCCCTGTATATTTTGACGGGATGACACATACAGAAGGGATAGAACGGCAGAAATCGGCATATTTCAGGACAGTGGAGCCGGGCGAAGAACTGGAATACACATTGATTTATGTTGTGGATGAGGATCATCTCGACAATTTGTACCTCTGGTTCTACTCTGGATCCGGCTCAACAAATGACTCCATTCTACAGCCTTATGTTAAGATTAATTAAAAGGAGGTAAGATCATCTTCTGCATGCTGAAATAAAAAGGTTGGATTTGCTGCTTCAGATGTTGTTTACACAGACTGAAAAATCTCATATAATAGTAAGGGGCGGGGAATCATCCCGTCCCTTTACTATGACAGAACCAGGAGTCAAAGCGATTGCGCAGGCAGGAGCAAAGACTGACATATGGCAGAGATGCAGGAGGTAGGAACATGCCGTCATTTTTGAAAGATATCACACCATTTTACGGAACAGGGGAACGGAATCAGGATGGTCAGAGTCTGGAGGAGTTTCTGGATGATTATAATCCTTATAGATACAAGACGCCGAGTTGTACGACCGATGCTGCCGTCTTTAGCTGCAGCGGGGAATTGAAGCCTTCTTTAGAGGGATTAAAGGTCCTGCTCGTTAAGCGGAGCAATCACCCGACGATCGGATTCTGGGCTCTGCCGGGAGGATTCATCGATCTGGATGAGAATCTGGACGATACGGCGAGACGGGAACTTCAGGAAGAGACCGGTGTTGAGAATCTGGTTATGGAACAGATCGGTGCATACGGGGATTATGACAGAGATCCGAGGGCGCGTGTCATTACAACAGCTTATATGGCGCTTGTAGATGAGAAGAATGTGCGCGTGAAAGCGGGGGATGATGCGGCTGATGCAGTCTGGTGCAGTGTCTCTATGGATTGTGTGGAAGAATCTGTGGATGAAGATACTATAAGAAGAATCTATAAGCTGCATTTTCTGAATGAGGAAAAGAATCTGGACACCAGCGCGGAGATCCTGCATGTCTGTCACAAGGGACTGATCAGGGAAGAAAAGTTTACGGCCCGAGAGCGGGGGATGATTGCAGGGGACCATGCGGCGATTATTGCGCAGGCCATGACCATATTAAAAGGAAGGCTGAATGACTGATTTTAAAAGAGCAAGGGATTTGATTTCATGATAAAAGGGTATGTACAGTAACGATTTCCGTACATACCCCTTTTTATTTCATAAGCGAAGCTCTATTTTATTTTTTTTCGTCTGGTTTTCGTGACCATCAGAATCATGCCGAGGAACAGGAAGGCTATGACCATCCAGGTGATGAAGATGGCCGGGCCCTGTTTGCTGAACATATCATAGTATCCCTTCAGGTAGATGATTACGACGATCCACGGCAGGACATAGGTCATATAACCACGTACTTTTTCCGGAAATTTCATACCTTTTCCGCTGTTTGCCTCCCTGATAAAATTTTTCCAGCCCCATCCGTTTTTATGGGTACAGAAGAGCAGGTATACGACGGAACCGAGCGGCAGGATATTATTCGATACCAGGAAATCTTCGAGGTCCATAATATTTGTCCCTGTCCCGAGCGGCTGGAATCCAGACCAGACGCTGAACCCGAGTATACATGGAATGCTTAAGACCGTAATCAGGAGTATGTTGATCCCTACTGATTTTTTCCTGCTGAAATGGAACAGATCCATGCCAAAGGAAACAATGTTTTCAAATACGCCTACAATAGTAGAGAGCGCGGCAAAGAACAGAAACAGGAAGAACAGGGATCCCCATACCCGGCCGCCCGCCATTTGTGTGAAAATGTTCGGCAGGGTAATGAATACGAGGCCCGGGCCGGCAGCGGGTTCTACATGGAATGCAAAGCATGCGGGGATGACGATCAGCCCGGCCATTAATGCAACAAAGGTGTCCAGAATCACAATGCTTAAGGACTCCCCGGTCAGAGAACGGGATTTGTCCAGATAGCTTCCGAAGATTGCCATGCCGCCCATACCGATACTCAAGGTGAAAAACGCCTGGCTCATGGCACCGAATACAACGTTGCCGATCCCGTTTTCCATCATCTTATGAAAATCCGGCACGAGGTAAAAACGCAGTCCTTCACTGGAACCTGCCAGTGTGACAGAACGGACTGCAAGCACAACCATAATCGCAAGCAGGCAGAGCATGGTTACCTTCATGATCTTCTCCACACCCTTCTGCAGCCCGATGCTGCAGATACCAAACGCAATCAGAACAACGATAACGGTCCACAGCATCAGCGTCCCGGGCGATGCCAGCATATTTTCAAAGCTGGACGATACCTGGTCCGAGGTAACACCGGCAAAGTCACCCTTTGCCATACGGAAGCAGTAGTAAAGCATCCACCCACCCACCATCGAGTAAAACATCACGAGTATGTAATTACCGGCAATCGCAAACCAGCGTGTAAAGTGCCAGCGCGTACCCTCCGGTTCAAGGGCATTATAAGAAGTAGCAATGCTTTTCTGGCTGGCGCGGCCGACACTGAACTCACAGACAATGATCGGCATTCCAAGAATTGCAAGGAAAATCAGATATATCAGAATAAAAGCCGCACCGCCGAATTTCCCCGCCATATACGGGAATTTCCAGACGTTCCCCAGTCCGATGGCACATCCGGCAGAAACCAGAATAAACCCAAGGCGGGAACCAAATTTTTCTCTTTTCATACAAAACCTCCCAAGTTATCAGAAAACGGATCGCAAAGGGGTCAGACCCCTTTGAAATTCTTTTTCGCTTTAAACCACAACAGTATATCACAATGTCGTGGAAAAGGAAATGAAAATATTGTTTTCCGGTCCTTGTCGTTGCATACATTTTATGGTAAGATAGTTGGCAGAATGTTAGTACTTGAGGAGGAAACTATGGCAAACGAGACAGTTTCAAAGAATTTTATTGAGCAGGAAATAGACAAAGATCTGGCAGAAGGTGTGTATGACCATGTCTGTACAAGGTTCCCGCCGGAGCCGAACGGGTACCTGCATATAGGACATGCCAAGTCCATTCTCTTGAATTATGGACTGGCACAGGAATATAATGGAACATTCCATATGCGTTTTGACGATACGAACCCGACGAAAGAGAAAGTGGAGTTTGTGGAATCAATTAAGGAAGATATTCAGTGGCTTGGGGCAGACTGGAAGGACCATCTGTATTTTGCATCCGATTATTTTGATCAGATGTATGAATATGCGGTGAAGCTTATTAAGAAGGGCAAGGCGTATGTATGTGACCTCTCACCGGAGGAAATCCGTGAATACAGGGGGACGCTGACGGAGCCGGGCAAGGACAGTCCCTACAGGAATCGTTCTGTAGAGGAAAATCTGGAATTATTCCAGAATATGAAGGATGGAAAGTACAAGGACGGGGAAAAGGTCCTGCGCGCGAAGATTGATATGGCGTCTCCGAATATCAACATGAGAGACCCGATCATTTACCGTGTCGCACGTATGTCCCACCATAATACGGGGGATAAATGGTGTGTGTACCCGATGTACGACTTCGCCCACCCTCTGGAGGATGCGATTGAAGGAATTACACATTCCATCTGTACTCTGGAGTTTGAGGATCACAGGCCGCTGTATGACTGGGTAGTCAAAGAGTGTGAATTCGTCCAGCCGCCGAGACAGATTGAATTTTCAAAGCTGTACCTGACAAATGTTGTGACAGGGAAGCGTTATATTAAAAAACTTGTGGAAGACGGCATTGTGGACGGCTGGGATGATCCGCGCCTCGTATCGATTGCGGCCCTGAGGAGAAGGGGGTTCACGCCGGAATCGATCAAGATGTTCATTGACATGTGCGGCGTGTCCAAGAGCCAGAGTTCTGTCGATTATGCAATGCTGGAATACTGCATCCGTGAGGACCTGAAGATGAAGAAGCCGCGTATGATGGCTGTATTGGATCCGATCAAGCTTGTGATTGACAACTATCCGGAAGGAGAAGTTGAGTATCTCGATGTGGCTAATAATCTGGAGAATGAAGAACTTGGCAGCAGGAAGGTTCCATTCTGCAGGGAACTTTATATTGAAAGAGAAGACTTCATGGAAGAACCGCCGAAGAAGTATTTCCGTCTGTTCCCGGGCAATGAAGTCCGTCTGATGCATGCATACTTTGTAAAATGTGAAAGCTTTGTAAAGGATGAGGATGGGAATGTTACTGAGATTCACTGTACCTACGATCCGGAGACAAAGTGCGGAAGCGGATTTACAGGAAGAAAAGTAAAGGGGACGATCCACTGGGTACCGGCTCCTTATGCGGTAAAAGCGGAAGTCAGACTTTACGAGAACCTCGTGGATGAAGAGAAGGGGGTTTATAATAAGGAAGACGGTTCCCTGAACCTGAACCCGGATTCTCTTAAGATTTTGAAAGACTGTTATGTGGAGCCGAGTTTCGGTGATGCGAAGGCCTATGACAGTTTCCAGTTTGTCAGAAACGGTTATTTCTGTATTGACGCAAAAGATTCCGCACCGGACGCGCTTGTGTTCAACCGGATTGTTTCGCTTAAGAGTTCGTTCAGATTACCGAAATAAGGAAGCAAAAGTAAACAAGTATCGGGGCATTTCTCTCTGTTGGCAGCCTGCCGGACAGAGATGCTGCCCGGACAAAGAAAAGGGCAGGTCTTGAACAGAAAGAAGACCTGTCTTTTATCGTGAAACGGAGTGCCTGTCAGGATGAATGAGTTGACGATAAATCTCCAGCCCAGGTCGGAGATCCCTTTGTATGAACAGATTTATAACTATATTAAGAAAGACATCCAGTGCGGCCGGATCTTAAGTGGTGAGAAACTGCCTTCTACGCGGTCACTCAGCAAATATCTGGAGGTGAGCCGCAGTACAGTGGAGCTTGCTTACGAGCAGCTTCTGTCGGAAGGCTATGTAGAGGCGGAGCCCTGCAGGGGATACTTTGCATCCCAGATTGAGGAATTGTACCAGCTTAAGCCGGCATCCGGGGAAATCGCTGCCGAGCCTCAAAAGGAGAAACGGTTGTATCCCTATGATTTTACGCCAAATGGGGTGGATCTGAAGAGTTTCCCATACAATGCATGGAGAAAATTATCGAGGGAGTGTCTGTTAGACGACAGGGCAGAGATGTTCCGACTCGGTGAACCACAGGGGGAATATGGTCTGAGAAGTGCGATATGCGGATATCTCCATCAGGCAAGAGGTGTAAACTGCCGTCCGGAACAGATTATAGTGGGAGCCGGGAATGATTATCTGCTGATGCTCTTAACGACCGTGATCGGGCAGGAACACAAGGTGGCCCTTGAGAACCCAACCTATAAGCAGGCATACAGGCTGTTTAAAAATCTGTCTTATGAAGTCTGCACTGTGGACATGGATGAGAAAGGGATGGAGATCGCGAAGCTCACGGCGTCGCAGGCAGACATCGCATTTGTCATGCCGTCCCACCAGTATCCGCTGGGGATCGTCATGCCGATCAAACGGAGGATGTCGCTGCTGAAATGGGCAAATGAGCAGGAAGGGCGCTATATTATCGAGGATGATTACGACAGCGAATTCCGGTATAAAGGCAAACCGATTCCTGCACTCCAGGGCTATGACAATCATGATAAAGTGATTTATATGGGAACCTTTTCGAAATCGATTGCCCCTGCGATCCGTATGAGCTACATGGTTCTTCCCGGGCCCCTGCTGGAGCTGTACCGGGAGCGGAGCAGTTTCTTAAGCTCCACGGTGTCGAAGGTGGACCAGATGATTCTGGAGAAGTTTATCGAAGACGGCTATTATGAGAGGCATCTGAATAAAACAAGGGCACTGTATAAGAACCGCCACGACACCCTGCTCGGGAGCCTTAAGAATCTGCAGGACCGCTGTGAAATTTCAGGGGAAAACGCGGGCGTGCACCTTCTGCTCCATTTCAGGAACACAATGAAGGAGACAGAACTGATGGAGCGGGCGGCTGCGAGGGGAGTGAAGGTCTATGGACTCTCTGAATATTTTATCGGGCCGCATAAAAATGATCAGGCTACGATTCTTTTGGGATATGCCAATATGAATGAGGAAAAGATTCAGGAGGCGGTCAGGATACTGGACGAGGTCTGGCGTTAATACCGCGGTGGCAGAGAAAAAGAAAAACAGGATTGAGGAAAAACCTCAACCCTGTGATGATTACATAAACTATTCTTTTTCTTCAGCCGGAGCTTCAGCGGCTTCTTCCTTACCGGCAGGTTCCTCTGCTTTCGTATCGGAAGCGGCATCTGCCGTCCGTTTGAGCGGGACATATTCCCTATCTGCAACAGGCTGTAGATCACTGTCTAAGTCAAAATCTTCTTCTTCTGTAGAGTCCTGGGTGTCTTCACAACAACTGTCATTGCATCTGCCTTTACAGAAATATGCTATAATGAGGCCGATTGCAGAACCGATAGCTGCAAGACTTATGAACCATTTAAAAAACTTTTTCAATGAATAAGTCTCCTTTCTATGGGATAAATAACTGTAATTCTTTTCTATTGTAATACTTTTTGTTCATAATTACAATATTGGAAATTAAAATAAAGGTAACTGGTTGAAATGTAATAAGAGATAACATATCTGGACCAACGGAAATTTAACATCTGATAAAGGAGCGTGCACAAAGATATATGAATAATAAAACGGCAAATAAAGCAAAAAAACAGGCGAAGAAAGGCATTTTAAGTGTTGTATTCAGCCGGACTGCATTGATTTTTCTTCTGATACTGGTGCAGCTTTTGATGATGGTAGGAATCGCGACATTTCTGAGAGATTATATCATATACGTTTATAGTGCAATCAATATACTGGGGGCCGTAATCGTTATTTATATTATCAACCAGAGGGGAAATCCGGCGTTTAATATGACCTGGGTGCTGCTGATCCTGATATTTCCGGTATTTGGATGCCTGTTCTACATTTATGTCAAGTCACAGCTTGGTACAAGGTATATCGGCAAACGGCTGGCGAAGTTAAAGCTTGATACATATCCATATATGGAACAAAAGCAGGAGATCATCGACGACCTGAGGCTGAGTAAGCCGGCAAATGCCAATCTGGCACACTACATGAAGCACCAGCTCTGTTTCCCTACCTACAGAAATACAAAAGCAACTTTTTTTGCCTGCGGAGAAGAAAAGTTCCCGGTGTTGCTTGATCAGCTTGAGAAGGCGGAAAAATTCATCTTTATGGAATATTTTATTGTAGGGGAAGGGTACATGTGGGATACGATTCTGGATGTACTGAAAAGAAAGGTGAAGGAGGGGGTGGAAGTTCGTTTCATGTATGACGGAATGTGCAGTATTTCCCTGCTTCCCTACAATTATCCGAAGACTATCCGCAAATATGGCATACAGTGTAAAATGTTCAGCCCGATCCGTCCAGTTTTATCCACAACACAGAACAACAGGGACCACAGGAAAATATGCGTTATAGACGGAAAGGTTGGTTTTACGGGCGGAATCAATCTGGCAGATGAATATATCAATAAAAAGGTCCGTTTCGGCTACTGGAAGGATACTGCAATCATGCTGGAGGGTGATGCGGTGCAGAGTTTGACGATGCTGTTTCTTCAGATGTGGAATGCGACGGAGCTGAAATACGGGGAGGAATATAAAAAATACCTGACCCCGATGTCACAGGAGCTTCACAGGGAACTTGGCTTTATGATTCCTTATGGCGACAGCCCGTATGATAACGAGGACGTCGGGGAAGAGGTCTACTTCCATATACTCAATCACGCGAAGAAGTATGTACATATCATGACACCGTACCTGATTCTGGACAATGAGATGATGGATACACTGACGAGAGCCGCCAAAAGCGGGATCGAGGTGGCAGTCATTATGCCGCATATCCCTGATAAATGGTATGCATTTGCCGTGGCAAAAACATTTTACCGGGAGCTGATAGAGGCAGGAGTACAGATATATGAGTTCACACCTGGCTTCGTCCATGCCAAAATATTTGTGTCGGATGATGACACAGCAACGGTAGGAACCATCAATCTGGATTACCGCAGTCTGTACCTGCATTTTGAATGTGGTGTATTTATCTATAACAACCCGGTCGTCAGAGACATTGAGGCCGATTTCCAGAAAACACTGAAGCAGTGCCAGCGGATCACGATCACAGATTTGAATAAGATAAGCCCGTTTATGATGATCTGCGGACGGGTATTACGGCTGATTGCCCCACTAATGTAACTGGAAGTGCACTTTTTCAGAGGGGTCTGACCCCTTTGAAGTTGCTTGTTAAAGAAATAACAATCCCGTTTGGCAAAAAATCGGAAATAACGTTTTACATAATGAAAAAAGTATAGTATAATTCATAGGGCGGTTTGTTCAGCAGGAACAAGACCGCCGGAGTATTTCTGGTTCTCTTACGGATCAGGATGCGGATTGAAATAAGCGATAATGTACGCAGGAGGGTTTGAAATGGTAAAAGCAGTAGTAGGTGCTAACTGGGGCGATGAAGGAAAAGGCAAGATTACAGATATGCTTGGAAAAGAAGCCGACATCATTGTCCGTTTTCAGGGGGGAGCGAATGCAGGCCATACGATCATCAATGATTATGGAAAGTTTGCGCTGCATACACTGCCGTCTGGTGTATTTTATGACCATACAACCAGCATTATAGGTAATGGAGTGGCACTCGATATCCCTGTTCTGTTTAAGGAAATCCAGTCTATCGTTGACCAGGGGGTTCCGGCTCCTAAGATTCTGGTTTCTGACAGGGCGCAGATCGTGATGTCATACCATAAAAATTTTGACGCATATGAGGAAGAACGTCTGGCAGGCAAGTCTTTTGGCTCCACAAAGTCAGGTATTGCACCGTTCTATTCTGATAAATATGCGAAAATCGGTTTTCAGGTAAGCGAACTGTTTGATGATGATCTGCTGAAAGAAAAAGTTGTTCGTGTGGCAGAACAGAAAAATGTTCTGTTGGAGCATTTATACCACAAACCACTGATTAATCCTGACGATTTATATAAAGAATTACTGGAATATAAAGAGATGATCGCGCCATATGTATGTGATGTTTCTCTGTATCTTTACAATGCTTTAAAGGAAGGGAAGAATATCCTTCTGGAGGGACAGCTTGGTTCTCTGAAAGATCCTGACCACGGTATCTACCCGATGGTTACCTCTTCCTCTACCCTTGCAGCTTACGGCGCTATCGGAGCAGGAATCCCGCCGTATGAGATTAAGCAGATTATCACTGTATGTAAGGCTTATTCCAGCGCGGTAGGTGCTGGTGCCTTTGTCAGCGAAATCTTTGGCGACGAGGCTGACGAATTGAGACGGCGCGGTGGAGACGGTGGAGAATTCGGGGCGACAACGGGACGTCCGAGACGTATGGGATGGTTTGACTGCGTGGCTTCCAAATATGGCTGCAGAATGCAGGGGACGACTGACGTAGCATTCACAGTACTGGACGTACTGGGGTATCTGGAAGAGATTCCGGTATGCGTCGGATACGAAATTAACGGTGAAGTTACAACAGACTTCCCTGTGACACATCTTCTCGAAAAAGCAAAACCGGTACTCAAGACACTTCCGGGATGGAACTGCGATATCCGCGGGATTAAGAAGTATGAAGACCTTCCGGAGAACTGCAGGAAGTACATCGAGTTTGTTGAGCAGGAGATCGGATATCCGATCACATTGATCAGCAATGGACCGGGACGTGACGATATTATCTATCGTAAATAACCACAATTGTTAATAGTTTGAATTTATAATGAAAAACAGAACGCTGGGTGTGAAATGCACCGGAGTTCTGTTTTTTTTGCCTTTTTTGTGGTAATTACATGAAAACTATTGACCTTGAAGCAGGTTCAGGGATTACAATAAAGCCAGAAAGAGAGGAGGATGGCTTATGAAGATCAAAGATGTTGAGAGGGCTGTCGGGATCACAAGTGCCAATATCAGATTTTATGAAAAAGAAGGCCTGATCGCCCCGCGGAGAAATAATGATAATAACTACAGAGAATACACAAAAGAAGATGTGGAGCGGCTGCAGCAGATAAAGTTTCTACGTGTATTGGGCGTTTCCGTTCAGGATTTGAGGCTGCTCTTCCAAGGAGAGTATGAGCTGGATGAAATCATTCAAAAACGGCAGGAGGAAATGGAAAAAGAAGCAGAACATCTCCATGAACTTCAGGAGGTCTGCAATACAATATTGAGAACAGGTGTAGATCTGGATCATCTGAATTTCTCCATTCTGGATGAAAAGAGTGCTGGTATAAGAGACCGGCTAGAGCAGGTATTGTACGAAGATGCGGCGGAAGTGGAAATCACAAAGGAGGAGTATTATCGCTATATATGGAAATGGCTGGCAGCGGCCCTGCTGCTGGATACAGTACTTTGTTATCTTTTCTCGGGAGTGATGGAAAAGATCCTATTAATGGGAAGCGCTGAAGTCCATCTGGGTCCGTCCATGATATATCTGGCGAGAGACTTTTGGATTGTTCCGGTTTTGTTGCTGCTCGCCGTGTTCACGGCACTGTCTACAATCTGGACGGCTAAAATGTGGGCACTGTATATGAATTTTATATTAGCGGCGCTGGAACTGCCTTTGTTTGTATTTACGCTGAAATGGATTGTCGATAAAGATTTGAGCGGTATTCGCTTCAAAAGTGCAGGATTATTTGCAGCAGCGGCCCTTTTTGTGGTCATCTTCGGACTATGTCTGGACAGGTTTGAAAAAATGGACAGAAACTGCGGGTACGGTGCATTGGGAGCACTGGTCTATTCAGGGGGAATCGGCCTGTTGTACTACTTCAACGTGAAAGACTGGGTGTACTGGAGCGTACTCCTGCTGGCCTTTCTGATGTATATTTCCGTAACGACCGTGATGGGGAGCAGGGATAGGATTTCGTATACGAAGTTCGCGGGAATCGTTACGGCAATTAATACTGTTAACTTTGTCGCAGTGATGATTGCGGCCTATGGAAACACAAAAAGCTGGCGCAGGGACGGAAAAGTATTCCGATAGGAAAAATAAGAAATTAATAATATTTGATAATAGAAACTTTAGATTTCTTCCATAACTCTGACACAATTGAAAGGTACAATGAATTCATGCTGACGGGGATGAAAAAATGATTGCCAAATATCGTTTTTTTCAGCATATTTCAGGGTGAGTATTCATATAATAGTAAAGCTGAGGCTTATTAAGAAAAGGAGGTATTTTCATGCGTCAGAACAACAATGGAAGAACTCAAGAGATCATTTCGATGGAAGAATACCTGGTAAGAAGACAGGAAAAGAGAAGGGCTGAGATTGCCAGCGAACCAGCAGGCAAAAGCAGAGCAGCAGATATGAACGCCGCTCTGGAACTTGCACAGATGTACGTATAAGAGGTTACTGATCCTCATCTGGGTCATCCGGTCTTTTCTTTTGAGACAGACGATAAACTAAATTATAAGCATACAACAGAACGGGCAGTAAAATGGTAGCTGCGATGGAAGCCTTAAGCAGATCCATAGATGCAGAATGGTCAACAAAAGCGAAAATCAACGTACTGCCGTATAAACATATAAGAAGAACTGCGCCAATCAGGGCAAAAATGCGTTTAGATTTTTTCATAATAAATCCTTTCTATCCAATACATAATGTAAAGATAGATTTATTATAACTAAAAAGAGCGTGTATTTCAAACAGGAATTGAGGGAATGTACGCGAATGTGGTGAACTTTAATGTATTCCCGCTTCGCAGACTTCCCTCAAATTCATGTTTACTATCAGGAAATTTTGTTATATAATGGGAGCACGAGCGAAATTAAGATAAAAGGAGTTATATACAATGAGTGAGAAATGTTTATTAGATCAGTGGCGTGATATGGCCTACAACAAGGAACTTTCAAAGGACCAGCTGGAGCAGTTCTGGGGAACATATTTCAATATTGAAAAGGGAATTTACGAGCAGCTTCTGGATGCTCCTGATGTAGAAGTAAAAGGAACTGTAGAAGAACTGGCTAAGAAATACGGACAGGAAGTCCTGACTATGGCAGGATTTCTGGATGGAATCAATGACAGCCTGAAGGTTCCGAACCCGATTGAGACGATGGATGCGTCTACGGAAGTAAGTCTTGCATTTGACAAGGAAAAGCTGTACAAGAACATGGTTGATGCAAAAGCGGACTGGCTGTATGAACTGCCACAGTGGGACAATCTGTTTGACGAAGAAACGAAGAAACGCCTTTACCGTGAGCAGAAGCAGTCCGGTACGATCCGTAAGGAGAAGAAGATTGGAAGAAATGATCCATGCCCGTGCGGAAGCGGCAAGAAGTATAAAAAGTGCTGCGGGAAAAACGCATAACAGCTGATGAAGTTATATTTTTTCCTGACAGGATGTTTTTGTCTGATATATTACTTGATCCTATGTTTGTACTCGAGAAAATGGAATTCAACATTCACTGTTTTCTGGCCGCTTCTCGGAGCGGTGCACCTGATTCTTGGTTTTCTGCCTCTGGCGGGAGAAATCAGGAGGGGACTGGCCGTTTTACTAATACTGATATGGGCCGTGTTTCTGTTCGTTGAGGCGCAGATTATAAGGGTTATGTTTAAAAATCTCCAGGACTCTGTCCCGTATATCATTGTACTCGGGGCACAGGTGCGGGGAAGGCGGATTACGGATTCGCTGAAACGCAGACTAGATGCGGCCCTGATTTATCTGGAACAAAATCCGGAGACTAAGGTGATTGTGTCCGGCGGACAGGGGAAGGGCGAAGACATATCCGAGGCGGAAGCGATGGCTGGGTATCTGCAGTTACACGGGATTCGTGAGGAACGGATTATACACGAGGATACATCTACATCGACGTGGGAAAACATGAAGAACAGCAGCCGCATCATCGGGGACTTAGACTTAGGGACTGCAGTTGTGACGAATAATTTCCACCTATACAGGGCACTTCAGCTCGGGAAAAAGGTGGGATTTCAGAATCTATACGGGATCGCGGCAAGCTCCAGCCCGGTCTTCCAGATCAACTATCTTGTGAGGGAATTCTTTGGAGTCGTTAAAATATGGCTTTTAAAAGCAGCCGGGCGGTAGCATTCCTTCATCGCGGAAAGTGGTTGACAAATTTTGAGAAACTGTTAAAATATTAATGCAAACAGGAAATCGGTGTAATCTTCCGGCCAGACCGGAAACTGGTAACTATAGAAATAAGTCTGTAAGGCGTAGTCTATGAGCAACCCTCAAAGATTACCGCCTTTTTCTTTTTATTAAAAAAAATACTCCGCAGGCATGTCCGTCTGGCTCATTGCCCGCGGGAATAAAAGGAGGACTTATTTTATGCCAAAAACAAGATTACAGGGAATTTTATTTGGAGTGTTGATGTCCATTACAATGGCATATGGTATGGAAGTATACAATATAGCTGTAAAGATGGGCTACCATACCATGCCTGGCGGGTTCAGCAATATGACGAACAGGGTATTTCTGGATGCACTGGTCGAGGCCGCATATATGTGGATTTTTGTATTCATTTTTTCAAACCTGTGGGGGAACCGGCTCGGACACAAACTTGCCGAACGGGTCATCCGCCACGGGCAGGACAATCCGTTCTATATCACGCTCATGATTTCGGGCTGTACCGTGCTGGTGATGTGCCCGACGATGAGTCTGGTTGCCGCAATTCTGTTTAATGTCATACTGGCACACGCACCAGTCAGCCAGCTTCCGGCCATATGGGCCGGGACCGTGATTAAAAACTTTCCGATGGCGCTGCTCTGGAACCTGTTCGCAGCAGGCCCTCTTACACGGCTGATCTTTAGGAATCTCATAAAGGCGGGCCGTATAGTGAGGGAAAGAAGAACACCGGGACTCGATTACGAAAATCTGGTTGACAAAAATAACCGTGATGTTATAATGGACCTAGATTCGAAATAGTAATAAATGAATGCGATGACGAGACGAGTAGAATGTGAAAGGATACAGAGAGGGAAAGCCCCGGCTGGAAGCTTCCTATCGTGGAAACATTTGAAAACTACCTCCGAGCGGCTGAAAACAGTCCGGTGATTCCGTTACCATCAACTATGAAGTGGTTCTGGCACATATCTGCCAGCTCAATTAGGGTGGAACCGCGAGGCTTTTGATGACTCGTCCCTTTCTGTATTTTTTACAGGGAGGGACTCTTTTTTATTTCATAGGCGAAACTTTATTTTTATTTCTTATTATAAAAATGAGCTTATCTTGAAAGGAGTGGGAATTTGAAAAGTATTTATGATAGTTTTGAATTGAATAATGGTGTAAAAATCCCCTGTGTCGCATTCGGCACCTATAAAGCGGCAGAAGGGAAGACTGCCGGGGTGATCGGTACCGCGATAGAGGCAGGATACCGATATTTTGATACGGCGTCTTTCTATGGAACGGAAGCATATCTGAAAGAGGCGATGGAAAACAGCGGAATTCCAAGGGACGAATTCTTTATTGCATCTAAGGTATGGAAGGATGAGATGGGGTATGAGAACACGAAGAAGGCGTTTCATGCCACACTGGACAGGCTGGGAACGGATTATCTGGATCTTTACCTGATCCACTGGCCGCTGCCCGAGCCGGGATACGCAGATTGGAAGGCACTGGATCTGGATACATGGAAGGCGATGGAGGAACTGTATAAGGAAGGGCTGATCCGTGCAATCGGGCTGAGTAATTTCCTGCCGCACCATATTGAGAATATCTGGCAGAACTGTGAGATATACCCGGCAGTGGACCAGATCGAATTCCATCCCGGATATTCACAGGAGGCTGTCCTTTCTTATTGTCAGGATAAGGGGATTCAGGTTCAGGCATGGAGCCCTCTGGGCAGGGCGCGCTTATCGGAAGAGTCCCTTATCCTTGAGCTGGCAGAAAAATACGGGGTTTCTGCTGCCCAGCTCTGTCTCAGGTATGCACTCCAGAGGAATGTCATACCGCTTCCGAAGTCTTCCTCGATAGAGCGGATGAAACAGAATCAGGATATATTTGATTTCGAAATTACTGTGGAAGACATGTACAGGCTGGCAACAATGCCACAGACAGGATGGTCAGGAGAACATCCGGACAGGGAAAGAGTATAAAAAATAAAATAGGAAAAGAGAGGAAAAAGAATGAAGATTACATTAAAAGATGGATCCAGCAGAGAATATGCAGAGAGCAAATCCGTAATCGAGATTGCGGCTGATATCAGTGAAGGCCTTGCAAGGGTCGCAACGGCCGGCGAAATCAACGGAGAAGTCGTTGACTTAAGAACGATGGTTGACCAGGACTGTGAACTGAGTATCCTGACATTTCAGGATGAGAAAGGAAAGGGCGCGTTCCGCCATACTGCGTCTCATATCTTGGCACAGGCAGTCAAGAGATTATATCCGGATACAAAGCTTGCGATCGGACCTTCAGTGGCAGACGGATTTTATTATGATATTGACAGAGAAACTCCACTGACTGCGGAAGACCTGACAAAGATTGAAGCCGAAATGAAAAAAATTGTAAAGGAAAATCTTCCAATTGAGCAGTATACGAAGCCAAGGGAAGAGGCTATCGCATATTTTAAAGAAAAAGACGAACCATATAAAGTAGAACTGATTGAAGATCTGCCGGAAGATGCAGTCATCAGCTTCTATTCCCAGGGAGAGTTTACAGACCTGTGTGCAGGTCCGCACCTGATGACTACGAAACCAGTAAAGGCATTCAAGCTTACAAGCCTTGCCGGCGCTTACTGGCGGGGGAGCGAAAAGAACAAGATGCTCCAGAGGATTTATGGCACGGCGTATCCAAAAAAGGCAGAACTGGATGAGTATCTGACCATGCTGGAAGAAGCAAAGAAGCGTGACCACAGAAAACTTGGGAAAGAGCTTGGACTTTTCATGATGAGGGATGAAGGACCGGGATTCCCATTCTTCCTTCCAAAAGGAATGGTTTTGAAAAATACCCTGCTTGATTACTGGAGAGAGATTCACTTAAGAAACGGCTATGTGGAGATTGCAACCCCGATCATGCTGAGCCGCCACCTCTGGGAGACATCAGGACATTGGGACCACTATAAAGACAATATGTATACAACGGTAATTGACGAGGAAGATTTTGCCATCAAACCGATGAACTGTCCGGGAGGAATTCTGGCTTACCAGTCAGAACCGCGTTCTTATCGCGACCTTCCTCTTCGTATGGGAGAACTTGGCCTTGTACACCGCCATGAAAAGTCCGGACAGCTCCACGGACTGATGAGAGTCCGGTGTTTCACGCAGGATGATGCCCATATCTTCATGATGCCGGAACAGATCCGCGATGAGATCAAGGGCGTTGCCAGACTGATTGACGAGGTTTACAGTCTGTTTGGCTTTAAGTACCATGTGGAACTCTCTACCCGCCCGGAAGACAGCATGGGAAGTGATGAAGACTGGGAAATGGCAACAGATGCCCTGCGTGGTGCGCTGGATGATCTGGGACTTCCGTATGTGGTAAATGAAGGAGACGGTGCATTCTACGGACCGAAGATTGATTTCCATCTGGAGGATTCCATTGGAAGAACTTGGCAGTGTGGTACGATCCAGCTTGACTTCCAGCTGCCGCTTCGTTTTGAACTGGAATATACAGGGGCCGACGGGGAAAAACACAGGCCGATCATGATTCACCGTGTTGCATTCGGTTCAATCGAACGTTTTATCGGTATTCTGATCGAACATTTTGCAGGAGCATTCCCGACCTGGCTTGCACCGGTACAGGTGAAGGTACTGCCGATTTCTGACAAATATATGGACTATGGCAAAAAAGTCATGGATACATTAGCTGCGGCGGGAATCCGGGCAGAGCTTGATACGCGTGCCGAAAAAATCGGATATAAGATCCGGGAGGCACAGATGCAGAAGGTTCCGTATATGCTCGTCGTGGGGGCAAAAGAAGAAGAGGACGGGCTTGTATCAGTCAGAAGCCGGTTTGAAGGTGACGAAGGCCAGAGCACACTGGATTCTTTCCTTACAGATATCAGGGAAGAAATCGCGAAAAAGACTGTGCGCGAAGTGAAAACACAGGAATAATTTCAGGACCGGCGGGGCATAATGATACTGATTTCATTAATAAGAAGGAGGTATGATCATGCCAGAATTAAAATGTACTGTACAGACATGTGTACACAATAAGCAGTTTTTATGTGACCTTGATAAAATTCAGGTAGGCGGAAACCAGGCTAAAACAGCAAGAGAAACATGCTGTGACAGCTTCCAGGAGAGAAAAGGGGACAGCGTTTCCAATAGTTATACAAACAGCTACAGCGATGTAACAGGAAAGGCTTCAGATTGCAGCTGCATCGACTGTAAAGCGACAGAATGTATGTATAACGACAACTGTGAATGCCATGCCGGTAAGATCAGCGTAGAGGGAAGCAATGCCTGTCATTGTGAAGGAACAGAATGTGCAACATTTAAGTGCAAAGGATGAGAAGAGTAAAACGCTTGGTAAAAGTGGAGATTGAAAAAGCAGGTGCCGGTTTGAACCGGTATCTGCTTTTTTACGCAGTCCACCTATATTTTGTTCTTTCAGGAATAAGATTCTTTCTCCGGAGTGATGCTTCATGGTTGACTATAATAAGCGGAACGCGCTATAATCATAATATCTGTAAAAAGGAAGGAATTGTATTAAAAAATGAGCGAATTAAAAGAAAGTCCGGAGAAAGAGCAAAAAAAAGAAAACAGCGGTTATTATGCGGCAAGACCTTCTTTTGGTAATAGCGGCCCGTCCAAGTTAAGGCAGAAGTTCAGCAGGGGGATGACAATTTTCGTTGTTATTGCTGCCTGTATTGTTTTTTATTTTGCCCTGCTTAGGCTTCCGGCCATATCCGGGGTATTTAAGGAAATATTCCACGTTCTGAAACCTGTCGTCTATGGTCTGGGGATTGCGTATCTTCTAAACCCTATTGTGAAATTTGTGGAAGCACACTTAAAGCCTGTTCTGGAAAAGAAATTAACAAAGCCAAACCAAATCCATGCGATTGCGCGGGGGACAGGAATATTTGCGGCCGTCGCGGTCCTGCTTCTAGTGATCATTGCCCTGTTTAACATGATGATACCAGAATTATACCGTAGCATCAGGGATATGGTGGTGACGGTTCCAAGTCAGCTGAACCAGCTTGTTGATACGATCATGGAGATGAATACGAAGAATACAACGCTGAATCAGCTGCTGACGAATATCCTGAAGGAAGCCACGGATTATGTCCAGAACTGGATGCGTACAGACCTGCTGACACAGATCAACATCGTGATGTCGAATCTGACCGTCGGTGTGATCAATATTGTCAGTGAAATACTGAATGCACTCATTGGGATTATTATATCGATTTATGTCCTGTTTAGTAAAGAACAGTTTGCAAGCCAGTGCAAAAAAGGGGTATATGCAATTTTTAAGCCCTCACATGCAAACATGATTCTTCATCTGACAATCAAGAGTAATGAAATATTTGGCGGGTTTATCATAGGAAAGATTATCGACTCTATTATTATCGGGGTTTTGTGTTTTATCAGCCTTTCTGTCTTAAACATGCCTTATACACTGCTCGTCAGCGTAATTGTAGGTGTTACAAATGTCATCCCGTTTTTCGGCCCATATATCGGAGCGATTCCGAGTGCAATTCTAATTATGCTGTCAGATCCGAAGATGGGAATTTATTTCATTATCTTTATCCTGATTTTACAGCAGCTGGACGGAAATATCATCGGACCAAAGATCCTCGGGGACTCCACGGGTCTTTCCGCTTTCTGGGTAGTGTTTGCAATCCTGTTAGGCGGGGGACTGTTTGGATTCGTGGGCATGATTCTGGGTGTTCCGACTTTTGCAGTAATCTACTATATTGTGAACATGCTGGTAAATCACAGACTGGAAAAAAAGAAGCTTCCTACGGATACGGGCTCTTACGGTGAGAGGAGTTTTGTAGATTCGGACGGAACATATGTACATTCTGATGACAATCCCGAAGTAGCGGAGCCCCGGGAACATTCAAAGGATAAGAAAGAGCCGGAAGATCAGGGGAATTCGGATGAACTAAATAATAGGAAAGAACAGAAGATAAAAGAACAGAAGACGAAAGAAGAAAAGGAGAATAAAGATGCCGATAAGAGTACAAAATGATTTGCCGGTAAAAGAAATACTGGAACAGGAAAATATATTTGTCATGGATGAGTACCGCGCTGCACATCAGGATATCCGTCCGATCAGTATAGGGCTCTTGAACCTGATGCCTTTAAAAGAAGATACGGAACTTCAAATTCTACGGTCCCTGTCTAATACGCCGCTGCAGGTGGATGTGACTTTTGTGCGTGTAGGCAGCCATGTGTCCAAGAATACATCAACGAGCCATATTTACAAATTTTATGAGGCGTTCAGTGATATCAGGAATAAAAAGTTTGACGGATTCATCATCACAGGGGCCCCGGTAGAACAGATGCCTTTCGAGGATGTGGACTACTGGGAAGAACTCAAGGAAATCATGGAGTGGACAAAAACCAACGTTACTTCAACACTCCATCTGTGCTGGGGTGCACAGGCAGGGCTGTACTATCATTTCGGGATTGATAAAGTAAAACTCCCGCATAAAATGTTCGGAGTATTCCGCCACCATGTCAGAAACCGTAAGATTCCACTCGTAAGGGGATTTGACGACATTTTTTATGCGCCTCATTCCAGACACACGACCGTACCGCAGGAACTTCTGGAGGCGGATGAGAGGATAACTATTCTGGCCGATTCAAAAGAGGCGGGCGTTTTCCTCTGCATGGCGCAGGAGGGGCGTCAGATTTTCGTCATGGGACATCCGGAATATGACCGCATAACACTGGATACGGAATATAAGAGGGATAAAGGCAAGGGACTGGATATCCAGGTGCCTGTCAATTATTATCCGGACGATAATCCGGAGAACAAGCCGGAATTGATATGGAGGGCACATGCGAATAATCTATATACGAACTGGCTCAATTATTATGTTTACCAGCTGACGCCTTATGATTTGTATGGGACGCCGTTTTAATATATTGTCCCTGCCATACCTCTAAGTTCAGTTGATAATTTAATAGACTTTACACTAGCCAGTATGGTATAATACATAACACACTAACTAAATCAATACATACCATACAAAGTGAGGTGAGATATATGGCATTATCAAGTGAGGACTTACAGGCGATCAGCCAATTATTTAACAAACGTTTTGACGAGATAGATACAAAGCTATCCCAAATGGCAACCAAGGACGATATCCAGAGATTAGACAATCGGGTCAGTACATTAGACGATAAAGTCAGTACATTAGATGATAAAGTCAGTACATTAGACGATAAAGTCAGTACATTAGATGATAAAGTCGATGCCACAAAGCAAGAGCTTATTGACCGCATAAATAAGCTGGAGACAGATGTACTCAATACTTGTTTAGGTTATACAGATGAACAAAACGAGATAATCACAAAAAAGCTTGACGATATTCAGAGTACGGTCAATACGGCTGCCAAAATCAAGACGATAGATAATTCTGTATATGAAATAATTAATAAACGCTTTGAGAAGGTGCAAAAAGAGATAGACGAAATCAAGTTAATGATATCATAAGCACCATAACTACATATACCACGCAATCAAAGAGTGTAATGCCCATTAAGTTATTATGGCGTTACACTCTTTTTATATTGTCATACTACAAAGAAAGCTGCTAATTTAAAAAGCTCTATACAGATAGTTCAAGATAATTAATCCCAACGTTCATTTAATTCCATTTACTTATCATCAAGCGAAAGTTAAAATAAGACTATCGAAAACAACAAAAGTTCCGCGGACGGTGAACCAACAAGAGACAGGTAAACTTTTGTAATCGTTCAGACAGGCCTGCCTGAACGGTTACAAATTTTCTGATAAGAGGAGGAAAGAGGAATGAAAAAAACGGCGATGAAAGCGACAGGTATCATTCTGGCGGTGTCCCTGTTAGCCGCTGGCTGCGGCTCATCAGGCGGTTCTTCGGAGGACGCGAAAAAGAACGATGGGGGAAAGAAAGAGAATGTGACACTGACGGTTGAGGCGAGTCAGGAAATAGTAAACAATATACCATATGCATTCAGCGAAGAGAATATAAAAGCCTTTGAAGAAAAATATCCGGAGATTAAGGTGGAGCTGGTACTGAACCCGGATGCACAGAATACGTCTATACTCCAGACGAAACTGGCTTCCGGACAGCCTTCGGATTTAATTTGTTACAATAAGGTTTCGGCAGAGAATGAACTCGAAATCGCAAAAAACTGTGTTGATTTGTCGGGAGAGCCATTTGTGGGGAACCTTGCGGATAAAGAGATATTAACGGCACCTGACGGAAACATTTATGGATTTGCTTTCGCAGTAAAAACAGGTGGAATGGGAGTTGTGTATAATAAGGACCTCTTTGAGGAGAAGGGGATAGAAATTCCAAAGACCTACGATGAATTTACCGCAGTGTGTGAGAAACTCAGTTCACAGGGGATCACCCCGTTTTATGGACCTTTTAAAGATGTGTGGACGTTTCAGATGTGGACGACTTCGACATGGGGGTATTACGCGGCAAAATCAGAGCCGGACCTTTGGGACAGGCTGAATGCAAATGAGATAGGCTGGGATGAGGTTCCTGCTTTACAGGAAAGTCTGGAAAAGGCCTACAATCTCTATAAAGACGGTTATATGCAGAGCACCGTCCTCTCAGATGACTATAATAGTATTCCGGCGGCCATGAGCAGCGGGGAGTATGCGATGACGGTAGGTTCCAATACGACAGTCAGAGATTTGCTGAATGCATATCCGGATATTCAGTTTGACATGTTTCCATATCCGGTGTATGAGGGCGAAGAGGAATACCTCACGATCAGCCAGCTGGATGCAGAATTTTTCATACCGAAAGATGCAAAACATATTGAGGAAGCAAAGAAATTCCTTGATTTTATGGCACAACCAGAACAGTGCGACACGGCCCAGAAGGCAGCCTCTTTTGTCCCGAATGTGAAAGGGGCAAAGGAACCTGAATTTGATGATTTTGAAGGCCGGCTGTACGAGGAATATAATAAAACAGGAAAGACAGTGCTGGAAATGAATGCCTATATGAAAGTGGATCTGAATGACCTCTGGGTATATTTCCAGGATATGTTCGCAGGAGCTAAGACACCCGAAGAAGTACTCTCAGCGTGGGATGCTACTTTCGAGGAATTGATGAAAGCAAAAGGGATAGAGAATTTCTAAATGTCTTAATAAATATCAGGCACCGGACAGTACGGTCAAAGTATTTATGATAAGTACTTTAAGGTGCCTTTTTCAGGAAAGGAATGGTACATGCAATGCGCCGGAACCGACATATATATACATATCTCCTGACCTTGCCTGCATTGCTGTTATTCGGGATTTTCTTTGTGGCTCCCAGCATTTATGGTATTTATTATTCCCTGACCGACTGGACCATAGGGAAAGATGCCATCAGTTTTGTAGGAATTGATAATTATAAAACTATTTTTCAAAGCAGTGAATTAAAACATGCAATATACAATACTTTCTTATATGCTGTTATTGTCGTAATCGGAAAGAACGTGAACGGGCTTCTTCTGGCTCTGGCAGTGAATACAAAGATGAAACTCAGAGGATATTTCAGGGTCATTTTTTTCCTGCCCTGTGTCATTTCTACGATCATTATCGGGCTCGTATTCGTCCCTATCCTTCATCCGAATGGTATACTGAATGATTTTCTGGGGAATATCGGTCTGGGATTTCTGAAGCAGGGATGGCTGGTAGATACAAAGATCGTAATGATTTCCATTGCCGGGGTATCTATCTGGCAATGGAGCGGATACCATATGGTCGTCTATCTGGCAGGCCTGCAGGGCATACCTGAATCCTATTACGAGGCGGCCAAGATAGACGGGGCTACAGCCATGCAGCGTTTTAAGAGTATTACATTCCCAATGCTGGCGCCGGCATTTAACATTAACATGCTTCTGAGCCTGATTGGCGGGCTGAAAGTATTCAGTGAACCATATGCACTTACGAACGGGGGACCGGGGAATGCATCCCAGGTAATCGCGCTGGAGGTATTCTCAAAATTCGGAAGAGGGCAGTGGGGACTAGGGACGGCCCTGAATGTGACACTGGCAATATTTGTATCAATTATTTGCATCCCGGTACTGTATAATATGAGGAAAAGGGAGGTGGAAGAATAGTGAGTACAAGACATAAGGAACGTCTTATGAGGGTTGTGTTACAGGTGGTGATGATTCTTGTATCGCTGCTGATTCTTATCCCCCTTTTGATTATGCTGCTGGGAGCATTCAAGAATTCGGCCGAAGTGACGGCATTTGACCTGGCATTGCCTCAAAAATGGCTGTTTGAAAATTTCAAGGCGGTATTTGAACAGGGAAAATTATTGCTGGCTTTTAAAAACAGTATTTTTATTACCGTTATTTCTACCGGAATTACCATATTGGTCAGTTCACTGGCGTCGTTTATACTTGCGAGGAGAAGCAGCAGATTTTCCAGATTCCTGTATTATTTTTTCTTTATAGGAACCATCATACCGATGCAGATCATGCCTACAATACGACTGTTTACCGTACTGGATATTTACGGCGGCTATCTGAATGTCATTATTTTATATACGGCAATTAATATACCGTTCAGCTGCTTTCTGTATACCGGCTTTATAAAAGGGATTCCGCGGATTTTAGACGAGTCTGCATTTATAGAGGGGGCTTCTACATTACAGACTTATTTCCATATTATTCTCCCGCTTTTGAAATCCTGCAACATTACCGTACTGATTCTTTTATTTACAGGAATATGGAATGAAATTAATATACCTCTCTACTTCCTGAATGACCCGTCAAAGAGGACACTGCCGCTTTCTGTTTACCAGTTTTTTGGAATGTACGGCGGCAGCAACTGGAATCTTGTGTTTGCAGACCTGACGCTGGCAGCACTTCCCGTCATCCTGATGTTTTTGTTTATGCAGAAACAATTCATAAGCGGACTGACAGAAGGGGCCGTGAAGGGATAAGGAACAGGAGGAAAGCAGTATGAACTTTAAATTCAGGACCAAACTTTATGCCGTATTTTCAATTATCATTATATTTGCAGCTGCATCATTCAGTCTGTTTATCCGTATGCATATATTCAGGCAGATTGAAGAAGAGACAACCTATAATGATATGCAGCTCTGCCTGAAGGTGTCTGAAAATGCAGACACCTATATTGAAAAACTGGATGACATTACAAAAAAATTAATCTCAGACCCGGGACTGCTGAAAATAATGAGGGATGTAAAAAGCAATCCGCAAGTGCTGACAGATTATGAGGAACTGAAGAGGGGCAGGGAAATCGCTTCGATTGTATCTAATGCGATTACCCTGACCTCATTTCCGCATGTAAATGTATATCTGTATAGTCAGGATGGCTCTTTTTCTTATGTATATAACCAGAATCAAAGTAATTTTGAGGCAGCGATTCAGACAGACGGTAATGCAAAGAAGCTGGAAAACAAAGAACTGGTTATCTATGCGGACAATGGAAGAACTGTGGAGGAAAACAGAGAGCCGTCGATATCCTTTATGAGGGCTATCTTTGATGTGGGTGCGAACCAGTATGGGTACATAGAAGTTCAGTCGGATTACAAAAAGCTGGACGAAATCTGTAACATCAATCGTATCGGGAATGTCATGCTTATGAACGACAGGGGGGATATTGTATATCCGTCAAGCTCGGTTACTGAAAATGTACAGCAGGTATTAAGCAGCAGTCCGGCGGATGAGAAAAATAGTATGTTCAGTGTGGGGGACCATATGTATTTCTATGCCGCCTCGGACTATTCCGGCATTAAGACATACATACAATATCCGAAAGATACCATTTATTCCTCTATGCGGCTTCTGCAGCATACAACCGTGATCTTCTTTGTTTGTGTAACACTGGCGGCAATATTAATGGTTGTGATTTCCTCAAGGATGCTGGTAAAACCTCTTTCGGATCTCCGTAATAGTGTTTTGGCTGTTACTTATGATAACATGGGGCTTTCGATTGAGAATGTATATAATAATGAAATTGTTGAGCTTAAAGATGCTTTCCAGAAGATACTGGATGATCTGAAAATGAGCGCACAGAGGGAAATTGAGTCAAATAAGGCAGAAACGAGGGCAAAACTTTCCGCACTCCAGGCGCAGATTTCACCGCATTTCATCCATAATGTACTATATTCTATCAGCATCGCTGCGGGGGAGGAACGTACTGACGATGCCCGGATCATGTGTAAACAGCTCTCAGATATGCTGAGGTATACGGTAAATTCCAATGCGCACAAAGTGGAGCTGAGAGAAGAAATAAAATGTATTACAAATTATCTTTCACTGCAGAAGCAGTATTATGAAGATTTCCTAAATTACCATATAAATATACAGAAGGAAGCAGAAATAATAAAAATCCCGCGTCTGAGCATCCTGCCCTTTGTAGAGAATGCGATACAGCATGCATTTGAAGGCCGGAAGCCTCCTTATCAGATTTCGGTTACAGCCAGGATATCGGAGGGAAGCTGGTCTGTCGAAATCGAAGATAACGGAAAAGGATTTTCAGAAGAAAAGATAAAAGAAATAGAGGACCGGTTTCAGGATGAAAGTCTGGCACTGGATGTGGAAACAAAAAGTGATGACGAACCGGGACTGGGAGGGATGGGAATATTAAATACGGTATTGCGCCTGAAACTGTTTTTTGAGGGGAATTTCGAATTTCATATATTCAATCATGTGCCGGAAGAGGGCTCCACCATCCGCCTGAGCGGCAGGTGTGATACGGGCGATGTGGAAAAACCTGAATAGTAATGGGAAGATAGCGGATGGGAGGAATGGGAATGTATAAATTTCTGGTGGCAGAGGACAGCAAAGTGATCTTAAGGGACATTGCCCGCCTGATAAAGGAAGCCGGCTATGACTCTTTTATCAAGACTGCATATGACGGGGAAAGCGCATTAGAAATATTGAAAGATTATGAACCGGATATCATTATAACAGACATTAAAATGCCGGTCATAGACGGACTGACACTCATACAAAAGGCGAAGGCGATGTATGCAGGGGTGAAGTGCGTCATTATCAGCGGATATGCAGATTTTACATTTACCCATGAAGCCCTTATGCTGCAGGTTGATGATTACGTTATGAAACCAGTGGATGCAGTGGAGTTCATGGATATTCTGAAAAAACTGACGAAGGAGGCAGACCGTAATAAAGTGCAGAAGGAAGAGGAGGTTTTGCAGAAAATTATTCAGGAAGGGATTTTAGTCAATGACGGACGGCTCCCGGAACAGTATGTGGCTGCACTGATACGGGTAGGCCTTTTCCAACAGTATTCGGCACCGTTATCAAAGGAACTTGTCAGCGGAATTATGGAACAGAACTGTGCAGTTTCAGCTTTCAGGATTGTGAACACAAAATTAAACAGTGAGAAAATAGTGATATTTGATCTGGAACAAATCTCGGCAGAGCAAATCACACAGCAGGCGGGTCTGTTACTGGCAGAACTGAGAAAGAAATATACACGCGTCAACATTATCTGTTCCGCAAAGCTGAAGGACATCGGCAGCCTCAATACCCAGTACACCCGGCTTTCCAACCATCTTGGAAGGCTGGTTATGCTGGATGCAGGCATGGTATATAAAGACGACGGTAATCCAGAAGAAAGAGGGGCGTATATCAGGCAGAAAGAGGAAATTGAGGTATTCCGGAAAAAAATGGAGCGGATTCTCAAAAACAGGGCAGTTCATGATTACCGGAAAGAAATCCATAAAAGTATCCTTTATTGGGAGGAAAAGCAGTATACGGTCGTGGTACTGCGAAAATTCCTCCAGACGCTTCTGGATGAAATATTCATTGCAGCGGGCGGAAGTCTGGGGCTGGCGGAAGAACCGGGAACACTTGCAGATAAAATGCTGAACGACTGTAGAAAGTATGAGGAATTAGAGGAGTGTCTGCAGGGATACGCAGATTTCTTGTCGGCGGGTAAAGAGGAGAGGAACGGGGTTTCCATTGAGATTGCCTGTAAACTGACAGAATACATGCAGACGAATCTCTACAAGAACCTGTCGCTTCAGGAAATCGCAGATTACTTTGAAATTTCCCCTTCCTATATCTGCAGAATTTTCAAAGTATATTACAACGATACCCCAATCAGTTATTATAACAGGATCAAAATCGAAGAAGCCAGAAAAATGCTGGATGAATACCAGAATATGAGGGTAAAAGATATAGCAGAGATGCTGGGGTTCAGTGACCAGTATTATTTCAGCAAGGTATTTAAACAACAGTTTGGCGTCAGTCCGCTCGTTTATAAAACACAGGTAAAGAAGGACGAAAATTAGCCCCATACGTTCAAAATATTCCCTCCTTCGAGTCTAGTATATTCCATTTACCATAAAACATTTCAGACGTATAATTTGTTCAAGAAACAGGAACGAAAAGGAGGCTTCTATGAGTAATTATGGTATGAAAGCAGTGGAATTCGGATTAGAATATCCACCTATGGGAATTGGGAAAAGACGCACACTTCTTCCTTATAAAAGTGTGAGTAGCCTGTATCCCGCAAAAGCGGATGAAGATGTCCTTGTGACTGCAAACGGCAGGCAGCGGATTGACATTGTGGGGAATCCTTATCATGAACGCGTGATTTACCGGCGCGAACGGATTATGGATATGCGTTGGAAGGACACTCCTGATCCTCCGGATGTGGCCTATGCGATTCCGGAGGCAAGGAAGCTTTTAAAGCAGGGACGGTTTGAAGATGCAGCAAAAGTAATGGATAAGGCGACAAAAGACGCGGGGTATGATAAATGGATTGACAGCCGTCCGTTCGGTGTTGAATTTCCACGGCTTCATCCACGGCTGCATTCTGTGATTGAATTGCTGACGGATATAAAAGAGGGCAGGAACTGCCATGACTATCTGCGGTATCTGGATATGATGTCGGGGGAGGCAGTTGTACGCTGCGAGGATGATAACGGGGGGATTCTCAGGAGGTCCTTTGTTTCATTCGAAAAAGAAGTGACAGTACAGGAAATGAAACGCTTAAACGGAGAAGCGCTTGACGTGGACATGCGTTTTGTCGCTCCGGGCGGTTATGACAATCCGGACCACTTTGATCAGTTCGTGCTTGTTACTTATAACGACATGTATGAAATTGAAGGAAGTGATGTGGAGATTACAACGTCACCTGACAGCTGCACGGTATCTCTGGCATATGACCCACAGTTCGGGGAACGCGGGTACTGCTGCTGTTCTGTCATCCGTACTGATGGTGAGACATCTTACCGGGAGGGCGGTTACATACAGGTTAAAAATGCACATCAGGTTACGATTCTGTCCCGCACTGTCAAGTATGAAGAAGCATACCGCCATTCGCTGGCAGCAGGGGTTCTTGAAGAGGTAAGGCAGATTCAGGATTCATATGAGGATATGCTCTCTGCCAACCGGATATACCTTGCCCCGCTGATGGAACGCTCCGAAGTCAGGCTTAGCGGGGACTGGGCACTGTCCGCGGAGGAATTGCTGAATGAACAGCATGGAGGCGGGGAACTGAGTGCCATGATGTTGGAAAAGCTGTATGATATGGGGCGGTTTTTCCTGATTACGGATACCGGGGATGACCCGCCGTCTTTGTTCCAGCATAATATTAACACGAACCTGCAGGTATGCTCCGGCAATATGACCGGGCTGCCGGAAATGATGGATATTTATTTCAGGTTCTACGAAGAAAAATTTGATGATTTCCGTCTGAATGCCAAACGATTTTATGGGGCGAGGGGAGTACTTGGAAATATTCACTGTGATTATAATTCCGGTAAATTCTACCAGTTCTCCATCGTATATCCCCACTACTGCTGGACTGCGTGTCTGGGATGGATATACAATGAGTTCTGGGGGCATTATCTGGTCAGCGGGGATGAGAAGTTCTTACGGGAACGTGTCGTGCCGGGCCTGAAGGAAATTGCATTGTTTTACGAGGATTATCTTTCCGATGTAGATGAGAATGGAAAGGTACTGTTTTATCCAAGTTATTCACCGGAAGATCCGTCCATGAATGACTATCATGTTCCGTTCCCGAAAAATGTTTATGCGATGAATGTGAATTCTCTGATGGATGTGATGGTCTGCAGAGAGGTTTTGGACAACCTGCTGGAGGCGTGTGAGATTCTGGGGCTGGATGAACCGGGTCTTCCGAAGTGGAAGGAACTTCGAGGCAAACTGCCGGATTATCTGATGGATGAAGACGGGGCGGTTAAGGAGTGGTCCTTTAAATATTCCGGGGAGAATTATGACCACAGACATGTATCCCATCATTATGATATCTGGCCGGGACGGGCAATTTCACCGGAAAAAACACCGGAGCTTGTCAAACCGTTTATACTTTCAAACAGGAAGCGAGGCCATCAGGATGATTCTGCACATGGCGTTATCCACAGATATTTTACAGCCGTAAGACTGGGGGATCTCCCGGATGCAATTCATAATTTCAGGACTTTGATGGAGCATGGGTATGTAACCCGGACACTGAATACGGTGCATTACCCGTACCGGGTATTCTGCCCGGACCTGCTGGGTGCAATGCCGGCCATGATTCTTGAGATGCTGGTATATTCAGACGAGGGATTTATTAAGCTGCTGCCGGCAGTGCCGAAAGATTTGAGTAAGGGAAGCCTGCACGGAGTCTGGCTGTATACATTTGCCAAGATTGAGGAAATGGAGTGGGATTTGGAGAGCGGACAGGCGTCTGCCACGATCTCATCCATGAAAAACCAGACGATAGAGTTTTCCTTCCCTCTGGGATATAAAGAATTAAGGATAGACGGTAAAGTATACGGGGAATGCGGCAGTAAATTTGAATTAGAACTTAAGAAAGATGCGGCAGTAAAACTGGATTTCAGGATGATTTAGCCGTATTGGAATATAATATCCCGGAACCTGACGGCTCCGGGATAAAATTCTATAAAGAGGAGAAGAAATATGGGAATAACGGAAGTCTACAGGGCACCGGAAAACCGTGATGTGGAGATCAGGGATGATTTCTGGTCACAGTATATAGAGCTGGTGAAGGATACAATGCTCCCATATCAATGGGAAATATTAAATGACAGGATGCCGGGGGTCGAGTTAAGCCATGCCATACAGAATTTTAGAATCGCGGCAGGGCTGGAGGAAGGCGAGTTTTATGGTGAAGTCTTTCAGGACAGTGATCTGGCAAAGTGGCTGGAAGCCGCGGCATACAGTCTGGAAGGTGAAGCAGAACCGGAGCTGGAGAATGTGATAGATGAAATCATAGACGTCATAGCACAGGCACAGCAGGAAGACGGTTATCTAGATACGTATTTTTCGATCGGCCGGAAGGAACAGGAATGGACGAACCTTTATGAGTGCCATGAAATGTATTGTGCCGGACATATGATAGAGGCAGCAGCCGCCTACTATAAAGCAACGGGAAAAAGAAAACTGCTTGATGTGATGTGCCGGTGTGCGGACAATATCGCAGAAAAGTTCGGACCAGCACCCGGTATGCCAAAAGGTTATCCGGGACATCAGGAAATAGAACTGGCACTGGTTAAGCTGTATGAAGTGACAGGAAATGAGAAATATATCAGCCTTAGCCGCTGGTTTCTGGAAGAGCGGGGAAAGGAACCCAATTATTTTGTACAGGAATGGGAGGGGACGAGAAATAAAAGAACCTTTAAAACGGGGCTGCCCTCAGATCCTCCGGACCTTTCCTACAACCAGTCCCATATGTCTGTGTTCAGCCAGAAACATGCCGTGGGCCATGCTGTGAGGGCAATGTATATGTATGCTGCAATGGCAGATGTTGCGAGAATAACGGAAGATGAAGAGATGTTCCTTTCCTGCAGGCATCTCTGGGAAAATGTCGTGAACCGTCAGATGTATATTACAGGTGCGGCAGGTTCTACCCATACAGGGGAAGCCTTCACTTTTGACTATGACCTCCCGAATGAGACTGCATACGCGGAGACTTGTGCATCTGTCGGATTGATTTTTTTTGCACACCGGATGCAGAAGGCAGATATGGACGGAAACTATGGGGATGTCATCGAAAGAATCCTGTATAACGTAATCTTAAGTTCCATGTCACGTGACGGGAAACATTTTTTTTATGTAAACCCTTTGGAAGTCTGGCCGGAAGCGAATGAAAAGAATCCGGACCGCAGGCATGTAAAGCCTGTCCGCCAGACATGGTTCGGATGTGCGTGCTGTCCGCCCAATATTGCCAGACTCCTGACATCACTCGGACAATATATCTATTCTTATGGCAGAGATACCCTGTTTATAAATCTCTATATAGCAGGGGAAGCCGGTGTAAAAACAGATTCCGGGGAATATAAGATACGTCAGGAGGGCAATTACCCGTGGGAAGGGGAAATCAAAATAACGGTTCAATCGGTACCGGACTGTGCCTGCCAGATTGCCCTGCGTATACCGGGCTGGTGTGAGAACTTCGAGATACAGTCGGATGGGAAACCAATCGCATACCGGGTGGAAAAAGGATATGCGTATCTTGAAAAAGCAGTTGCAAAAGGAGAGGAAATCCGTCTGTTTCTTTCCATGCCGGCAAAATTGATACAGGCAAATCCGAAAGTAAGGGCAGATGCGGGGAAAGCTGCGATTCAAAAAGGACCGGTTGTATATTGTCTGGAACAGGAAGACAACGGGGAAAACCTTTCTGCCATAAGACTGGATGCGAAAAGCAGGTTTAAGACGGTCAGGGGTGCCGGACTTCCCGGCAGTATACCCGCGGTCATGACAAAAGGCTACAGGACGCTGGAGGAGAACTGGGAAGGGGAGCTATACCGCCCGTATGTATTGCGGGAGAGAGAAATTGACGTCATTGCCGTGCCGTATTTTATGTGGGGAAACAGAAACACCGGTGAAATGCAGGTCTGGATTCGTGTGTGAGGAGGATAGATATGGTTCATTATCAAAACCCGGTGATTCCGGGATTTTACCCCGATCCGAGCGTATGCAGGAGCGGTGAAGATTATTATCTCGTGAACAGTTCCTTTGAGTTTTTCCCGGGAATCCCCCTGTTCCACAGCCGTGACCTTGTACACTGGGAGCAGACCGGGCACGTGCTGACAAGAAAATCACAAGCAATGCTGGAAAATTGTCCGGCGTCGGGCGGGATATGGGCACCCACAATCCGGCTTCATAATGGAAGGTTTTATGTTTCGGCAACGAACTTCAGCTATGGCGGGAACTTTTTTGTATGGACGGATGACATAGAAGGAGAATGGTCCGACCCTGTCTGGGTCAGTCAGGGAGGAATCGATCCATCGCTGTTTTTTGATTCCGATGGATGTGTATATTTGTCCAGTACCTATGACCTCTCTGACGGTCAGGCGATCGGACAATGTCAGATAGATATCCAGACAGGCAGAATGCTTACTGTGACAAAAATCATATGGGAGGGCAGCGGCGGTAAATATCCGGAGGGGCCGCATATGTTCCGGAAAGATGGTTGGTATTACCTGCTGGCCGCCGAAGGGGGAACAGAATATGGGCATATGGTGACCATCGCAAGGGCGGCTTCACCGTGGGGCCCGTTCGAAAGCTGTCCAGACAATCCGATCCTGACCCATCGCGATACAATGCTCCATCATTTTCAGGCGGTCGGGCATGGCGACATAACAGATACTGCAGACGGAGAGTACTGGATGGTCTTTCACGGAATCAGAACAAGCCAGTATATGCTCCACCATTTGGGAAGAGAAACCATGCTGGCCCCGGTGACATGGAACGAAGAAGGCTGGCCAGTGGTCAATCAGGGACGCAGGATTTCGAAAGAGATGGAAGTGATGTCACTTCCGGCAAATGATTATAAAGTAAAAGAGGACACTGATACTTTTCAGCCGTCAGGCCTTCCGAAAGCATGGAACTACCTGAGAAACCCGGATATGAGTATGTATAGTTTTACGGAAAGGCCCGGGTGTCTCAAACTTACCGGAGGGGAGGCAGTCCTCAGTGACACTGCGTCCCCCACATTTATTGGAAGGCGGCAGCAGCACTTCTGTATGAGGGCTGAAGTATGGGTTGACTGTAACCCACAGAGTGAATATGAGAATGCAGGTCTCACTATTTTTCATACAAACGAGCACCATTATGACCTTGTAGTTACAAACAGAGACGGAAACAGGTGTGTCATACTCAGGAAAAGAGTGGGAGATATGCAGACAGAAAGTGAACCGTTGTATTTAAGCGGGCATGGGAATATTTTTCTCAGGGTGGAGTCCGATAAGCTGGAATACCGCTTTTTTGCCGGGACTGATGACAGAAGCCTTTCACTCGCTGGAACAGGACGAACACAGCTGATGTCCACCGAGTGTATGCCGATGACCTTTACAGGGTGCTATGTGGGACTGTTCGCGGAGAAGGGGTGCTGCGGGTGGTTTGAGGAATTTAAGTATAGTGCGCGTTACTGTTCACACCGTGCCGTGCACCTAGCTGCACGGCATCGGGGCCAATAAAGTGATGATTTCGGGGCATCTGGTCTACGCTCCGCTGCGGTCCGTGCTGAACATGCGCCACTGGCGCATAGCACCCCTCGCCGCAGGCGACTTTTAATGGGCAGATGCCGTTACTGTGCGCGCCCGCAGGGCGTGAACAGTAACTAGTGCGCATCAAGAGGAGAATCCTGTAGAACTATAACTATTGATTATGGTGATAAATTACTGGACCAGTTCCGGGCCGTACTCTTCTTAGCTATAACAGTGAAGCGGAACTGACAGCAGTTGTAAACCTTGTTTATCTTGCTGCCCGGGACAACTATCGGATAGAACGAGAGGATAAGGCTGGCATAGGATATGCCGACTTCATTTTTTATCCAGAAACTGACAAAAACGCTGACTGTATTATATTGGAGCTGAAAGTTGGAGCCACGCCGGAAGCTGCTATACAGCAGATTAAAGACAGGAAATATGCCTTGCGCTTTAGGGGGAAAATAGGGGAGCCCCAAAGGTATACGGGAAGGATTCTGGCTGTAGGAATCAGCTATGACAAAGAAGGGAAAAAGCATTCTTGTAAAATAGAAGTAATAGAAGACTGAAATGAATGACCTATTTTTGAAATACTTGAAAGACCAGAGCTAAAAATGTTATGATACAATCATCAAGTGAAAGACATGATGAGGGATTAATACATTGAACGAAAGAGGTTTTCAAATCAGCATTTTCGAGCATATAGAGGAAGAATTTCAGTTTCAGTACGATGCAAGGCTGTTTTATGTTATTGACGGGAAACTTTGTGTGGAGATTGATGAAACGAATTATCTCTTAGAAAAGGAAGACGTGATCCTTGTCCATTGCGGCACTGGTAAATGCAGACTGTCTGCCAGACGTGCGATTATCTGCGAAGTTAGTTATGAGAACCAGATGCTGCTGGGGGTAATGGGGGATCTGAAAGGCCGATTTTTTTGCAATAGTGCCGTCGATACGAGAAGGTCTTACAATGAATTGAAAAACGCACTGAAGAATCTGATTTACCAGCGGACAATACAGTCACATAAGACAACAAGTTATGAGAGCAGTATGGTATATCAGATACTGGATATTCTGGTCGAGAACTTCTGGACTGCCAGCAGGAGTCTTGCTGACAATGAAAATTCTGTGGATTACAAACTTCAGAAGATCATTCAATTCGTGAATCAGAACTACAGTGTACATATAAGCCTTGCGAAGGTAGCAGAGGAATTGTTTGTGTCCACTTCGACCCTGTCCCGCATATTCCATAAGCAGACAGGGGTCTATTTTGCAGAATATGTTACAGAAGTCCGCCTCAAACATGTCGTGTCAAAATTAATGTATACAGACGAAAATGTGACACGGATCGCTGTAGACTGCGGCTTTTCAGGGGCACCGGCGTTAAATAAGGCGTTCCGTGAGAAATATCAGGTATCCCCGACCGATTACAGGAAACAGTTGCGCGAGGAAGAAGTGTTAAAAGAGGAATCGGTGAGAAGGCTGCAGGATAAAATTCTGAAGGAGACTCAGGCGTCGGGAAATGATGCGGCAAAAAGGGTATGTGAAGAAATCCGTGTTAGTGAGAGTGTTCCCTATAAGAAAAACTGGAACAAAACAATAAATATCGGTTCCGTCTTCCGATTATCCGAGGTGAATATCCAGTTCCAGACATTGGAATTAGTAAACGGGCTGGGATTTTCCCACATAAGGCTATGGAATGTCTTTTCGAAAAAACTGATGATTACAGACGGAAAGACAACAGGACACTATAATTATAATCAGATAGATGTGATATTTGATTTCCTTGTATCGAATCATATTCACGTTTTTCTGGATTTTGGAAACAGGCCGGATACCGTAATCAAGGGTGAGGGAGTCGCACTATTTTATGAGCAGGAATGTATAGAATTTGAATCAAAACGAATCTGGGGTGCCAGTGTAAAGGATCTTATTCTCCATCTTCTGAAACGCTACGGAAAAGAAGAACTGGAACAGTGGATATTCGAGCTGACATATAATGTTGTGAAGACGGAAGTACAATGCTATAAAGATGAAAACTTCCAATACATTGAAGCATTTAAACTGTTTTACCAGATTATCAAACAGGAACTTCCGAATGCATGTGTCGGGGGCTATTCGGCATTATTAGGAGATGGCAGGGAGTTTTTCCGGTCATTTCTGAAGAACTGTAAAAAAGAAAGATGCATCCCGGATTATGTATCCATTATATTGTTCCCTTATGAACAAGTACGGCAGGATAAAAAATATATCTATAAGAGGAATCAGGAAAAGAATCTGGAACTGCATGAAATCGCTGCCTATAAAAAGATACTGGAAGAAGAGAGCGCAGAAGACTGTAAACTAATCATAACAGAATGGAATAGTTCATTATCCAGCAGGAATTATATGAATGACAGTTGTTTCCGTAGTACATATCTGGTAAAAAAAATAAGTGAAATCTGGGATTCGGTTGATATGGTCTGCTTTTGGGTCGGTTCCGACTGGATCAGCAGTTATTATGACACGAGGGGAATTGTCAACGGCGGGGCCGGCATCATAACAATGGATAATATAAAGAAGCCGGTATGGTACGCTTTTTCCTTTTTAAACTCTCTCGGGGAGGAATTGATCAGTAAGGGGGAAAACTATATCCTCACTAAAAAAGAGGATAACAGTTTTATTCTTTTGTGTTTTAATTACAAAGAGTTTGGCTACAATTATTTTCTTCAGAATGAAGACAACATTGATCTGATGAGAATTGCCGAATTATTCGAAGACACGGGGCAGATGGAACTTGAATTAAAACTGACCCGGCTGGAATGGGACTGCAATTATATAGTAAAGAAGCGTCAGGTAAACAGTGAATATGGGTGTGTCCTTACAGAGTGGATGAAATTTGACTGTGCCGTTAACCTTGACAGGTCGGATATCAAATATATCCAGGCTATGAGTATTCCACATATGGAACGGTATACCATAAGTTCAAATGACCATACACTGACATTATCAACAGAAATGAGAGATCAGGAGATTGCATTGTTCCACATATATAAAGAACGTTAAATCTGAAGTCAAAAAGTTTATGCTTATAATACAGCATAAGCTTTTTTTTGCTGCTTTTTTAATTTATTTTATGATATGTAAATGGGAAAATGGTATGCAACAAAACGAGAAAAATGTTGCAAGCTCAAAAGCAGCAGCGAGAAATATTGCAACAGAATCCGGATATTGTAAAATCTGGGAAAAGCAAAGCAGAGAAAAAGAAGATAAGATAATAGCAGATAGAAAAAAACAAACCGTAAGGAAAGGAGAAAACAATGGCAATTGCAATGAGAGTCAATTACACAGATGTACTAAGGGACGGTACACTGAAAAATTTTTATGTCAATGGGGAAAAGATGGGGTATCAGTTTGATATCCGGCTCAGCTATTACAGAGGGCATTTCCTTTCAGTTATTGACGAATTGACATTGAAGGTTGATGGAAGAGAAGTAAAAGAGGAGGATATTATTTTCTGCCTCCACGGTAAGGAATTTGGTGTTAACCAGTTAAAAGGAGCCACATCTGAATTCTGGGGAATCAAAGAACCGGCAACGATCCGGGTATTTCAGAAAGACGGTCTTGAAACAGGTAACCATGAAGTCGATTTCCACATGATTTTCCGCTCACCATATATGCCGATTAGTGAGACGGAATTCATGCCGATAGACAGTTCAGAGTGTAAAATCATGGACATAAAGTAGGGAGGAAAGAAAAGTGGGAAATGTAAAATTAGGAGTTACGTTATATTCCTTTACGAAAGAATACTGTGAAGGAAGTATGTCAATGGAAGACTGCATCCGCACAGCAAAAGAGATGGGTGCGGAAGGATTTGAAATTGTTGCAACACAGATGATTCCGTCTTATCCTTATATCAGCGATCAGTTTTTAGGAGAGATAAAGGCAATCTGCCAGAATTACGATATTGAAGCAGTGTGCTACGGTGCCAACATGGACTGCGGTATGAGAGCGGACAGAAGGCTTACCGAGGACGAGATGGTAGAGCGCGCGATCATGGATATCAGAAGTGCAAATAAAATGGGATGTAAGGTCATCCGCCAGCAGTATCTGTTAAGTCCGAACGGACTGGCAAGAATTGCACCTTATGCAGAGGCATACGGCGTAAAAGTAGGAATAGAGATTCACAATCCGGAGACACCGAATACACCGGTTATTATGCAGTACAGGGAAGCAATTGATAAGAGCGGGTCTGATTATATCGGATTTGTACCGGATTTTGGATGCTTTGCAACGAAACCGAACAAACCACACTGGGATCAGGCACTGAAAGACGGAGCAGATTTAAAACTACTCGAGATGGCAAGAGACATGAGATATGATGCCGTACCAATGGAAGAGGCATATGCAAAGCTGACAGAAGCGGGGGCAACGAACAAAGAACTCGCGATCCTTCAGGAAATGTACGCATTCCTGCAGTTTAAGAAGGACTGCAAAGCAGAACTGGAAGGATTGAAGGAAATCATGCCGCATTGTTTCCATATGCACGGTAAGTTCCATTACCTGTATGAGAATCTGGAAGAGGCAAGCATTCCCTATCAGGAAATCATGAAGGTCATTAAAGAATCAGACTTTAGCGGATATATTGTTTCCGAATATGAAGACCATGAATCAGGTAATGCCTTATTAATGACGAAACGCCATCAGCAAATGATGAGAAATATTCTGAAACAGTAAGAGAGGAAAAGTGAAATGAACGAGATGAAGAGGGCGACAAAAGCGGCAGTTATATGTTATGGATTTGGAGATATGGCATCACAGTTTGTCTGGACATTCGTAGGCTCTTATTTAACTATTTTCTATACAGACGTAGTCGGACTGGCACCGGTTGTGATTTCTACAATTATGCTGGCTGCACGTATCTGGGATGCATTTAATGATCCAATGATGGGGGCGATTGCAGAGCGTTCACGTTCTAAGTTTGGACGGTTCAGGCCGTGGATCGCATTCGGCTGCCCTGTCCTTGCAGTATTCGGGGTACTTACATTTACAAACCCGTTCAGCGGCACATCAACCGCAGGAATACTCTGGGCGGCAGTTACATATATCATTGCCGGAATGCTTTACACATTAGTTAACATCCCTTATGGTGCACTTCCGGCAGTCATGAGTGAGGATGCAGGACAGAGAACAAAAATGAATGTTTCGAGAAACATCGGAATGAATGTCGGTATGTTAATTGTAAATGTAGCTACGGCAGGACTCGCGTTACATTTCTCCCAGGCAGGGGCAAAAGTGGCAGATGGTCATGGGTATATGATGACCGCAGTGGTATATGGCATTGTTTCCATCCCTCTGTTTCTGATTGTATTCTTTACAGCGAAAGAGGTCATTATGCCGACAGAAAAACCGGCAAAATTCTCAATGAAAGATACAGTCGGCAATCTGGTAAAAAATAAGTACCTGATGATTGTTTCCTTAGTTATGCTGCTTGTTATGACTGCTTATATGGGCAGGATTGCCGTAACGGCCTACTATGTAATCTATTGTTTAGGTTCTTATTCCCTGATTGCAGTAATTATGACGATTCCATCCATTGGCAGTATTATCGGTTCGCTGTTTGTCCCGATGCTGACAAAGAAATTCGGTAAGCGGAATATATTTATACTTTCTGCAATCGTAGATGGGATCGCCCTGCTTATTATTTACTTCATCCCATTTGATAATATGCCGCTGATTATCGCCGGCCACTGCCTGTTTGGTATATTTAATTTCGCTATGCCGTTATCTCTTTCAATGGTTGCAGATTCTGTAGATTATATGGAATATAAGACAGGTGTAAGAACGGATGGTACGGCATATGCAACTTACGGGCTGGCAACCAAAGTCGGCAATGCGATCGGAGGGAGCGCGGGTGTACTTTTACTTGCAGCATTTGGATATGTTGCAAATGCAGAACAAACCGTGGCAACTCAAAATGGAATTAATGTCGTTGTAAATCTTGCCCCTGCAATCTTATATTTCCTCGCGGCACTTGCATTGCTGCTTTGGAAGATGACGGATAAAGAGGCGGATGAAATGAGACAGGAATTATCAGAAAGAAGAAATAAGAAAAATGTGGAGGCTGCAAAATGAAATTAGGGTTTGTATCAGCTATTTTAGACCAGTCAACATTTGAAGAAATGATTGATCAGGCATCTGAACTGGGATATGAGTGTGTCGAAGCGGCCTGCTGGCCGGCTGGCAAAGCAGAGAGAAGGTATGCGGGAGTCAGCCATATTGATGTGAATAAAGTTATGGAAGATGATGCTTATGCAAAGTATGTGATGGATTACTGCAAAGAGAAGAACGTGGAGATTTCATCACTTGCATACTACCCGAACACGATGGATGCGGATTTAGAAAAACGCAAAGCAGCGGTGGAACATCTGAAGACATTAATTACCGCCAGCCATAAGCTTGGAATTGATATGGTTACGACGTTTATCGGACGTGACCAGTCAAAAACAGTAGAAGAAAATCTGGAGCTCGTAAAAGAAATCTGGCCGCCGGTCATGGAACTGGCCAAAGAAAACCATGTGAGAGTTGCGATTGAAAATTGCCCGATGTTATTCGGGCAGGACCAGTGGCCGGGTGGACAGAACCTCATGACAACACCGGCTGTCTGGAGAAAAGTGTTTGAGATACTGCCATATGACAATCTGGGTATCAATTATGACCCTTCCCATTTTGTATGGCAGATGATCGATTATATCAAACCGATCTATGAGTTTAAAGACAAGATTTTCCACGTGCATTATAAGGATATCAAGGTTTACAAAGACCGCTTAGACCAGGTAGGAATTATGGGATACCCGTTAGACTTCATGTCACCGAAGCTTCCCGGGTTAGGAGATGTGGACTGGGGAAAATATGTATCTGCACTGACGGATATAGGGTATGACGGATATACATGTATCGAAGTTGAGGATAAGGCTTTCGAGGGTACGGCAGAGGCCGTATTAAAATCATTGAAACTGAGCAAAAAATATATGGAGCAATTTGTGATTTAAGGGAATCCTTAATGATTTCCGATAGTTATGATTTTAGAAAGGAAGAAAAAAGATGAAAAAATTAAAGGTAGCAATCATTGGATGTGGAGGTATTGCCAACCAGAAACACCTCCCGGCACTTAAGAATAATGCGGATATGAACGACATCATTGCATTCTGCGATGTGATTGAAGAAAGAGCAGTAAAAGCTGCAGAGGAATTTGGTGCAGAAGGTGCAAAGGTTTATACTGATTACAACGAACTGCTTGCAAATCCAGATGTTGAGGTTGTACATATCTGTACACCGAATGTGTCACACAGCGAAATTGCAATCGCAGCATTTGCTGCAAAAAAACATGTATATTGTGAAAAGCCGATGTCACACAGCCCGGCCGAAGCAGAAAAGATGGTGGAGGCATGGAAAAAATCTGGCATGCAGTTTACGATCGGCTACCAGAACCGTTTCCGTGCAGAAGTACAGAATTTACATGCTGCATGTGAAAAAGGTGAGCTCGGAGATATTTACTATGGGAAAGCTCATGCAGTCCGCCGCAGGGCCGTTCCGACATGGGGCGTGTTCATGGATAAACAGCAGCAGGGCGGAGGGCCGCTGATTGATATCGGAACACATGCCCTTGATATTACACTCTGGTGTATGGACAACTACGATGTGGACAGTGTATCCGGTTCCGTATTCTATAAACTAGGCAACCTGCCACAGGCAACAGAAGGCAACTTATTCGGGGCATGGGACCCGGAGACATATGAAGTAGAAGACTCCGCGCTTGGCTTCATTAAAATGAAAAACGGGGCCACAATCAATCTGGAAGCAAGCTGGGCATTGAATATGCTGGATTCCAGAGAGGCATCCACGACACTCTGTGGAACAGAGGCCGGAGCAGAGATTCACTCTGGAATGAGCTACCCGAAGAATGAATTGATTTACAACCGCGGCAGAAACGGACAGCTGATGGAGGAGACAATCTCCCCGACGGGAAGTATTGCATACTTTGGCGGCGGCAGCGGTGAAGAAGGAACCATCGACTGCAAACAATGGCTGGAAGCCGTGGCAAATGGAACAGAGCCGCTCGTAAAACCAGAACAGGCACTGGCTGTAACTAAGATTCTGGATGCAATTTATAAATCAGCAGAGGAAAAAAGAGAGATTAAATTCTAATACTTTGTAGAATAGGGGATTGATTATGTTTCATTATGATAGAAAAGGACCGAAACGTGGAGTGGCATTATATAGTTATTCAGCTGAGTATGGCCTTACAAAAACATTGGAGGACTGCTTTGAGGATGTACATGATATGGGGGCCCACGGAATTGAGATTCTGGCAAACACCCACATCGAAAACTATCCGTATCCGACAGATGAATGGGTGGAAAACTGGTCCCGCCTCTGCGATAAATACGAGGTGGTCCCGGTGGAATACGGGAACTGGATTGATTCCCATGTGTTAGGCTTCAGGGACCTTACAACAGAGGAATCCTATGAGATGCTTGCCAGGGACATGCGTCTTGCACACAGGCTTGGATTCACAGTCATGAGAACAAAGATGCCGGTCATTACGGATGCACTCGATCCGGTGGCAAACTGGAAAGAAATTATAAAGATGGCTCTTCCGCTCGCAGAGGAACTGGGAATTCAGATGTGCCCTGAAATCCATACACCAACAAACCTGAAAAGCAAGATGGTAATGGATTATGTAGATTTTATGAAAGAAACCGGTACAAAAAATTTCGGCTTAAATATTGATTTCAGTGTTTTCCGCACAGAGTTTGGTGAAAATGACTATAAAGACCCGAACTATGTGGTGAACACCCCGGAAGACTTAATCCCATTACTCCCATATGTTTACTGCTGCCATGCAAAATTCATTCAGATGAACGACGAGTTCGAAGAGACAACGATCCCATATAAAGAAGTGATTCAAGTACTCAAAGACCATAACTGGGACGGATATCTCCTGAGTGAATATGAAGGGGCAGATAAATATGACCCCGGATATGAGGTTGGGCAGACGCTTCGCAGACAGCACATTATGCTGAAGAACTACATTGGGGATTAGGAGGAAATAAGATGGAACGAGAAGTAATCCAGTCAGTGGGATTTCGCAATATAAAAAAGGACGGGAAGATAACAGGCTTTCAAATGAAGATAAGGCTTCCTTATTACCGTGGAGTATTTTTAAGCCAGTTAAGGCCGGGCACCTTGATTGTAGACGGTCAAAGGTATGAAAAAGAAGACATCATCTGGAATATCAAAGGCGAAGACTATACTTATGAAGAAATGAAAACCAACTATGATACCCATTGGGCGGTTACCACACCTGCGGTATTAAAGGTTCAGAAAGAAGGCGGACTGGCACAGGGCTTTCATGATATTACATATGGCTTCTGTTTTACATCTTCATACATGCCTCCTATGATGCAGGATACACTGGACCCGGATGAAGAAAGTGAGATTTTTATGCCGGAATTCGGGCATCACGTGAACCACAGACATCTTCTGATTGTATAGGGTCAGGCAGCAGCATGCCTTTAACGGACAACATAAAATGATAGAAAGAAGGAAACAAAAATGAGTATAAAATTTGGTATTATCGGACACGGTTTTATGGGACACGAGCACGAGACCATGCTGACTCAGATGGATGGAATTGAAGTAACCGGAATCTGTGATATCCAGCCGAAACAGCTGGAAGATGTAAAGGAAGGAATCATCCGGTACAATTCAGCGGAAGAAATGCTTGCGAATCCGGATATACAGGTAGTGATCATTGCTGCCAACAATAACCAGCATCTTGACCTTGTAACAAAGGCAGCCAATGCGAAAAAAGATATTATCTGTGAAAAGCCGGTCGCTATGAGTGTAGCAGAGCTAGACGAGATGATGAAAGCTGTGAACGAAAATGGTGTGAAATTTACGGTACACCAGCAGAGAAGGTTCGATCCGGATTTCAGGACAATCAAAGAAATCTATGATCAAAAAGCGTTAGGCGATATCTTTACAATTAAGAACCAGTTATATGGATTCAACGGTAACATGCACGACTGGCACGTTTATATTTCAGAAGGCGGCGGAATGTTATTCGACTGGGGTGTTCACTTGTTAGACCAGCTTCTCTGGATGATCGATGCAAAAGTGACTTCTGTGTTTGCCACTATGAAGAATGTAATAAATGAAGAAGTGGACGACTTCTTTAATATTCAGCTTGTATTTGAAAATGGAATCACGGCAGAGGTTGAACTGGGAACTTACTACTTAAAAGATCAGCCGAAATGGTTCGAACGTCACTGGTTCTTGGGCGGAAACGAAGGTTCTGCTTATGTAGACGGGTTCGACCCGGAAGGCAGGATTGTCAGAACAACCGGACTGCTGACGAACGTCAAAGGCTCAAGGACAATGACGGCGGCAGGGCCAACGAGATCATTTGGCAATCCAAGAGAAGGCTTGATTGTAACAGAAGAACTGCCGGAGGTTCATACATGCCATGAAAACTATTTCGAGCAGTTTATAAAGGCTTACCACGGCGAAGAAGAATTTTTCGTGAAGGTTCCTGAAGTGCGGAGAGTGTTAAGGCTGATGGAAGCAGTCAGGGAGTCGGCGAGGACGAAGAAATCGGTTGATTTTGAATAGTGTAAAAAAGTGATAGCTGATCTCTTCCTTGCAAATGCTAAAACTCCAATGTAAAATAAATATAAGCTATTTTACAAAGGAGGCAGATCAATGGCAAAAGAAGACAGACCAATGAAAAATTGTTATGAGATGAAACTTTCTGACAGGAAATTTGGTGATTTATACTTATGCTTTTGCGGTTATGCGGATTGTTCCCCATTACATAGTTTCGGTCCGGCTGTGCGCCCTAACTACATTATTCATTACATATTAAAAGGAAGAGGATGTTATCATATAAGCAATACACGGTATGATTTGAAAGCAGGACAGGGCTTTTTGATTGTGCCTGATATTCAGACATTTTATCAGGCCGATGAAAAAGATCCCTGGTCCTATCTTTGGATTGGATTTGCAGGGAATAATGCGGAGGATTATTTAAGAGATTTGGGGCTGAATAGCAGCCAGCCTGTTTTTAGCTGCAGCAGGGGGGCTGAGTTAAAGCTTACGGTCCTGAATATGCTGAAGAATAACACTTCTACAATATCCAATCAATATCTTTTAGAAAGCCTGCTCTATTCTTTTTTTGCCATTTTGACAAAGGATATCGAAATCCCCTCTGGAAAAAAGGAAAGTAAAGAAAACAGGTATGTACGGCAGGCAATTGAGTATATACAAAATAATTATTCGAACCCGCTCCATATATCAGACATTGCAGACTATGTCTGCATAAACCGCAGTTATCTTTATACCCTGTTTCAGCAAAACCTTGGTATGTCTGTACAGGAGTATCTGACGAATTTCCGACTGACACGCGCAACAGAGCTTCTTGTCCTCACAGAACTTTCAATTGAGGGTGTTGCCATGTCCTGCGGTTACAAGGATGCCCTGATCTTTTCTAAAATGTTCAAAGCCCAAACCGGAATTACGCCTTCAAGCTATCGGCGCAATCACCGGCAGGAGGTCAAGGACAGCCTGATTAAAAATCGTGACAGGCTGGATGAACTGCAGACTCTTTTGTAGTCTGCAGTTATTTAACATTTTGACTGTTTTTCTTAACAAATCATTCTAACCCAATTCTAAAATCCTGTCTATAATTACCTATATCGAAGGAAATATGCGCAGTTTCCCCAATCATAATTTAAGAAATAGGATATGGAGGAAATTTTTATGAGTACAACAGGTAAACAGGCTTCTGTGCCGCAGTATAAACACGTATCTACACGTGAAAAGTTATGTTTCGGCGTCGGTGCCATCGGTAAGGATGCTATAGTGAATATGGTCGGTTCCTTTCTGATGCTATATTTAACGGATACACTGTACCTTGCACCGGCTTTCGTAGGCACACTCTTTTTTGTGGCACGTATCTGGGATGCTGTTAACGACCCGATTATGGGGATGATAGTTGATAATACCCGCACTAGATTCGGAAAATTCAGAATCTGGCTTATCGTCGGAACATTAGTTAATTCCGTAGTTTTTGTATTTTTGTTTACAAGCTGCGGGCTGAAGGGGACTGCCTTGTATGTCTATGTTGCCGTGGTTTATATAGTGTATGGGATGACTTATACCATTATGGATGTCCCTTACTGGTCATGGCTGCCTAATCTGACCAATGACCCCCGTGAACGTGAAAGGGTTTCCGTTATTCCCCGGTTTTTTGCAAGCTTTGCAGGATTTATTGTTGCTACATTTGGACTATATATCATCAATGGACTTAACAAATTGACTGGTAACGACAACCTGTACCATGAACAAGGGTTTACCATATTCGCGATTATCATTGCTGTTATATTTATCATAACCATTGGAATTACTGTTTTTAATGTAAAAGAAGATTCAACATTGGATTCTAACGTCCAAAAAACAAGCCTGCGCCAGGCACTGCACATCATCGTCAAGAATGACCAGCTCCTTGCATTCATCGGTTTGCTGCTGACATATAATCTCTGTACACAGATAGCCAAAGGTTTTGCGGTATATTATTTTAAAAATGTCTGCGGCAATGAATACCTTTACTCCATTTTTGGGTTTGCGATTATTGCAGAAATGCTCGGCCTTATCTGTTTTCCTAAAATCGCGGGGATGATCAGCCGGCAAAAAGTATTCGGACTCGCATGTATATTGCCGATTATTGGTCTTAGTGCCTTAGGAATCATGGGATTTATCGCACCCTCCAGTAAAATTGTAGTCATTATCTGCTGTGCGTTCCTTTTCTTCGGTTCTGGCTTATCTCTGGGAGTTACAACCTGCTGTATGGCCGATGTCATTGACTATGGAGAGGTTAAATTCGGAGTCCGCAATGAAAGCGTTACCTGTTCCACCCAGACTTTTCTCATGAAAGCTGCCATGGCAGCGGCAGGCGGACTTACAGGCATAGGGCTTCAGATCATCGGATACAATGCAAAAGCCGCTGTTCAGACGGCAGGAACACTCCTCGGTATCAGAGTATTGATGATTGTGATACCGATCATACTCATCATAATGAGCTATTGCATTTACAGGAAGTTTTATAAGCTAAAAGGAAAAACAATGGCAGAAGTTACAGAAAAGGTAAATGCCATACATGCAGCACAGAAAAAAATTGGAATGAATGTATAAATTCAGAAGGAGGATCATTATGAGTATCATATACCATGAAGGCACACAGACCTTTCACTTATACAACGACACGATAAGCTATATCACCACCGTACTGCCTAACAGACATATGGGGCAGCTTTATTTTGGCAGAAAAATCCACGACAAGGATAACTTTTCTTATCTGCTTGAGATGTGTCCCCGCCCAATGAGTTCACATCCTTATGAGGGTGACATTTTGTTTTCGCTGGAGCATGTAAAGCAGGAGTACGGTGTGTATGGCACGACGGATTACAGGCATCCGGCCGTTGAAATTACGCAGGAGAACGGCAGCCGCCTCAGTGATTTCCAATATGAAAGTTACCATATCATTCCGGGCAAACCTGCCCTCGCAGGGCTGCCTGCAACCTATACCGAGGATGACGGGGAAGCTGAGACCTTACAATTGGTTTTAAAAGACCCGGTTACCCATATAAAGCTGGAACTCTTTTATACAGTATTTGTCAGAGGCGGTGCTCTGGCCAGAAGCGCCAGACTCACCAATGAGGGCAATGAGCCTGTGCATCTTACACGGGCAATGAGCCTGTGCATGGACCTGCCGGATAAAGACTATGAATGGATCCAGTTCTCAGGAGCCTGGGCGAGGGAACGCCATATGAAAACAAGGAAACTGGAGCAGGGGATTCAGGCCATAGACAGCCTGCGCGGCAATTCCTCCCACGAACATAATCCGTTTCTTATACTAAAACGTCCAAATGCCGATGAATCTCACGGCGAGGCAATTGGATTCAGCCTGATATACAGTGGGAATTTTCTTGCACAGGCAGAAGTGGATACTCATGACACTACCCGTATATTGATGGGAATCAATCCCTGCGGTTTTGACTGGAAACTGGATCTTGGAGAAACCTTCCAGACACCGGAAGCTGTTATGGTATATTCTTCCGACGGACTGAACAAAATGAGCCAGACCTTCCACAAACTCTATCAGAAACGCCTTGTCAGGGGTTATTGGAGAGATAAGGAGCGTCCTATCCTGAATAACAATTGGGAGGCCACTTATTTTGACTTCACAGAGGATAAGCTTGTGACAATTGCAAAAAAAGCGAAAGAAAGCGGCGTGGAGCTCTTTGTTCTGGATGACGGCTGGTTTGGTGCACGCAGCAACGACTATGCGGGTCTTGGAGACTGGGTTGCAAATCTTGAGCGGCTGCCGAATGGAATTACCGGACTTGCCGAGAAGATCGAAAATCTGGGCTTGAAATTCGGCCTGTGGTTTGAGCCGGAGATGGTTAACGCAGATTCTGACCTTTACCGTGCCCATCCTGACTGGATTTTAAAGACTCCCGGACGCAGCATTTCTCACGGAAGGAACCAGTATGTACTTGATTTTTCCAGAAAAGAAGTAGTGGACTGCATCCATGACATGATGGCAAAAATCCTTTCAGAAGCCAAAGTATCCTATATTAAATGGGATATGAACCGGAGCATAACAGAATGCTATAGCGGGGCACTGCCCGCGGACCGTCAGGGAGAGGTCTTCCACCGGTATATACTCGGTGTTTATGATTTGTACGAAAGACTGACCAGTGAATTCCCCCATGTCCTGTTCGAGTCCTGCGCAAGCGGCGGAGGGAGGTTTGATCCCGGAATGCTGTATTATGCACCCCAGGCATGGACAAGTGACGATACCGATGCGGTAGAACGCCTGAAAATACAGTACGGCACCTCTCTGTGCTACCCGATCAGCAGTATGGGAAGCCATGTTTCAGTGACTCCGAACCATCAGGTACTTCGGGAAACCCCTCTTCATACAAGGGCAAATGTGGCTTACTTTGGAACATTTGGATATGAGCTTGACCTCAACAGACTGACTGAAGAAGAACAGGAGGAAGTAAAACAGCAGATTGCTTTCATGAAGGAATACCGGAAATTAATTCAATTCGGTACATTTTACCGCCTGAAGAGCCCGTTTGAAGACAACGTGACAGCATGGATGGCCGTAAGCGAAGACAAGAAAACAGCTGTGGTTGGCTGGTACCGTGTATTAAACGGAGCCAACCTTCCATATAGCCGTATTAGGCTTCAAGGATTGAATCCTGACTGCTGTTATTTAAATCTGACTAACCATACAGAAAATTATGGCGATGAACTGATGAACTTAGGATTGATTACCACAGATGCGTCTTGTGGTGAACTACCTCATGACGGATCTATATGTGGGGACTTTGATTCGAAAATCTTTGTGCTCAAAGCAAGGGAATAGGAGAGTATGCTGATATCCTGAATATACTCCCGAAGACTTTGGGCTCTGTACTTGGTGGTTTTTAATGAGTAGATACAATTATTTTATAAGCACAGTATCCTTTTGATAAGGTTTGGAACAAATGATTGTGCTATAAGTTGGAATGCCGTATAATGTAATCAGTACAGTGGAAAATAAGCAGTATTGGAAAACAGGAGTGTGCAGCATGGGCAAGTATTTTAATACGGAAGGTGTCTGCCTGCCGGATTTACATTACATGGTTGAGGTCAACAGGCAGTTAAGGGAAATTAAGAATCTTGTAGATGCCGGGAAATATTTTACGATCAACAGGGCGAGACAGTATGGGAAAACAACGACTATTCGTCAGCTTGTGCGGGCGCTTTCCCCAGATTATATTGTATTTTCAATTAGTTTTGAGGGGATGGGTGACTTTGTTTACAGGAATGACACCAATTTCTGCAGGGAATTTAGCGGACTCCTATGTGATACGATTGAGTATGGGGAAACAACGGAGGTTCCGAAAGAGACTTTTCAGATCTTATCTGAGTATGCAAAAGGCGAGAAGCAGCTGTCTTTCAGGGAATATTCAAATGTGATTTCACAGATGTGCAGGGATAGCGTAAAGCCGATTATTCTGATAATTGACGAGGTGGATCAGGCGAGTGGAAGCACAACATTTTTAAGTTTTCTTGGAATGTTAAGAGATAAATATCTGAAACGAATTGACCGTCCTACTTTCCAGTCAGTTATTTTAGCAGGAGTACACGACATTAAGAATTTGAAACTAAAGATGCGTGGTGATGAGGAACAGCAATATAATAGTCCTTGGAATATTGCTGCCGATTTCAATGTGGATATGAGCCTGTCAATGGACGGAATTGCAGAGATGCTGGAGAAATATGAAGAAGACTGGCATACAGGTATGGATGTCATGGAGATGGCAGGGATGATATCTAATTATACATCTGGTTATCCTTATTTGGTTTCACGTCTTTGCAAGATTATAGATGAAAGAGTTTCCGGCAGTGAAAAATATCCGGATAAGCGGTCAGCATGGAGCAAATCGGGATTTCTGGAGGCTGAAAGGATTCTTTTGCAGGAAAAGAATACATTGTTCGAATCATTGATTCATAAACTGACGACTTATCCGGAAATGGACGAAATGCTGTATGCCCTGTTGTTTTCAGGCAGAGGGATTGCGTATAATCCAATGAATCCGGCTATTGATATTGCATCAATGTTTGGCTTTGTTAAAAATAGGGATGGAATGGTAGAGCCGGCGAACAGGATATTTGATACATTACTCTATAATTACTACCTATCTGCAAACGAGATGCACGAGAAAGATATCTATAAAGCATCTTTAAAGGACAAAAACCAGTTTATTACAGGTGGACAATTAAATATGCGGCTGATATTAGAGAAGTTTGTGGAGCATTTCACAGAATTGTATGCCGATAGTGATGAAACATTCTTAGAAGAAGAGGGCAGAAAATATTTCCTGCTTTATCTCAGGCCTATAATCAATGGAATTGGGAATTATTATATTGAGTCCAGAACAAGAGGAATGCGGCGTACAGATGTGATTGTTGATTATCGAGGCGAGCAGTTAATCATTGAAATGAAGATATGGCATGGAGATGAGTATAATCGCCGAGGAGAGGAACAATTAGCTGAATATCTGGAGGATTACAAGAAAAGTAAAGGGTATATGATTAGTTTTAACTTTAATAAAAACAAACAGGTTGGTGTACATGAAGTATTCGTTAAGAATAAAGTTTTAGTTGAAGCAGTTGTATAAATATATATCAGAAAGAAAAATATGGGAAACATATCCCCACCTGAAAATTCAATGCTGTCAAGCATTGATTCCGGTGGGGATATTCTTTTTGGGGATTGCAGTGGTTCAGCAGTTAAGTTCAAAATAAAGATGTCCGAATTAACCAACTACAGTTGTCTACTGAAGCCATATTCTGATTCAGTAATAGCCTTTATAATAAAAACCAGTAAATAATTCAGGAGGAAATACAATGATCAAAGGTATATCACACATTGGATTTGATGTGAAAAACATGGAGGCAATGCTGGACTTCTACTGCAATGCGCTGGGGATGAAGAAAAAATTTTCTATGACTTTTTCTCAGGCCCTTAGAAAAATGCAGTCGGAACCACAAGCGGAGATGAATGAAGAACTTACGGGATTTATGCAGTATCTGGGTCAGATGGGGGATAAAGAATGGTTTGTATATCTGGAGATGGCACCAAACCAACTGATAGAGTTATTCTATCAGTACGGGGAAAAAAGGAACTGCCAGATATCAAACAGTATTATGGATATCAGCATTTTAGTCTTGAGGTTGATAATATTCATGAATTGTGGGACAGAGTATGCCAGTATGGAATAAAACCGGACAGTCCCATACGGAAAGGGGTGGATGGGACATACCAGTTCTGGCTGACAGATCCGGATGGCAACCATTTTGAAGTGATGGAGTATACAAAGGAATCATTGCAGATAACAGGAGATGAATAATATGGTAAAAACAGTAAAAACCGCAATCGTAGGATGCGGAACAATCAGTGAGAAGTATATGGAAAATCTAAAGAACAAGTTTTCCATAATAGATCTGGCAGGATGCTGTGATGTGAATGTTTCATTGTCAGAAAAAATGGCCGGGAAATATGGTATTCAACAGATGTCAATGGAAGATATCCTTAATGACAGCAGCATTGAAATGGTGGTGAATCTGACACCTCCCAGTGTACATTATTCAGTCATTAAACAATTGCTGGAAGCTGGCAGGCATGTGTATACAGAAAAAGTCCTGTCAATTGAATATGAACAGGCAAAAGAGCTTACAGAACTTGCTGAAGAAAAAGCCCTGTATCTGGGGGCAGCACCAGATACTTTTCTGGGTGCGGCAATTCAAAATGCAAAAGATATTGCTGACAGTGGGATGATTGGAGAGGTCAAATCATGCCATGCTTTTGTAAACAGAGATTACAAAACACTCGGCGAATTCATCCCCTATTTATCGAAAAAAGGGGGGAGTATCGGTGTAGATGTAGGTATTTATTACCTGACTGCACTTCTTTTTCTATTAGGCCCGGTTTCGGCAGTAACAGGTATGAAAAATAAACCGGTGGAGCGTATGCATAGATTTCCTTTTATGGGGAATTATGGAGAAACATATGAGACAGAAGTTGAAAGCATTCTCACAGGCATGATGGAATTTGAAAATGGTGCACTGGGAACAGTTCATTTCAATTCAGACTGTATTTTTCCGGAAATGCCTGGATTAACGGTCTATGGGACGGAAGGAATTCTAAATATGGCAGATCCAAATGGATTCGGAGGGGAAGTCTCTGTTCTAAGAAAGGGGCAGGATACCCCTGTTATCATTCCATCTAACTATGGATATGCGGAAGAAAGCCGTGGCCTGGGTGCGGCAGAGATGGCATGGGCCATAAGGAATCAAAGAAAGCACAGGGCAAATGCAGGGCTGGCCCTTCATGCAGTAGAAATTCTGCACGGGTTTACGCAAAGCAGTGAGAGTGGGAGGTATTATAGAATGCAGAGCACATTCGAGAAAATACCGGGACTGAAGCCGGGGTATCTGGATAGAAATTATCCCGGAAATAACGCTGAGGGTTCGATTGTTTAAACTATTGGAGTCTTTAAAATGAATGAAGAGATTACATAAGGGGGAAAAGAATGAACAGCAGTAAAATAAAGTTTAGTTTTATGACGACTGCAATGCTTCTTCAGGCATTAAGCAGGGAACATGGTATGGCAGATATTGCGGATTTAAAGAAGCTGTATAAAGAAATATTAAAGACGGTATCCGATGCAGGTATCCATACAGTAGAGATAACAACTCTGGAACTGGAACTGTTTGGAAAGGATTATGTCCGGAAAATACTTGCCGGGAATCATCTTACAGCAGGGGGCATGGTTCATTTTGATACGTTTGCCGCCGTGAATAAAGAAGAGGCAGGGCATATAATTGAAAAAGCATGCAGAGCTGTGGACGAGGCAGAAAGCCTTGGGGTAAAAATAGTGATGCTTGCACTTGCAGTGCAGGAGGATATTTCTGGATATAGTATGGAAGAACTTGCGACTGCATTGGCTGAGAACATCAGACCTATAGCAGTATATGGCAAAACAAAAGGAATCCGGGTATGTGTAGAGGATACACCAGAAGTGACACTTCCCTTATGCAGTATCGATGAAACCAGGGCGCTGCTGGATGCAGTGCCGGAGCTGTATCTGGCCTATGACAGCGGAAATATGCTCATAAAGCATGAAAATCCTGTTTCCTATTATGAAGCATTCAGAGAACGAATATGCCATATTCATTTAAAGGATATGGCATATGTACCGGATGAGGAACCGGGAGATATGGACATCAGTGGAAAGAAGATGCGGGGAGCGATACATGGACAGGGAATTGTCGATTTCTGCACTTTGGCAAACTGTATGGAACAGAATGGGTATCAGGGATATGCAGTGATAGAATATACCGCTTTGGATAACCATTACAGAAATATTAAAGATGCTGTGGCTTATTTTGAAAAATGTTTCGGAAAGAGGGTATAACGGGACAGGGCAAAAGCTGCCTGTTCCAAGGAATACCGTTTCTGTACATTATCAGTAGGGAGAGCTGCACCGATCAGGTGCGGCTTTTCCTGCTTTTTCCTATATTCTTTTACACTGCATCCGAGTTTTTTTATAAACATCTGATTCAAATAACGGCTGCTGGAAAACCCTGTCTCGAGGCAGATATCTAAGATCGGCAAATCCGATTTGTCAACCAGCTGGAAAGCATGCTCAAACCGGATGTTATTCAGATATTCCTGAAAAGAAATTCCAAGCATCTGCGTGATGAAGTGCGAAGCATGATAGGTTGTTATATTTTCCAGACCGGCAATGTCCTGTAAAGAAATATGCTCCCGATAGTGTTCTGAGATGTAGTCTGTAATCCGGTTCAGCCGTTTGGAGTTGTTCTTTGCGGTGGCGGATTCCTGTTCACTCGTAATTGTATAATCCGTATATGTTAACAGCTGGTAAAGCGCGTCCAGAACCAGACTGGAACACTTAATGGCATTATGCGCGGATGAAGAGAAATATATTGCGGCACAGGAAAGGAGCGTCTGGTACAGGCTCTTATGAAGCTCACCGCTTCGTATAATGCTGTTATCCAGACGAAGTAGATCAAGCTGGTAATCGATCCTGCGGTAAAAGTCAGGATGAATTTGAAACGCCAGTATCTGGTTCTGCCCGCCCTTATTTAAGAAAGAATGTATTTGATACCTGTTTATGATATAGATGTCCCCTGCATGCAGTTCAAGCTGCTTAAACTCTGTAAAAAGGGTAAGATCCCCCTCCAGAAGGATGCCGACTTCCAGATCGCCGTGTCCGTGTGGACTGCGGGCAGTCATTTCAACCAGAAAGATTTCCAGATAGTTCATGGTTGTATGCTGTATAATTTCAAACTCTTCTTTTTTACCCATATCGTCATTCTCCTCCAAATAGTTTTGATTTGATGATACACCACACAAGAGCAATAAACAACAAAAATAATCGCAACATTATCATTTTTTGGACCGCTGTTTCTGGTATAAATAAGACATAACAGATAAACGGTGTGTGGTGTTCCGGAAAAAAGTGCTGAGAATACCGAGACAGCCGATTTTTATGAAAGAAAGGAAAAGATTATTATGACAGAATTTAAGTTTTCAGCAGGTCCCTGGAATGTACATACAGGAGCAGATTCTTACGGACCAGCAACAAGAAAGGACATTCCTGCAGAGGAGAAGTACAAAAAGTTTGCAGAACTGGGATTTTCCGCAGTTCAGTTCCATGATGATGATGCAGTGCCGAATATTAATGACTACACGGAAGAGGAAATCAAAGAGAAAGCACGTGAACTGAAAAAGACACTGGACAAGTATAACCTTAAGGCAGAATTTGTGGCACCGCGCCTCTGGATGGATGAACACACACAGGACGGCGGTTTTATGAGTACATCTGCAGAAGACCGTGAGTATGCAACGTGGAGAGCTTACCGCTCAATTGATATTGCCAATGAACTTGGCTGTGACATGGTTGTACTCTGGTTAGCGAGGGAGGGAACGCTTTGCGCAGAATCAAAATCTCCAGTCTGGGCTACAAAGATGCTTGTCGAGGCAATCAACAAGATGCTGGAATATGATCCAAAGATCCGTGTTTGTATTGAGCCGAAGCCAAACGAACCGATTGACAGAAGCATCTGCGGAACTATGGGGCATGTCATGGCGGTTTCAGCCGCAACAATCGATCCATCACGTGTAGGCGGCAATCTGGAGAGCGCACATGCCATTCTGGCAGGACTGGACCCGGCCAATGAGATTGGATTTGCTCTGGCAATGGGGAAGCTGATGACCGTACACCTGAATGACCAGAATGGAATCCGCTATGACCAGGATAAATCTTTTGGGGTGGAGAATCTGCGTGCCGCATTCAATCAGGTAAAGGTCCTGAAGGAAAACGGGTATGGAGAGAACGGAGAATATGTCGGCCTTGATGTAAAGGCAATGAGGACGACAACGGATGAAGACAGCTACAAACATCTGGAAAACAGCCTGAAGATTTTCAAGGCTCTGGAAGAAAAAGTGGATAAGTTTGATTATGATTTCCAGAAAAAGTGTGTTGAGAACAGAGATTTTGAGGCACTGGAAATGTATGTGATGAGTCTTCTGATGGGAATCGAATAAGCTTTGAGGCGGAAAACAGGGAGATCAGAAGGTCTCCCGTTTTCCATATCAGAAAAAAGACAGGAGGCAGTTATGAAGAAAAAAGTAATCGCAGCCGGACATATATGTCTGGATATTACACCGGTATTCCCTGATAAAAAGGTATCCCGGCTGAGCGAGATTCTTTCTCCGGGAAGACTGATACAAATGGGGGAGGCGGATGTGCACACAGGCGGGGCCGTAGCCAATACCGGACTGGCAATGAAAATTCTCGGAGCAGACGTTACTTTAATGGGAAAAATCGGAACGGATGCATTTGGTGAGATGGTCTGTAATATTCTGAGGCAGCATGATGCAGAAAAAGGGATGATTTTATCGGATCAGGAATCTACATCCTACTCTGTCATTCTGGCGGTTCCGGGGATTGACCGCATCTTTCTGCATAATCCAGGGGCAAACCATTCGTTCCGGGCATCGGATATTCCACAGAAAGCTCTGGAAGAAGCGGCATTGTTTCACTTCGGATATCCTCCATTGATGAAATCCATGTATGAACATGACGGAGAGGAACTGGTGGAAATCATGAAGCGGGCAAAGGCTGCAGGTGCAGCAACTTCCCTTGATATGGCGGCCGTAGACCCGGATGCAGAAGCAGGCTCGGCTGACTGGGAGAAGATTCTGGAGCGGGTTATGCCTTATGTGGACTTTTTTGTGCCCAGTGTGGAAGAACTCTGCTATATGCTGGATAAGAAGCGATATACAGAGTGGCAGGAGCGGGCCGGAGGAAGGGATATTACGGAAATGCTGAATATTGAGAAGGATATCATGCCCCTTGGAAAGCAATGTATGGAATTTGGCGCAAAGGTCCTTCTGATTAAATGCGGCGCACCCGGAATGTATTACAAAACAGCAGACAGGCGGACTCTGATGAATATAGGAAGCCGGGCCGGACTGGATCCAAACAACTGGGCTGGCAGGGAGGGATTCGAGGAGAGCTACGTTCCAGAGCGTGTTCTTTCCGGGACCGGCGCAGGAGATACGAGCATTGCGGCGTTTCTGACTGCCATGCTGGAAGGCTACCCACTGGAGAAGACCCTGCAGTTTTCCGCGGCGACCGGTGCATCCTGCGTGGCGGCTTATGATGCACTGAGCGGGCTGAAGTCTTTTGAAGAATTGGAAAAGAAAATAAATGCGGGCTGGTGTAAAAGTGCATGATAGATTATTAAAATATAAGGAGGCAGAATATGTTAGTAAACTTGAATGAAGTATTGATTCCCGCGAAGAGGAATCATTATGCAGTAGGATTATTTAATGCGGTAAATCTGGAGCTGGCAAGAGGAATTATCAGTGCGGCAGAAAGCATAGGTTCCCCTGTAATCATGGGCACGGCCGAGGTGCTGTTCCCTTACGGGCCACTGGAGGAGGTGTCGTATTACCTGATTCCGATGGCAAAGAAGGCGAATGTGCCGGTTGTGATCCATTTGGACCACGGTCTGAATAAGGAAACCTGCCTGAAAGCACTGGAACTAGGCTTTTCATCCATCATGTACGACTGCTCTACAGATTCCTATGAAGAGAATGTAAGGAAAGTTAGAGAAATGGCCGATATCGCCCACTCCTATGGCGCCACAATCGAGGGTGAACTCGGACATGTGGGGAATAATGAAGGATCTCCGGAGGAAAGTTCACATATGACGGACCCAAAGCAGTTTTATACAGAGCCGAACATGGCAAAAGATTATGTAGAGAAGACCAAAGTAGATGCATTGGCGATTGCGGTGGGGAACGCACACGGGGCATACAAACTGCCGCCGAAATTAGATTTTGAACGAATCCGGACCATTGCAAAGACTGTGGATGTTCCACTGGTACTGCATGGAGGATCCGGACTGACGGATTCTGATTTTAGGCAGGCTATTTCAGAAGGAATCCGCAAGGTAAATATTTTTACGGATATAAATATAGCTGCGGTTGAGGCGGAGTTTAAAAAGTTCACAAGTATGAACAAGGGAATTATCGATTTAATACCCGCAGCTGTGGAAGCGGTAAAGCAGGAAACAATGAAAAAGATGAAGCTGTTCGGAAGTGATAAAAAAGCGGGAGATACATACTTCGGCGGGAAAGCGGATGTGGAACGTCTGGTAAAACTGGTTGCTGAAGAAGTAAAGAGAAGTCTGATATAACCAGCGGGAACAGTACGACCAGTTCGCCATTCAGGACCGGGATATCTGAACTAATAACACCTTGTCAAGCAGTTACAACCTGTTTGTCATAACCGTCATCTTTTCTTATACTGAAATCAGACACATGGAAACAAAGATTTCAGAAAGGTGGAGATGAGGTATACATGCTGCAGAAACAGGATTTACAGGCAATTGCAAGATTAATTGATGAAAGGGCGGCGAAGACAGAAGACAAGTTCATAGGCCGTTTGGAAGAGACCGAAGAGTATTTTAACATCAGGCTCGAAGAAATGGAAACTAGATTTGACGCAAAATTCCAGAAGACGGAATAAGGTAGAAAATGACAAGACTACTCCATCCATGCTATAATAAACAATATGAAGTATCCACACATGAGGAGGCATTTTTGAGATGGAGAGTTTTCGGTTTTCTGACAAGGTAAATGATATACAGCCCGGCATTTTTTCCACTTTGAACCAGAAGAAGCAGGAACTGCTGGCACAGGGACGCACGGTCTATAATCTGTCTGTAGGCACGCCGGATTTTCAGCCCGCAGGACATATTATGCGGGCTATGCAGGAGGCATGTGGGAATCCGGATAATTATAAGTATGCACTGGATGATCTGCCGGAACTGGTCGAGGCCGTCCGGTACCGCTATCAAAAGCGGTTTCAGGTTGAACTGGAGAAAGATGAGATCATGTCTGTCTACGGTTCTCAGGAGGGGATGGCCCATATCGGCTTTGTTTTCTGCAACCCCGGAGACACGATTCTGGTACCGAATCCGGGATATCCGATCTTTGAGATGAGCGGTGTGATGGCCGGGGCACGGATTGAGACATACAAGATTGAGGAAAAGAACGGATATCTGCCGGATCTTAAGAATATACCGGAGGAGGTTCTGGAGAGGTCGAAGTATATGATTGTTTCCTATCCGCTGAATCCGGTTTGCGTCTGTGCGCCTGACGAATTTTATGAGGAGCTCATTTTATTTGCAAAGAAGAATCATATTATCATTCTGCATGACAATGCATACTCGGATATCATTTTTACAAGAACACAGGGAAGGTCCTTTTTATCTTTTGATGGGGCAAGAGAGGTTGGCGTGGAATTCTATTCTCTTTCCAAATCCTATAACCTGACAGGGGCAAGAATATCTTTTGTTGTTGGTAACAGAGAGATCGTCAGCAGGTTTAAGGCACTGCGGTCACAGATCGATTATGGTATCTTTCTGCCGGTACAGTATGCTGCCATCGCGGCACTTACGGGGCCGGACGACTTTATCGAGACGCAGAGGCAGGAGTATGCGGCGAGGAATAAGGCTCTTTGCGGCGGCTTAAGGCAGATCGGATGGAATGTCCCGGACAGTCAGGGGACGATGTTTGTGTGGGCAAAAATCCCGGAAGGATATGAGACATCGCTTTCTTTTTGTATGGAGCTTATGGATAAGACCGGACTGATTGTCACGCCGGGAAGTGCATTCGGGAGTGAAGGAGAAGGATATGTGCGGATGGCACTTGTCATAAATAAAGAGAAGATAGCAGAGCTGCTGCGGGTGTTAAAAGAATCAGATATATTTCAGAAGGACAGGCTGTAGTATGGAGAAAAAGAGATTTCATATAAAACGAAAGCCCATTTCCTTCATAAATGTATTTCTTCTTTCCACAGTCTGTCTGGCACTGACATCCTGTAGCCGGCAGGAGAATAACCCGCCTACGGAACTGACCTTTATTCATGGCTGGGGCGGTGCCGTAAAGACACATGTACTGATGCAGGAGATTTACGATGAGTTTGCTGAAGAGAATCCGGACATTGTTTTAAACAGCCAGCCGTCTTCAGACAGCACAATTGCGGTAGAAAAAGCAAATGATATGCTGGCACTCGATGAAATGCCGAATATCGTAAGCACGAACGGCCAGTCTTATTATGTATCAAATGTGGTGAAGCAGGGGAAGGCTCTTAATCTTGCCCCCTATATCGAAGAGGACCCTGAGCTGAAAGCAAGTATCCATCCTTCCGTACTGGAGGTATGGACGAATGAGGACGGCAGTATCTACACGCTGCCTGATGCCCTTGAGGTCATGGGTTACTGGTATAACAAGCAGTACTTTACAGAGGCCGGAATCGTGGATGAACGCGGGGAGGCAGCCCCGCCGGTAACATGGGATGAATTTTATGAGGCGTGTGAGAAGCTGGAGCAGTGGAACCAGAAAACAGGAACCCTGAAAGGTGTCTATGCTTTGGAAAATGTCCAGGTGGCGGAAAATCTGTTTTTAGCACGCCTTGCAGGAGAGAGTGAGGAAGGGTACCAGATGGCGGGAGGGGTCCCTGATACATTTGATCACGATGCATTCCGCAATACGGTAAAGGATTTTTCAAACCTGTACAGATACTCCAGTGATACAGACAGCATCGATAATGCAAGGCAGTACTTTATAGAGGGGAAGACCGCCATGTATTTTAATGGTGTCTGGGAGAGCGAGATATTTCAGGATTCAAAGAACCGGGAGGATATCGCTTGTGCGGATTATCCGACACGCTCAGGAGAGAGCCTGTCCTATATTTCCCCGTCTTCCGGATATGTGGTTTATGACAGTCCCGATAAAAAGCAGAATGAAGCTTCGGTCAGGTTCCTGAAATATATGCTGGGAATCGGTGTGCAGACCCGTCTGGCATTGGAGACCGGACAGGCCCCCTCGAATCCAGATGTAGATAATCAGGTAATTGCAAAGGGGTATCCCATGCTTGGCAATGCACTAAAGACTGCACACGACGCCCAGATTCAGATTAAGACGATCAGCTCTGTTTGGTCCAACAGCCACCTCAACCTGATTGCTGGACACTTAAAAGCTGCCTCTGGAAATGAGGATGAACTGAATGACCTGATCTTACAGTTAGACAGCCTTCAAAAAGGCAACGAAAAGGAAATAAACAGCAGTTATTAAGAAAAAGATGCACTTTTTTTACCGGATGAAAGCTTTAGAAGTGGAATCCGTAAAAAAAGTGCATCTTTTTTTATGCTCTTCTGCATTTTAGTTGAAAAAGTGCAGGAAACCAAGCGCTTTGTTTATTCTTTTGGCTTGCGTGTACTGGTATTATGAAGACATCAATGACAGTCACGAAAAAGGAGGAAAAAGTTTATGAAGAGAAAGGTATTGAGTATTCTGCTCTGCACAGCAATGACAGCTGCCCTGTTTACCGGATGCGGAAAGGGGGATTCATCCTCAGATTCAGCTAAGGACTCAGCGGACAAGGGATCAGAACTGCCGACTATCACGTTCACACATGGTTATTATCACGATGAATCCGAATGGGCGGCAGCGGGAGAGATGAGAAAAATTTACGAGGAATTTGCAGAAATGCACAAGGATGAATTTAACTTTGTGATAAAAGCTGATGAATCCGGGGCAGAAGGAATCTATAATACAGCTTTGAACGATTTAAGTGCGGGCGAATTCTATGACATTGTTGATTTTGGCGGCTGGGACATTACGCTGGTGGCTTCGTCAGCAGATGCGATTCTTGATCTGAAGCCTTATCTGGATGATGATGCAGACTTTAAGGCAGGAGCCGGGGTCTGTTATGACCAGAACCTGACAGAAGATGGAAAGATCTATTCCGTAAGGGAACAGATCGAAGGAGTCGGTTTCTGGTATAATGAAGCCTTATTCAAGGAAGCCGGCGCGGTGGTCCCGGGCGACTGGAAGACATGGGACGATTTCAATGCGGCAGTTGATAAACTGGTGGCAGCAGAAATCACCCCGTTTGGTTTAAACGCAGGCTGGCCGACGAACATTCTTTTGGCTGCTTACAATCAAAGGAGTGCAGATTCCAGAGAGTTTTATGAAGGCGGCAGGACAGTGGAAAGCTTTGATCAGGCATCCTTTAAAGATTCCCTCACATTTATCCAGGAAAAAGCATTACAGAAGATTGATGCTGCAAACTTTGGTCCCGGAGGAGATGACGATGAAGCGTACCGCTCCGATTTCTTTGCGGGCAAAACAGCGATGCTGTTTAATGGCGTATGGGATGCAGGCGGGACCATCGATTGTGAGGCCGGAGCAGAAAATATCAGGCCGGCAGTTTTCCCGACAGATGAATCAGGTAAGACAGCGGCACTCTTATCAGGCGGATGCGGTTATGTAGTTTCTTCAAAGCTTGATGAAAAGCAGACCGAAGCGGCAATTGAATTTATTAAATATATGACGAGTCCTGAGATTGCTTCAAGAATCATTGAAAAAGGAATTGGAATGGCTCCGGGCACAAAGGTAGATTACGATGCACTTGCAGAAAAGGTAGAAACCGATGATGCAAAATTATTGGTTGAAGCATGCAGGCTCTGCCAGAATGCAGATTACAAGGCACTGGGACTGGGAAATACATTCGGAGATGCGGAAGGAGAAATCCAGTCCAAATATGCAGGACTGAAAGATGGTTCCAAGACAGCAGATGATGTGGTCAAGGATCTGGATGACTTTTTAGCGGCAGCAGAGTAGGAAAAAAGAGAATATAAACAGAGGGGACGATCTTGGATGGTCCCCTTTTTAAAAGAGGAGGGCGGATCATGAATGCATCAGATACATACCGTACAAAGAAAAAAATCTTCTCAAAGAAAAATGGGTTCATCCTGGCTTTTCTGCTTCCGGGGATTATATTATTCTGTGCAATTTATGCATATCCACTGATTGAGATTTTTGTCACATCATTTACAAAGTGGAATTATAAGAACTTCCTGCATCCGGAATTTCTAGGATGGGGGCATTTGTTTGACAATTATATTAAGCTGTTCACGATAGACAGAAACTTTCAGGTAGCACTGGTCAACTCAATTAAATGGGTGGTCCTGACGATGGCGGTCCAGATCCCATTCACAGTTCTGGTGGCTCTTGTACTCTCGGGAAAACCAAGAGGATGGAAGTTCACAAGGAATGCATTCATCATTCCGAATATTATATCCACAGCAGCAATTGGTTTGATCTTTTTAAATATTTACAGCCCGTCACGCGGCATAATCACGGAGATCTGTAACTGGTTTTCGCCCGGTTCCAATGTCAGTGTGCTGGCGAATGAAACCTATGCATTCTGGGGTGTCACGTTTGCGTTTATTTTATTCGGGGGTTCTTCCTGCCTGCTTTTGATCACGCAGATATTCTCCATAGATTCCAGCATCTATGAAGCAGCCAAAGTAGACGGTGCCAGCACGCTCCAGACAAATCTGAAGATTACACTGCCCCTGATGCGGCCGATGATCGGGACGGTTTCGGTCATGGCAGCCAATTATGGCCTGCTGCTTTACAACGAAATTGCATTGATTACACAGGGCGGGCCCGATAATGCTACATATAGTCTGAGCTATTATATTTATAAGACCGCGCTGGGAAGTACAAAGCTGAACTTTGCCAGAGGCAATACGGCAGGTGTTATACAGTTCCTGCTGGGGCTTTTGCTTGTCGGGATGATTAATAAAGCATTCCGGACAAATCAGTCGGAATAGGAGGAGAGTCTATATGAAAAAGACAGGAACCAGTAAGAAAAAACTTCCATCCCGGATTGGTCAGTATTTCGTGATGATATTTGTTCTGTTTATATCAGTATATCCGATTCTGTGGGTATTTCTTTCTTCCTTCAAGAAAAATCCGGGAGGACTCTCACTCCCTTCGGAATGGGTGTTTGACGGATATATCACGATATTTACGAAGCTGCACATACAGACTTATTTTTTTAACAGCTTTGTCGTAACAATCATATCCACATTTATCAGTGTTCTGATCGTTGCAATGTCCGCATATGTATCGGCCAGAATCGAGTTCAGGCTGAAGGGCATTGTGACTCTGATGTTTACCACAACCCTGTTCATCCCGTCAATCTCCATCAGTTTCCCGATCTATCAGTTCCTTGGGAAACTCGGACTGAAGGATACAAAAACGGGGCTGATCTTCATCTATTCGGGACTCGGGATCGCGGTCACTTATTTCATTCTCCGCAGCTATTTCCTGAGCATCCCAAAGGAGATGGAAGAGGCTGCTAAGATGGATGGGTGCGGATATGCGGGCACATTTTTCAGGATTATCGTCCCGATTGCAAAGCCCGGCATATCCACAGCGGCAATCATGGCATTTTTAAATAACTGGAATGAATTTTATTTTGCATCGATTCTGCTGAAGAGCAAGGAGAATATGACACTTCCGGCGCTGCTCGGGCAGTTTACGACGGCGTACTCTAAAAATCTGAACGGTATGTTTTCTGCAATTATTGTGGCGGTCGTACCAACTATCATTATATTCTGCCTGCTTTCCGAGACCTTTGTAAAATCTCTGACAGCGGGGGCAGTGAAAGGCTAGGTCGAAATGGGAATTATGGAAGAAAGAGAAGAACGGACAAAATGGTTTATGCATGACAGGTTCGGGATGTTTATACACTGGGGCCTGTATGCGATACCCGGAAGGGGGGAATGGGTACAGAGCGATGAGGAAATACCACAGGATCAATATACCTGCTATTTTGATGAGTGGAATCCAAGCAGGTATGATGCGGCTGAGTGGGCGCGGCTCGCAAAGAGGGCCGGCATGAAATATGCAGTACTGACAACAAAGCACCATGAGGGATTCTGCCTGTGGGACAGCCGGCTTACAGATTTTAAATCTACGAATACGGCATGTGGAAGGGATCTTGTCAGAGAGTTTGTCGATGCATTCCGGGCAGAAGGGCTTAAAATAGGTTTTTATTATTCCCTTCTGGACTGGCACCATCCGGATTATCCGGCCTATGGTGACATGTACCATCCCGACAGGAACCACCTGCAGTATAAAGGAAAATCCCATGACTTCAGTAAATATCTGGACTACATGCACGGCCAGGTCAGGGAACTTCTGACGATGTATGGGAAGATCGACCTGCTCTGGTTTGATTTTTCCTATGAAGGGCACAAAGGGAGTGACTGGAGAGGGGAGGAACTTCTGCACATGGTGCGCTCCCTGCAGCCGGAAATTATTGTAAACGGCAGGCTGGAGGCGAATGGGGAGGATTATGGGTCTGTCATGAGTGATGAACCGGACCTCTATTCGGGAGATTTTGCATGTCCCGAGATGATTATCCCGCCCTGTGGACTGCGTACCCCTTCGGGCAGGGTAATCCCCTGGGAGGCCTGTTTTACACTGAATAATAACTGGGGGTATGCGCCGAATGATAAGCATTATAAGTCGGCTTCCCAGATCATTAAGAAACTGGTAGAATGCACGAGCAAGAACGGAAATATGATTGTAAATGTCTCGCCAAATGCAAAAGGCGAGATTCCGGAAAAACAGGCCGGGATACTGGAACAGGTCGGTGCATGGATGGAAAAAAATGCAGAAAGCATCTACGGTTGCGGTATGTCTGCCTTCGAAAAACCGGAGTGGGGACGTTATACCCAGAATGGGAACAGACTTTATGCCCACATAACGGAAGAGAGTATCGGGGCAGTCGCCCTTCCGGGAGTCAAGGGGAAGGTGAAACGTGCGAGGAGGCTCTCTGACGGTTTTGAAATGCTTATGCTGACCCCTTGGGTGGCAAAAGAGTTCCCGGATTGTGAATTTATGAACTACAGTACCCCGGAATGCTTTTCATTTACAGTGGATGAAAAGACGGACGAGGTCATCGAACTTATATTAAAGGAGTAAATACGGAATATGAAAAAAATTACATTTATCGGTGCAGGAAGCTTTGACTTCACACGAGAGCTTGTTCGGGACATTCTGACCTATGAGGCCTTCGCGGATGCTCATCTCTGCCTGATGGATATCAGCGTGGAACGGCTTTCCTATATTGAGAAAGCATGCAGGAAAATCAAGGCGGCAGGTAATTATCCGGCTGTAATTGAGGCGACAACGGACAGGAAAAAGGCGCTGGAGGGTGCTGACGGGGTGATCATAACAGTGCTGACGGCGGGACCGGACATTTTCAGGACAGATATCGAGATCCCCGGGAAATATGGCGTGGATATCTGCGTCGGGGACACTAGAGGACCGGCGGGCATTTTCCGGTTCCTGCGCAGCGCCCCGGTCCTGCTCGATATCTGCCGTGATATCGAGGCTGTCTGCCCGGATGCCTATGTACTTAATTATACGAACCCAATGGCCCTGAACTGCCGGTACCTTCAGGAAATGACTAATTTAAAGATTACCGGCCTGTGCCACAGTGTCCAGCATACGGCAGCGATGCTGGCCGGCTGGATCGGGGCTGACATGCAGGACATCGAATACCTGTGTGCAGGTATTAACCACATGGCGTTCTATCTGGAATATAAATGGAAGGGAGAGGATGCGTACCCACTGATCAGACAGGAGATGGAACGAAAAGAAGTCTGGGAGGAAGAACTGGTACGCAACGAGCTGTTCCGGCATCTGGATTACTATCCGACGGAAAGTTCCGGACACAACTCAGAATACTACCCCTGGTTCAGGAAGCGTCCGGATTTGATTGAGAAATACTGTACCCATTCCACAGGCTGGAATCCGGGGGAGCATGCCTACATCCTGAAGGAATACTTCCGCAGGCAGGATGAATGGAGGCAGGATATCGAAAAATGGCTGGATGGAGCCGAGCCTGACCTGAAGCGGGGACAGGAGTATGCGGCATGTATCTTCAACGCACTTTTCGGTGACGGGACGCCGTTCGAATTTAATGGGAATATAAGAAATGAAGGCTATCTTGAAAATCTGCCGCAGGGATGCTGCGTAGAAGTGCCGGTGACGGCAGACCCAAACGGGCTTCAAGTGCATCCGGTTGGAAAATTGCCTGACCAGCTTGCGGTTATGGTTAATACTGCCGCCAGATGTGAAGAACTGGCAGTAAAGGGCTGTATTGAGAGAGACCGGCGTGCCATCTTCCACAGTATCCTGTTCGATCCACTGACGGCGGCTGTACTGAGTATGGAAGAAATCCAGCGTATGACAGACGAAATGTTCGAGGCAAACCGGGAATATCTCCCCCAGTTCCCGAAAGCATAGCATTTTATGGTATCATAGTATAAAATGACTTCTTAAGGGGCGGAACAATATGGAAGATAACAAGGGAAAGAAGAGGTATTCTCTTCGCAGGAAAATGATACAGTACAATCTGACGGTCACACTCATCTCACTCATTTTGTGCGGTGTCATTTTCGTCGCATCTGTCAGCATCATCGTAGGAGATTACATCCATTCTGACATTAATTTCTTCCTGTCGGCCATATCAGAAACGATGGAGTCAAAGCTGAGTTACTGCGGGGATACAATCACAAGGCTGCGCGGTTCAACACTTCTGATGGATTATCTTGAAAACACAGGAGAAAGCAGAACTGAAGAGGATGAAGAGTATGTAAGGCAGATCAGGGCCGAATTTGACAAACAGGTTTCCATCAGCTCTCAGTCCAGTCTCGGGGCCGGTGTTCCACCGCTGATCAGGCAGGTATATCTCTTTGATCAGGAGGGACAGCATCTAAGCAGCAGCTATTATGCGATGATGTATGCAGAAATTGCCGGAAGTGACAAGACGTTTGAAGGGATATACAGGCAGTATCTGCAGGATATCAGGAAAGGGAACCATTACGGCTATTACCCGGAGGGGGAGGACAGTATTTTCCTTGCATTTCCCGTTTATGATGATGGGATGGAGCGGCAGGGAAGCATCCTGTTTCAGTTGGACCAGTCGGCAATTGAATATATTATGCAGGATATGGGCAAGTATGAAAATTCCTTCTGGGCGTTTTTTGATACGGAAGGAAACTATGTCTATGGTAAGGACGCGGATGCCATTTTAAAGGAAAAGGAGACTATTTTATATACCTTCAAAACAGAACCATATAAAGCAAAGGCTGGCGGCAGTTCATACCGCATCTTCAAAAAAGAACTGGGACTAAACCTGCAGGTCGTTTTAGGGATACCGGAAAATCAGTCTTTGATTCTGATGTATAATTCTGTCAAAGTATATGTCATAGTGATTGCACTGATTACAGGGGCGGCTTGTCTGATCTTCGTTTATATGATTTACCGGATGACAAGGCCGCTTAAAGAAGTGACAGATAAGCTTCTTGAAGTAAAGGAAGGAAAGTTTGAGGCAAAACTGCCAGACTATGGAAGTGAAGAGTTCCATGAGATCAGCCAGGTATTCAATGATATGACGGCATATATTGACCATCTGGTGAAACAGGTATATGAGAAACAGCTTTCAATCAAGGATATGGAAATGAAATTCCTGCAGACGCAGATGAATCCCCATTTCATGTTTAATGTACTGAATACCATTGCACTGCAGGCGCAGATGGACGGTAACACGGATGTATATAAGATGATCAGTTCCTTCAGCCAGCTGATTCAGGCAAAAATCTACAGGAACAGTTCTGAAAAAGTCCAGATCCGGCAGGAACTGGAATACGTCAATTATTACCTGTATCTGCAGAGCTACCGGTATGGAGACCGGCTGGAGTATGAAATAAAGGTAGAAGATCCCACACTGGCCGAACTGTACATCCCGAAGCTCTGCATCCAGCTCATCGTTGAGAATGCGGTAGTGCATGGGATCGAGCCGAAAACAGAAAACGGGAAAGTAGAGGTACATATATATGCAGAAGATGAATCGCTGTATATCGATACAACAGATAATGGAATCGGATTTGAAAGCGAGGGAATTATCCCCCTTCCCATTTCCCAGGAAGGTGAAAGTAAAAGCCATAACCATGTGGGGCTGAACAATGCCCACCACATCATAAGACTCATGTATGGAGAGGAATACGGAATCAAAATTTACTCGAAACCGGGAGAGGGCACGAGGGTAAGCATCTGCATTCCTTTCGATGACGGTCAGGACAGGAGGGAGTCACCATGTACAGAGTAATGCTGGCGGACGATGAACCAATTATGCGGAAAGCACTGCAGTCACTGATAAAATGGGAAGATCTGGACTGCCAGGTCGTGTATACGGCAGCGAATGGAAATGATGTTATGGAGCATCTTGGGGAGATGGCTCCCGATATTCTCGTAACGGATATTCAGATGCCGGGAAAAGACGGAATAGCTCTGGCAGAATACATATGGGAGAATAAGCTCCCGGTCAAAGTCATCATACTGACTGCATTCGCCGATTTTTCGTATGCACAGTCGGCCATTAAATATAATGTAGTTGAATATGTAACAAAGACCGGTGCATTTGAAGGGCTGATTCAGGCAGTAGAAAACTGCAAGGCTCTGTTAAAGGAAGCCAGGTCGGCAGAAGACCCTGAGGCCAGAAAGGCAAAGGAGGAGAATTTTTTCAAAGGTGTCTTTGACGGAAGTATCTATGAGGATATCCCGAAAAGGTCCCGGGCGCTGGGATTGGAGCTTGATACCTACAGAGTTCTGTTATTTCAGTTTTTGTTGGAAAAAGGGCTGGACCAGAAAAGGAGCCTGCGGATTCAGGACGGACTTTGTAACTTTTTCGCGATGGCCTTTGGAAAAGACCTGATTCAGGGTGTATTTTTAAGAAAAGACCTGTATTGTGCAGTCGTCCGGTGCACAGGGGCACACACGGAAGAATGGCTGAAGATCACTTGTGCAGAAATCATGGATATGACGGATAATTTTATGGAGCTGTATTCTTATATCGGGACCAGCGGGCTCCAAACCGAGATTGAGATGCTGCCAGAAGCTTATGCGCAGGCGTCAGCGGCACTTAAGCACAGTGCCTGTGAGGACAGCGAAAAAATGGTATTCTATACGGATAAGCTGGACGAAAAGGCAATGGATGCGGTCAATCCGGATACCAGACAGGCTCTTGTTAAGGCATGTCTAAGCTATATAGAGGAACATTATCAGGAAGGGATTACTGTTTCGGATATTGCGAGGGCAGTGGGCACAAGCGCCAGCTATTTAAGCCGGGTATTCAAGGAGATTACCGGGGCCACAGTCATACAGAGTATGAACCAGAAGAGGCTTGGGAAGGCAAAAAACTATCTGGATACAACAGACATGAAAATTTATGAAATCGCCGATGCGCTCGGATTTGAAAACATTACCTATTTTTCAAGATTTTTTAAAAAATATACTGGAATGTCACCAAAAGAATATAAAGAATGTCACTAGGAGGAACAGACATGTATTTAACAGAACAGGAAATTATGACACAGCATATTGCCTTAGAAAAGACTTATGCCTATCTCAGCGGAATGCAGGAAAAAATCCGTGGATTCTTCAGCACGGCAAATCATAGGAAATTCGTATTCCTTGGCAGCGGTTCCAGCTACATGCTGGCTAAATCGGGACAGCGTATGTTTGCGGCATGCCCGGATACTGCGGCAGCTGCCATATCTGGAGGGGATTATCTGATCAATTCCGTATATTATGGAGAAACGATAAAAGACAGCATCATCATCACACTTTCCCGCTCAGGGCAGACGAGTGAGATTGTAAGAGATGTGAAACATATAAAAGAATATTATGGCAATCCGGTCATTTCCATATCCATGAAAGACAACAATGATATCATGCCCTATTCTGATTTCAATCTGACTCTGGACTGGTGTTATGACAAAAGTGTATGCCAGACCCGTACAGTAACCAATCTCTATTTATCCCTGCTCATGCTGGCAGCCATATACAGCGGGGATGATGATCTGGTGGCCTCAGGCAGGGCGGCGTCAGAACAGAATCAGGCATTTCGTGAGGCTTACCGGCCTGCTTTGAAATCCATAGCTGAAAAGAACTGGGACAATGCAGTGATTCTGGCAGACAGTGCACTCAACGGCATTGCGGAGGAGGGGGCTCTGGCTTTCACAGAGATATCCATGCTGCCGGGCAGGCAGTTTAACCTGTTGGATTACCGTCATGGCCCGATCGTGCTCAGCGATGAAAAGACACTGACCATTGCAGTCCTGAACCCGGGGGCGGAGAGGCTGCAGTCTGCGATGGTGGAAGATCTGAAAAGCCATAATGGCATTCTTATTACGGTATCTGCTGAAACAGAAAACCAATATGGGGCTGACGCACATATCTGTGTGGACGGGACAGGCAGGTTCGAAGCATGGGGGATCCCGCTCATTGGTATGATACAGATGCTGGCATATGAAAAATCACTGCTGCTTGGAAGAAACCCGGACGCCCCGGCCGGGCTGGATGCGTTTATTACCCTTTGATTTGCGGCCAGGTGAAGGATCTTGCTGAATTACTTCGGAGGTGCTATACTGTCAAAAGATAATACGAAAGAATGAGAGGGTAATAAGATGGAATACAGTGAAGTAATCAAGAATGCAAGAACATGTATCGGACCATACTGCAAGGCGTGTAATGTCTGTAACGGCGCTGTCTGTAAGAATACGATGCCCGGACCCGGCGCAAAAGGTGCCGGCGACCTGGCTGTCAGGAACTATACAAAGTGGCAGGAAGTACGCATCAACATGGATACGATCTGTGAGCAGAAGCCGGTTAATACAGAAATTACACTTTTCGGTAAAAAATTCAGCAGCCCGTTCTTTGCGGGACCAGTCGGAGCCGTAAAGTTACATTATGGTGACAAATATACAGACCAGGAGTATAATGACATTCTTGTGTCTTCCTGTGCACAGAATGGTATTGCAGCCTTCACAGGGGATGGCAAAAACTATCAGGTTATGATTGAAGCCACAAAGGCGATCAGCAATTTTGACGGAATGGGCATTCCGACAGTGAAACCCTGGGATCTTGGAACAATCAGGGAAAAGATGGAGCTGGTAAAGAAATCAGGGGCTTTTGCAGTGGCAATGGATATTGATGCGGCAGGCCTCCCGTTTCTGCAGAATCTGAACCCTCCGGCAGGCAGCAAGTCTGTGGAAGAATTAAAAGAGATCGTAAAAATGGCGGAGATTCCGTTTATTTTAAAAGGAATTATGACTCCGAAGGGCGCCCTGAAAGCAAAAGAAGCCGGAGTACAGGGGATTGTCGTATCGAATCACGGCGGACGCGTTCTGGACCAGTGCCCGTCTACGGCTGAAGTTCTTCCATCTATCGTCAAAGCAGTGGGCAGCGATATGAAGGTTTTCGTTGACGGAGGCATCCGTACGGGAACCGATGTCTTCAAGGCACTGGCACTTGGAGCAGATGCGGTACTGATTGCACGTCCGTTTGTGACAGCTGTTTACGGCGGCCAGGAAGAAGGCGTTGCAGCATATGTACAGAAGATTCAGGCAGAACTGAAAGACACAATGGCGATGTGCGGGGCGTTTTCACTGGATGAGATACAGAAGGATATGATCTGGAAATAAGGGGGAATGGGCCTGATGGTGCGCCAACCCTGCAAAGCATAAAATGACACAAAATGTCACCCTATTTTTTCGCCAAAATTTCGCCTCATTCCTTCTTCCTTTTTTGTGAAAGATTTTGTATTGACTCTTCATGTAAAGTGGTGGTACTATTTACAGTATTGATACATGATATAGTTTGTTGTGGGATAAATACATACTAAATATAGAATACGATCACATTTGAAGGGAGAAATTACTGTATGATGCACGTGGTAAAAAAAGATGGGACAAAAGAGGATTTCAATGTACAGAAAGTGGTAGTGGCGGTGAATAAGTCCGCCTACCGTGCTTTGATAAAGTTTACGGATGAGGAGCTGGACTATATCTGCCAGTTCGTGGAAGATAAAGTGGGCTCTATGCATATCAATGATATCCCAATCGCTGAAATGCACAATGTCGTGGAGGGCGCCCTCGAGAAGGTGAACCCGATCGTCGCAAAAAGTTATCGGGACTACAGGAACTATAAGCAGGACTTCGTCCAGATGCTCGATGAAGTATATAAGAAGAGCCAGTCCATCATGTACATCGGGGACAAGGAAAACAGCAATACCGACAGTGCCCTTGTGTCCACGAAGCGAAGTCTGATTTTTAATGAACTCAACAAAGAATTATATAAGAAATTTTTCCTGACAGTGGAGGAGATTCAGGCAATCCGCGAAGGCTACATCTATATTCATGACATGTCAGCAAGAAGGGATACGATGAACTGCTGTCTGTTCGATGTAAAGAGCGTTCTGAACGGCGGCTTCGAGATGGGGAACCTCTGGTATAACGAACCGAAGACGCTGGATACTGCGTTTGATGTAATTGGTGATATAGTGCTGAGTGCGGCAAGCCAGCAGTATGGCGGGTTCACGGTTCCGAGTGTGGATGAGATTCTGGAACCTTATGCAGAAAAGTCCCACAAGAATCTGATAGAAAAATACAGGGGCTTAGGACTTCCTGAGGAAACGGTACAAAAGGTTGCATGGTCGGATCTGGAAAAAGAGATGGAGCAGGGCTTCCAGGGATGGGAGTATAAGTTCAACTCCGTATCTTCCAGCCGTGGCGACTATCCGTTTATCACAGTTTCTGCCGGAACACGTACAAGCATTTACGGCAAGCTTGCTACAATCAAGATGCTGGAAGTACGCAGGAAAGGACAGGGCAGGGAAGGCCATAAGAAGCCGGTCCTGTTCCCGAAGATTGTTTTCTTATATGATGAAAACCTGCACGGACCGGGCAAGCCGCTCGAGGACGTATTTGAAGCAGGAGTAGAATGCTCCAGAAAAACGATGTATCCTGACTGGCTCAGCCTGACAGGGGAGGGATATGTACCAAGTATTTACAAGAAATATGGCAAAATCATAAGCCCGATGGGATGCCGTGCATTCCTTTCACCGTGGTATGAGAGGGGCGGTATGGAGCCGGCAGACGAAAAGGACACACCTGTCTTCGTGGGACGATTTAATATCGGTGCAATCAGCCTGCACCTTCCAATGATCTATGCGAAGGCACAGCAGGAGAGCAGGCCGTTCCATGACGTGCTGGACTACTACATGAATCTGATCAGGAGGCTTCATCAGAGAACCTATGACTATCTCGGGGAGATGAAGGCATCCACAAATCCGCTTGCATACTGTGAAGGCGGATTCTATGGCGGCCATCTCGGCTTATATGATAAGATTAAGCCACTGCTGAAGTCTGCAACCGCTTCTTTCGGGATCACGGCACTGAATGAACTGCAGCAGCTTCATAACAAGAAGTCTCTGGCAGAAGACGGGGCTTTCGCAGTAGAGACTTTGAATTATATTAATGAAAAAGTGAATGAGTTTAAGAACGAGGACGGGCACCTGTATGCAATCTACGGAACGCCGGCAGAGAATCTGTGCGGCGTCCAGGTACAGCAGTTCCGGAAAAAGTACGGAATCATAGAGAATGTATCTGACAGAGAGTATGTCAGCAACAGTTTCCACTGCCATGTCAGCGAGGATATTACCCCGATCGAGAAACAGGATCTGGAAGGACGTTTCTGGAATCTGAGCAACGGTGGAAAGATCCAGTATGTAAAGTATCCGATCAGCTACAATACAGATGCCATAAAGTCCCTGGTCAGAAGGGCGATGGCAAAAGGATATTATGAGGGCGTGAACCTGTCACTGTCCTACTGTGACGACTGCGGACACGAGGAACTGGATATGGATGTCTGCCCGGTATGCAATAGCACGAACCTGACGAAGATAGACCGGATGAACGGCTATCTGTCTTATTCCAGAGTAAAAGGCGATACAAGACTCAACGATGCTAAAATGGCGGAAATTGCAGAAAGGAAAAGTATGTAACATGCAGTACCATAATATAACAAAAGACGATATGCTCAACGGGGATGGACTGCGCGTAGTCCTCTGGGTGGCAGGATGCTCCCACGGATGTACAAAATGCCATAACCCTGTGACATGGGACCCTGAAGGGGGAATCCCATTTGACGGGGAGGCTAAAAAGGAATTATTTGAACAGCTTGAAAAGGATTATATCAGCGGAATCACATACAGCGGCGGAGACCCTTTATTTATTAATAACAGAGAGAGCATTACTGCGCTTGCAAGAGAAGTCCGGGAGAGATTCCCACAGAAAACACAGTGGCTTTATACGGGTTATGAGTGGGATGAAATCAAAGATCTTCCTGTCATCCCATATCTGGATGTACTTGTTGACGGAAAGTTTGATGTCACGAAGAAGAACACCCAGCTTCATTGGAAAGGAAGCGAGAACCAGAAAGTAATTGACGTACAGAACAGTCTGAAGAAAGGGCTGATCGTCCTGCACGAATCATGATAGAGGAGAAAGACACATGCAGAGAATAGCAAAATTTCATAAAGTAAGCTTAGAACAGTTTACAAAAGACTGGATTGATACCTTCGGACTTGAGGACGAGGCAGATCTGGAGGAAATATACGAGGGAATAAAGCTTCCGAAGAGGGCGACCGCAGGTTCTGCAGGCTATGATTTTTATGCCCCGGTACGGCTCGTTGTGGAGCCGGGACAGACTGTGAAGGTGCCTACCGGTATCCGTGCAGAGATGGAACCTGACTGGGTCCTCAAATGTTATCCGAGGAGCGGGCTTGGATTTAAGTACAGATTACAGCTGAATAATACAGTCGGAATCATCGACAGCGACTATTTTTATTCGGACAATGAAGGGCATATATTTTCAAAAATCACGAATGACACGAACGAAGAGAAGACCGTAGATATCGGCAGGGGCGAAGGCTTCATGCAGGGAATCTTTTCAGAATACGGCATCACAGTAGACGATGATGCCACAGAAACCAGAAACGGCGGTTTTGGCAGCACGACCGTAAAAGGACAGGCTTAGCAGCCATATTGCTATTTGGTTAAAGGTATAAAAACAGGGTTTCGGGAGCGGACCCCTGTTTTTTTGTCCCCTGTTTTTTGTATAATTCAGGAACAACTGGGGATTCTACCCATAGATGTTTTGCTTAGCAGGGTACGAAAACCTGTAAAGGGCAGAGATTAGACAAGAAGGGGTAGACATACTATGATAGAAAAAGATACGAAAAAGGTCAGCAGTTCTTTTCAGGAAAACATTGATTACATGAATCAGGTACTGCCGGTACAGGAGAGTTTCGATATCCTTCAGAGGGACATGCTCATCGGCGGGAAGAGGGCTTCTTTCTATTTTATAGACGGATTCACAAAGGATGAGACAATGCTTAAGATCATGACTTCTTTCTTCGGGGTGACGGCCGAGGCAATGCCGGAAGATGCGACAGCCTTTGCCCGGCAGTGCATACCTTATGTGGAAGTGGATATCATAGCAGATTTTGACCAGGTCATCCGGAACATCCTGTCAGGTGTTACCTGTCTGTTTATCGAAGGGTACGAGGTCTGTATTGCGATAGACTGCCGCACTTATCCTGCAAGAGGCGTGGAGGAACCGGACAAGGATAAATCGCTGCGCGGTTCCAGAGATGGATTCGTCGAAACGATTGTATTCAACACGGCCCTGATGCGCAGGCGTATCCGTGACCCACACCTGATCATGGAAATGATGGAGGCAGGACAGACAAGCAGAACCGATATCGCCCTCTGCTACATGTCCGACCGTGTAGACAAGGAACTCCTTAAAAATGTGCAGAACCGGATCAGCCAGCTTCAGATCGATGATCTCAGGATGAATCAGCAAAGTCTTGCAGAAGCCATGTTTAAGAGAAAATGGTTCAATCCGTTTCCAAAATTCAAATTTACGGAACGCCCGGATACAGCCGCTGCGTGCCTGCTGGAGGGGAAGATCGTAATCATGGTGGACAATTCCCCATCGGCAATGATTCTTCCAACCTCCATTTTGGATATGATCGAGGAGGCAAATGATTATTATTTCCCGACACTGACAGGTATATACCTGAAGGTATCGAGGGCACTGATTACAATACTGACCGTATTCTTAACACCGGTATTCCTGCTTTTTATGCAGAATACAAAATGGATTCCTGATGTTTTTGCATTTGTGGCAGTAAAGGATACCGTGAATATCCCCCTGATCTTCCAGCTGCTGATCCTGGAGCTTGCAATTGACGGACTCAGGCTTGCCGCCCTCAACACACCGAGTATGCTCAGTACACCACTCAGTGTAATTGCCGGCCTTGTCATGGGAGAATTCTCGGTGAAGTCGGGCTGGTTTAACTCAGAGGTCATGCTGTATATGGCATTTGTCGCGGTTGCCAACTATACACAGCCTAATTTTGAGCTTGGATATGCACTAAAATTTATGAGGCTGATGCTTCTTGTCCTGACGGCATGCTTTAACCTCGTTGGTTTCATAGCAGGATGCATATTCATTGTATGCTTTCTTGTATTTAATAAAACGTTGTCAGGACGGAATTACCTGAATGTAAAACTGCAGTAGGAAGTTATAAGTATAAAAAAAGGATGCTCAGGCATCCTTTTTTGCTATAGTGTAAGTTTTGCATCTGCAGTACAAGATAACTTGTTCCTTGCCGCGGCACTTCTCTTATAGAGCAGTAAGCCACCTGCGGTCAGTAAAATGGTGACAGCAAATATTACCATATTGACGAAGGAACTGCTGCTGCCTACAATGAGGAAAACTAAGAACGTTCCCCAGAAATTGAACAGCATATGGAAACCAATCGAGAGATAAATGCTTTTCCCGTAATGGAAGATCAGGCCGCAGAAAATACCTACGAGGAATGCATAAATCCCCTGCACGATGTTCATATGATACACACCGAACAGAAGCGCCTGAAAAAGATTGGCAGCCCAGAACGGCAAAGCTTTTTGTGCATAATACAGCATAACACCGCGGAAGATGAGTTCCTCACAAACCGGCCCGATAATGACCGAATAAAGGACGAGCAGCAGTGTGATATCATTCATTCCGGCTGTCTCAAGCAGGTCGGTATAGGCTTTAAGCCAGTCCGGCTTTAAATACGCAGTAAAATTAATCAAAAAAGAGGACAAGTATTGAAGCGATGCAGCCAGGATAACGAGGGCCGCCAGCATACCCGGCCGTACAACCTGTGAAATCCTGCGTCTCGGAACGCGGCGTGGTGTGGATGCAACCTTATACCATGTTCCAAGCAAAAGGACAGTAATCATCGAGTAAATTACCATGACGGCTGAATTAAACTGCGTACCAAGCAGCACATTATAAAAAAGCTCTGAATTGAAGCTGAGCGGCGACTTCAGATACACAGAAAGGAACAGAAAGAACATCCCTATAAGCGAGGCGGCGACCTGAATTACTAAGGCGGCAATAAAGGGAAGAAATGCGATGAGTATGAATCCTATTTTTTTAAGTGTTTCCCGTGTTTTCATGGGACCTCCTGATTCCGGAAAAGAAAATATCCTGTTATTCATAATACCCAGTATACCACAAGTTAAAAATACGTTCTATATAGAATCCTTATTTAAGTTGTGATATACTGTTGCTGCGCTATATTTTACAGCTGAATAAAAAGGGGAGAAGTATGACAGAAAGACTAGGACATGGAATAAAGACTTTTACCGGTACACAATTAAAATGGATTGCAATGATTTTGATGCTGATTGACCATACGGCCGCGGTCGTATTGGCCAGCTGTATGGCATCATCAGCTTCGCCGGGAACGGCAGCTATCGTGATTTATTATATCATGCGGATACTGGGGCGCCCGGCATTTCCCATTTTCTGTTTCTTACTTGTTGAAGGATTTCATTATTCGCATGACAGGCGGAGATATTTGTTAAATCTCACAATATTTGCACTGGTTTCAGAAATTCCTTTTGATCTGGCAATGGAAGGTACAATACTTGAATTTGGGGGACAGAATGTATTTTTTACGCTTTCCATCGGTCTGGCGGCAATCTGGCTGATCGAGTATTTCGAAGGAAAGAAAATTCTGCAGTTCCTAAGCGTTTTTGTATGTGCTGTGCTGGCGGAACTCTTATCTACGGATTATGCTTCGCTTGGCGTTCTTTTGATAGTCATTTTTTATGAATTCCGGAATCAAAGGTGGAAACTATTTGCAGTGGGTACGGCATGGCTGTGGCTGGGGGCCTGCCTGAATAATCTGATAAATATCCATATTGGACTGTATCCGGAAGAAATGTGGGGGACTGTACTGACTGCAGTGATGAAAAATGGTGTTCTGGAGTTGTTCGGGGCACTGGCATTTTTATTTATCAGCCAGTATAATGGCAAAAGGGGAAAGTCACTCCCCAAATATTTCTTTTACGCATTCTATCCCGGGCACCTTCTGATCCTGTATGGTATAGCAAGGCTGGTTACGGGTACGGGGATGTGAGTGCAGGCTTGGACCGGCATTGTTAAAAATGAACAGAAAAGAGGTAATTTTACTTGGAAGAGAATCAGAAAAATGGAAATGAAAAAGATGTGAAAAACATGAAGCAGGATGAAAAGCTTGGAACTGCACATCTGGGAAAATTGATTGCAGAGATGGCCCTTCCGGCCGTTGCCGCCCAGATCATCAATGTTTTGTATAATATTGTAGACAGAATCTATATCGGGCATATTCACGGATACGGGGATATGGCGCTGACGGGGGTGGGCGTGACATTCCCTATTCTGATGGTAATCTCGGCGTTCAGTGCATTCGCAGGTATGGGAGGGGCCCCTCTGGCATCGATCCAGCTCGGAAAGAAAAACTATAAAGAGGCGGAGAAGATTCTGGGGAACAGTGTCGGCCTGCTGCTGATCTTCTCGGTATTATTAACTGTCCTGTTTTCCGTCTTTAAAACACCTGTTTTATATGCATTCGGAGCCAGTGACCAGACAATCATCTATGCCAGAGAATACATAAGCATCTATCTGCTGGGAACCGTATTTGTACAATTTGCCGTGGGCCTGAATACTTATATCAGCGGGCAGGGAAACGCAAGGACGGCGATGATGTCTGTCCTGATCGGGGCAGTGACCAACATTATACTCGATCCGATCCTGATCTTTGTATTTGGAATGGGTGTGCGCGGGGCCGCTCTGGCTACAATCATTTCGCAGGCAATCAGTGCGGCATGGGTGATCCGGTTCCTGACCTCTAAAAAGAGTGTGATCAGGATCCGCAGAAAATACATACGGCTGAATGCAAAGACGGTGGGCAGCATAGCAGCTCTTGGGGTTTCGCCGTTTATCATGCAGAGTACGGAGAGCCTTGTCATGATCACACTAAATTCAGGTCTGCAGAAATACGGCGGGGACCTCTATGTGGGAACCATGTCCATCATGAGCAGTATCATGCAGCTGATTGTTGTTCCCGTACAGGGAGTGTCACAGGGAGTGCAGCCGATCATGAGTTATAACTATGGTGCCGGAAAACTGGACCGTGTAAAGGGGGCCTTTATCAGGATGGTGTCCGTCTGTCTGGCAGCGACAGTTATACTTGCCGGAATTGCAATTGCCAGACCAGAGATTTATGCCAGAGTATTTACGGGAAATAAAGAACTGATTTCTCTGACCTGCTCCGTCATGCCGGTTTATTTTCTGGGAATTACGATTTTCGGTATCCAGATGGCGTGCCAGTCCACGTTTCTTGCACTTGGTCAGGCGAAGGTATCTCTTGTCATTGCACTGCTGCGTAAAGTGATCCTGCTGATCCCGCTCGCAATTACATTACCGAAATTTATGGGAGTCATGGGAATTTACAGGGCGGAACCGATTGCAGACTTCACTTCTGTGGCCGTCACAGTGATACTCTTTATCATTACTGCAAAAAAAATTTTGCGTAAGGATGAAAAAGATGATATGATAGGAGAAGCTTAAAACACAGGAGGGAAGATATGAGAGAATTTGTAGTAACAGTGAACAGTACCGTAGATTTGCCGAGAGAGTGGGTGGAGGAAAGAAATGTTCCGGTCATCCCTTTAAAATATACAATTGACGGTGAGACATATACGGATATGTATGGTCTTACGGGCAAGGAATTTTTTGCAAAATTGCGGGAAGGCAAGATGTCAGTGACATCACAAGTGAACCCGGATGAGGCAAAAGAGGCCCTTGAACCAATCCTCAGGGAAGGAAAAGATATTCTCCACCTTGGATTTTCTTCGGGTCTTAGCGGCACATATAACAGTATGAGGATCGCAGGCGAAGAACTGGCAGAGGAATATCCGGATGCGAAGATTATCATAATTGATACACTCTGTGCGTGTATGGGAGAAGGGCTGTTGCTTTACAAGGTCCTTCAGATGAAGGATGCAGGAAAAGGAATTGATGAGATCGCACAGTGGGTGGAAGAGAATAAACTCCATGTCTGCCACAATGTTACGGTAGATGACCTGAACCACCTGCACCGTGGCGGCCGTGTTTCAAAGGCATCGGCGATCGTGGGCACTATGGTACAGATCAAGCCGATCATCCACGTGGATAATGAAGGAAAGCTGCAGGTTATCGCAAAAGAGCGCGGAAGAAAGAAATCACTGAACAAGATTGTAGATATGGCTGCGGAACAGTCTAAGGGCTGGGATAACGATATCGTTATGATTACACACGGAGACTGTATTGAGGAAGCAGAATATGTTGCAGGGCTCGTAAGAGAGAAGATGGGTGTGAAAGAGGTTATGATCAATAACATCGGAACCGTAATCGGAAGCCATACAGGCCCCGGCGTTCTCGCAGTATTCTGCATGGGAAATAAAAGATAATCATGCTGCATGGCCCGCTGTCTGCGGGAATTAAAAATGGATGGACATACCTTAGGGGTGTGCCATCCATTTTTTTGCCGTCTGTATTATGACTAAAGCTTGAAAAATTCAAATCCCATTGTGCCTGCCACAGACGTAATCAGAATCGCAATCAGGAAGATAGGGGCGATCCAGCGGATCATAATGGTGAAAAGCCTTTTGCTTTTGAACTTTGCGCCGCCTATAGATGCTTCCTCAATTATTGTCTTCGGCTTGATGACAAATCCCACAAAGATACAGGTAAATAACGCAACGATCGGCATGAGCACACTATTGCTGATAAAGTCCATAAAATCAAGAACGGACATTCCGAGCGGCTGGATGAAGTCCCAAATACCGAATCCAAGTGAAGACGGGATTCCCATCAGCAGTACATAGGCTGTCACAAGAATACAGGTAAACTTTCTGGTCCATTTGAACTTATCCATAAAAATTGATACGATTGTCTCCATCAAAGAGATCGCAGATGTCAGGGCCGCAAAGAATACGAGAACGAAGAATACCGTACCGATAAACCCACCCATCGGCATGCTCGCAAATACTTTCGGGAGTGTGATAAACATAAGTCCCGGACCGGCGCTGAGCGCTGACTGGTCCCCGCCTGAGAATGTAAATACAGCCGGTACGATCATAAGCCCTGCAAAAAATGCAATACCCGTGTCAAAAATCTCAATCTGTCTGACAGAACTTTCCAGATTGGTTGTTTTTTTCATATAGGAACCGTAGGTGATCATGATTCCCATCGCCAGTGACATAGAGTAGAAGAGCTGTCCCATCGCGGCGAGCAGCGTCTTGACAGAGAAATTGGACATGTCAGGCATGATATAGTACTTCAGGCCTTCCATAGCTCCGTCCATTGTCATGACATAGATAGAAATTCCAACCGTCAGGACAACGAGGACCGGCATCAGGAATTTGCTGACATTCTCGATTCCTTTTTCAACACCAAAAATAACAACTACAGCCGTTAAGATAACAAACAGTACAAACCAGATGATCGGACTCTTTACACCGCTGATAAAATCGGTGAAATAAGTATCGCCTGCGGCTGCTTTCGTACCTCCCGTGATGAATGTGCCGAAATACTTGATTACCCATCCGCCGATAACGGAGTAATAAGGAAGAATAATGATTGGCACAATAGATGCCAGAATTCCCAGAAAGCCAAAACGCTTATCCAGTTTCTTGAATGCGCCTATGGCGCTCAGGCCCGTCTTGCGGCCAAGTGCAATCTCGGCCGTCATAAGGGTGAATCCAAAGGTGACGGCAAGAATAATATAACATAGTAAGAATGTTCCCCCGCCATATTTGGCAACAAGGTATGGAAAACGCCATATATTCCCCAAACCTACGGCAGAGCCGGCAGCAGCCAGTATGAAGCCGATTTTGCCAGTAAAATTACTTCTGCTTTCGTTCATGTAGTAAAACCTCCTCAATTTCTGTTCCTTAATAATAGACATTAATAGCTACATTATGACATGAAGAAGCATGAAATACAAGCAAAATCGTTTTTGCGGGGCTCAAATTTCCGACACTTAAAACATAAACCTGTCATTCTATCCTTGACACACTTTTATAAGTGGTATAAAATGACAGAAGTGCAAAAAGTCAAGAAAAAAGGTGATAAGAAATATCTTGACAAAATGCAGATGGTGTGTTAATCTAATATCTGCGTGAGGCAAAAAACAAAGCAGAGTATCCACTCTCACCGTAGCACAATTGGGTGACTACCGGTTTGATATTGAAGCTATCACATGCCTTTAAGAGAAGTATGTGTGTGCAGAGAGTCGGGTGGATGATGTTCACTCGTTTTTTTGTGCTCAATCGCGGAAGAAACCTAAAGGAAATTCAATCAACGGAGGTATACGACAATTAGCGATTTAATGATTAACGAGCAGATCAGAGACAAAGAAGTTCGTCTGGTTAGTGAGGATGGGGAACAATTAGGAATCATGTCATCCCGGGACGCCTTGAAGATGGCGATGGATGCAGAACTTGACTTGGTGAAGATTGCACCAATGGCAAAACCACCGGTCTGCAAAATTATTGATTATGGCAAATTCAAATACGAGCAGACACGCAAAGACAAAGAAGCCAAGAAAAAGCAAAAAACTGTCGAATTGAAGGAAGTACGTCTTTCGCCGAATATTGATACCAATGACTTGAACACTAAGGTTAATAACGCGAAGAAGTTCATTACAAAGGGCAACAAGGTAAAAGTGACATTGCGTTTCCGCGGGAGAGAGATGGCGCACGTACAGCAGAGCAGACATATCTTAGATGATTTTGCGGCTTTACTGGAAGATATTGCAGTCATCGAAAAACCGGCTAAAATGGAAGGCAGAAACATGAGCATGGTTTTAACTGAAAAACGTTAAAAATAAATAATTACGGGTGTTATCACTTACGTAAGCACACAATGAAGGAGGAAATCATCATGCCAAAAATCAAAACTAATAGAGCGGCAGCAAAACGCTTCAAAGTAACAGGTACAGGAAAATTAAAAAGAAACAAAGCATATAAGAGCCATATCTTAACAAAGAAGTCTACAAAGAGAAAAAGAAATCTTAGACACCCGGCTATCACAGATGCTACAAATGTAAAAAACATGAAGAAAGTATTACCATATCTGTAAGATTTGGAAGTTGATGAAGGAGGAATAAGAAATGGCAAGAATTAAAGGCGGAATGAACGCTAAGAAGAGACATAACAGAACATTAAAGTTAGCTAAAGGATACAGAGGAGCACGCTCCAAACAGTACAGAGTTGCAAAACAGTCTGTCATGAGAGCACTTACATCATCTTACGCAGGAAGAAAACAGCGTAAACGTCAGATGAGACAGTTATGGATTGCACGTATCAACGCTGCAGCAAGAATGAACGGACTGTCTTACAGCAAGTTCATGCATGGCCTGAAACTGGCTAATGTTGATATGAACAGAAAGATGCTGGCTGAACTGGCAGTAAGCGATAAAGAAGGATTCGCTACACTGGCAGAGGTTGCAAAAGCTCAGACCGCGTAGTAAAATATAAGTATGAAGCCCAGTCCCCCCGGGGATTCGGGCTTTTTTCCATTATGAAGGAAATACAGTGAGGAGATGTTTATATGAGGAATCATGAGGTTACTTCTAAACAGCCCCTGTTGAAGGCAGACGGAAGCCTTCGCGAACCGGGATGGTCCAGATCACTTTTGCAGGAGTATGACAGAAACAGAATCAGTGCGTCGAAATTCCGCATAAAAGAGTGGGATTACTATCTGGTCCTGAACGAAGACTATGCGGGTGCGTTTACACTATCAGATGACGGTTATATCGGCCTGCAGTCGGTTTCACTTCTGAACTTTAAAGAAGGGTGGGAACACACAGAAACCATTTTAACCCCGTTTCCAATGGGAAGGATGAAGATGCCTGCCACATCGGAGACGGGAGATATCAAGTACAAAGACAAGCGCCTCAGTATGGAGTTTAAAGTGACTGCTGGAAAAAGGACGATCGTCTGTGACTTTAAAAATTTCTGGGAGGGAAAACCATTTCACTGTGAAATCACCTTGTCCCAGCCCCCAATGGATACGATGGTGATCGCAACTCCGTGGAAGGGGAAGAAGTCAGCGTTCTACTATAATCAGAAAATTAACTGCATGCGTGCAGAGGGGTATATGACCTTTGACAATGTGACCTACTGGTTCCGGCCTGAGACAGATTACGGGACACTGGACTGGGGCCGTGGTGTCTGGACCTATGATAACAGATGGTTCTGGGGATCAGGCAACGGGACTATAGGAGGAAAACCTTTTGGCTTTAACATAGGATACGGTTTCGGGGATACCTCAGCAGCTACTGAGAATATACTGTTTTACGATGGGAAATGTCATAAATTGGATGATGTCACATTTCATATTCCGAAGGATGATTATATGAAGCCGTGGAAGTTTACTTCCAGTGACGGCAGGTTTGAAATGGATTTTGAGCCGGTACTGGACCGGGCTGCGAAAATATCCGCGCTGGTCATAGCCTCTGACCAGCATCAGGTATTTGGGAAGATGAGCGGCAGGGCAGTGCTGGACAATGGAATGTTCATCGAGTTGAAAGATTTCATGTGTTTTGCGGAAGATGTACACAACCGCTATTAAAAATTGCATTAAAAATTGACAAAGTAAAAAACTGTTGACATTTGAATTCCAAAGTGGTAAAGTTTTTGTAAACCGTTGAAGAAGAGCAAGTACTTTCTGTACTTACCACACAGAGAGCCGCAGATGGTGGGATTGCGGCAGGAAAAGACAGTCAGGAATGGGCTTCTGAGGGCGAACTGAAAGCATAGTAGGTAAGCCGGAGAGAGTACTCCGTTAAAAAATTCGGCATATGTCAGTATGCAAGAGAGGATGCACTATTTGCATCAAGCTGGGTGGCACCGCAGGAGTTTGAACTTATATACTCTTGTCCCTGCAATAATTTTATTGTGAGGGATAAGAGTTTTTTTGTATTTAAATATCAAAGCTTATCCCGGAAAAAAGAAAGGAGATTAAACAATGAGTGAGAAAAAGATTCCCTACAAAATTTATCTGGAAGAAAGTGAGATGCCGAAGGAATGGTATAATGTGCGCGCCGATATGAAGAATAAACCGGCACCGCTTTTAAATCCCGGAACACTGAAACCAATGACAGAAGAGGAACTTGGAGTTGTATTTTGTGAAGAACTGGTAAAACAGGAGCTGGACAATGACAACAGATTTATTGAGATTCCTGAGAAAATCAGGGATTTCTATAAGATGTACCGTCCGGCACCGCTTGTAAGGGCATATTGTCTGGAGGAGAAGCTGCAGACGCCTGCGAAAATCTACTATAAATTCGAAGGAAATAACACAAGCGGAAGCCACAAACTAAATTCAGCAATTGCACAGGCATACTACGCAAAGGACCAGGGACTGAAAGGTGTAACAACTGAGACAGGGGCCGGACAGTGGGGAACTGCTTTGTCTATGGCATGTTCTTATCTGGATCTGGATTGTCAGGTTTATATGGTAAAATGCTCCTATGAGCAGAAACCTTTCAGAAGAGAAGTAATGAGAACTTATGGAGCAAGTGTGACTCCTTCACCGTCCGAGACAACCGAGATCGGAAAGAAGATACTGGCAGAACATCCGGGAACATCAGGAAGCCTTGGCTGTGCTATTTCAGAAGCTGTTGAAGTGGCTACCCATACAGAGGGCTACAGATATGTTCTTGGAAGTGTATTGAACCAGGTTCTTCTCCACCAGTCAGTGATTGGTGTGGAAACAAAGATCGCGATGGATAAGTACGGGATCAAACCGGATATTATTATCGGCTGTGCGGGCGGTGGTTCCAATCTGGGCGGACTAATTTCTCCGTTTATGGGAGAACAGTTAAGGGGAGAGGCAGAGTATCAGTTTATTGCCGTAGAACCTGCATCCTGCCCGAGCCTGACACGCGGTGTGTTTGCTTATGACTTCTGTGATACCGGGATGGTATGCCCTCTGGCGAAGATGTATACGCTTGGAAGCGGATTTATTCCGTCAGCCAACCATGCAGGCGGCTTAAGATATCACGGAATGAGCTCGACATTATCACAGCTCTACCATGATGGTTACATGGAGGCACGTTCCGTAGAACAGACATCCGTATTTGAAGCAGCAGAACAGTTTGCAAGAGTGGAAGGTATCCTTCCGGCGCCTGAGAGCAGCCATGCAATCAAGGTTGCAATCGACGAGGCTATGAAATGCAAGGAGACAGGAGAAGAGAAAACAATTCTTTTCGGCCTGACAGGAACCGGATATTTTGATATGTATGCGTATGAGAAGTTCCACGACGGCAAGATGACAGACTACATCCCGACAGATGAGGACCTGAAAGCCGGATTTGACGGAATCCCGAGATTCCCGGGAAATATGGAATAAAAGGGCAGTGTAACATTTAACAGAATACGTTTGACAGTACGGGCAGGAAACCCGGGGTACAAAAATCTTTCTTCGGAAAGTGTACTCCGGGTTTCTTTTTAAATCTCTGATAAGGGGAGCATTGATAATTTACATCAAAGACAATGTCTTCAGAGGCCTGAAAAGACGCCGAAAAGAAGAATTTTTCAAATTAAATAAAAAATATACAAAATTCTGTTGACATTTGAGGAAAAAGATAGTATTATACTTCTTGTAGCGCGGGAACAACAAGCGATACAAAATGCGGAAGTGTCGGAACTGGCAGACGAGCAAGACTAAGGATCTTGTGAGCAATGCGCTCGTGTGGGTTCAAGTCCCATCTTCCGCAGTAAATGGAAAGCCTTGCAGATGCAGGGCTTTTTTGTTATTTCTACTTTTGATCCAGTGCTATTGAAGTGTCGAAAATATAAGGTATGATTTGGACAGGATATCTGATATAATTATGAAGAGATCCTGTCCATAGTTTTAGCAGGATCAGAGGAACCCGCTTTTTCTATTATTATGAGATACAAGGCGGCAAAGGAAAAGGGTGGTGAATAAGATGGGATTTTATTTGAATAGCAGAAATGCATATACGATGTATAAAAAGGAGACCACACAGCCTTATTTTGTAGATAAATCAAAATTGTTGGAAGAGCTGTTCCCATTGGTTAGAAATGGGAATAATCAAATCTGCATAACCAGACCAAGACGATTTGGAAAAACAGTTATGGCAAATATGATTTCTTCTTTTTTTTCAAAAGCCTGTGATGCGGATGATATTTTCAAGGGGCTGCAGATTGCAAAATGCGAAGAATACCAGCAATTTCATGGTAAATATTCAGTAATCCACATCCCCTTTAACAAACTGCCAAAAAATTGTAATTCTTATCAGGATTATATTGAACGGATTGAGAGGCTGCTTATTAAAGATTTGATGTCTGAATATCCAAAAGTTCAAATTGATGAATCAGAAGCAGTGTGGGATGTCCTTTTGTCAATTTATGCGATAGATGATACAGCACAATTTATCTTTATACTAGATGAGTGGGATTTTATTTTCCATCAAGATTTTGTAACAAACGAGGATAGAAAAAAATACTTGTCATTTTTACGGGATTTGCTAAAGGATATGCCTTATGTTATGTTTGTTTATATGACAGGCATCCTTCCGATCGCAAAATATTCAAGCGGCTCGGAATTGAATATGTTCGTAGAGTTTACTATGGCAAAATCCCCCGCGTTTTCCGATTATTTTGGTTTTACGGAAGATGAGGTGACAGAGTTATATAACCGGTATCTGACAAGATGTACAAAACCACATATTACTCGGGATGGTCTGAGGCTCTGGTATAATGGTTATCATACAGCAGCGGGAGAACGGGTCTATAATCCCCGTTCTGTAGTGTTTGCATTGCTTTATGATAATCTGGCTAATTATTGGACCAGTGCGGGTCCGTATGATGAAATATACTATTATATTGAGCATAACATTAATGACGTCAAAGATGATTTGGCACTCATAGTATCGGGGGCATCCGTACCCGCGAAAACTCAGGAATATGCGGCAACATCCATGAATCTTCAGACAAAGGATGAAATTTTTTCCGCTATGGTGGTTTATGGCTTTTTGAGCTATGAAGACGGCAGAATTAGTATACCGAATCAGGAATTGATGGAGCAGTTTGTAAATATGCTCCAGAAGCAGCTATCCAACAAATTAAAGACAAAAAATATGCCCTGAAGTTTCTGGGAAAGATAGGAGAGAAGCAAAGATATACAGGCAGGGTGCTTGCAGTAGGTATCAGTTATAACAGGATAGAAAAAAAGCATCACTGTAAAATAGAGGTTTTGACAGATGCGAAGAAGGTGTAAGATTATTTCTTAATATATACAGATAGAATCAGGAGGTACATAATGCCGGGGTTCAATAAAAACATTCTAAAACACAGCCGTATTTATTTTTTTTCAGTAATGCTGCTCTTTTTGCTGTTTACCAATTCTAAGAACGTATTGGCCGAAGAGGATGCTGATGAGAAGGTGCTGCGTGTGCCTTATCCGAAAACGGCTGGTTTTACTGAGACTGATGAGTATGGAAGACGGCACGGCCTTATTGTTGATTATCTGAATGAAATTGCGAAATATACCGGATGGAAATATGAGTACATTGACGTGACTGATGCGGTTGAAATGCTGGAGAGATTTAATGCCGGGGAATTTGACCTGATAAGCGGTCAGTATTATGTGGAGGGTATGGAAGAGTACTATGCTTACCCGGATTATAATATTGGTTTTAGTAAATCTGTTCTTCAGGCTCGCAGAGATGATGAAAGTATCAGGAACTTTGACTGGAACAGCATCAATGGGAAAACGATCGGGGTATATAAAAATGCAAAAGAGAACATCCGGCGTCTTGAAATTATGCTGGAAAGCAATCAGGTGGAGTATACGTTGAAGTATTATGATTACAGTGAACTGAGGGATGGCAGCCTGTTTCCCTATCTGGAAGAAGGAGATATAGATCTGGTGCTGGCAAATAATACAGAGTATGTAGAAGGGTTCCGTGTTGTTCAGGAGTTTGACTCCCAGCCGATTTATATCGTGACATCCCCGGATAAACAGGAGATACTGGACGGGTTGAATATGGCGCTGGGAAAAATTGCGGAATCTAACCCTAATTTTGCCTCGGAGCGGTATAAGGTAAACTTTGAAAATAGCAGAATATCAAGTATCTATCTGACAAAAGAAGAGAAGCAGTATGTAGAAGAAAAAGGAGTGGTCTCTGTAGCCGTGGTCAGGAACTGGCATCCACTATTTTGCATGGAATCTAAGTCTGGTACACATGACGGTGTGATTCCTGATATTTTAAAAAAAGTGGAAGAGTTCTCAGGACTTCAGTTTGAATATATATATGCAGGCAGTTATGCAGAGGCTTTAGACCTTGTGAACCAGGGAAAAGCAGATATGCTTGGCGCATTTCTTGGACAAGACGAGGAAGGGGCCGGGCAGAATCTGGCATTGTCAACACCGTATACGGCACTGAACGACATCATAGCCAGAAATAAAAAAACCAGTTTCCCCTCGAAAGGATTAACAGGTGCTGTCATCAAAGGACGGTCCCTTCCGGCAGAAATAGAGGCCGATGAAGTGAAGTATTTTGATAACGCACTGGACGCACTAAAAGCCGTGAACAGCGGGGAGGTAGATTTTTTTTACGGGGTTTCCTATTATATAGAGCAGGCGATACAGAGGCAGTATCTGGCAAATGTGATCCCTAATACCCTTATTAATGACCAGAACAATATCTGCTTTGCGGTAAAAAGCCCGGCCAGGACAGATCTGCTTCTTATTATGAATAAGGCTATCAGCAGTCTCAGTACAGAGGAAAAAGACATTCTCCTGAGCCAGAATCTGATTACATCGGGGGAGACTTCCTTCTCATTAAAAGCGATGATTTATGCTGACCCGTTTACATTTGTAATTATTATCGGGGGAATCGCGGTTCTCTTTATCGTTCTGGCCGGCATGATTGCGATGTCACGTGTGCGGGCCGCACGGATGCAGAGCAGTCTGGAACGCGCAGAAGCGGAAAATCATGCGAAAGGGGAATTTCTCTCTCGCATGAGCCACGAGATCCGTACTCCGATGAATGCGATTGTGGGATTAAGCGATTTGACGTATATGATGGACGGAGTGCCCGTGAAGGCAAGGGAGAATCTCCAGAAGATCCGCTCCTCGTGCCACTATCTGCTCAGACTGATCAGCGATATTCTGGATATGAGCAGGATAGAAAGCGGGATGATGACAATCACAAAGGATCCATTTTCCATTGGACGTGTTTTGAATGAGATTGAAAGTATGATGACGGCAGATGCCGGAAGACGGCAGATTCACTTCAGCATGGAAATGCAGCTGGAGGAGGAATATCTGATCGGGGATGCGGTCCGGCTGAAACAGGTTCTGACCAATCTGATTTCGAATGCTTTCAAGTTTACACCTGAGGGTGGCACTGTCCGGGTATGTGTGAATAAGACAGGGGGCGACGCATCACATGTGTCGTACTGTTTCCGCGTGATCGACAGTGGAGTAGGGATTTCCAGGGAAAACCAGCAGCGTATTTTTGAGGCATTCGAACAGGTGGGGACGAATTATTCCAAGAGTCAGGGGACGGGACTGGGACTTGCTATCAGTAAGACAATTGTAGAACTGATGGGTGGTGAACTGAAGCTGTCAAGTGAAAAGGGCAAAGGCAGTGAATTCTATTTTACAGCGGAATTTCCTGTCAGTGCAGGCAGGGGGGAAACAGAGGAGACTGCTGAAGTATATGATTTTTCAGGCAGCAAGATCCTTCTGGCAGAGGATAACGACCTGAATGCAGAGATTTCCAAAGAGCTGCTGAAGATGCAGGGCGCAAAAGTGCAGCGTGCGGTAAATGGTGAAGAAGCCGCTGAGATGTTTCAAAACAGCGGGGCGGGAGAATTCCAGATGATTCTGATGGATATCCAGATGCCTGTCATGGATGGACTGGAAGCATGCCGGCGGATCAGGAACATGGAACATGCCGATGCCAAAACAATACCGGTCATTGCAATGACTGCCAATTCCTTTAAGGAGGATGAGGATGCAGCACTTGAGGCGGGGATGAATGATTTTCTTACCAAGCCTGTCGATGTTGCCCGGCTTTATCAGGTTATGAATAAAGCTATAAAGAAATCATAGAAAGATAATAAATGACAAAAGGCGGTGAAGCTGGTCGTATAGCTTCCCGCCTCTTTTATACTCCGCAATTATATTTTAAGTATTTAAGGATTTTTTCATAATTGAAGCATTATACTCTCCTTAACACACAGGAAAGGAAAATTTATCATGATACAACGGATACTAAAAAAAGATATGAAGCGGAGAAAGAGTGTAAATATCATTCTGTTCCTGTTCATAACAATCGCATCCATCTTTCTGTCAAGCAGCATTAATAATATCCTCGTGGTTACTTCGGCAGTGGAATATTACATGGACTATGCGAAGGTTCCTGACATTAATTTTATTGTTTCAGGGACACAGGAAAAAGAGGTGATTGATGACTGGATTGAACACGAATCACCGAACCTGAAATCATGGGGATATAATACGGTAATGTCTGTGAATGAAAAGGATATTAAGATTCACAGGGAGAAGAAAGATTCCGCATTCAAATCAAACGGTGTAACCACATATATTGGAACGATGAATGCCGAATATTGTAAGGTGTATGACATGGATGGCAGGGACTTTACACTCAAACAGGGAGAGGCAGCCATCGGCTACGGCATTGCAGAAGACAATAAACTGTCAGAGGGAGACCAAATCAGGATCAGTGCAGCCGGCGGTGTAAATAAGATTTTTACAATCAAATATCTGGTCAAGGATGCAGCATTTGGAAGTGAAATGGCCGGTATGAGCCGTATTATGTTATCAGAGGAAGATTATAAAGACTATTCTGAGAAAAATGAATCAAATCTGCAGGGACTATATTATGTCAATACGGGCGATCAGAATACTTTTATAAGAGAATACAACGATCAGGAGTTTACCTCAGCATTGAATATGATTACAAGACAGACTTATACGATGGCATATTCGTTTGATATGATCATGGCGGCACTCCTGATACTGATCGGCATCTGCCTGATACTGATTGCCCTGCTTGTACTAAGGTTTACACTGGTATTTACGCTTGAGGAGGAATACCGGGAGATTGGTATTATGAAAGCAGTCGGGCTCAAAGAATTTGCGATAAAGAAAATCTATCTGGTGAAGTATTTCTTTATTGTTACTGCAGGTTCAGCCGTCGGTCTTGCGGCAAGTATCCCTGTCAGTCAGATGATGGTAAAGGGTGTCAGCAGAAATATGATTATGGAGGATACCAGCGCTAATTTCTGGGTTAACATTATCTGTACGTTTCTGATCATCGCTCTGGTTATGCTTTTCTGCTACGGGTGTACGAGAAAACTGAATAAAATCTCTGCAATCAGCGCGATCCGAGGGGGACAGAGCGGGGAACGGTTCCACAGACGATCGGTTCTTAAGATGCACAAGTGCAAGAGAATGCCGGTAGCTGTGTTTCTGGGGCTGAATGACATGGCAAGCCATTTGAAGCGCTATCTTGTTCTGATGGTCACCTTCTGCCTGAGTTTTATACTGATTACGATTCCCCTGAATACCCTGAATACCATGCAGAGCGAGGAAATGGCAGAGAAATTCTGCATGAACCCTGACAGCTCGGTTTATATAGAAACAATCGAAAAGCCCGGCGAGGAGCCCTATAAGACAATCAAAGACCTAAAGGCCGGAATGAACAGAGTGGAAAAGGAACTTAAAGAGAAGGGATATGATGCAAAGCTTACGGCAGTCCCGATATATTTTCTGCGCTTTTATGAAGAAGAACAGGGCGGAAAAAATCATATCATGACAGTACAGATTTTAGGAGAAAATAACGACTTTCTAACATATCTGGAGGGGGAGGCTCCCACGTTGGAAAATGAGATTGCAATTTCCAGAGCGATTCTGGAACAGAATGACTGGCAGATCGGGGATACCGTAGAAGTCGGTCTGACAAACGGGACAAAGAAGATGCTGATTACGGGAACTTATTCGGACTATATGCAGCTTGGAAAGAGTGCCAGAATGAACCCCGAAATAGACTTAAGCAGTGAGATAATGTTCCAGTACTGGAATATTATGGCGGACGTGAAGACAGACCTGACACAGCAGGAGCTGGCAGACAAAATGGAAAAATTATTCCCGGATTATAAATGGACGACGGCACAGGAAGTGGTCGACAGAAATGTAGGCGGCATTCAGGAAAATCTGAAGTCTATGCTGGTCCCAATGACAGGGATGCTCTGTGCCGTGATCATGCTGATTACGCTTCTGATGGAACGCCTTTTCATTGCAAGGGAAAAAGGTGAGATTGCGATGATGAAGAGCATGGGGTATAAAAACAGGACGATCTGCCTGTGGCAGGTCCTGAGAATGGTATGGGTGGCACTTGTATCTATGATTGCGGCGGTTCCGCTGTCTTTCGTGTCAAACCAGTTTATCCTGAAGCCGATCTTTGCGATCATGGGGGCAGAGGTGGAGATCCAGGTTGTTCCCTGGCAGGTCTACGGGCTGTACCCGGGCGTGCTGCTTGTGGGGATCATACTGGCAACGGTAATTGCGGCTGTAAAAGTGAAACAGATTAATATCCGGGAACTCAATAACCTGGAATAGGAGGATAGAAGATGGGGACTTTAAAAGTATCGAATTTATGTAAGACTTACATTATCAATAAACGCCAGAATAATGTGCTGCGCAATGTAAACCTGACAATCAAAGAAGGCGAAATGGTCGGCGTCATGGGGCCGTCCGGATCCGGCAAGACAACACTGCTTTATACTGTCAGCGGCATGGACAGTGCCACTGCAGGCAGGGTGGAGTTTTATGGAAAGGACCTGACCGGTATGAAGGCAAACGAGATGAGTGATATCCGTCTCAATGAGATGGGATTTGTATTTCAGCAGATGTATATGCTGAAAAATCTGACCGTTTATGATAACATTATCCTGCCGGGATACCAGACACCGGAGGGAAAGACGAAAGAAGGCAGAAGGAAGATCAATGACAGGGCCAAAGTGCTGATGCAGACGCTCGGAATCAGCGAGATCGCAGAAAATGATATCAATGAGGTATCCGGCGGACAGCTCCAGAGGGCATGTATCTGCCGCAGCATGATTAACAATCCGAAGATCATCTTTGCCGATGAACCTACGGGAGCGCTGAATAAACAGAACTCAATAGAAGTCATGGAAGAACTGAACTGCATCAATCAGGCAGGAACGGCAGTGCTTCTCGTAACCCATGACATGAAAGTCGCTTCGAAATGTGAAAGAGTGCTCTATATTGAAGACGGTGATATCCGTGATGAGATAACACTTGGACGGCGTTTGGGCAGGGCGGAGGACAGAACAAGGGAAAGAACACTGAATGACTGGCTGATCGGACTGGGCTGGTAGATTCTCAAAAATGAGGTAGTAAAGCATGAAGGATATTTTACTTGTGGAAGACCAGGAAGAACTGGCAGAACTGATACAGATTTTCCTTGAAAAAGAGGGATTTACGGTACTCCTTGCAGGCACAGGGGAACAGGCGGTGGAATATCTGAAGGAGCAGCAGGTGAAACTGCTTCTTCTGGATATTATGCTTCCTGAGATGGACGGCTTTGCCGTGTGCAGGGCCGTGCGGGAAAAAGGAAATATGCCGGTCCTGATCATGAGTGCCAGAGCGGGCAGGGATGACAAGTTAACCGGTTATGAACTGGGCGCGGATGATTACATGGAGAAACCAGTTGACCCCGAAATCCTGACCGCCAAAGTAAGGGCACTGATGCAGCGTGCTTATGGAACGTTTGCAGAGTCCGATATCCTCTCCTCCGGGGGGATTACTATTGATACTGTCTCCAGAAAGGGATATTTAAATGGCAAAGAACTGGATTTGAACGGCAAGGAGTATGAACTTCTGCTTTTGTTCCTAAAGAATCCGGGGAAGACACTTTTAAAGGACTATATTTTTGCACAGATATGGGGAATGGACAGCTTAAGTGAGAATCAGACACTCACAGTGCATATAAAAATGCTGCGTAAAAAGATTGAAGAAAATCCAAGGGAACCGAAGCGGATTGTGACGGTATGGGGAGTGGGGTACAGATATGAAGAAGTATGACAGGCTGATTCTCTTTTCCCTAATCCTTTATATACTGACAGCAATAGGGACTGCTTACGGAGTCTATGGTGTGACGGCAGAGAGAGGAAAAGAATATAAAATAGAAATTAACCGCCTGTATAACAGCTTATCCGGGGACGAAGACCCGGATAGGCTGAATCTGCGTTCCTTGAGATACGTGCAGAATGTGACCTGGCTGCCGGCCGGGGTACTGTCGGAGGAATCACAGTCGGCAAGAGAAAAGACCGATGAATTTTATGAGCAGGGCAACCTCCTGAAAACGGAAATACGCCCCTGGTACGAAGAAGGCGATTTCAAAGGGTTTGTGCGGTTCGATTATGTGGAACCGGATGTTAATTACCGTAGGATCATCTGGATTACACAGATTTGCCTTGCCCTGATGGAAGGATTTCTGCTTGCTGTATTGTTCTATCTGAGAAGCCAGCTGGTCCGCCCGTTCCAGCGAATGTCGGGCCTGCCCCATGAACTGGCTATGGGGCATTTGAAGGGGACGGTAACAGAAGAAAAAAGCAGATTCTTTGGTAACTTCCTATGGGGGATCGGCCAGCTGAAAGACACGCTCGACACTTCGAAAAAGAGAGAACTGAAGCTGCAGAAAGAAAAGAAGCTGCTCCTTCTGTCTCTGTCACATGATATTAAGACCCCTTTGAATACGATCAAACTTTATGGAAGGGCGCTTGAGGAGGAACTGTATCCGACTGGGGAGCAGAAGAAGCAGGCGGCCCGCCAGATTGAAAAGAAGGCAGACGAAATCGAACGGTATGTGGAAGAAATCATGAAAAATGCAAGAGAGGATATTCTGGATATTCAGGTGAGGAAGGAAGAATTCTATCTTACAGACCTGATGGATAAAGTGCTGGATACTTATCGGGAAAAATGCAGCATACGCATGATAGACCTGACAGTGGGAAAATTTGAAAACCGTCTGATTATCGGGGATCCTGAGCGTACGATGGAAGTCTTCGAAAACCTTTTTGAAAATGCCTTTAAGTATGGTGACGGACGGCGGATTGAGATCACCTTCTATGAGGAAGATTACCGGCAGCTCATCCGTATCTTTAATACCGGTTCCCCTGTGACGGATACGGAGTTCAACCATGTTTTTGAGAGCTTTTTCCGTGCAGGCAACAGCGAAGGAAAGCAGGGGAACGGGCTGGGGCTTTACATCTGCCGGGAAATCATGCGTAAAATGGACGGCGAAATTTTCGCGGAAAAGTCAGTGGACGGGATGGCGTTTGTGCTTGTATTCCGCTGATATTTCTGTTATGTCCCGGCAAATGGAGTCCTGCTCTTATGTATCCTGATGGTTTTTACGGTATGCCGCGGGGGTAAGTCCCGTGTAGCGCTTAAACGACTGTGAAAAGTAATTGGCAGATGAGAATCCGGTTGTATGTGCGATCTGCGTAATACTGAAATCCGCTGACTTTAATAGTTCCTTGCTGTGCAGGATACGGCGCTCCAGCAGATAGGTAATAGGTGAAATTCCAAATGCGCGGTTAAAAATGTGTGACAGGTAGAATTTATTCAGGTGGGATACTTCAGCCAGCTTATCCAGCGTTATATTTTCCTGATAATGTGTGTCAATATAGTACTTGATTGTCTCACATTCCCCCGGAATATTCTTGGAGGAATACGGCGTGAACTGGTCACCGCTTATGCGCAGAATCTTTAAGAGCAGGATACTCAGAAAATGATGGCAGATGAGCTCTGAGGATGCGCGCCGCCCTCTGGCCTCGTCCAGCATCATCTGCATAATCGGAAGACAGGCATCCCTGTGCTTATAAAAATCATGGACACGGTATGCACTGTATTCATCGCCTGAAAATTGAAAATGGAGATTATCTATACCCAGCACGATATAAGTAAGCGGATGCGTGACGGAGGACTTTTCCGTGTGCCGGATATTCGGGTTAATCAGAATCAGGGAGTCCCTTTCAATGGGGACTTCTTCTGATTCTGTGCAAAAATGCCCCTGTCCGTCCAGAACATAGAAAAGTTCTGCAAAACTATGGGAATGAAACATGCTGATCCAGTCATTCCCATAAGTAGCCGAAGAGATATACAGAAGCCTTTCAATCGGCTCCTGGCTGTAAAGGTCTGTGATCGAATATTGAATATGTGCCATAATGAACGCTCCTTTCTGATATCATCATATCATCCCACATAAATAAAGACAAGATATATAACTTTTAGAGCAATAAATAAGTTGATTAAGGCTGTTTTAATCCGTATACTTGAATCAAAGAATTGTGCAAATGCTATAAAAATCAACAAGATAATAAATATAATTTGTATAAAGTGAAACTCTTTAGAGCACACATGCACAGTCTCGAATAGCAAAAGGAGACAAATTATGGAAAGCAATTTATCTTTTGGACGGGTGACAATCCCGACAGATGTTGACGTAGTGAATGAGACAAAAGAGATCCTGAAGCGATGGGGCGCAGATGCAATAAGGGACTGTGACGGTACGGATTTCCCGGAAGAATTACGCAATGTAAATGCGAAGGTATATTCTACATATTACACAACGAGAAAAGACAACGAATGGGCAAAGGCAAACATGGATGAAGTGCAGCAGATGTACATTATGACGGATTTCCATAATGCTTCTGAAGAGACTCTGCGTATTCACCTGATGGACCATCTCTATCCGGACATGCTGGCGGTAAATACGCGTGACGATATCAGCCGCTGGTGGGAAGTGATTGACCGTACGACGGGGGAAGTCATCCCATACGGCACCTGGAGTTATGATGAAGAATCCGGTGACGTGGTGATTAGTCCCGCGCGGCTGTATCATGATTACACCGTGAGCTTTCTGACTTATATCATGTGGGACCCGGTGCATATGTACAATGCAGTGACAAATGGGTGGAAGGATGTAGAGAAACAGATTACCTTCGATGTCAGGCAGCCAAAAACAAGGGCATATTCGATGCAGCGCCTGCGCCGCTATCTGGAGAGCAGCCCGCATGTCGATGTCATCCGTTACACGACCTTTTTCCATCAGTTCACATTGATTTTCGATGAACTGGCAAGAGAAAAATACGTAGACTGGTACGGGTATTCCGCCTCGGTCAGTCCATACATTCTGGAACAGTTTGAACAGGAGATGGGATACAAGTTCCGCCCGGAGTTCATTATCGACCAGGGATACATGAACAATACATACAGGATACCTTCCAAAGAATTTCAGGATTTTCAGAAGTTCCAGAGAAGGGAAGTCGCAAAGCTTGCAAAGGAAATGGTAGATATCACCCACGAGTATGGCAAAGAGGCCATGATGTTCTTAGGAGACCACTGGATTGGCATGGAACCGTTTATGGATGAGTTCCGTACAATCGGTCTGGATGCAGTTGTAGGAAGTGTGGGGAATGGTTCCACACTGCGGCTGATCAGTGATATCAAAGGCGTTGATTATACAGAAGGGCGTTTCCTGCCTTACTTTTTCCCGGATGTGTTCCACGAGGGCGGCGATCCGGTAAAAGAGGCAAAATATAACTGGGTGACTGCAAGGCGTGCAATCTTGAGAAGCCCGATCGACAGGATCGGTTATGGCGGTTACCTGAAACTTGCACTGGAGTTCCCGGAATTTATTGATTATGTGGAAACGGTCTGTAATGAATTCCGGATCTTATATGAAAACATCAGAGGCACCACACCTTACTGTGTGAAACGTGTGGCCGTACTGAACTGCTGGGGAAAGATGCGGGCATGGGGAAACCATATGGTGCACCATGCGATCTACCATAAACAGAATTACTCTTATGCGGGGATCATCGAGTCACTGAGCGGTGCGCCGTTTGATGTGAAGTTCATCAGTTTTGATGACATCAGGGAGAATCCCGATATTTTAAAAGACATCGATGTAATCCTCAATATCGGGGATGCCGATACCGCTTATACCGGCGGGGAAAACTGGATTGACGAGCAGATTGTGACAGCAGTGAAGCGTTTCATATATGAAGGCGGCGGATTCATCGGCGTCGGGGAACCGACGGCACACCAGTGGCAGGGCAGGTTCTTTCAGTTAGCAGGTGTGATGGGAGTAGAGAAGGAAAATGGCATGACGCTGAACAGGGATAAGTATAACTGGGAAGAACATGCACACTTCATAACTGCGGACTGTAAGGATGAGATCGATTTCGGTGAGGGCAAGAAAAGCATTTATGCCCTGGACAAAGCAACCATTCTCTGCCAGAGAGAAAACGAGGTTCAGCTGGCCGTCAATACATTCGGCATGGGCAGAAGCGTCTATATCAGCGGGCTCCCATACAGCTTCGAGAACAGCAGGCTTCTTTACAGGGCCGTAATCTGGTCTGCATCAGACGAAGAGAATCTGGAAAGATGGTTCAGCAGTAATTATAATGTAGAAGTTCATGCATATGTGGCTAATGGCAAGTACTGTGTAGTTAATAATACATATGAGGAACAGGACACCATCGTCTATAAAGGTGACGGAAGCAGTTTCCCGCTCCATCTGGAGGCGAATGAGATCATCTGGTATGAAATTTAAGAACAGCTATACCGTTCTTAAAATATATCTGCCGGTGGATTCCCGGCAGAAAAACTTTATTAATAACAGGGAGGAAAGAAGTATGAAAAGAAAACTGGTGAGTATTTTATTGTGCGTAACAATGATCGGTACACTGGCAGTTGGATGCGGAAGCAAAGACAAAGGTTCTGATTCCGGTGACGCCAAGGATTCCGGCTCAGGAGATGGGCAGGTATTGAAAGTGGCTGCATTTGAGGGCGGTTACGGCGCTGAGATGTGGGATGAGGTTGCTAAAGCATTCGAAGAGACACACGAAGGCGTAACGGTGGAACTGACAGTTGACAAGAAAATCGAGGATGTGATCAGCCCAAGCATGAAGGCAGGCGACTATCCGGATGTTGTCCACTGCGCAACAGGACGTGAAGCAGCACTTACAGAGACTCTGACGAAGGAAAAAGGTCTTCTTGAACTGACAGATGTTCTGGACATGACAGTTCCGGGCGAGGATGTGACTGTAAAGGATAAGATCCTTCCGGGATTCCTTGATACATTGGGAACAATGCCTTACGCTGACGGCGTGACATACTATGCACCAATGTTCTACAGCCCGTGCGGCCTGTTCTACAATGCAGGACTGCTCAAGGAAAAAGGCTGGGAAGTTCCGACAACATGGGATGAGATGTGGGAATTAGGCGATAAGGCGAAAGCTGAGGGCATCTCCTTATTTACATATCCGACACCTGGATATTTTGATGCATTTACATATGCACTTCTGGAATCATCAGGCGGGGCTGACTTCTACAATGAAGCAATGACATACAAAGACGGCATCTGGGAGTCTTCTGAAGCAACAGCAGTATTTGAACTGGTTGGAAAGCTTGCTGATTATACAGAGCCGACAACAGTTGCCAATGCAAATGATGATAACTTTACAAAGAACCAGCAGCTGATTCTTGACAACAAAGCAATCTTCTGCCCGAACGGAACATGGCTTCCGGGAGAAATGGCAGACGCTCCGAAGGCAGACGGATTCGAATGGGGCTTCACAGCAGTTCCGGCAGTAGCAAAAGATGCGAAACCATCATCCTTTACATTCTTCGAGCAGATGTGGATTCCGGCAGAAGCTGAGAACCAGGACCTTGCAAAAGAATTTGTGGCATTTATGTATTCTGACAAAGCCGCTGATATCTTTGCAAAATCAGGCGCTGTACAGCCGATCGACGGCATGGCAGACAAACTGGATGCAGACAGCCAGTTATACTACCACATTTATGACAATGACGCTGCAGTTGCAGTTATGGGCGGATTCGCAGCAACGGAACCTGTAGAGGGAGTTTCAATGGCAGATTCTCTGTTCAAGGCAGTAAACAGCGTTATGAGCGGCGACAAGACTGTCAAAGACTGGCAGGCAGATGTCGAGGCTACAAGCGACAAATTAAGAGATGCTATGGACTAAATAATTAGGAAACAATGTAAGATATAAGCGGCAGGGGACAAAGAAGGAAGTATTCCGGGCGTGTTCCCTGTGCTTTATCATCAGGTGGCGAAACAGTCACACACGGGGACAGGAGGTATATATATGCGGCACAAAAAGGGCAGAAGCGGATTTATCGCGGCCTGCGTATTACCATCCGTGATTTTATTCGTTATTTTCATGGTGATACCGACTATCAATGTATTTAAGATGTCACTCTATAAATGGGGCGGCTTCTCAAACAACAAGAAGTTTGTCGGTTTCAATAATTTTAAAATTTTATTCGAGGACCAGAAGTTTTTCAGGTCTTTCCAGAACTCGATCCTTCTGATTGTACTTGTTACAATCATTACTCTTTTCTTTGCACTTGTATTTGCGGCGATCCTATCACGCGAGAATTTGAAGGGTCAGAATTTTTTCAGAGTTATTTTCTACATTCCGAATATTTTGTCAGTAGTAGTAATTTCTGCGATATTCTCTGCTATTTACGATCCGACCAATGGTCTTTTAAACAGCATCCTGGGGATCTTCCGGGGGAAAGACGCCACGCCGGTCCTCTGGCTCGGCGACCAGAGCATCGTCATCTACAGTCTGGTGATTGCAATGGTGTGGCAGGCTATTGGTTATTACATGGTTATGTATATGGCAAGTATGACCAGCGTTCCTGAGAGTCTTTATGAATCGGCGGACCTGGAAGGGGCGGGAAAGGTGAGACAGTTTTTCAGTATCACACTTCCTCTGATCTGGACGAATATCCGTACAACGCTTACATTCTTTATCATCAGTTCCATCAACTTAAGTTTCCTGTTTGTAAAGGCTCTTACAAACGGCGGGCCTGATGGTTCAACGGAAGTATTCTTAAGCTATATGTACGGTCAGGCATACACCAACTCCTCTTATGGATATGGTATGGCAATCGGCGTTGTAGTATTCTTATTCTCATTCGGTCTGTCCGCAGTAGTCAACTTTGCTACGAAGCGGGAACCGCTTGAATTTTAGGAGGTGCGGATCATGAAAAAAAGTAAATTTAAAGCCTCCAGAGTCGTTGTCTACATCCTGCTGATTGTTCTGGCAATCAGTATTATCGTTCCGGTAGGCTGGGTATTTCTGGCATCCATCAAGGAAAACTCAGAGTTCTACGGCAACCCGTGGACACTGCCGAAGGGATTTTATTTCCAGAACTTCGTAGATGCTTTTTCAAAAGCGAAGATGGGGGACTACTTCCTGAATTCGATCATTGTAACAGTTCTTGCACTGCTTCTTCTGCTGGTTGTGGCGCTGCCTTCTGCATATGTGCTGGCACGCTATAAATTCAGGGGCAGTAAGTTCCTGAATGTGATGTTCATGGGCGGTCTGTTTATCAATGTGAACTACATTGTTGTTCCGATCTTCCTGATGCTGGTAGACGGGGATAAGATGCTAAAACAGTTGTTTGGCTCCGGATTCCTGATCAACAACCGGTTTATGGTAGCGCTGATCTATGCGGCAACGGCACTGCCTTTTACAATCTACCTTCTGTCCGGTTTCTTTGTTTCCATTCCGAAGGACTATGAGGAGGCGGCTTTTGTAGACGGGAGCGGGTATTTTCACACAATGGTGAAGATTATGATGCCGATGGCAAGACCGAGTATCATCACAATCATACTGTTTAACTTCCTGTCATTCTGGAATGAATATATCATTTCCATGACACTGCTGACAGAAAAGGAACTGAAGACACTGCCGGTCGGACTGATGCAGCTGATGCAGGCGCAGAAGTCAGCAGCTAACTACGGGCGGCTCTATGCCGGGCTGATTATTGTCATGCTGCCGACGCTGATTTTGTATATCCTTGTACAGAAGAAGCTGACACAGGGCATGAGCCTTGGCGGATTGAAAGGATAGGGGGCGTTGTTTATGAATAAATGGGTTGAAATGATACTGTGCATCCTGGTATTTTGTATCTGCATCGCTTTGGTTATCATAGGGCAGAAGACAGTCGGGATCAAACACCTCCTGCTCCAGCTTGTCGGACTTGCAGGAATCCTGGCACTGCTGTACGGCTATAACAAGAAATATCAGTAACGGGTTAAGGAGACACTATGACAAATATTACAGAAACAGAACTGGAAGAGGTGCTGGATGCATACCGGCATATAGGAACGCTGAAATCAAAGATACCTTACGGAAACGGACATATCAACAATACATTCCTTCTGACATATGAAATTCCGGACGGGCAGGAGAAAAGGATCATCCTGCAGGAAATGAACCGTGAAGTATTTAAACAGCCGAAGGAACTGATGGAAAATATCATCGGGGTTACATCCTATCTTCGCGGGAAAATTATCGAAAACGGCGGGGATCCGGAACGAGAGACGCTGAACGTTGTCCCTGCGGATGACGGGGAAAATTATTATGTGGATTCCAGAGGGGAATATTGGAGGGCCTACCTGTTTATAGAGGATGCGACCTGCTACGAACAGGTAGAGACAAAAGAAGATTTCTATCAGAGTGCCCTTGCATTTGGTAACTTCCAGCATCTTCTTGCGGGGTATCCGGCAGAAACACTTCATGAGACGATTCCGCAGTTCCATGATACAAGAAAGCGTTTCAACGATTTTTTAAGGGCTGTGGATGAAGATAAGCTGGGAAGGGTGGTTCATGTCCGGGATGAAATTGATTTCGTGATGAAAAGAGAAGGAGATGCAGATGTTTTCGGTGATATGCTTAAGAGAAAGGAACTGCCTCTTCGCGTGACCCACAATGATACGAAATTAAATAACATTATGATCGATAATGCGACAAGAAAGGGAATCTGTGTGATTGATCTGGATACGGTAATGCCGGGACTTGCCATGAACGATTTCGGTGATTCTATACGGTTCGGGGCCAATACGGCTGCCGAGGATGAAACAGATCTGTCAAAAGTCTCCTGTAATCTGGAACTGTTTGAGGTCTACGTGGAAGGATTCCTGAAAGGGTGTCAGGGAAGCCTGACCCAGACAGAAATACGCCTGCTTCCAATGGGGGCAAAGGTCATGACATATGAATGCGGAATAAGATTCCTGACGGATTACATCGAGGGTGACCATTACTTCAGAATACACCGTGAAAACCATAATCTCGACAGGGCGAGAACACAGTTTAAGCTCATAGAGGATATGGAGGCAAAATGGGGTGAGATGGAAGCCATCGTGAGAAAAGCCGCAAACAAGTAAAAAAATGCTCCTGTGCAGTTTTATCCAGCTGCACAGGAGCATTTCGTTTGCCTGAATTATCAGATCATATGTGTTTCCCGATACGACAACGGCGTCATGCCGGTATATCTTTTAAAAGATTGGGAAAAGTAATTGGCAGAGGAGAAGCCGACAATACGGGAAATCTGGGTAATGCTGAAGTCCGTTGTCTTAAGCAGGACCTCACTGTGCAGGATCCGGCATTCCAACAGGTAATTGATTGGCGCAATCCCGTAGGCTCTGGAGAACATGCGGGACAGATAATACTTATTAAAACCGGAATACGCGGCAAGCGTATCCAGTGTGATATCATCTGCAAAATGCTCCTTTATGTATTCCCTGACTGACGTACATTCATCAGGGCAGCTGTCTGCAGAGCAGAGGCCGAGGCGGTTACCAAGAATCCGGTGGACCTTAAGGAAAAAGACGGACATGTAGTAATGGCAGATCCGGTAAGAATCCTGATGCCTGCCCTGAACCTCATCCAGCATCAGATTCAGGTTCGGGAGAATCTCATCCTTGTGGTCTTTCAGGTCATAAGTATGGAAACAGTACTCCTCATGATCACGGAAATAGAAATACAGATCCTCAATTCCGAGTATCATATAGGTCAGGGGAGTATCTCCTAAGGAGCGTTCCGTGTGTGGTGTATTAGGATTAATCAGTACAAGCGTGTTTGTCTGTATCGGTACTTCAGCGTCACCTGTACAGAAATATCCTTCCCCGGATGTCACAAAAAATACTTCTGCAAAACTATGGGAATGGAGTGTGTATTCCCAGTCCTCGCCAAACGTTGCGGACGTGATATAGACCAGCCGTTCACAAGGGGGACCACACGGAGATAAAAAATTTGCGTCAGTGTGCTTAACTTTTGTCATAACCACACCTCCTTTAGCGTTATATATATGTTACTGTAATACGGTTATTTCTGTTTTCCTTGACAAAGTATAGCATTTTCCGGCAAAGATGACAAGCCGGATGTTTTTCATGGTATATTCGTGATATAATAATATAATAATGTTGGGGTCAAAAGTCATCCAATTGCATGCGAGCATGCATTGTATGACCTTTTGACCCTGGCATCATATAATCAAACAAAGCCGGGAGGAAAAATTATGTTAGAAAAAGTTGATCTTACCAAATCCATGACAAAAGAAGAATACAAGGCAAAGATGCCCCTGCTGGAAGCAAGGCTGGGCGAGCTGCAGAGACAGTGCAAGACTTTGAATATCCCCGTGATGATTGTGTTTGAAGGCTTTGGGGCATCCGGGAAGGGGCTGCAGATAGGAGAACTGATCCAGAGTCTGGACCCGCGTGGTTTCAAAGTATTTGCGATTAAGGAAGAGAGTGAGGAAGAACGGATGCATCCGTTTTTATGGCGCTTCTGGACGAAAACACCGGAAAAAGGAAGAATCGCCATTTTTGATGGAAGCTGGTACCGCAAGGTATTGATTGAACGTTTTGACAAAAGCACGAAGAAGAAGGATATCCCGGATATTTACCAGTCGATCTGCTCATTTGAAAAGCAGCTGACGGACGACGGCTATGTCATGATTAAACTTCTGCTTGATATTGATAAAAAGGAACAGAAAAAGCGTTTCCAGAAGTTAAGGGCATCGAAAGAAACTGCCTGGCGGGTAAGCCAGGGAGATCTGGAACGCAATGTGAAGTATCAGGAATATGTACAGATGATGGAAGAAATGCTGCATATTACAGATACCGATTATGCACCCTGGACGATCATCGAGGCGATGGACAGAAGATTTGCCACGGTTAAGATCTACACAGTTGTAATCAAGGCTTTGGAAGAGCAGATTGAGAATGTGAAGAAGGCGAAAGCAAAAGAAAAGGCTGCCGAGGCGATCGCGGAGATGGACGAGGAAGGGAAGACCACTGCTGAAACTGCCGTACCAGGGATTGACCAGAAGGAGCTTACCGAATCCGTTCTTGCAAAAGCGGATTTGAGCCTGAGCCTTACAAAGAAGGAATACAAGGAAAAACTGAAAAAACTGGAGAAGAAGATGAGCCTTCTGCATGGGGAACTCTACCGCAGGAGGATTCCGGTCGTGCTTGGATTCGAGGGATGGGATGCAGGAGGTAAAGGCGGCGCCATCAAGCGCCTGACCGCGAAGATGGACCCGAGGGGATTTGTCGTGAACCCGACCGCATCCCCGAACGATATTGAAAAGGCACATCATTATCTATGGCGTTTCTGGAGGGCGATGCCAAAAGCCGGGCATATTTCAATCTTTGACAGAACATGGTATGGACGCGTCATGGTAGAGCGCATCGAAGGATTCTGTACGAAGCAGGAGTGGCAGAGGGCCTATAAGGAAATGAATGACATGGAGAAAGACCTTGTGGATGCAGGGGCAATCGTCCTGAAATTCTGGATGCAGATTGATAAAGACGAGCAGGAGCGCAGGTTCAGGGCACGTCAGGAGAATCCGGAAAAGCAGTGGAAGATTACGGATGAGGACTGGCGCAACAGGGAAAAGTGGGACCTGTATGAGGAAGCAGTCAACGAAATGCTGATCAGGACATCAACAGAGTATGCACCGTGGATTGTGGTCGAGGGCAATGACAAGTATTATGCACGCATCAAGGTGCTTGAAACCGTGGTAAAGGCGATTGAAAAACGACTGAAAGAGGATTAGGTATTAAGGAAAAAGGAAATAAACCCGAAACGCAGAATATATTATATATAGAGGAAGTGGCCTATGACAATCAGAGAGCAGCTAGAAGAACGTGAAATGGAGTATTTAAGTCCCTATGCGGCATTCAGCAGGAATTCGAAAGGGAGGGTGCGCCCGGAGACAGAGTGTGATATCCGCCCTGTATTCCAGCGGGACCGGGACAGGATCCTGCACTGCAAGTCGTTTCGGCGTCTGAAGCAGAAGACACAGGTGTTTCTGCTGCCCAAAGGTGATCATTACAGGACGAGGCTGACGCATACGCTTGAGGTGTCACAGAATGCCAGAACGATTGCAAAGGCACTCAGACTGAATGAAGACCTTGTAGAAGCGATCGCGCTCGGCCACGACCTCGGCCACACACCGTTCGGCCATGCGGGTGAACGGGCACTGAACCATGTCTATCATTTTTCCCACAATGAACAGAGTGTCAGGGTAGTGGAATGTGTAGAAAAGCAGGGAAGGGGACTGAACCTTACCTGGGAAGTGCGTGACGGGATTCTGAACCATCCGACATCGGGGCATCCGCATACACTGGAAGGTCAGGTACTTAGACTGTCGGATAAGATCGCCTATATCAACCATGATATTGACGATGCGATCCGGGGAGGTATTCTCGTAGAGGAAGATATACCGTCCAGATACCGGAAAGTACTGGGGGCTACCAGCAAGGAACGCCTCAATGCAATGGTGCATGACGTGATCATCAACAGCATGGATAAACCGGCCATTATCATGTCGGAAGAAGTAGAAGAGGCTATGATCGGCCTGCGCAGATTCATGTTCGAGAACGTCTATATGAATCCAAAGGCGAAGGGCGAGGAAGACAAGGCGGTCCGTCTGATTGAACAGCTGTATGATTATTATATCCGCCACCTTGAACAGATGCCAGAGCAGTATCTGGAGGCGATCGGGAGGCCGGGCAATTGTAAGGAACAGGTAGTCTGCGATTACATAGCAGGGATGACCGATAATTATGCGGTAAAAAAATACGAAGAATTTTTTGTGCCGGAAGCCTGGAAAAATTAAAAAAAATAAAGGAAATCATAAAGTTTTGTCGAATATATATAAAGTAGGGGATAAATGGAAACATCCATGTCACTAAGGTTCGAGAGAACCGAACCTAAGTCGACAGGATGTACTTTACAACTAAGGCCCGAAAGGACCGGAC